>DATHPS010000013.1:0-101830 GCA_035483545.1 Solirubrobacteraceae bacterium | reverse complement strand
GGTCGTGTCCCGTGAGCCGGGGGAATTGAGGTTGCGGGCGTAGCCTCCGCTTTGACCCTGAACAAGTCGAAGATGGAGGTACGCCCGCATGGAGAAGGTAGCCCCGAGCGAGAGGTTCCGCTCTGAACTGGATGAGGTTTTGGCTGGTGTTGGCCAGGAGCAGGACCCGGTGGAGGTGGTCGGCCGGCTGGGAGCCCGTTTGATCTTGCAGCAGGCGTTGGAGGACGAGGTCACGGAGTTCCTCGGCCGTCGTCGCTATCAGCGTGCCGAGGAGACGGTCAGCTACCGCAACGGGCACGAACCGAAGGCGATCAGGACGACGAGCGGCTCGATGAACGTGGAGCGCCCGCGAGTCCGCGACGCGGGCAAGCTGGGGTTCGTGAGCAAGATTCTCGGCAAGGGCGTGGCTCGCACGCACGCGCTGGAGTCTCTAGCTACCTGGCGACGCCCGACGCTCACATGATCGCCGAGGCCTCGGCGATCTCCTTCGCCTGTGCAGAGACGGGGGAGGGCGCGCTCTATCACCTGCTGCGCAGGCGCCGATGGATGCAGCGCGCCAACATCGCCGCATGGCTCGGCGCCGCGATTGACAGCTTCGTCTTCCCGACGCTCGCCTTCGGCGGCGTGATGTGGAGCACCACCGCCGGGCAGTTCATCGCCAAGACCGCCGGGGCGCTGCTCTGGTCGCTGCTCATCGCCCGCGTGCGTGTCCGCCAGCGCACGGAGGCGCTGACGTGATCCACTACCACGGCACACCGATCACCCCTCGCGCAAAGCTGCTTGAACTCACCGGACGCTGCTTCTGTGTGAGCTTCGCTCACCCTCAGGACGTGCGGGCCTGCCACCAGATCGGGCAGGCGGTGATGCTCGACAATGGCGCGTTCACGCTTTGGCGCACCGGGCGCCCGACCGACTGGCCGGCGTACTACCGATGGTGCGAGCTCTGGCTTGAGTACCGCACCACCTGGGCCGTCATCCCCGATGTGATCGACGGCACCGAGCGGGAGAATGACCGGTTGCTCGCCGCGTGGCCGTTCGGCGACCGCGGCGCCCCCGTGTGGCACCTGCACGAGCGCATAGACAGGCTCCTGCGGCTCGCGCAGGAATGGCCGCGCGTGTGCCTCGGCAGTTCGGGCAGCTACCGCAGCGTCGGCGGCGCGCGCTGGCAGCGCCGGATGGCCGAAGCGATGGACCGGCTCTGCCCGGACGGGCCGGCGCCCGTATGGCTGCACATGCTTCGCGGCATGAAGCTCGCCGGCAGCCGCTACCCGTTCGCTTCCGCCGACAGCACGAGCATCGCGCGCAACCACGCTGGCGTCCCGAGCCTCGGGGTGCCCCCCAGGAGCCCGCGAGCGATGGCCGACAGGCTCGACCGGCGCCAGTGCCCGGCGCGCTGGCACGCCCGCCCCCTATCTGCCCGCGCCTGATGAGCGCGTTCTCCTCACCAGCACGCCAGAAACGAGCCCCGGGCCTGTCCACCCGATGCGCGAGACCGTATATCTGTCAGGACCTTGAGATCACGGCTCGGGTCTGCTCTGATCGCAGACAGCGATGCACCACTCTCGCGGGACACGGCAAGCAGCGCCAGCGCCGGCCCCTCTTTGGCCGGCACCTCGCGCAGGCCACTGGCGCCGACCGAACGAGTATCTACTCGGCAGGCGCATGACAGCCGCGATCGAGGCGCGCGAGCACTGGGTCACGAAGCAACAGCTCGCCGACCACCTGCAAGTCACCCGCCGCTGGATCGAGTTGCAGCAGCATCTCGGCCTCCCCTATCTGCGGATGGGCGGCATGAACCGCTACATCGTCTCCGAGGTCGAGGCATGGCTACGCGAGCGCTACGCCTCCACTGCGGCAAAGGAGAGCGTGCCTGATGCCGGTTAACCGAGGCTCACGTCACAAGCCGAAGTGGTCCGGGTTCGCCAAGTACAAGGGTCGCAGGAAGTGGATCGGCACGCACGACAGCATGGAGGAGTTCCGCAAGGCCAAGGAACGATGCCTAGCGGAACTGCGCGAGGAGGTCGCCAACCCCTCCCGGTGCGTCGCTCCCACCGTGCTTGAGTTCGCGGGTGCCACGATTCACGAGAACGGCCGGATCACGATGACGTGGCCGGATGGCGAGGCGACGCAGAAGGAGACGGGGCGACGCGATTCGTCCGTGCGGCGGTTGCGCGATGGGCTGCGACCGTTCCTCCGCGAGTTTCACGACCGGCCGATCGACAGCTTCTCTCGTGACGAGGCGGTGACTTGGACGCGCCCGAAGGGCGCCAACATTCAGCAGGCAGTCCGGCAGTTTTTCAACCACGCGCTCGACCGCGACTTGATCGAGCGCAACCAGTTCACCCGCCTTGGAGCGAGCAAGCGCAAGCGCCGAGTAGACCGACCCGACTTCGAGATCATCACCGACGAGCAGTACGAGCGACTACGCCACGCCGCCCGCGAAAGCCGGGCCGACGATTACGGGCTCATCCTTGAGGGCGCGACCCTCGGCGTGGGCGACGCAGCGATGCGTCCCGGCGAGGTATTCGCATTGCATCGCCCCGATATTCACTTCCCGGAGAACCTGATCCATGTGCGCTGGCAACTCGACCTCGACACCGGCAAGATCACATGGCCCAAGGATGACGACGGCCGATGGGTCGTAATGAGCCCCCGCTTTCGCGCGCACCTAGAAACGATGCCGCGTCGAGGAAAGACGATCGACCGTACCAAGGGCGAGATCGTGTTCCCGGCGACGCGCGGCGGCTACATGCTGCGCAGCACTTGGTCAAACCTCTGGCACTCGGTACGCGCATCGGCAGGGATGCCAGGCCAGGAGTTCTACGAGTTGAAGCACCGCGCGATTCAATGGATGGTCGATCCCGTGGAGGACGGCGGCCTCGGCCTCGACCCCGCGACGGTCGCAGAAATAGTCGGCCACGACGACGGCGGCTACCTCATCGCCACCGTCTACACCAAGCTCGGCCGGCGCCGCGCGCTCGCCCGCGCGCAGCGCGCGATGGACGACTACGAGCAGCGGAACACGGCCACCGAGACACCGCGCCACCTGCACATCGTCAGCTCCGCATAAAACTGTCTCGACACGCGCCACCGGCCTCCCCGTAGGCCATGCTGTGCAGATGTCGCCGAGTCCCGAAACACCTTCCCTCCCCCGTGCGGCCCAGTCGTCGGCCTATCTGAATCAGGCGCTTGAGGCGCTGACCGCTGCGAGTAGCGCACCCGCGCTCTACGCCGAGATAGCGGACTACTACCACGGCTCGATGCTGGAGGCCTCGCAGCGTCGGCTCAGCGCCATGAACCGTCGCCTCAGCTTCCTACGGAACGCGGTGCTGTTTGCTGCCCTCTCCACCGAGGCGTATGCCAATGAGTTCCTTGAGGCTGCGCTGCCCGCACGAGACGCGCAGGCGCTCGATCGGCTCGTTACGACGGAGAAGCTGTTGATCGGCTCCCGCCTGGTCGGCGTCGAGCCGCCGCTCGACCGTGGAAGGCTGCCCTTGCAGCGACTATTCGCTCTCTTCGAGGTCCGCAACGCCCTCGTACATCCGCGTCGCTCAGGCGCCAAGAGCATCAGTGCCTACTCGCACAACGTCACCGAGCAGGACAAGGAGCTGGTCGGTCCCAAGGCCGCCGCCAGCTACATAGTTGCCGTCGCCGAGCTGACCGTTCGGTTGGAGCCGTACATGCCGGGGCGATCATTCATTGGCGAGGCCACCACCATCGTCAATCACCGTGCCGTATTGGACGCTCATCGCAAGCTGCTTGGCGATGAGATTTTGGTCGTGCCCGACCCCGAGGATGCGGCGCCCGTGCCGCTGCTCATCCAGATGCAGCGCCGCGCTGCCAAGCGCGCACGCTAGTCGTCGGCGGCGACCCCGATCAAGTCGCTGGTCGCCGGCCGGGGGAAACCGTCTTGCATCCCGTTTGCATCCCGTTTCCGCAGCCTTGCATCCCGTTTGCGGCCCTCCAGACCACCGAACAGCCGCGAACACGGGCAAACCACCTACCGCTAGGACCAGTGTTTCCGGGGGTTTTCGCCCGTGTTCGCTGGCCTTCGCGGTTCTCTAACCAATCGGGGCGCCCGGATTCGAACCGGGGACCTCGCCGACCCGAACGGCGCGCGCTACCAGGCTGCGCCACGCCCCGACGCAGCCTCCAGTATCCCACACCGCCTCCAGCCGGCGGTCTGAGGTCTTCCGAGCGTGGCGTGGCACGCTGCCTGACCCCGGGATTGCGCGCCGCGCTTGGCGAGCGGCCCGAGATTCCTGGACGTGGCGCCGCGCAGGACCCTCGCCGGGCGCACCCCGCGTCGCTATCGTCCCGCCGGATGCCCGCGCGGCTCGCCGACATCGTCCAGGAGCTGGACGCCCTCCTGCAGCCCGAGCGCTTCGCGGACTACGGCCCCAATGGCCTGCAGGTGCCCGGTGCGGACGAGGTCGCGACGGTCGCGAGCGGCGTCACCGCGCACCTCGAGCTCTTCGAGCGCGCCCGCGCGGAGGGCGCGCAGCTCGTGCTCGCGCACCACGGGCTCTTCTGGGGCTCGGGCCCCGGCCCGATCGACGCCGCGCTCGCGCGGCGCCTGCGCGTGCTCTTCGCCGCCGACATCTCGCTGCTCGCCTACCACCTCCCGCTCGACGCGCACCCCGAAGTCGGGAACAACGCGCTCCTCGCGCGCGCGCTCGGCGGCGCGCGGCTGACGCCATTCGCGCGACACCGCGGCGAGCCGATCGGCTGCCTCGCGGAGCTCACCGCTGAGGCCGACCGCACCGGCGCGCATGGCCCTTCGAGTGCGGCACACCGCGCCGACGGGGGCGTGCCGATCGCACAGCTCCTCGACCGCGTCCGCGCGGCGACCGCGCGCGAGCCGCTCGCGTTCGAGTACGGGCCGCCGCGCGTGCGGCGCCTCGCGATCGTCACCGGCGCCGGCGCGGACCACCTCGCGGAGGCCGTCGCCGCGGGTGCCGACGCGTTCCTCACCGGCGAGCCCGCCGAGCGCGTGATGGCGCAGGCCCGCGAGGCGGCGGTGCACTTCATCGCCGCCGGCCACTACGCGACCGAGACCTTCGGCGTGCGCGCCCTCGGCGAGCGGCTCGCCGCGCGCTTCGGCGTGCGCCACGTCTTCGTCGACGTCCCCAACCCCATCTGAGCGCGGCGCCGCCCGCCTCGCCCCCGGGCACCCCCGACGCGTGGGCGCGCACCGCGCGAGACGCAGGGCGCAGTCGCCCGTGCGCAACCCGCAGCCTGCGCGGAAATCACGGTTGCCAACGTCCGCCGCCAGCGGTATATGTACTTGCAGCCCCTACCCCGACAGGAGGAGATCCCCGATGGCTAACCACCTGACTCCGACGGAGCTCGCCCGTGAGGCCGGCCTTGGGCGCAGAGAGGTCCTCTCGAAGTGCACCGAGATGGGTGTCCCGATCTTCAAGGGCCGCATCGACAAGAGCCTCTTCCTCGCGAGCCTCCGCCAGCCACCCGCGCGCGGCCCACAGCCGGCGACGGCGAAGGGCTGATCGCCGAACGTTAGCCACGCGCGCGCGGGAAGCGCATATCCTTCTCCTCACAAGGTCCGTCCGCAGCACCCGAGGAGGAGAGAGCCATGGAGGCAAGCACCGCCGAGCAGCCAGCGGCGCCGAGTGAGGGCTCGGCCGCGCCGCCGCCGAGCGCAACCGAGACACTCGCGTATCTCGTTCCGCACGCCGTCGCGCAGTTCGCCGCGAAGCCCGCCGTGCGCTACAAGCGCGCCGGAGAGTGGCTCGACGTCAGCTACGCGCGACTCGGCGAGATTGTCCAGGAGACCGCGCTCGGCCTGATCGAGCTCGGGGTGCGGCCCGGCGAGCGCGTCTGCATCCTCGCGAACACGCGCCCCGAGTGGTCCTACGCGGACCTCGCCGCGACCGCGATCGGCGCCGTCGTCGTCCCGATCTACCAGACCAACTCGCCCGAGGAGTGCCAGTGGGTGATCGCCGACTCCGGCGCCCGCGCGATCGTCTGCGAGGACGCCTCGCAGCTCGCGAAGATCGCCGCCGTGCGCGAGCGCTTGCCGGAGCTGCGCACCGTAGTCGTAATCGACCCGCCCGCCCGGGGCACGGCGGAGGCCGACGGGTCCACGGCGAGCGAGGCCGCGCCGAGCGGGCCCGCGGCGGACGCCGCGCCACTACCCGCGATCACGCTCGAGGAGGTCCGCGCGCGCGGACGCGGCGGGGACACGGGCGAGCTCGAGCGCCGCCGCGCCGCGATCGGACCCGAGGACCCCTACACGTTCATCTACACCTCCGGCACGACCGGCCCGCCGAAGGGCTGCGTGCTCAGCCACGGCAACTACGCGGCGATGATGAACATGATCCGCGCGGTCGGGCACATCGAAGCGGATGAGGTCATCTACCTGTACCTCCCGCTCGCGCACTCCTACGCGTTGCTGATCCAGCTCGCGGTGTTCGAACTCGGCGGGACGCTCGCGTACTTTGGCGGCGACACCAAGCAGATCGTGCCCGAGCTGATGGAGGTCAAACCGACCTACCTCCCATCGGTGCCGCGCGTCTTCGAGAAGGTCTACGCGCTCGCGCAGGGCGCGATCCAGGCGCAGGGACCCGCTGAGCAGGAGCGCGCGCAGGCCGCGGTCGCGCTCGGCATGAAGGTGCGCGACCTGATCGTCGCCGGCGAGCGGGTCCCGGCGGAGCTGCGGGAGCCCTTCGACGAGGCCGACGAGCAGCTGTTCAAGAACGTGCGCGCGATCTTCGGCGGGCGCCTGCAGCGCGCGACGAGCGGCGCCGCGCCGATCGCGAAAGAGATCCTCGAGTTCTTCTGGGCCGCCGGGGTTCCGGTGCTCGAGGGCTACGGCATGACCGAGACCGCGACGGCGGCGACGATCTCGACGATCGAGGACCACAAGTTCGGCACCGTCGGGCGTCCGTTCCCGGGGGTCGAGCTGAAGATCGCGCCCGACGGCGAGCTGCTGATCAAAGGCCCGAACATCTTCGCGGGCTACCACAACAAAGCCGACGAGAGCTTCGGCGCGGTCGAGGACGGATGGCTGCACACCGGCGACCTCGGCTCGATCGACGCGGAGGGCTACCTCTCGATCGTGGGGCGCAAGAAGGACATCATCATCACCGCGGGCGGCAAGAACCTGACACCCGCGAACCTCGAGAACGACCTCAAGCGCTGCCGCTGGATCTCGCAGGCCGTGATGCACGGCGACCAGCGCCCCTACCCCGTCGTGCTGATCACGCTCGACGAGGAGGAAATCGCGATCTACGCGCGCCAGCACGACCTCCCCGAGGACCCCGCGCTGCTCGCGCGCGAGCCCGCGATCCGCGCGCTGATCGGCGCGGAAGTCGATCGCGTCAACGCGGCGTACGCGCAGGTCGAGCAGGTCAAGAAGTTCGCGATCCTCGCGCACGACCTCACGCAGGCCGGCGGCGAGCTCACGCCGACGCTGAAGGTCAAGCGGGGCGTCGTCGCCGCGAAGTACGCCGAGCTACTCGACTCGCTCTATACCCGCTAGCGTGTAAGGCGATAACCGAGAGAGGACCGAGATGCGCAACGATCCAAGCGATAACGGCGGCCTGTTCGTAGGCAGGCGCCCAGGCACCGCGCCGGTCCACTTCCGCGGCCTGCCCCAGCGCGGCAGCGCGGCGCGTCAGCGCATCGACAAGCACATGGCCGGGCTGCTGTTTGCGGCGATGACGTTCCTCTCGCTGATGTGCTGGGGACCGATCCCGCTCGCGTGCCTGTGGATCGGCTCGCAGACCAACTACCTGATGGGCAGCGTCAGCTTCGGCATCCTGATGGCGTTCATCGCGCTGTTCGTGCTCCTGTTCGGGACGCTGCGGATCCTGCGCGAGCTCGACCAGATGTGGATCCTCGTGCGCCGCGCCGCGGGCTACGACCAGCGCTCGGGAGTCCTCGGGCGCATCTTCGCCGTGACGGCCGCGATCTGCGCGGGAATCTTCATGGTCTGGTTCCTCCTGGTTCACGGGCCGGGCCAGACCGTCGAAACCGGCAGCGGCAACGTCTGAGGGTGGGCCTGCTCGACTACTATCGCCAGTTCGAGGGTCTCTCGGAGGAGGAGGTCAACCGCGAGCTGCGCGAGGAGGCGGCGGAGCGCCGGCGCAAGGCGCTGACGCGCGTCGCGACGCTCGACCTCTCGCAGACGACGTGGCCCGAACTGCCGCACGCGAATATCTCGGCGGCGATCACGTTCACGGCGCGGCGCGGCCTGCAGCGCTACCCGCATCTGCGCGGCTCGGAGCTGCGCGCGGAGCTCGCCGAGCGCCACGGGGTGCCGGTGGAGCGCCTGATCATCGGCAACGGCGCGGCGGAGCTGCTGAGCGCGGCGACGCGCGCGCTGGTCGAGCCGGGCCAGGAGCTGCTGACGTCGTGGCCCTCCTACCCGCTGTACCCGATCATGGCGCGCCGCGCGCACGGCCGCGCGGTGCCGGTCGGCGGCGGCGTCGACGCGCTGCTGAGCGCCGCGCGCAGCGAGTCCGCGCGCGTGATCGCGCTCGCGAGCCCGAACGACCCGACGGGCGAGCTGCTCGCGACGGGCGAGCTGCAGCGCCTGCTCGCGGGCCTGCGCGAGGGCGTCGCGGTGCTGCTCGACGAGGCGCTCGTCGAGTTCTCCGACGCGCAGCCGCTGGACTCCTCGCTGCAGGTGCTCGCGAGCTACCCGCGGCTGCTCGTGTTCCGCAGCTTCTCGAAGGCGTGGGGCCTCGCGGGCATCCGCATCGGCTACGCGATCGGCGGCCCCGGCTCGGAGGAGCTGCTCGCGGAGCTCGAACCCGACCTCGGCGTCAGCGAGGTCTCGCAGTCCGGCGCGCTGGAGGCGCTGCGCTCGGGGACGGCCTCGATGGAACACCACGTGCGCTGCGTGCGCGAAGAGCGCGCGCGCCTCACCGCGGCGCTGCGCGAGCGCGACTTCGAGGTCAGCGCGAGCCAGGCGAACTTCGTGTGGGCCGCCCACCCCGAGCTCGACGGCAGCGAGCTCGCGACGCGCCTGCGCCAGTCCGGCGTGCTCGTCGCGGGGGGCGCCCCGCTGGGCGCGCCGCACCACGTGCGCATCGCGCTGCGCAACGCCGCCGCGACCGACCGCCTGCTCGACGCGATCGACAAAGCGCTCGCGCAGGCCGCGTAGCGCCGCCGCTGCCCTCCCCTCTCCACACGCAGAGGACGTTCCACTCCGCGCCGACGCTCCGCGCGCCGACCCGCGCTCAGCTGCGCAGGGCAAGCGTGCGCGACTGCCCGCGCGGCGCGCCGCTCGCGTCGAGCGCGCGCACCGCGAAGCAGGGACCGCTCGCGGCGGCGGTCGCGAGCGCGGTCTCGAATCCTCGCGATCGCGCGGTTCGGATGGGGAGCAGTCGATTGGGCTGCGCCCCTCCGAGCAGCTGCCAAGCACGCACCTCGCTCGCGCCGTTCCAGCTCGCGTAGGCGATCGCGTCGCGACCCGCGCCGGCGACTGCGATCGCGGGCGCTTGCGCGGGCCGGCCCGTCCAGGGCAGGCGGAAGGCCCGGTAGCACTCGTACTGCGCGCCGAGCACCGCGTCAAACACTATCTCCCCCGAACGGCGGAACTCCGAGACGCGCGGCGCTTCGCCCCAGCCGACGAAGACGTTGCCGTTCGCGAGCAGCTGCACGCTGCCCTGGCTGCCCGCGAGGATCCGCGGGTGCGTGTACTGGCGCACGAGCGCCGCGGTCATCGCGCGCTCGTCGACGTCGAGGATCAGGGCGCGCGAGCGCCGCTCGACCGCAGGCGTCGCACCGTTGTCGAACACCGTCAGCGTGCCTTCGGGCTGGCGGCGCGCGTCGTGCTGCCACGCGAACTCGCTGCCCGGGCCCATCGCGAAGTCGCCGCGCTTGCCGCCCAGGCGCCAGCGGATCGACCCGCCGCGGTCGACCTTGTAGATCGTGTGCGTGCTGCGCGCGGAGACCAGCAGGCCACCATCGCCGTCGACGTCCACCGAGTTGATGTGAAAGAAGTCCCAGTCCGCTTCGACCGGCGCGTAGGACTCCTCGAGCGCGACGTGGTCGAGGCTGTGCCACTCCAGCAGCACGCGGCCGCTGGCGAGGTCGATCTCCTGGAAGATCGCGTCCTGGATCGTGCCGCGGCGCGCGCCGCCGACCGCGGTGAGGTCCGCCTCGGTGACCACATAGCTGGTGAGCAGCGCGGTGTCGCGCGGCGTGATGACGAACTCGTGCAGATCGCCGCGCAGCCCGCGCGCCGCTTGCACCCGCCGCACCGTGCGGTAGGCGGCGTCGGCGATCACGTATTCGCCGACGCCGTGGCCGAGTTCGATGCTGCCCTCCCACCACGTCAGCACCGGGCTGCCGCGGTAGCGCTGCACGCGGAAGTTCATCGTCACCTTCCCGGCGAGCGGGTTCTCCCAGATCGGCTCGCCGCGGTTGTCGACGATCACCGCGCCCGCCTGGCCGATCGGCGAGTTGTACGGCGCGATGAAGATCGCGTCCTCGCTCACTCCCTCCGCGCGGCGCGTCACCGTCAGCGCCGGGATGCGCAGGTCCGGCCGGCTGCGCCATTTCGGCGGCAGCGGCGCCGCGGGCGCGCGCGAGGCCAGCGCGCCCGCGAGCAGCTCGCCCGCGGTCCCCGCGAGCGCGACGCCCGCCGCGCCCGCGCCCGCGGTGCGCAGCAGCTGCCGGCGAGTGAGCGTGCGGCTGGCGCTATCGATCTGCACTCTCACCAGGAAAGCGCATCTCGCTATGCGTCTCCTGAGCGTCGCCGAAGAAATGCGCGAGAATGTCTTTCGATGACTTTCGCCGCGCGCGGCGGTCTTAGCTGTAAAACCCGGACTACAGGAGGCTGGAGATGACCGAGACGGCAACGAGCACACGCATCGGCGCGATCGGGACCGTGATGGTGCCCGTCAGCGACCAGGACGCCGCGATCGCGTTCTTCGTGGAGAAGCTCGGCTTCGAGAAGCGCTCCGATACCCCCTTCGGCCGAGGCGAACGCTGGGTCGAAGTCGCGCCCGCGGGCGCCGCGACGACGCTCGCGCTGGTGCCGCCGCGCGAAGGCGAGACGACGGGGATCCAGACGCGCGTCGGCTTCGCGAGCGAGGACATCGACGCCGACCACGCGAGCCTCAAAGGCCGCGGCGTGGACGTCGACGACGAGGTCATGCGCATGGGCGACCCGGTCCCGCCGATGTTCTTCTTCCGCGACCCCGACGGCAACAACTACCTGCTCGTCGCGCGCGGCTGAGCGCGACGCGAGCGGTGATCGCCGCGCGGGCAGCGCGCGAGCCGCGCTCCCGCGACGCCGCGCGGACTCATCGCGAACGCGTCGAGGTCGATCTCCAGGCAGAGCGTGCGCCCGCCCGCGGTGACGCGCACGAGCCAGCGGCGGGGCCGCACGCGTCCGAGCTCCTGGGAGGCGCAACCGGTGCGACAGGCGCCGCCGCCGACCGCGCTGAGCACGTCTTCCGCATCGACGCGCGCGAGCTGGCGTTCGCTTGGGCGCCAGCTCGCGGTGTCGCGGTCTCGCAAGTAGACCCACCCGACCAGCGCGACGCTCGCACACAGCAGGCCCACCGTGAGGGCCAGCCACCTCATGCCAGGGGCCCCCACGCCGCCCATGCCAGGGCTCGCAACGTCAGAGCCGACCTCAGTAGGGGACCGGCCCACCTCATGCGGCTTCGAAGCGGAAGGCCTGCACCTCGCGCTGGCCGTCGCGGGCGCGGAAGAGCGGGCCGATCGCGACGACACGCGTGCCTCTCGCGGGCGTCGCGGCGCCATCGGGCAGGCGCACGATCACGAGGTGGAAGTCGCCGAGCACCGCGACGTGCGCCTCCAGCGGCCCCGGTCCGTGCGTCGCGGCGAGCACGCGCCCTTCGACGCGCGCGCAGAACGCGAGCCGCCTGCGGTCCTCGCGGGGGATGCCACTCGTGCACCACCGCTCCCACGAGGGCACTGCGGCTGCGCCCGTGCCGTTCGCGGCCGGCGGCCGCGCGATGATTGTGAGCGACCCCTGGGCGCACGCGAGCAGCAGCGCGCCCAGCAACAGCGCGGACAGCGCCGCCGTCACGCGCCACAAACGCGGCTGACGCAGCCCGGCCGTTACCCGCGTCGACCACGGCCAGCGCAGCGCGGCGCGTACACGTGCGAGACCCCGGCGCACTACACGCAGCCGCCGGGGGTCGCGCGCTCTAGAAGATCAGATCGGAGGGAAAGGCGCTCGGCAGCCACCGCGAGAGCTGGTAGCCGAGTGCGATCTCGCGCGGGTCGAGTGCGCGGTTGAAGACCTTGACTTCGTCGATGCTGCCGTTGAAGGCCGACTCCGGACACCAGGGATAGTCGCCGATCGCGAGATTGTTCGAGGTGGGAAGGCCATACGCTATCGGCGCGGTGTCGGGCGTCCCGGAGCCCACCTGCTGCCCGTCGACGTAGAGCCGCAGCGTGGAGCCATCGTAGGTGCCGACGACGTTGTGCCACTGGCCGTTCCAGACGCCCTGCCCGGCGTCCGGCGAGACCGTCCAGGAGAGGCCATCGTTGGTCGAGGCGTAGAACTCGAGACCGCCGTCGGAACCGGTGTAGAGGCCGTAGGAGGCAGCGGAGCAGCCGTTGGCGCCCTTCGCGACGACGTAGCGATAGATGCCGGGGCTCGCGCTGCTGTTGACCCACGCGCTGACGCTGACCGCGGCGGGTTCCAGCGAGGCGCTGTCGGGCACTTGCACCACGGCGGCACCGCCATTGAAGGCGATCGCGCTCTGGAAGCGCCCACGCGTCCACGCGGCAAGCCCTTCGAGGGTGCCTTCGTTGTGATGGCCGGAGTAGTCGCGCGCGACGGTGCCGCGGCCTTCATTGAACGACCACGCGCCGACCGGGAGGAAGTCCGCTCCGGCGGGCGCCGCGACCGTCAGGAGGATCGCCGTCGCGAGTCCCAAAACCATCCTGGCTGCCCTCATGGAAACAAACCTCCGTGTCGTCGCGCTGCTCGTGGACGCACGCGCGCAGCGTGCTCTCGGGCAAGAAACGCGGTGGTGCAGGTGCTCCTTCTGCGCCGGTCTCGCGCCTCGCGGCGGCGGCGAGCGCGTGTCTCGCCCGGTCGCGGCGGCGGCGAGTGCGTGTCTCGCCAAGTCGCGCTCCCGCGTGCCGGGCCTGCGCGACTCCGGTAGGCTGTTGTGCGATGCCCGAGGCGTCTCCCGCGCTGTACCGTGCTGGGTCTGGAGAGCCACTCGTGCTGCTGCACGGCTTCACGGGGGCTTGGCACCACTGGCGCCCGCTGCTGGACGGCCTGGCGGCGCGCTTCGAGGTGATCGCGCCGACGCTCGCGGGTCACGACGGTGGGCCGCCGTTTCCCGATGGCGTGCCGATGTCGTTCGCGTCGGCGGCCGACTCCCTGGAGAGCCACCTGGACGAGCTCGGCGTGGGTACGGCGCACGTCGTCGGCAATTCCCTGGGGGGTGCACTGGCGCTCGAGCTCGCCAAGCGCAGCCGCGCGCGCTCGGTCGTTGCGCTCGCGCCCGCGGGCGGGTGGTCCGACGGCGACGGTGAGGCGCTGCGGCTCGCGCGTTTCTTCGCGCAGCAGATCCGCGCGGCGCGAGTCACCGGTTGGGCGATCCCGACGGTGATGAGTCGCCCGCGCAGCAGGCGCCTCGCGCTGCGCGAGATCATGCGCCACGGTGAGCTCGTCGCGCCCGCGGAGGCAGTCGCGCTGGCGCGCTCCTCGGCGCGCTGCGCGGTAAGCGCGGCGGCAATCGCGGCGCTGCGCGCCGACAACGGCTTGGCGCTGCGCGATCTCGACCGCATCGACTGCCCCGTCCTGCTGGTCTCGCCGGAGTTCGATCGCATCTTGCCGGCAGAGCGCCACGCGCCGCGCTTTCGACGCGAGATACCGGGCGTCGAGTCGCGCGCGCTCGCCGACTGCGGTCACGTCCCGATGTGGGAGGCCAAGGAGCTGCTCGTGCCGATGATCGGCGAGTTCGTCGCTCGCCACGCGGCAGGCATGCCCGTGACCAGCCTGGTCGCAGCGGGCGACAGCCCAGCTAGCGTTTAGCAACTGTCCGAGCACGCGTCAGGCGCGAAGTAGGCGGCGGCGATGGCGGCACCAGAGCAGGTCCCGGCGAGCTAGCCGCCGTGAGAGCCGCGGCGCCCACCACACACAAGCTGGATGCTGCGTTCTCGGGGTGTATGCCTCCGTGCAACCGGCGCTATATTATTTGAGGTGCGCTCAATGATTCGCATCGTGATCGCTGGCCCAGTTTGCGCGCTCGGTCTGCTCTGCGGCTACAGTCCTGGCGCGCATGCCTCGACGCATGCGGTAGACCCCGCCGCGAAGGGAGTCCTGCGCGGCGTCGTTGGACGAGGTTGCGAAGCGACATGGCGGAGGGGCGTTCCCCCCAAGGTCCGGGTCAGCGTGAGACTGAGCAGAGGTTCGCGCGTCGTCGCTCACACAACCCTGACGCTCTCTAGCCGGGGCGGCCGCCCGTTCTCCTTCACCGAGCCCGTAGGGCACTACACGGTTTCAGCCTCCAACGGGACCCGGCCGCAAGTAGTAGTCATCACCGCGGGCAAGACCACGAACGTACGATTGGAAATGGGCTCGCACGCGATATGTGCGTAGTCACCTCAGCGCACGGGCAGGGGAGCTAGAGGCTTGATGCATAGTGGGTCGCCGCACGCCTTGCCCTGGCTTTGCCGTTGAGCCAGGGCGAGCCTCGCCTTTGAGCCAGCCACGAGCCTCGCTTTTTTGAGCGGCCGCGAGCTTGTATATCTATTTAAGGTGTTTCTTTCAGTGAGAAACTATTTTCGTAAGTAAGGTTCTCCAAAAATAGAATGCTCTCACCCGAGCATGCGGCCGCTGAGCACCGAGCGGGGACATTCGGCGACGATGTCCGAACCGGACCGCGCGTGCTCGTCGCGGCGCTTGATCAGCAGCCACTGCGCCTTCGCGCCGGGACGGGTGCGCTGCAAGGCGAAGCCGCCGCGGAGCTTCTCGCCGTGGAGTACGAAGACCGCGTGTCCGCACTCGAGCGCTTGGGGCCAGACGACGCGACCGCCCTGCTCGTAGATGCCACGGTCCCAGACGATCACGCTGCCACCGTCTTCGCTCTCACCCTCAAACGTGTTGTACGCGAGCGAGTGGTCGGGGACTTGGACGGCGAGGCGCTTGACGGCGGGGTCGAGCGAGGGCCCCTTGGGGACCGCCCACGAACGCATGACCCCCGCGACCTCGAGGCGCAGATCGAAGTGGTGGGCGCGCGCGGCGTGCTCTTGGACGACGAATACTCCGGCGGCGACACCGCGGATCGCGAACTGCTCGTGACCCTCGACCGCGACCGGCTCGATCGCGACCTCCGTGACCCGCGCCGGTGGTGGTCCATTGCGCAGGAAGACCATGAGCGCCTCGACGGCCCCCGGGGCGCCCTCGAGGTGAACCGCGACGGCACCGTCCTCGGCGTTGCGTACCCAACCCAACACCCCAAGCTCGCGCGCGCGGTCAACCGTCGCGGCGCGAAAGCCCACACCCTGCACGTCGCCGCGCACGAGAGCGCGCACGGCGACGGCGGAGGCTTCGTTGTTGCGGTCGGGCATCGAACCCCGATCATCTAACACGCTGGGCGCTATACGTTGCGTGATGCCCACCGCGAACGAGCTCGAGACGCCGCGCCTGCTGCTGCGCCGCTGGCGCGCATCAGACCGCGCGCCCTTCGCCGCGCTGAACGCGGACCCACCCGTGATGGAGCACTTCCCGGCTTGCTTGACACGGGCGGAAAGCGACCATCTGATCGCGAGGATCGAGGCGGGCTTCGATCGACGGGGCTACGGGCTGTGGGCGCTGGAGCTGCGGTCGAGCGGGGATCTGGTGGGCTGCGCGGGCCTTGACGTGCCCTCCTTCGCGGCGCACTTCACGCCGGCGGTCGAGGTGGGCTGGCGCCTGCGACGATCGGCGTGGGGCAACGGCTATGCAACGGAGGCCGCGCGCGCGGCGCTCGCGTTCGGCTTCCAGGTAGCGCGCCTCACCGAGATCGTGTCGTTCACGAGCGTCGCGAATGTGCGGTCGCGGGCGGTGATGGAGCGCATCGGGATGTCGCGCGACCCGGCGGACGACTTCGAACACCCGCGCCTGCCGGCGGGCGATCTTCTGCGCCGCCATGTCCTGTATCGAGTGGCGGCGGACGCCTGGTCTCGTTAGCCGACACGCACCGATTGGGGCGTATGATCATGTCAGCGCTGCGTTCAACTCATCGGAAACCCAAAGCATGAGATTGCTGCTCAACATCATCTGGTTCGTGCTGGCCGGCCTGTGGATGGCGATCGGGTACACGCTGGCGGCGCTGATCTGCTTTGTCTTGATCGTGACGATCCCATTCGGCGTGGCGTCGCTACGGATCGCGCTGTTCGCGCTATGGCCGTTTGGCAAAACGGTCGTGCGGCGGCCGGACGCGGGCGTGGGGTCGGGTGTCGGCAACGTCATCTGGCTGGTGCTCTGCGGCTGGTGGCTCGCGCTCGCGCATCTCGTCTCGGGAGTGCTGATGTGCGTGACGATCATCGGGATCCCGCTGGGACTGGCGAGCTTCAAACTCATCCCGATCTCGCTACTGCCGCTGGGACGCGAGATCGTAAGCGTCGACGAGGCCCGCGCGCGCGGCGTCGCGCCGATGTTCGGGCGCGGCTGAGCGCGCGCTACGCCCACAGAGCGCAGATCGGCAGCGCGAGAATTCGATCCTCCAGCTGGTACGACCGCGGTCCGGTGTGTGGAAGACGACGCCACGGACGAATCTCTCTCCAAGCCGCTCCCGCAGCCAAGTAAGGTGGCGCGCAGCGCAGCGCGGAGGTCGGCTACTCCCGCAGGGCCACGTCGGGATCGGCGCGAAAGGCCTCCGCCTCCAGCGCGCGGTCGAGTCGCACCACGCTCGCCACATGCCGCGCCGCCGTGGTCGTCTTGCCGCCGCCACGTGGCCCGGTGACCATCACCGCCGGCAGCTCCGCAAGGAGCTCCGCGAGCAACCCATCCACCATGCGATGGCGGTAGCTCGGGTCAGCCATGCGGACAGGATGCCGCATTCCGACAGCATCTAATACTTGTTTTCGCCACCTGCTGGTACCTGGTTTCGCCGGATGAGAGCAGGGCGGCCGCCGCAATCGGGGATCCCGATTGATCGGGGCCGACAGTACTGGGACTTTGGCCGAAAGACCTACCCCGCGGAGCCGGATTGGCGCAGCAGCGCGCCGGTGGTGCCCTCGAGGATCTTGCGCCACGCGCTCGAGTCGGGGGCAGCGTCGGCGGCGTCGAAGTGCTCGACGACCTTGCGCAGGCGCTCGCCGGAGATGTCGAGCCCGTGGCGCTTTGAGACCTCGCTGTAGCGGTCGTACTCCTGCGCGAGGTGGTAGGCGACCGACTGGAAGCCGTGGCGCGCGATCGCCAGGCGCGAGGTGAAGTTCATCATCGAGGTCTGGAACATCAGCTCATCGCTCGGCTCGGGCTCGATCAGCACGATGTCGACACCGGGGTAGCGCTCCCCCCAGCGCGAGGCCATCTCGTGCAGGCGCTGGTGCGCGACGAGCTTGAACGCCTGGTAGCCGATCTGCGGGAAACCCATGTCCGAGACGCGCCGCGCGCGGCGCCCGCGCAGCGTGCGGACCTGCTCGGAGAAGTCGTTGATGTAGGGCACGATCGGGTTGATCACGACGACGAGCTTCGCGCCGGCCTCGACCGCGATGTCGAGGTTCGTCGTGGAGACGATCCCGCCGTCGATCAGCTCGCGTCCGCCGAGCTGCACCGGCGCGTAGACCATCGGCAGCGCGCCCGACGCGCGCACCGCGGTCGAGATTGGGACCGCGTCGAAGCCCGCGCCGCCGAAGACGATGCGCTCGCAGGTGTCGAGGTCGGTCGCGGTGATATACAGCTCGCTCGCGAGCTCGCGGAAGTCGTCGCTGCGATCGGGGTCGGAGAGCACCTTGTGCAGATAGCGCTCGATGCCCGCGCCGGTGTAGACGCCGGAGGGCAGGCCCTCGGCGAGGCCGAGCGCGAGGTCCATCACCGAGATCTGCCCCGGCTGAGTGATGAGCTGGCGCGCGATCGACGCCAGGCGCAGCGGCAGCTGCGCGCCCTTGCGCGCGAACTCGAGCAGGTTCGGGCGCAGCAGGTCCGAGAGGTCGACGTCGCGGAACGGCTGCGGGCCTTGGCTGGTGACGACGCGCATCATCTCCTCCGGCGTGACCCCGTTCGCGCAGAGCGCCGCGATGAACGAGCCCGCGGAGGTGCCGACGTAGACGTCGAACTGGTTGACGGTGCTGTTCGTCGCGAGCAGGTCCAGCGCGCGCAGCGCGCCGATCTCGTACACGCCGCCCGTGAAGCCGCCGCCGCCGAGCACCAGCGCGGTCTTGCTCGGCCGCCGCCGGCCGCCGCGCGCGGCGCCGACCCCGCGGCGCGCGGTCGCGCCCGTCTTCGCGCGTGCGCGCGCACGGGACGTTGACGCAGCGGAGCGTCTCTCCCGGGCAGCTGGAGGTTCCAGCTTGACAACCCGACCCATACTCGATTGATTGTACGGCGTGCCCCGGCACCGCTCCTCGACGGTCGCGTCGATCTGCGCGCTCGCGCTCCTTTGCGTGCTCGCCGCGGGCGCCGCGTCGGTGGGCGCGCAGGGGGTCTCCGCAGCGGCGCTGCAGGGCCACATCGCACACGAGCTGGCGCTCGCGGGGCGGTTCTCGGGGGGCTTCGTGGAGGATCTCTCGACCAAACAGACGCTGTTCTCCGAGCGCGCGGAAGATATGCGCGCGCCGGCGTCGGTGGAGAAGCTCTACACGGCGACGACCGCGCTGGAGCGCCTGGGTCCGGATGCGCGCCTAGAAACGACGGTGCTCGGCGTCGGGCGCCTCGCGGCGGGGGGCGTGTGGGAAGGCAACCTCTATCTGCGCGGCGGCGGCGACCCGACGTTCGGATCGAACGCGTTCATCGCGAGCCACTACGGCGGCCTCGGGACGTCGGTCGCGACGCTCGTGGGGCAGCTCGTGCACACCGACGGCATCCGCCGCGTGACGGGCGCGGTGGAGGGCGACGAGTCCTACTTCGACGCGCTGCGCGGCGAGCCCTCGAGCGGCTACGCGCCGGATATCTATCTCGAAGGGACGCTGAGCGCGCTCGCGTTCAACCGCGGCGAAAGTGGCTCCTACCGCGGCGCGCACGCGCCGGCGGCGTACGCGGCGCACGAGCTCGCGCTCGCGCTGAAGGGGGCGGGCGTCGCGATCCACGGCGCGAGCGGAGCCGCGAGCACGCCGGCGGGCGCGACGCGCCTCGCGGGCGCGCCCTCGCCGACGGTCGCGCAGCTGCTCGGCCTGACACTGCCGCCCTCGGACAACTTCTTCGCGGAGACACTCCTGAAGGATCTCGGCGCGCGCTTCGGCGGCGCGGGCACGACCGCGGCGGGGGCGCGCGTGGTGCGCGAAACACTCGCGGGGCTCGGCCTGCATCCGCGCGTCGTCGACGGCTCGGGGCTCTCGCGCGAAGACCAGACCTCTCCCCTGCAGGTCGCGACGCTGCTCGCGAATCTCGCGCCGAGCACGCTCGGCACGACGCTGCGCGACGACATGGCGGTCGCGGGCCGCAGCGGGACGCTCTCCGAACGGATGCGCGGCACCGTCGCCGCGGGCCGCTGCCAGGGCAAGACCGGCACGCTGACCGGCGTCTCGAACCTCGTCGGCTACTGCCAGGACGCGAGCGGGCAGTTTCTCGCGTTCGCGTTCTTCAACGACGGCATCGCGATCGAAGCCGCGCACGTGCTGCAGGACAACATGACGATCAGCCTCGCGGATTTCTGACGCGGATCGCCGCGGAAGGCTCGCGGCGGCGGTCGGCCCGTGCTGCACCGGTCACACGCAAGCGCGTGCGTCAGTCGCCGCCGCCCTCACCGAGCAGCGCGCGCAATCCGTCCTCATCGAGCACGGGGACGTGCAGACGGCGGGCCTTCTCGAGCTTGGAGCCGGCGCTGTCGCCGGCGACGAGGTAGTGGGTCTTCTTGGAGACGGTGCTGGTGACGCGCCCACCGGCGGCCTGGATCGCCTCGGTGGCCTGCTCGCGGGTAAGGTCGGGGAGGGTGCCGGTGAGCACGAGGGTCTTGCCGGCGAGCGGACCGTCGGCGGGCAACGGCCCGCGCTCGGCGAAGCGCAGCCCGAGTAGGCGCAGGTCGGCGATCACTTCGCGCATGTGCTGCTCGTCGAGCTGACGGCGGATCGCGCGGGCCATCTTCTCGCCGATGCCGGGCGTCTCGGCGATCTGCTCCTCGGTGGCGTGCAGCAGCGCGTCGATGTCGCGGAAGCGCTGCGCGAGGTTGCGCCCGGTGACCTCCCCGACCTCCTCAATCCCGAGCCCGAACAGGACGCGCGCGAAGGGCCGCTGCTTGGAGTCCTCGATCGCGGCGAGCAGATTGCGCACCGAGAGCTCGCCGAAGCCGTCGAGCTCGAGCAGGCGCGCGGTGTTGTCCTTGAGCCGGTAATAGTCGCCGGGGACGCGGACGAGCTCGCGCTCTTGCAGCAGCCGTACCTGCTTCTCGCCGAGCCCCTCGATGTCCATCGCGCCGCGCGAGACGAAGTGCTTGAGCAGCTGCCACGCACGCTCGGGGCAGAGGCGGTTGGGGCACGTGGTGAAGACGGAGTCGCGCGGCTTGACGGTCTTGGTGGCGCAGAAGGGGCAGCGCGCGGGCGGGCGCGGGCGCGGCGGGCGACCCTTGTGCTCGACTACGTGCGGCGCCGGCGAGATCACCTGCGGGATCACGTCGCCGGCGCGCAGCACGATGACGTCCTCGCCGGCGCGGATGTCCTTGCGGCGGAGGTCCTCCTCGTTGTGCAGCGTGGCGAGCTTGATCGTGACGCCGCCGACGGCGACCGGCTCGAGGATCGCGTAGGGGCGCATGTCGCCGAACTTGCCGACGTTCCAGCCGATCTCGCGCAGGTGCGTGACGGCGGTCGTGGGCGGGAACTTCCACGCGATCGCCCAGCGCGGATCGCGCCCGACCGACCCGAGGCGGCGCTGGAGCTGGAGGTCGTTGACCTTGACCACGACGCCGTCGATCTCGAAGTCCAGCTCCCCCCGACGGCGCTGCCACTCCTCGCATTGCGCGATCACCTCTTCCTCGCTCTTCAGCAGCCCGACGTCGGGATTCACGCGGAAGCCATGCTCGCGCAGCCAGCGGAGCGCCTCCCAGTGCGTCTTGAAAGACAGTCCCTCGGTGACGCCGACCTGGTAGCACCAGATCGACAGCGGCCGCTCGGCGGCGAGCGCGGGGTCGAGCTGGCGGATGGTGCCGGCGGCGGAGTTGCGCGGGTTCATGAACGTCGAGTGCCCGCGCTCGGCGCGGCGCTCGTTCAGCGCGGTGAAGTCGGCCAGCGACATGTAGATCTCGCCGCGCACCTCCAGCAGCGGCGGCGCGCCCTCGATGCGCAGCGGGATCGCGCCGATCGTGCGCAGGTTGTGCGTGACGTCCTCCCCGATCACCCCGTCGCCGCGCGTCGCGCCGCGCTGGAGAACCCCGTCGCGGTACACCAAGCTGATCGCCAGGCCGTCGACCTTGGGCTCGACGACGTACTGGAAGCGCGCCTGCGCGATGCCCTCGCGGGCGAGATGGTTGCGCATGCGCTCGACCCACGCCCGCAGCTCCTCCTCGGAGCGCGCGTTGCTCAGCGAAAGCATCGGCTCGAGGTGCTCGACCTTCTCGAGCCGGCTCACCGGAGTCCCCCCCACGCGCTGCGTCGGGGAGTCCGGCGCGAGCAGTTCGGGGTGCGCGGCCTCCAGCGCGCGGAGCTCGTCGAGCAGCGCGTCGTACCGGTCGTCGCCGATCGTCGGATCGTCGAGCACGTAGTAGCGGTGCGCGTGCTCGCGCAGCTCACGACTGAGCTCGGCGACGCGCGCGGCGGTGTCGCCCCCGCTCATCTCAGCGCTCCCGCACCACCCACTTCAACCGGCCTCCACAGCCGCGGCCGCGAGCAGCTCGTCGAGGTCGAAGTCGCGCAGCGCGGCGAGGCCGGGGTGGTGGGTGAGATCGAAGTGCAGCGGCGTGACGGCGATGCGCCCGGCGGCGACGGCGGCGAGGTCGCTGCCGGGCTCGTCGTGGAAGCCGGGATCCTCGCCATAGATCCAGTAGCGCCGCCGCGCGGGCGGCCCGGCGTCCTCGCGCTCGAGACGCAACTCGTCGCGGTAGATGCGTTTGCCGAGGCTCGCGACCTCGACGCCGCTCGGCGTGCCCGCGGGGACGTTGACGTTCAGCAGCGTGCGCGCGGGCAGCGGCAGCGTCTCGAGGCGCTCGACGAGGCGCGCGACGAAGCGCGCGGCGAGGTCGAAGTGAAAGCCGCCGTCGTAGCGGTAGTCGAGCGCGCGCCCGCGCGACTGCTGAGAGACGGCGATGCCGGGGATGCCGAGGACGACGCCCTCGAGCGCCGCGGCGACGGTGCCGGAGTAGGTGATGTCGTCGCCGAGGTTCGCACCGTGGTTGATGCCCGAGACGACGAGGTCGGTCTGGAAGTCAGCGACGACGCCGAGACTCGCGAGACGCACGCAGTCGACGGGCGTGCCGTCGGTCGCGTACCCGACGCTGCCGTCCTCGAAGGCGACCTCTTCGACCCACAGCGGCCGCCGCGTCGTGATCGAGCGCGCCATCGCGGAGCGGTTGCCGTCGGGCGCGATCACCGCGAGGCGCACGTCGGGTAGCGCGGCGAGCGCGGCGCGCAGCGCCTGCAGCCCCTCGGCCTCGATCCCGTCGTCGTTGGTCAGCAGCACGTTCAGAGCCATCGTGTCCTTCAGCATAGGGGCCGCTCACGAGACCGGCTTGACGCCGCTGAAGGCAGCGAAGCCGCGCTGCGGCCCAATCGCGGCATCGGCGATCCCGGCCTGCCGCAACCAGCGCAGGACGTCCGCGCGGCTGGGCGGCACGGCGTGCCCGCGGCGGCGGCCCAGCGCGAACGCGAGCCGCGCGCGCCGGCTCCCCTCCTCCCCGAGAAACGTCGTGCCGATCAGCCGGCCGCCGGGTCGCAGGCAGCGCGCGATCTCGTGCACGGCGCGCTCGGGGTCGTCGACCATGTGCCCACGGTACGTCCACGATCCTCGCGCCCTGAGATCGTGCTGCGCGACCTCACCGGTAGCTGACCGACGCCAGCGTGAGCCCGTGCGCGGGCGCGGTCGGCCCGGCTTCGACGCGGGGCCGACCTTCGAGCAGACGCGCGAGCTCGTCGACGGTGGCGCGCCCGCGGGCAACTTCGAGCATTGTGCCGACGAGGATGCGGTTCATGTGGCGCATGAAGGTGTCGGCCTCGATCCAGAACTCGAGCAGCTCCCCCTCCGGCGTGCGCTCGCCGCCACCGGCGGTTCTCGCCGCGCCGCCCGCCGTCCCCGCCGCGCCGCCCGCGCTCCGCGCCGCGCCGCCCGCCGTCCCAGCCACATCCCCCACGGCGCGCCATTCCGCGCGCAGCACGTCGCGCTCGAAGCGCGTGTGCCCGGTCTCGGTCGGGGTGAAGGCGGTGAAGTCGTGGCTCCCGCGGACCAGCCGCGCGCACTCGTCGAGCACGGCGCGGTTGAGCGGATGCGGCCACCAGAGCGCGTTCGCACGGGTGAGGACGGTGCGGGCGCGACGCGCGTGCACGCGGTAGCAGTAGGTCCGGCTGCGCGCGGCGCTGCGCGCATCGAAGTCGGCCGCCGCGGGCTCGGCGGCGAGCACCGCGATGTCGACGGGCAGCAGCGTGTTCAGCCGCAGCGGGTCGACGGCCTCGTGTGCGTAGCTCGCGACCTGGCCCCACGCGTGGACCCCGCGGTCGGTGCGCCCGGCGACGGTGAGCGCGAGCGGCTCGCCATTGTGGCCGTGCTCGCCGAGGATCGTGCGCAGCGCGCGCTCGAGCTCCTCCTGCACGGTGCGCAGCCCCGGCTGGCGCGCCCAGCCGGCGAACTCACTGCCGTCGTATTCGAGGGTGAGCTTGGTGAGCACCCCGTGCCTCGGGTCTCGCTTGTGGCCCGCGGACGGCCCGGCCGACGTCAGACGAGCTCGAGGAAGACCATCTCGGTCGCGTCGGAGCGACGCGGGCCGAGCTTGAGGATGCGCGTGTATCCGCCGGGGCGCTCGACGTAGCGGGGAGCGACGTCGACGAACAGGCGGTGCACCGCGAACTTGTCCTGCGCGAGCGTCGCGAGCGCCTGGCGCCGCGCGTGCAGGGTGTCGGTCTTGGCGAGCGTGATCAGTTTCTCGATCTCGGGCTTGACGGCCTTGGCCTTGGCCTCGGTCGTCTTGATGCGCTCGTGCTCGAGGACCTCCTTGCAGAGGTTCATCAGCAGCGCCTTGCGGTGCGCGGAGTCGCGGCTCAGCTTGTTGCGGGTCTTCTGGTGTCTCATGGTTTCGGGGAGTCTAGCTTTTGCGCACCCTCCCGGCCACCGAAGACCAGGGAGGGCCGCACGCGGGCCAGCGAGGGGCCGCGGGCCTAGTCCTGACGCAGGTGCATTCCCCGCGTTTCGAGCGTCTCGATGACCTCGTCGATCGACTTCTTGCCGAAGTTCGGGATCGCGTTGAGCTCGGCCTCGGACTTCGAGATCAGATCGCCGACCGTCTGAATCCCGGCGCGCTTGAGGCAGTTGTAGGAGCGCACGCCGAGCTCGAGCTCCTCGATCAGGATCCCGTACTCCTCGCCCTGCAGCGCCGCGTGGGCGCCGCCGGCGCCCGGGACCGCGAGACCGTGGCCGT
Organism: Solirubrobacteraceae bacterium; assembly: GCA_035483545.1. Taxonomy (GTDB): domain Bacteria; phylum Actinomycetota; class Thermoleophilia; order Solirubrobacterales; family Solirubrobacteraceae; genus Palsa-744. The sequence goes on along the minus strand of DATHPS010000013.1, from coordinate 77,165 downwards.
CGAGCTGTCCGCCGGGTGAGGCGCGCAACTCCTGGATGCGGTCGGCGTCGGTGAAGATCGCGAGCTGGGAGATCAGGAGCTCGGCGGCCTCGCGCAGCGCGGCCTGCGGCTCGATCGAGCCGTCGGTCTCGATGTCGAGCGTGAGCTTGTCGAAGTCGGTCTTCTGACCGACGCGCGCCTGCTCGACCGCGTACGCGACGCGGCGCACGGGCGAGAAGATCGAGTCGATCGGGATCACGCCGATCGGCTGGTCGGCGGACTTGTTCTCCTCCGCGGGCCGGTAGCCACGACCGCGACCGATCGTCATGTAGAGCTCGAGCTTGGTCTTCTTCTCGAGCGTCGCGACGTGCACGTCGGGGTTGAGGATCTCGACGCCCGCGGGCAGGTCGATGTCCTTCGCGGTGATCTCGCCGGGACCGCTGACGACGAGAGGGGCCTCGACCTCGGTGGCGTCGGAGTGCATGCGGCAGACGATGCCCTTGAGGTTGAGCACGATGTCGGTCACGTCCTCCTTGACGCCGGGAATCGTCGAGAACTCGTGCGCTACTCCCTCGATGCGCACGCTCGTTACCGCGGCGCCCGCAAGTGATGAGAGCAGCACGCGCCGCAGCGAGTTCCCGAAGGTGTATCCGAAGCCGCGGTCCAGGGGCTCGATGGTGAATGTGCCACGGTTCTGCTCCACGGCCTCGCTTGTGATCCGGGGAATTTGGAAGTCGAGCATCAGGGTCCTAACCTCGTTGTGATCTCGCCGGCGTCCGCCGGACACCGGCTCCAGGGTGTCGCCGCCGCGGGGGCGCCGACACCGGCAAAGCTCCTACTTCGAGTACAGCTCGACGATGAGCTGCTCCTGCACCGGCGCCGCGACCTCGCGCCGCTCCGGCTTGCGCAGCACCTTCGCCGTCAGCGACTCGTGATCGGCCTGCAGCCACGCGGGGATCTGCCCGGTGAGCTCGGTGGCGTCCCTGACCACCTGGGTGGCGGGGGTCTCCGCCTTGATCGCGATCACCTCGCCGGGGCGCACCTGGTAGCTGGGGATGTTCACGCGTCGCCCGTTGACCGTCCAGTGACCGTGACGGATGAGCTGGCGCGCCTGGCGCCGGGAGGCGGCGAAGCCGAGCCGCACGAGCACGTTGTCGAGGCGGCACTCCAGCAGCGCGAGCAGGTTCTCGCCGGTGATCCCGGGCTGGCGGGATGCCTTCTCGTAGTAGCCCGCGAACTGCTTCTCGAGCACGCCGTAGTAGCGACGCGCCTTCTGCTTCTCGCGCAGCTGCAGCCGGTACTCGCTCTGCTTCTGGCGCCCGCGGCCGTGCTCGCCGGGCGGGTAGGCGCGGCGCTCGACGCCACATTTGTCGGTCAGGCAGCGCTCGCCCTTGAGGAACAGCTTCTGGCCCTCGCGACGGCACTGCTTGCACTGGGGACTGGTGTCTCTAGCCATTGCTCGCGATCCTGCTCGTTGTCGTTGAGGCGCTCGTCATACTCGGCGCCGCTTGCGGGGTCGGCAGCCGTTGTGCGCCTGGGGCGTGACGTCCTTGACGCCGGTCACTTCGAGGCCCGCCGCCGACAGCGAGCGGATCGCGGTCTCGCGACCGGAGCCGGGGCCCTTGACGTAGACCTCGACCTTCTGCAGGCCCTGCTCGATGCCCTTGCGCGCGGCGGCGTCGGCGGTGACCTGCGCCGCGAACGGCGTGGACTTACGAGAGCCCTTGAAACCGGCGCCGCCCGCGGACTCCCACGCGATCACGTTGCCCTGCACGTCGGTCAGCGAGACGATCGTGTTGTTGAAAGAAGTCTTGATGTGCGCCTGGCCGACGGGAATGTTCTTCTTGGGCTTGCGCCGACCGCGGGCGCGCTTGGGAGGCGCCATTACTTCTTACCGGCTTTCTTCTTGCCGGCGACCTGCATGCGCTTGGGGCCCTTGCGCGTGCGCGCATTGGTCTTCGTCTTCTGCCCGCGCACCGGCAGGCCGCGTCGGTGGCGCAGGCCGCGGTAGCACGCGATCTCCTGCAGACGCTTGATGTCCTGCGAGCGCTCGCGGCGCAGGTCGCCCTCGACGGTGAGGTCCTGGTCGATCGCGTCGCGCAGGCGCGAGACCTCGTCCTCGGTGAGATCACGCACGTATGTGTCGGGGCTCACGCCGACCTCCGCGAGCAGCTTGTTCGCGGTCGCGCGACCGACGCCGAAGATGTACGTCAGGCCGATCTCGGAGCGCTTGTTGAGGGGCAGGTTGACCCCGGCGATGCGTGCCATCAGCCGATCACCCCTGGCGCTGCTTGTGGCGCTTGTTCTGGCAGATCACGAGCACCGCCCCGTGGCGGCGGATGATCTTGCATTTTTCGCACATCGGCTTGACCGACGGTCGTACCTTCATGATCCCTTTCGGCTGAGTCCGGCGACCCGGCTCTGGCTGCCGGGGCGGCCGCCGCTACCTGGTCGAGGATACGCCCGCGCACGAATGACCTTCGCCCCCGGGCAGGACATGCGATGGTATCAACTTCGATCAGCCGTTGCCGGCCGCGACCTGGGCGACGGGCTCGGGGGCGCGCTCGGCGGCGCCGAGATGCCACGGCGTGAGGATCCGCGGCCCGTCGGCGGTGATCGCGACGGTGAACTCGAAGTGGGCCGCAAGGGAGTCGTCTTGGGAGAAGATCGCCCAGCCGTCGCTCGCGACGCGGACTCCGGGGCGCCCGGCGGTCGTCATCGGCTCGACCGCGAGCACCATCCCCTCCTCGAGCAGCGGGCCCTTCCCGGGTCGCCCGTAGTTGGGGACCTGCGGATCCTCGTGCATGCTGCGCCCCACGCCGTGGCCGACGAGCGAGCGGATGACCGAGAGGCCGGCGCCCTCGATCACGCGTTCGATCGTGTGCGAGACGTCGCCGACGCGGTTGCCGGCGCGGCATTGCTCGACCCCCGCGAAGAGCGACTCGCGCGTCGCGCGCAGAAGGTTCTCCACGTCGGGGCCGACCTCGCCGACCGCGAACGTGCGCGCGGCGTCGGCGACCCAGCCGTCGAGCGTGACGCCGACGTCGATCGAGATTATGTCCCCGCCTTGGAGGCTGTAGCGGCCGGGGATGCCATGCACGACCATCGAGTTCGGGGACGCGCAGATCGAGCCGGGAAAGCCGCGAAAGCCCTTGAAGGTCGGGGTCGCGCCGCGCGAGCGGATGAAGCGCTCGGCGGCGGCGTCGAGCTCCTCGGTGCGCACGCCGGGGCGAATCTTGCCGCGCAACAACTCCAGCGTCTCGACGAGGACCGCGCCGGCCGCTGCCATCTTCTCGATCTCGGCGGGACTCTTCTTGATGATCATGCGTTTGAGCTTAGCTAGGCCGATCGCCCCTCTCGCGCGACGGGCCGATCGCGGTCTGTTTACTCGGCGCGGAGGCCGCCCCTCAGAGCTCGTCCTCGAGGCGTAGCGTCGCGAGTGTCGCGCGGATGTGGTCGTGAACGTCGTTGGGGCTGCGCCGGCCGTCGAAGCGTCGCAGCAGGCCAGCGCGGTCGTAGTAGTCGATCAGGGGCGCGGTCTGACCGTGATAGACCTCCAGGCGCCGGCGGATCGTCTCCTCCTGGTCGTCCTCGCGCTGGACGAGTCGCGAGCCGTCCTGGTCGCAGATGTCCTCGTGCTTGGGCGGGTCGAACTCGACGTGATAGATGTGGCTGGGGTTCTTCACGCAGACCCGGCGGCCGGCGAGCCGCCGCACGAGCTCGTCATCGGGAACCTCGATCAGCAGCGCCGCGCTCAGGCGGCGATCGAGAGCGGAGAGCGCCGCGGTCAGCGCGTCGGCCTGGGCCTCGTTGCGCGGAAAGCCGTCGAGCAGGAAGCCGTCGCGTGCGTCGGCGACACCGATGCGCTCGATGATCATGCCGATGATCACCTCGTCCGGCACGAGCTCGCCGGCCTTCATGTAGCGCTGCGCCTCGCGCCCCAGCTTCGTGCCCTCCGCGACCTGCGCGCGCAGGATGTCCCCGGTGGAGATGTGCGCGAGACCGAAGTCGGCCTGCAGCCGCTCCGCCTGGGTCCCCTTGCCCGCGCCCGGGGGGCCGAGCAGGATCAGGTTCAACTCGGGCACCCGAGCAGCCTACCCGGTCGGAGTTGTCTGTGGCGGGCGAAGCGTCCCGCCGCGACCTACTTCAAGAAGCCCTCGTAGGAGCGCATCATCAGCTGGGCCTCCAGCTGCTTCATCGTTTCCAGCGCGACGCCGATCACGATCAGGATCGAGGTACCGCCGAGCTGTAGCTGCACGTGGGTGCGGTCGAGCAGAATCGTCGGCAGCGCCGCGACCGCCGCGAGGAAGAGGGCGCCCGGGAAGGTGAGGCGCGCGAGAATGCGATCCAGGAATTCGGCCGTCGGACGACCCGGGCGCACTCCCGGGATGAACCCGCCGTACTTCTTGAGGTTGTCGGCCTGGTCGACCGGGTTGAAGGTGACCGCGGTGTAGAAGTAGGTGAAGACCACGATGAAGATCGACTCGCCGACGATGTAGTGCCAGCCGCTCGGCGAGAAGAAGTCGGAGACCTGCTGACCCCAGTGGGTGTGCACGAGCTGGCCGATCGTCGGCGGGAACGCCATGATGCTCGCTGCGAAGATCACGGGGATCACGCCAGCCATGTTCACGCGCAGCGGTAGGTAGGTCTGCCCGCCCTCGCTCATGCGCCGCCCGATCACGCGCTTGGCGTACTGCACCGGGATGCGGCGCTGACCCTCCTGGACGAACACGATCGCGGCGACCACCGCGAGCACGAGGAACGGCATCATCACCTTGAAGACCTGGTCCTGGCTGGTCCACCAGGCCTGGATGCCCGATGGCAGGCGCGAGACGATCGAGGCGAAGATCAGCAGCGAGATGCCGTTGCTGATCCCTTTCTGGGTGATCAGCTCGCCGATCCACATCAGCAGCACGCAGCCCGCGGTGAGGCACACCACGATCAGGAAGATGTGCGGCGCGTCGAACTTCGAGACGACCGATTCCCCGGCGTTCGCCTGCAGCGAGTGGAACAGGAAGACGTAGCCGATCGACTGCGCGAACGCGAGGCCCACCGTCAGGTAGCGCGTGTACTGCGTGATGCGCGCCTGACCGACTTCGCCTTCCTTGGAGAGCTTCTCCAGCGAGGGGACCACGACCTGCAGCAGCTGCAGGATGATCGAGGAGGTGATGTAGGGCATGATGCCGAGCGCGAAGATCGCGATCCGCGAGAGGCTGCCGCCGGAGAACAGGTTCAGCAGGCCGAGGATGTTGTTGCCCCCGAGCTGTTTCTGGATGTTGTTGACCGCGTTGAGGTTGACCCCGGGAACGGGGATATGCGAGCCCAGGCGGTAGATCAGCAGCATTCCCGCCGTGAAGGCGATCTTCTTCCGGATGTCCGGAACCTGAAAGGCGCTGAGGATGGTGGCGAGCACTTGCGCGATTCTAACCCGCGCTCACGTCCGGCGCGCGGGTTTCCCAGAAAGATCTCTAGGAGGCCGCCGAGTTCTCGAGCACGACGCAGCTGCCGCCGGCTGCTTCGATGCGCTCGCGCGCGCTCGCGCTGAAGGCGTGGGCGTGCACGGTGAGCGCCTTGCCGAGCTCGCCCTTGGCGAGCACCTTGACGGGAATGCCCTTGCGCGTCCCGAGTCCCTTGGTGCGCATCAGCTCGAGCGTGACCTCGCTGTCGGCATCGAAGCGGCCGTCGAGGTCGCCGATGTTGACCGCCTGCGTATGCGTGCGGAAGGGCTCGAAGGGCATCGACTTCTTCATGTGCGGTCCGCGCAGCTTTCGCATGCGCATGTGGATCGGCATCTGCCCGCCCTCGAAGCGCGCGCGCCGCTTGGAGCCCGAACGCGAGCCGGCGCCCTTTTGGCCACGCCCAGCGGTCTTGCCGGTGCCAGAGCCTTCGCCGCGGCCGACGCGCTTGCGCGGCCGGCGACTGCCGGGCGCGGGGGCGAGGCTGTGCAGCCCGATGCGAGGCTCCTCGCTCATGACTTGCCCTCCTGCACCTCGACGAGATGGCGCACCGCATGCAGCATCCCCCGCGCCTGCGGGCTGTCGTCGACTTGCACCGTTTGTCCGATACGGCGCAGGCCGAGCGAGCGCAGCGTGTCGAGCTGGCGTTGGTTGGAGCCGTTGCGAGAGCGGCGCTGGGTGACGCTCAAGGACGCCATCAGGCCGGCGTCTCCTCGGCGGTCGCCGCCGTCTCCGACTCGGCCGTCGCGGGGGGCGCAGCGGCGCTGGTCGCGTCTGCGGACTCCGCGGTCGCGGGAGCCGACTCGCCGGTAGCGGGAGCGGACTCGCCGGTCGCGGGAGCCGACTCGCCGGTCGCGGGAGCGGACTCGCCGGTCGCAGGAGCGGGCCCCCCACTCGCGGGAGCGGACTCGCCGGTCGCAGGAGCAGCCTCCCCACCCGCGGGAGCGGACTCGCCGTTGGCCGGCGCGACGCCGGCCGCCTCGGCGTCGCTCTCCCCGAGGGTCGCGGGCGCGCCGTCGGTCGGCTGGTCGGTGAGGCCGAGGACCTTGTTGATCGTCAGCCCGCGCAGCTTCGCGACCTCCTCGGGGCGGCGCAGCTCGCGCAGCCCGGTGACGGTCGCCTTGACGAGGTTGATCGGATTCTGGGTCCCGAGGCTCTTGGAGAGGATGTCGTGGATGCCCGCGAGCTCGAGGACGGCGCGCACCCCACCTCCCGCGATCACACCGGTACCGGGGGCGGCCGGCTTGAGCAGCACGCGGCCGGAGCCGAAGATGCCGGTCGTCTGATGCGTGATCGTGCTGCCGTGGCGCGGGACCCGGAAGAGATCCTTCTTCGCGCGCTCGACGCCCTTCTGGATCGCGAGCGGAACCTCGTTCGCCTTGCCGTAGCCGATCCCGACGACTTCGCGTTCGTCGCCGACGACCACCAGCGCGGTGAACGAGAAGCGCCGGCCGCCCTTGACGACCTTGGCGACGCGGTTGATCTCGACGACCCGCTCCTGGAGGTCCAGGCCTGCGGGGCTGACGGAGCGATCTGTGGGGATAGAGGACATGTGGAGGTTCGAGAGGTTAGCGGGGTAATGCCTAGACGACGATTCCAGCCTCGCGCAGCGCTTCGGCGAACGTCTGCACGTGACCGTGATAGCGATAGCCACCGCGATCGAACACGGCCTCGGCCGGACCGACGGCCTTGACGCGCTCAGCGAGCAGCGCGCCGGCGCGCTTGGTGCGCTCTGCTTTGCCGAGCGCACGCAGCTCGGGCTCGTACCAGTTGACGGCCGCGAGCGTGCGACCGGAGCGGTCGTCGATCGCCTGCGCGGAGAGGCCCTTGTTGGAGCGGAACACCGAGATCCGCGGCCGCGTCGCGGTCCCCGAGATCTTCGCGCGCACGCGGCGGCGGCGCTTGAGCCGGCGCTCGGGCTTGGTGAGAACGGTCATGCGCGCTTACCCACCTTACGAGGCACGTACTCGCCTTCGTAGCGGATGCCCTTGCCCTTGTAAGGCTCCGGCGGGCGCTGCTTGCGGATGATCGCCGCGGTCTCCCCCACGAGCTGCTTGGAGATGCCTTTGACGACGATCCTCGTGGGCTGCGGCACTTCGAATTCGATTCCTTCCGGCGCCGGGATCGGCACGGGATGGGAGTAACCGACGGCGAGCTCGAGGTTCTTGCCCTTCAGCTGCGCGCGGTAGCCGACGCCCTGGATCTCCAGGCGCTTCTCGTAACCGGCTGTGACGCCTTGGACCATGTTGGCGACGAGCGTCCGCGTGAGGCCGTGCAGGGCGCGGTGTTCGCCGCGGTCGGTCGGGCGCGAGACGACGAGCTGCTCGCCATCGTGGACGACTTCGATGTCGCGCGGGACGCGCTCGACGAGCTCGCCTTTGGGACCGTTGACGCGTACCGACTCGGCCTCGATCGCGACGGTCACGCCGGCGGGCAGGGGGATGGGCTGTCTTCCGATTCTGGACATGCGCGAGTGCCTCCCGGCCTACCAGACCTGGGCCATCACCTCGCCGCCGACGCCGGCGGCGCGCGCGTCGTGACCGGTCATGACGCCGTGGGAGGTCGAGACGATCGAGGTGCCCATGCCGCCTTGGACCTTGGGGATGCGGTCGGCCTGCACATAGGTGCGGCGGCCCGGGCGCGAAACGCGCCGCAGGCCGGAGATCGCCGAGCGACGGTCGTCGGTGTACTTGAGGTGGATCTCGAGCACCTCTCCGGCCGCGCCGTCGGGCGCGGGAGCGACCGACCAGGAATCGATGTAACCCTGCTCCGCGAGGATCCGCGCGAGCTCGGCCTTCACTTGCGAGGCCGGGATCTCGACGGTCTCGTGGGCCGCATGAATCGCATTGCGAATCCGCGTCAGGAAGTCGGCTATGGGGTCGGTCATGGACATGGTTTGCTTTGCAGTTCCTCTGAGGTCGCTACCAGGACGACTTGGTCATCCCGGGGATCTGGCCGTTGTGGGCGAGCTCGCGCAAGCAGATGCGGCACAGCCCGAACTTCTTGTAGACCGCTTTGGGGCGTCCGCAGCGGTTGCAGCGAGTATAGGCGCGCGTCTTGAACTTCGGAGTGCGCTGCTGCTTGACGCGTAGCGAGGTCTTGGCCATCAGTCGGTTCCCTCCTGATCGGAGTCGGCGGAGTCGGTAGCGGCGTCCGGGGCAGCAGACGCGGAGGCGCCCTCGTCGGAGTCCGGGGACGCCGCGGCACCCTCGTCGAACTCGGCGGGGCGGTTGTAGGTCGAGAACGGCATCCCGAGCGCGGAGAGCAGCGCGAAGGCCTCCACGTCGCTGCGGGCGCTCGTCGTGATCGTGATGTCCAGGCCGCGTACCTGGTCGATCCCGTCGTAGTCGATCTCGGGAAAGATGATCTGTTCGCGCACACCCATCGAATAATTGCCGCGACCGTCGAACGAGCGCGAGTAGAGCCCACGGAAGTCGCGGATGCGCGGGATCGCGATCGCGGTGAGACGATCGAGGAACTCGTAGGCGCGCTCGCCGCGCAGGGTCACGGCGACACCGACGGGCATCCCCTCGCGCAGTTTGAAAGCCGCGATCGACTTGCGTGCGCGGCGGATGCTGGGCTGCTGCCCGGCGATCGTCGCGAGCTGGTCCTGCGCGGCCTTCAGAGCCTTGGAGTCCTGCTTGGCGTCGCCGACGCCCATGTTGAGCGTGATCTTCTGCAGTTGGGGCACCTGCATCGCGGAGGAGTACCCGAAGCGCTTGATCAGCTGCGGGCGGATCTCCTCCAGGTAGCGCACCTTCAGGCGCGGCGGTGCGGCGGCGGTCGCGGCGCTCATCAGTCGATCCTCGTCCCGGAGCGCTTGGCGACGCGGAACGCCCTGCCGTTCTCGCGCTCGATGCCGACGCGTGTGGGCTTGTTGTCTTTGGGGTCGAGCAACATCACGTTGGAAACGTGGATCGGTCCCTCGCGCTCGATCACGCCGCCCGCGGCCTCGCTGCGGGCACCGCTTACCTGTTGCGGCTTGGTGTGGCGCTTGACCATGTTCAGGCCCTCGACGAAGACGCGCTGCTTGGCGAGGTCGACGCGCAGGACGCGGCCACTCTTGCCGCGATCCTTGCCGGCGATCAGCTTGACCTGGTCGCCACTATGGATCTTCATCTTGCGCGGGCCGGGCTTTGCGAGCGTCCGCGCCATCAGATGACCTCGGGGGCGAGCGAGACGATCTTCATGAAGTTGCGCTCGCGCAGTTCGCGCGCGACCGGCCCGAAGACGCGGGTGCCACGCGGGTTGTTCTGGTCGTCGATGATCACCGCCGCGTTCTCGTCGAACGCAATATATGTGCCGTCGTCGCGGCCGAAGGGCTTCTTCGTGCGCACCACGACGGCGGTCACGACGTCGCCCTTTTTGACGGTCCCGTGAGGGTTCGCCTGCTTGACGGTCGCGGTAATGACATCGCCGACGTGCGCGTAGCGACGACGCGAGCCACCCTTGACGCGAATGCAAAGGATCTCACGCGCGCCGGTGTTGTCCGCGACGCGCAGCCTGGTCTCGTTCTGGATCATCGCGCGCGCTCCAAGACGTCGACGAGTCGCCAGCGCTTGGTGCGCGACAGCGGCCGGCTCTCGATTACGCGCACGGTGTCGCCCTCGTGCGCCTCGTTGCTCTCGTCGTGCGCGTGCAGCGTGCTCGAGCTGCGCACGATCTTCTCGTAGCGCCGATGCCGACGGGCGACGTCGATCCGTACGGTGATCGTTTTGTCGGCCTTATCGGAGACGACGATCCCCTGGCGAACCTTGCGCGTACCCTCCTCACGGGCGGGCGCAGCGGTCTGCGGCGACGGAGTCGCACCGCCGCGTGACTCCGTCCGCTTGGCACGCTCCTGCAGGCGTCGCGCGCGGCGGCGTGTGGCCTTGCGTTTGCGCTCTTGCAGGCGCTCCGCGTGGCGCTCCTCGGCGGAGCGCGGCGCGCGCGCAGTGCCGCTGTGAGCGGAGCGGGCCTTGCGCCGACGCTCCTTCGGCGGGAGCTGCTCGACGGGCTCCGGCTTCGGCGCGCTCGCGGTGGCCGCGGGGGCCTCGCCGGACGTCGCGGTCGCGCTGGCGCCCTCGCCGCCATCGGGCGCGGCGGCCTCGGGCGCGGCGGGCTCGGGCGCGGCGGGCTCCTGCGGGGTCTCGTTCTCTTGATCCTCAGCCATGTAGTTCCTTCTCACGTGTAACGGTCAGTGCTCGCGCGAGATCGCGCTTGGCGCGGGCGATTCCCGCGGTGTTCTCGAGTTCGCCGGTCGCGTTGGCGAAGCGCAGCCCGAAGAGGTCCTTGCGCAGGGTCGCAAGATGCTCGGCGAGTTCCGCCGCGGGCATGTCGCGTAGCTCTTTTGCGTTCATGGGTCGCAGTCGCCTGCCTTAATCCTCGCGGAGCACGAACTTGGACTTGACGGGAAGCTTGTGCGCCGCCAGCCGAATCGCGTCGCGCGCGAGCGGCTCGGGGACGCCGGCGAGCTCGAACATCACGCGCCCCGGCTTGACCACCGCGACCCAGCCCTCGGGCGAGCCCTTGCCGGAGCCCATGCGCGTCTCGGCCGGCTTCTTCGTGACCGGCTTGTCGGGGAAGACGTTGATCCAGACCTTGCCGCCACGCTTGATCTTGCGCGTCATCGCGATTCTGGCCGCCTCGATCTGGCGGTTGGTGAGCCAGCCCTGCTCGAGCGACTTCAATCCGTACTCGCCAAACTGCACCTTGACCTGCGCGCGCGAGGGCCCGCCGCGCCGTCCACGGTGCTGCTTGCGATGCTTGACGCGCTTGGGAGAGAGCATCAGCGCGTCACCTCGGGGCTGCGACTGCCCGGACCGCGACCGCCACCGGGACCACCCGGACCGCGACCACCGCCCGGCCCGCCGGGACCACGTCCACCGCCGGGACCGCGACCGCCACCGGGGCCACCCGGACCACGGCCACCGCCCGGCCCGCCGGGACCACGTCCACCGCCGGGGCCACCCGGACCACGACCCCCACCGGGCCCGCCCGGGCCACGACCGCCACCGGGGCCACCCGGTCCGCGGCCACCGCCACCGGGTCCGCGCCCGCCTGTGCCCCGCGACGGGGTACGTCCGCCGCCGGGACCGCCGCTGCCACCGCGCCCGCGCCCGCGCCCGTCGCGGCCATCGCGGCCACCGCGACCGTCGCGATCGGAGTTCGGGGGTGCAGGCGCGCTCATGTCGGTGAGGTCCGCGCCGGTGTAGCCCTCGGGCATGATCTCGCCCTTGTTGACCCAGCACTTCACGCCGATCCGCCCGAAGGTCGTCGCGGCCTCGTAGAAGCCGTAGTCGATGTCGGCGCGCATCGTGTGCAGCGGCACGCGCCCGTCGGAGTAGCTTTCGGTGCGCGCCATCTCGGCGCCGCCGAGGCGCCCGGCGACCTGGACCTTGACGCCCTTCGCGCCGGAGCGCATCGCGCTCGTGAGCGCGCGCTTCATCGCGCGGCGGAAGGCGACGCGGTTCTGGAGCTGCTCGGCGATCGACTGCGCGACGAGCTTCGCGTCGAGCTCCGGGCGCTTGATCTCGAGGATGTTGACCTTGATCTGCTTCTGCGTCATGCGGTGCAGGTCGCGCCGCAGCGCGTCCACTTCGGTGCCCGACTTGCCGATCACGATGCCGGGACGCGCGGTGTGAATGTTGACCTGCAGCTCGCCCGAGTCCTTGCGGATCGTGATGTCCGACAATCCCGCGTGCGCGAGACGGCGGATGATGTGCTCGCGGATGCGGATGTCCTCCGCGAGATACTCGGCGAAGTGGCGCTCGTTGAACCAGTTGGACTTCCAGTCGTGGATGTAGCCCACGCGCATGGCCTCGGGGTGAACCTTCTGTCCCATACTCTCTCTGTTCTTCTCTCTCTTGTCTGGTTCTCGGTCGCTTTGAAAGCTCTGGCGCGGCCGCTAGGCGCCCGGTGTGAGCGTGATCGTCAGGTGACTCGTGCGCTTGCGAATCGGCGTCGCCCTGCCCATCGCTCGCGGCCGAAAGCGCTTGATCGTCGGCCCCTCGTCGGCGTAAGCCTCGCGGACGACGAGATCGTCTTCGAGCAGTTCGTGGTTGTTCTCCGCGTTCGCTACCGCGGACTCCAGCAGCTTGCTCCAGTCGCGCGCCACGTCGCGGGGGGTGAATGCGAGGATAGCGCGCGCCTCCTGCACCGACTTCCCGCGCAGATGTCCGCAGACCATGCGCGCCTTGCGCGCGGAGGTCCGCACATAGCGCGCGTGCGCGCGCACAGCCGGGCGGCGAGCGGTCACACCCGGCGCCCCCGCGGCGCGCTTGGGCTTCGCCGCGGGCGCTTTCGCGCTCTCCCCCGCGCCGCCATCCGCAGGCTTCTCGGCTTTCGCGCTCGCTTTTTTGGCGGGTGCTTTTTTCGCAGCTGCTTTTTTCGCCGCGGGCTTCTCCGCCGTTGGCTCCTCGACGGCGGCGGACTCATCTTTGGCTTTGGCCGCTTTCGCTTTGGCCGCCGGTTTTTTGGCAGCCGCGTCTTTCGCAGCCGGCTCTTTCCCAGCCGACTCCTTAGCAGCCGCCTCTTTGCCGGCGGCCGCTTTCTCCGCCGACGCCTTGGCGGGCGCCTCCTCGGCGGCCGCGCGCTCCGTCTCCTTCGGGTCCTGCTCGTCGGCGGCGCTCATCTGACCTTCCCGGAGCCGGAGTGCCCGCGGAAATGCCGCGTGGGCGCGAACTCGCCGAGCTTGTGACCGACCATCGACTCGCTCACGAACACCGGGATGTGCTTCTTGCCGTCGTGCACCGCGATCGTATGGCCGACCATTTCGGGGAAGATCGTCGAGGTCCGCGACCACGTGCGCACCATCTGTTTGCGGTTCTCGGCGTTGAGCGCCTCGATGCGCTTCATCAGACGCTCTTCGACCCACGGGCCCTTCTTGCTGGATCTACTCATTTATCTCTGCTTGCCCTTCCCGCGCCTACGCCCGCGGACGATGTAGCGATTCGAGGTCTTGTTCTTCTTGCGCGTGCGATACCCGAGCGTGGGCACGCCCCACGGAGTGACCGGGTGGCGGCCCGCGGTGGTCGAGCCCTCGCCGCCGCCGTGGGGGTGGTCGACGGGGTTCATCGCGACGCCGCGCGTCTGCGGGCGCACACCCATGTGCCGCTTGCGCCCGGCCTTGCCGACCTTGATGTTCTGGTGCTCGGCGTTGCCGACCACGCCGACGGTCGCGCGGCACTCGGCGCGCACGAGCCGCATCTCGCCGGAGGGCAGGCGCAGCGTCGCCATGTCGCCGTCGCGCGCCATCAGCTGCACGGATGCGCCCGCCGAACGCGCGAGCTGGCCGCCGCGACCGGGTTGGAGCTCGACGTTGTGCACGACCGTGCCGACCGGCATCCGCGCGAGCGAGAGGCAGTTGCCGACGGCGATGTCGGCGTCCTCGCCGGAGCTGACGCTCATGCCGACGGTGAGCCGCTGCGGCGCGAGGATGTAGCGCTTCTCGCCGTCGGCGTAGTGCAGCAGCGCGATGTACGCGGAGCGATTGGGGTCGTACTCGATTGCCGCGACGCGCGCGGGGACGCCGTCCTTGCGACGCTTGAAGTCCACGCGCCGATAGAGCCGCTTGGCGCCGCCGCCGCGGTGGCGCGCGGTCTTGCGGCCGCCCGAGTTGCGCCCGCCGCTCTTCTTGAGCCCTTCGACGAGCGTGCGCTCGGGCTTGGTCTTCGTGATCTCCGCGAAGTCCGCGTAGGAGGCGAAGCGCCGGCCGGGGCTCGTGGGCTTGGGTTTGCGAATCGGCATCGCTTAGAGGCCCTCGAGTCCCTGGAAGATCGGGATGGTTTCACCGGCGCGCAACTGGACGATCGCCTTCTTCCAGGCGCGGGTGCGTCCCTTGGTGTTGCCGCGCCGCTTGGGCTTGGACTTCACGCTCGCGGTGCGCACCGCGATCACGTGCACGTCGAAGAGCGCCTCCACGGCCTGGCGGATCTCGGTCTTGTGCGCGTCGGGGTGCACGCGCAGGGTGTACTTGCCGGCCGCCGAGAGCACGTAGCTCTTCTCGGAGACGACGGGCCGGATCAGGACTTGCGAATGCTCCATCAGGCCTCGCCTCCCTTCGCGTCGGATTTCGCGGCAGCCTTCGCAGCGCCACCGGCGGGCTTGGCGGGGGATGCGCCGTCGTCGCCGCGAGCGCCGTCCTTGGCGCCAGCCGCACGAGCGGTGAGACCGTCGAGCGCAGCTTGGGAGAGCACTAGCGAGGCGGCGCCGAGGATGTCCGCGACGCCGACGTTCTCGTGCGCGAGCACCGACACGCGCGCGAGGTTGCGGAAGGAGAGCGCCGCCGCGGACTCCTCGACGGCAAGCGCAACCAGCGTCGGGCCGGCGGGGCGCGTGGCGGTGTCCCAGCTCCCCAGCAGCTCGAGCGCCCGACTCGTCTTCGGCGCGTCGAACGCGCCGGCGTCGATGACCGCGATCGAGCCGCGCTCGGCATGCAGCGAGAGCGCGCTGCGCAGCGCGGCACGCTGCTCCTTGCGGTTGACCTTGAAGGTGTACGAGCGCGGCTGGGGCCCGAAGACGGTGCCGCCGCCGGTCCAGACGGGCGAGCGGCTCGAACCGGCGCGCGCGCGCCCGGTGCCCTTCTGCCGCCACGGCTTCGCACCGCCGCCGGAGACCATCCCGCGGGTTTTCGTCGCCGCGGTGCCGCGACGGCGGGCGGCCTGCTCGGCGCGCACGCTCTGGTGAACGAGCGGTCCGTTGAAGCGCGCCGCGAATGCGCGCTCGTCGAGCGGGACCTTTTTGGCGGCTCCAAGCAAGGGCGCGTCAGGCATCGCTGCGCACCTCCACGACGGCGCCGCGGGGACCGGGTACCGAGCCGCGAACCAGCATCAGATTCTGGGCCGCGTCGATGTCGACGATCTGCAGGCCGCGCTGGGTCGCGCGGCGGTTGCCGGTCTGCCCGGGCCCGCGAATGCCCTTCATCACGCGCGCCGGTGTCGCCGATGCGCCGATCGACCCAGGCGCCCGCACGTTGTGCGAGCCGTGCGACTTGGGACCGCTCTGGAAGCCATGCCTGCGAATCGTGCCTTGGAAGCCCTTGCCCTTGGAGACGCCGGCGATCTTGACGTGGGCGCCAACGGCGAAGGCCTCCACGGTGACGCTCTCGCCAAGCTGCAGCTCGGCGGCCTCGCCGCGGAACTCGACGAGATGGCGCAGCGGCGGCGCGTCGGCCTTCGCGAGATGACCGAGCTCCGCTTTGGTCAGCCGCTTCTCACGCGTCGACCCGAACGCGAGCTGCACGGCTTCGTAGCCGTCGCGCTCGAGCGTGCGCACGGCGGTCACCGGGCAGGGACCGGCCTGCAGGACCGTGACGCGCTCGACGTTGCCGTCGTCCTGGAAGACCTGCGTCATTCCCAGCTTCTTGGCGAGGATCGCGGGCATCAGCTGTGCGGTGTCGGACGAGCGGGCATTACGTGGCGAGGCGAATCTCGATGTCGACGCCCGCGGGCAGATTGTCGAGGCGCTGCAGGGAGTCGACGGTCTTAGGGGTCGGCTGGTGGATATCGATCAGCCGCTTATGCGTGCGGATCTCGAAGTGCTCGCGCGAATCCTTGTCCTTGAAGGGGGAGCGGATCACGCAGTAGACGTTCTTCTCGGTCGGCAGAGGAACGGGTCCGGAGACGGAGGCGCCGGTGCGCGTGGCAGTATCGACGATCTCCTTCGCGGCGGACTCGATCGCGGAGGTGTCGTATGCCTTCAGGCGGATGCGGATCTTGTTTTGGGTGGCTGGCGCCATGTGGAATCGTTTTCTTTTGAGGAAGAGGGGCTCGGCTCGCCGGCCTTCGGCCGGCTGCGCCACCCTCTTGGATCGCTAGGGCTCGTATCGGACTGGGCAAAAAAAGAACGTCCCCCGGCGGGTCGCCGGGGGACGCCAAGACTGGTGCTACTCGATGATCTCCGTGACGACACCGGAGCCGACCGTGCGCCCACCCTCGCGGATGGCGAAGCGCAGCCCCTGGTCCATGGCGATCGGCTGGATCAGCTCGATCTCCATCTGGACGTTGTCGCCCGGCATGACCATCTCGACGCCCTCGGGCAGCCGCGCTACGCCGGTGACGTCGGTGGTACGGAAGTAGAACTGCGGCCGGTACCCGGTAAAGAACGGCGTGTGGCGACCGCCCTCCTCCTTCTTGAGCACGTAGACCTCGGACTTGAACTTGGTGTGCGGCGTGATCGAGCCCGGCTTGCAGAGCACCTGGCCGCGCTCGATCTCCTCGCGCTTGGTGCCGCGCAGCAGGCAGCCGACGTTGTCGCCCGCGCGACCCTCGTCGAGGATCTTGCGGAACATCTCGACGCCGGTCACGACGGTCGTCGTCGTGTCGTGCACGCCGACGATCTCAACGGTGTCACCGGTGTTGATGATGCCCTGCTCGATGCGACCGGTCGCGACGGTGCCGCGGCCGGTGATCGAGAAGACGTCCTCGACCGGCATCAGGAACGGCTTGTCGAGCTCGCGCACGGGCTCGGGGATGTAGCTGTCAAGCGCATCGGCGAGCTCGAAGATCTTGGCCTTGTAGGCCTCGTCGCCCTCGAGCGCCTTCAGCGCGGAGCCGATGATGAAGGGGATATCGTCGCCGGGGAAGTCGTACTCGGAGAGCAGCTCGCGAACCTCGACCTCGACCAGCTCGAGCAGCTCCTCGTCGTCGACCATGTCCGCCTTGTTGAGGAACACGACGATGTACGGCACGCCAACCTGGCGGGCGAGCAGGATGTGCTCGCGGGTCTGCGGCATCGGGCCGTCGGCCGCGGAGACAACGAGGATCGCGCCGTCCATCTGCGCAGCGCCGGTGATCATGTTCTTGACGTAGTCGGCGTGTCCCGGACAGTCGACGTGCGCGTAGTGGCGCTTGTCGGTCTGGTACTCGACGTGCGAGGTGGCGATCGTGATCCCGCGTTCCTTCTCCTCGGGCGCGTTGTCGATCTCCTCGAAGCTGCGGGCTTCGGCGCCCCCCTTCTCGGCCAGCACCGTCGTGATGGCAGCGGTCAGCGTCGTCTTGCCGTGGTCGATGTGACCGATCGTGCCGACGTTGACATGCGGCTTGTCGCGCTCGAACTTCGCCTTGCCCACTTGTGTTCGCTCCTCAATCGCCTTTTTCTGTCGCTCGCCACTCAGAGACATGCCTGGTGCGCGACCAACCCGAGAAATCTATCTAAATAAGGATCTGCGTGTCGTGACTTGAAAACTTGAGAGGACGGCAGCGCCGCCCATATATCTAAAAACGAGGGGCCCGGCTCGCCGGTCTAGCGACCGGCTGCACCACCCTCTATGCCGGAACGGGCTCCCCCGTGCGCTGCTCGATGATCTTCTCCGCGATGTTGGGGGGGACCTCTTCGTAGCCCTCGAACTGCATCGTGTAGTTGGCGCGCCCCTGCGTGTTGGAGCGCAGGTCGGTGGCGTAGCCGAACATCTCGCTGAGCGGCGCTTTGCCGGTCACCGCCACCGCGTTGCCGCGCGGCTCCTGACCCTCGACGCGCCCGCGGCGGCGCGAGAGGTCGCCGATCACGTCGCCCACGAACTCCTGCGGGGTGACGACCTCGACGGCGAAGATCGGCTCCAGCAGGACCGGCTTGGCGCGTTTGGCCGCCTCTTTGAAAGCAATCGACCCTGCGACCTTGAAGGCGATCTCCGAGGAATCGACGTCGTGGTACTTGCCGTCGACGAGCGTGACGCGGATGTCGACCATCGGGTAGCCGGCCTTGACGCCATTCTCGAGCGCCTCCTCGACGCCCTTCTCGACGGCTGGAATGAACTCCGAGGGGATCGCGCCGCCCTTGATCTTGTTGATGAACTCGAAGCCCTCGCCGGGCGCCGGCTCGATGTTGATGTAGACGACTCCGTACTGGCCCGAGCCGCCGGTCTGGCGCACGAACTTGCCTTCGATCTTCTCGGCCGTCCCGCGCACGGTCTCGCGATAGGAGACCTGCGGGCGCCCGACGTTGGCCTCGACGCCGAACTCGCGCTTCATGCGGTCGACGAGCACTTCGAGGTGCAGCTCGCCCATCCCGGAGATCTCGGTCTGGCCCGTCTCTTCGTTGGTGCGCACCTGGAAGGTCGGGTCCTCCTCGGCGAGGCGCCCGAGCGCGACCGACATCTTCTGCTGGTCGATCTTCGTCTTGGGCTCGACCGCGACCTTGATGACGGGCTCGGGAAAGACGATGTTCTCCAGGCGCACCGGAGCGTCCGGGGCGGCGAGCGTGTCGCCGGTCATCACCTGCTTGATCCCGACGCCCGCGGCGATGTCTCCGGCATAGACCTCGGAGACCTCCTCGCGCTCGTTGGCGTGCATCATCAGGATGCGACCGACTCGCTCGGTACGCCCGCTGTTGACGTTGAGCACGCGCGAGCCGGACTCCAGACGCCCGGAGTAGACGCGGAAGTAGGTGAGCTTGCCAACGTAGGGGTCGGCCATGATCTTGAAGGCCAGCGCCGTGAAGGGCTCGGAGTCGTCCGCGTGGCGCGCGACCTCGCGCTCGCCCTCCTCGCCGCGAACCAGTTCGTGGCCGGTGATCGGCGGCACGTCCAGCGGTGAAGGCAGGTAGTCGAGGACCGCGTCGAGCAGCGGCTGCACGCCCTTGTTCTTGAAGGACGAGCCACACAGCACGGGCGTGAGCTTCGTCGAGAGTGTCGCCTTGCGGATCGCCTGCTTGAGCAGCTCCTCGGGGACGTCGGCTTCCTCGAGGATCAACTCGACGAGCTCGTCGTCGTAGTGCGAGACTTCCTCGAGCAAATGCTCGCGGGCGGCGGTGGCCGTTTCGAGCAGGTGCTCGGGGATCTCCTCGATCTCCTGCTCCTTGCCGAGCTCGTCCTTGTAGACGATCGCCTTCATCGCCACCAGGTCGATCACGCCGAGGAAGCCGCCCTCGGCGCCGATCGGCACCTGGATCGGCACGGGCTTGGCGCCGAGGCGGTCGATCATCGTCTGCACGCCGCGCTCGAAGTCGGCGCCGATGCGGTCCATCTTGTTGATGTAGGCGATCCGCGGGACGTGGTACTTGTCGGCCTGACGCCAGACCGTCTCCGACTGCGGCTCGACGCCCGCGACCGAGTCGAACAGCGCGATCGCGCCGTCGAGCACGCGGAGCGAACGCTCGACCTCGACCGTGAAATCGACGTGGCCGGGGGTGTCGATGATGTTGATCCGATGGCCCTTCCACTCGGCGGTCGTGGCGGCCGAGGTGATCGTGATGCCGCGCTCCTGCTCCTGTTCCATCCAGTCCATCGTCGCCGCGCCGTCGTGGACCTCACCGATCTTGTAGGTGCGCCCGGTGTAGTAGAGGATGCGCTCGGTCGTCGTCGTCTTGCCGGCGTCGATGTGCGCCATGATCCCGATGTTGCGGGTGTTCTGGAGTGTGAACTTGCGTGGCATGTCTGGTCTAAGGGATTGCGGTGGGCCTGAGGAAAGCTGGCTTGCTGGAGGTTCTCGGCTGACTGACGAGGTCGGGACTGCGGGCAAAAAAAGAGGCCCCTCGGGCCCACGCGCGCTGCTTGTGTCCAGGCCGATCGCGGTGCTATCTGCTCGAGGTCTCCATGTTCGATGGCTCGCTTCGCCGGGGGGACTCGTTCGCAGGAACATCCCTCCGCCGGGCGGAGGCCGACTATAGCAGAGGTTTGGGGGTCGGACGATCCGTCAGGACTGCTCGGAGGGAGCGCAGACATCGTCTTCGAAGACCGCGCGCAGGCGCGTCAGCACGTGCGTGGCGGCGCGCAGCTCGTCGACCTCGACGTCGGCGAGCGCCTGCGCCCACCGCTCCTGCCAGCGCTCGCGCTTGGCTTCGATCTCGCGCCGCCCGCGCGCGGTCAGACGAGAGACGACGACGCGCTTGTCCGTCTCCTGCCGCGTGCGCTCGACGTGAGCGCTCGCCGCGAGGTGCTCGAGCATCTGCGTGACGGTCCCCGGCGTGAGCTGCGCGGCGGCGGCGAGCTCGCCGGCGGAGAGCGGGCCGCGCTCGTAGAGCTCGAGCAGCAGCTCGAACTGCGCGTGGCTGAGCTCGCTGCCCGCGAGATGGGTGTCGCGTCCGCGCAGGCGACTCACACAGCGGAACACCGAGCGAAACGCGCCGCCCAGCGCGGCGAGCTCCGCGCGCCACTGCTCGCTGCTCACCGCGCGCACCGGGGTTGCGGGCGGCGCAGCCATCAGACGCCGACGGCCTCCGCTAGCGCCTCCGCACGACCGGCGTCCGCCTCGACCTCCACGCCGTCCGCGGCCGGGCGCTCGGCGCGCAGCAGCATCAGACACGGGATCAGCGACAGGATCGCGATCCCCAGCGCCCACCAGTAGGCGGTGTCGAACGCGCTGGCGAGCCCCGCCGAGGTGTGCGCGTTGGCCACGGCCGCGCGCTGCAGGACGACGGCGAGCACCGACGTGCCGATCGCGCCCCCAAGGCGCATCAGGACGTTGATCTGGGGAGTCGCATCGGAGATCTGCTCGGGGCGCATCGAGGCAAACGCGGCGTTCATCGCCGGCATGAAGGACATCCCGATGCTGACCCCGCGCACGACCAGCAGCAGCGAGATCGCGAGGATCGAGGTGTGCGCCCCGAGAAACGCGAGGGGGATCGTGCTGACGCACAGCAGCGACACTCCGCCCAGCGCGACACGACCGCCGCCGAAGCGCTGCGTCAGGCGACTCGCGAGCGGCATCGCGACGAGCGCTCCGAGACCCTGCGGTCCGTTGAGCAGGCCGGTGTTGATGACGCTCTCGCCACGCACCTCCTGGTAGTAGAGCGGGACGAGGATCATCGCCCCGAACAGCGCGGCCCCGAGGCCGAAGTTGACGAACGAGGCGCCGGCGAAGACGCGATTGGCGTACAGGCGCACGTCGAGCAGCGGGCGCTCGACGCGCAGCGCGTGCAAGACGAAGAGGACCGTGAGCACGAGGCCCGCGATCGCCGGCAGCAGGACTTCGGGGGCACCCAGCCCCGCGCCGGAGCCGAGTTCGCTGACGCCGAAGATGAACAAGGCGGAGCCTCCGGAGAGCAGCCCGACGCCGAGCACGTCCAGCTTTCCAGCGACACCGGAGTCGGTCTGCGGCAGCATCCGCCAGCCAAGCACGAAGGCGATCAGGCCGATCGGGACGTTGACGAAGAAGATCCACGACCAGTGCAGGTTCTGCAGGATCAGGCCCCCGACGACCGGACCCAGGATTGGAGCGAGCATCGCGGGCATCGAGACGACTCCCATCACCCTGCCGACGCGTTGCGGACCGGCGACGTGCGCCATGATCATCATCGAGACCGGCATGATCATCCCGCCGCCGACGCCCTGCATCACGCGGAAGATCACCAGCGAGGTCGTCGAGTCCGAGAGCCCACACAGGCCGGAGCCGAGGGTGAAGAGCACGAGCGAGACGAGATAGACGCGCTTGGCGCCGAAGCGCCGCGCGGCCCAGCCAGTGACGGGGATCACCGCGGCGAGCGCGAGCAGATAGCCGGTTATCACCCACTGCACCTGCGCGAGCGGGCTGTGCAGGTCGTGTGAGAGCGTCGCCAGCGCGACGTTGACGATCGTGGTGTCGAGGATCGACATGATCATCCCCAGGATCACGACGCCGGAGATCACCCAGACGTGCCGCTCGATGCGCACCGAGGCGGCGGAGTCAGATGGCTGTGTTCTGTCGACCGAAGTCATTTGGTACCGAAATGTTAGGTACCAAACAACCGTTCTTGAAGGGCCTGACGTGTGAGATAGCGCACACATCGTCGGCATCGCTCGGGAGATGTCGTGCAGCGCTGAAGACGCCACGCGGCTTTCGACTTATGCCGTTCGCTCGCACCCAGATGGTGTCAAGCATCTTGACTGCGCCGGATCTTGTCGTGGCTAGCCGACATCAGGACTCGGTATTTTCGTCATGTCGCAACCATGTCCAATTTCCCGACATAAGTACGCTATACTTGCCGAACCATGACTACAGAACACGACAACCTCACGACAAAGGGAGGATCGTTGTCGGGACTAGTTCTTGATCGGGATCCGGAGCAGCAAGAACTCGCCGACCTGGAGCGACGAATTAGCGAGGGCCTGACAAGGCTTCGCGAGGCCATTGAGGCGGCCGGACCAGCCGCCCAGGATGCAGTCGATCCCGAATACGCAAAACGATGGGTTGAGACGGCCCGTCGACTATCCGTGCAGCTCAGCAACGAGCTTCCACCGCAGCTCGAGCCAGAGGCCGTGGCTGAGATCCGAAAGATCATCATCAACCTACTCGCCGCCCTTCAAGAGTTCGACGAGACCCGACCCCTCGATGCCCTCGACCGATTCTTCGTCGACTGTGAGGCCATCCGCCACATCGTGCGCGATGCGCTCGACGAGCACGCCGGGTGCCGCGATGACGATGCCCGGCCGCTTGTGGCTTACCTACAACAGGCGCTCCCCCGCGTCACTCAGGCAGACCAAGCGCGCCTCGCCGGCATATCGACCCGTCATCTACAGCGTCTGGGAAAAGAAGGCGGCACGCCTCCTTACCAACTGGTCTTGGCAGTCCGCCTAGTACGGCTGCTTCGGCACGTATGGAACCCGGAGGGGGTCGTCGCCTGGTTCCACAGGGAGCGGGCGGAGCTCGACGGTCATGCTCCAATCGACCTCGCAAGCGAGCCAGGCTTTGAAAGGACCCTCGTGCGCCTGGCGAGACAAGGGAGAGCGGGGCATGGCGCCTGAGCCAAAAAAGATCCGAATCGAACGGCAGATCGCGCACCGCTATTCCAGCTACGACACGCCATTCTGGGTGCGCGAGAACAGTCAGGGGGGCCGCTGGCATCGCTCTGGCGACGGACCGACTCAATACCTATCGCAGAGCACCGACGGCGCGTGGGCCGAGTTGATCCGCAACGAGGAGCTACGTGTCGAGGACGAGGTCGCAATGATTAGCGTCTCGATGTGGGCAGTACTGATCGACGAGGGTGTGATCGCCGACTACTCGACTTTTGAGCAGGCAGAACGATCCGGTTTCGACCCCGCAGCACTCGTCTCCGAGAACTACGAGCAATGCCAGAGCGAGGGTGCCAGACTCCGAAAGGAGGGCTTCTCCGGCGTCCTTGCTCCGAGTGCAGCACTGCCAGGCGCGTTGAATGTGACGCTGTTCGGTGCCCGGATGGTGTCCACCTGGGATCGACCGAAGTTTCTCGCGTCGTCTATTCCGGCGACGATCATCACGAAGGGCGCGCCGCCACCAGGACTGCTTCTAAGAGTTCGGCACCTCGGTACCCCGCACAGCGGGCTGGTCGAGTATCTGGCGAAGCGGGCCCAGAAAACCACGACAACCGATCCCGACAAAGGGGGCGGTGCCGTCGGCCATCAAGGACACAGGGAGTGAAGTGTGCTTCGCACATACCCCGTTCGGGGCACACCCCGTGCGGGGCGCAGGCAGGCGAACGACCGAGGACGCCGAGCTGCGCCGGCCCTCGGCCTCCTCACCAGCGGTAGTGCGCGAAGGCCTTGTTGGCCTGGGCCATGCGGTAAATGTCGTCCTTGCGCTTGTAGGCGCCGCCCTGCTGGGACTGCGCGTCGAGCAGCTCGTTGGCGAGGCGCTGGGCCATCGTCTTCTCGCGGCGCTGGCGCGCGAACTCGACGAGCCAGCGCACGGCGAGCGTGCGGGCGCGGCGCGCGGCGACCTCGACGGGCACCTGGTAGGTGGCGCCGCCGACGCGGCGCGATTTGACCTCGAGCGTCGGCGTGAGCGCCTTGACCCCGGCCTCGAGAGTCTCGAGGGGGTCTTTGTCGCTGCGCTCGCCGAGCAGCGCGAGGGCGTCGTAGACGATGCGCTCGGCGGTGGACTTCTTGCCGTCGAGCATGACCTTGTTGATGACTTGCTGGACGAGCTTGGAGCGGTGCACGGGGTCCGGCTCGACCGGACGGATCTGGGCGGCGGCGCGGCGGGGCATCAGCGCATCCCTCTAGAGGCGCCGGCGAGCATCGAGTGGGGCGAGGTCATTTTTTCTTCACGCCGTACTGCGAGCGAGCCTTTTTGCGGTCGTTGACGCCGGCGGCGTCGAGCGTGCCGCGCACGACCTTGTAGCGCACGCCCGGGAGATCCTTGACGCGGCCCCCGCGGACGAGCACGACGGAGTGCTCCTGCAGGTTGTGGCCCTCGCCGGGGATGTAGGCGGTGACTTCGATCGACCCGGAGATGCGCACGCGCGCGACCTTGCGCAGCGCGGAGTTAGGCTTCTTCGGGGTCGTCGTGTACACGCGCGTGCACACGCCGCGCCGTTGCGGCGCGGCGGTCTTCTTCTTGCGACCCTTGCCGGACTTCAGGCCCGGCGTGGCGAGCTTTTTCTTCGGGGCGACGCGGCCCTTGCGCACTAGCTGTGAGGTCGTTGGCATTCGGCCGGGGATGGTAGCAGTGCGGAGCCGTTGCTACGCCGCGGAGGCGACGGCGGCCTCGGCGGCGACGCCGGCGGCGCGCACCGGCGCGGGCATCAGCGCAGAGGCGACGATCACGAGCACGAACGCCAGCGCCTCGCAGACGATGCCGATGGGGCTGCCGGCAACGGGGTCGCCGAACACGATGATCCCGCCCGCGATTCCCGCGATGTTCGCGGCGGCGCCGGTGACGGCGATCACGGGGACGGCCTCGCCATCCTGCAGTCCGCGCGCGGATGCGTAGAAGGCGACGATCGAGGCGAGCAGCGCCACCGCGAACCAGGGGCTCAGGATCACCCCGAGCGGCCCGTGCGCGCCGACGATCCCCGTAAGCGCCTTGATCGAGGTGTCCGAGACACCGAAGAGGACTCCCGAGGCGGCGCCCAGCATCACGCCGTGGTGCTCGGCCTGCCCCCCCATGCGCGGGCCCATGATCAACAGGCCTCCCAGACCGAAGAGGCCGGCCTCGAACGAGATCATCACGGCCGGCGAGAAGCGCGCGTGCGCGCCGTGCATCGCGGGCAACGTAAGGCCCAGCAGCACGAGACCGGCGGCGGTGAGGAACAGCCCGAGCCACTGGCGGCGCCCGACGCGGAAGCCGAAGAGACGCTCGGCCATCACCGCGATCAGCACCACGCCACCGGCGAGCGCGACCTGTACGACAGACATGGGCGCGAGCGCGAGCGCCGCGACGTGCAGGCCCCATGAGCCCGTCGCGATGATCATCCCCAGCGCGAACCACTTCGAGGAGAAGAGCTCGCGGCCGGAGCGCAGCGGATGGCGCACGCTGACCCGAGGGACTTCGCCGGCGCCGCGGTACTTGTAGAAGAAGCCAAGGTTCGCGACGAAGGCGCAGGCGAGCGCGAGGAGGATGCCGAGATCTAGTGTCATGGTGTGGGTGTGGGTGCTGCTTCTGCGTCTTGTGCGACGTCTGTTGCGACCGACGCGAGGCTCCATCGGCAGCGGCCGCGGAGTGCTTTACTGCCGCGCATCGATCCGGGCAGATTAGCCGTCGAAACCTCTGCCGCAGCTAAAGGGCGCGTCGGGCAGGCATCGCTTAATGCCGACCTAACAAGGCCGCTGCTACTGGTTGACATCGATGGCGTTGTCTCCCTCTTCGGCTTTTCCCCCACCGCGCTGGCCGATCTTCGATCGGCGGGGTCGTTCCACTGGATCGACGGCATCCCGCACTTCCTTTCGGCCAGCGCCGCCGCGCACCTGCTCGCGCTGGGCGAGATCTTCGAGCTCGTCTGGTGCAGCGGCTGGGAGGAGCGCGCCAATGAATACCTGCCCGCGCTGCTCGGCTTGCCCGCGGAGCTGCCGTTCCTGACCTTCGGGGACGCGACCGATCGGGGAGCGGGCAACGCGGGGGGAGGAGCGGGCAACACGCGAGGAGCGGGCAACACGCGAGGAGCGGGCGATGCACGAGAAGCAGGCCGCGTGACGAGCGGCCTCGACGGCGGTGGCGCGGAGCGCGTGACGCGGGGGCACTGGAAGCTCGCGGCGATCGACACGTACGCGGGGACGCGCGCGCTGGCGTGGATCGACGACTGCCTCGACGAGGCGTGCCACGCGTGGGCCGCGGCGCGGGCGGCGCCGACGCTGCTCGTGCAGACGGATGCGGCGGTCGGGATCACGGGCGAGCACGTGGCGGAGCTCGCGCGCTGGGGCGCGGCGTGGCGCCGGCCCAGGCTTGCACCGTCTTCGTCGAGGTCTAGAGTTCGTTAGGGGTCGTGCAGCCGATCGAGCGTATCGGCAGGCGGTCGGTCCCTACGAGACGCTCACTATGACGGGGCCTTGATGACAGCACTAGCAAGCACTGACCTCCGGTCACCTGCCGGTTTCCTCGCACTACAGTCGCTGCCGCGGATCGGACCGGCGACGGCGCTGCGAGCGACGCTTCATGCCAGTCAGATGGAGCGCTTGCTTGAACGTCACGGCGCGGGGCTGGATGAGGCGTTCGAGCGAGCACGAGCTCGCTTGGGTGACTACGCGTCAGCCAGCGTCGAGCTCTTGACGTTCTTTGACGAGCGCTATCCGGAGCGCTTGCGCGAGCTGTCGGACCCGCCGCCGCTGATCTATGTGCGCGGCGATGTGGGCTTGCTCGCCCGCGAGAAGCTCGCGGCGGTCGTCGGCACACGTGAGCCGACGGTCTTCGGAATCTCAGCGGCCGAGCGCATGTCTGGGGTTCTTGCGGAGAACGGATGGGGCATCGTCAGTGGCCTGGCCAAGGGCATCGATACGATTGCCCACCGAACCGCCCTCGAGCGGGGCGCGCCGACGATCGCGGTCATGGGCGGGGGACTGGACCGGATCTATCCCGCGGAGAACAAGGGCTTGGCTACCCAGATCATCGATGCCGGCGGCACCTTGATCTCCGAGCAGCCTTTCGGCGAGCAGCCCCGTCCGCACCACCTCATAGCGCGAGACCGCCTGCAGAGCGGGCTGTCAGTCGCCGTGGTTGTCGCGCAGAGCGGGGTGAGGAGCGGCACGATGCACACCGCACGCTTCGCGGCCGCACAGGGACGGCCGCTTTTCTGTCCGGTTCCGCGCAACGAGAGCGGCGCGAGCGAGGGCCTGCGGGTACTGCTGGAGCGTCCCGCGCGAGAGCTGTGCTCGATCTTGCCGGCTTGGCGTGATTCGCGTGCATTGTGCGCGCGTTTGGGCGATCGGCCACTAGGTCATCCTGTGAGCGGCGACGATCTGGTCGACTTCGTCGGGGCGATCGAGCTGGCGCGTCAATGCCCGGAGTTCGGTCGCGACGAGCAGACGGTCCTGACGTCAGGCGCATAGCCGTCAGACCCGGTGAGCAGAGCGTCATAGGGGATATCGAACGCGTCGAGCAAGCGCTCCGCATACCAACGTGGGCTATGGGTGAGGACGCCGACCTGAAACCCCATCTCCCCTACGCGCGCGGGCAGGTCAAACGCACGGAGGCTCGATTTCGTGTGAGCGTACGGCTTAACCTCGTCGAGGCGTGTCGCGAGCCGCCGCCAATGCCGCGCGTCGCGATCGGCACGCAGCATGCTCGTATCCAAGAGAGTCTCGTCGAGGTCGAAGATGACCGCTGGCATGACGGTGAGGAAAACTCTTCCATTATCTGGACTTCCGTCATCCTACGGGAAGCACCACACGCGTCGACTACCCCTGAGCCGGCGCGCTCGGCGCGCTGAATGAGAGCGCGCCGGTGAGCCGCACTGCGGCGGCGACTGCGGCGGGGACTCCGGTGGCGCCGGGGCAGAGCGCGCGCAGCCACGTGCCTGGCGCCAGGGCGGGGACGCCCGGCGTGGCGCTGTAGAGCGGTAGCGACCAGCTGCCGTCGGCGGCGGTCTGCGTCTGCGCGAGTGCGCGCTCGAGCACGACCTCGCCGCGACGGCTGACGCTCCGTATCTGGATCGTGAGCGGCGCGCCCGCGATCGGAGCACCGCTGTGCCCGTCCACGCCGCCGGCGCCAAGGAATGCGAGGCTGCCGCCGAGCGTCGCTACCGGCGTGGGAGCGGGCGCGCTCGCCGGCGACGCTTCGGACGTGGCCCCCGGGGCAGGTGTCGGGGCGGGTGGCGTCGCGACGGGCGCGGTAGCGGTCGTGAGGGGCGTTAGCGCGAGCGTGAGCCGCGCGGGCGTCCCCTGCGTGTGCGCGGCGCTGAGCCTCACGCCGGGCAGCTCGTCGTAGAACGCGTTGCCGGGGCATTCGGTGCTGTCGGCGTCGCGGTGGCCGGCGACGCGGGGCAGCGAGACGCGGGCGTTTGCGGGAAAGCGACTGTAGCCGGCGCCGGCGGGATTGACGCGCACAGTGACGCGACCCTCGATCGGCGTGCCGTGCAGCGCGAGCTTCCACGCGAGCAGCCGCACGAGCGCATCGCGTGCGGCGGGCGAGATGCGCACGCCGCCGTACTCGCCGAGAACCGCGATCCCGGTGGAGCAGTAGTTGTAGCCACCCGCCTGCGCCCCGGTGACGGGCTCGTCGATGCCTCCGGCGCGCGCCTCGAAGATGCGCCCGAAGCGATCGATGACGAAGTTGTAGCCGATGTCGTTCCAGCCATTGGTGTAACGGTGGAACTGGTAGATCGAGCGCAGCATCGCGGGCACTTCGTTGGCGGCGTAGCCGTTGGGGTTCTCGGTGTGGTGTACGAATGCGAGCTGCACCGAGCCGTATTCGGGCGCGACGCGCGGCGTGCAGCGCCCGAGCGCCCACGCTTCGCGGGCGATGATCGGGGGCTGGCCGCCGCCGGCGGGGAGCGTGGGAGTTGCAAGCTCGAGCGCCCCGTCGTGCGCGTACCTGCCCGCGGCGCCGTCGCTCGGCACAGCGACGGGCCGCGCACCGGCGAGCGCGGCGCGCGGGCGCAGCAGACCGCCGGCCGCGGCGCCCGCGGCGACTGCCAGCAGCGATCGGCGCGTTAGCTCGCGCGCTGTCATCACTTCCTCCAACAGCGCCGGGAGGTCGGTGTCGCGGCGCGCACGATGAGAAATCTCTCAGCGGCCGCCACGCGAATGCGAGGCGTGGGCTCGAGTCGCGAGAGAACCATCGCACGGCGGCGGCCGCATCGACACCCTCCCCTATCATCGCGACCCAGCCGATGCCCGACTACCTGCCCTTCGCGCAACGCCGGATCAGCACCGAGTACCGCGACATGCTCGCGGCGATCCGCGACACCGGGACGCGGGTGCCGACGAAGCAGGGCGTCGACGCGCTCGCGCTCGCGGGTTGTCAGATGCGCTTCCCGATGCGCCACGGCGCGGCGGTGATCACCGAGCGCGCGATCGGCGGCTTCGCGCCGAAGGCGATCGGCGAGCTGTGCGCGTTCATCAACGGCGCGCGCACACTCGAGGAGCTCGCGGAGTTCGGCTGCGACTGGTGGGGCCCCTGGGCGACCGAGGAGAAGTGCACGAGCCGGGGCCTTGCGACCGGCGACCTCGGCCCCGGCTCCTACGGCCACGCGTTCCGGCATTTCACGACGGACCTCGAGGGTCGCGCCGACGGCGAGAGCGGCCACGGCGAGCCGGGCTTCGACCAGTTCGCGCACCTCGTGAGGAAGCTGCGCGACCTGCCGGAGGACCGCACCGCGGTCGTGAGCCCGTGGATCCCGCAGGCCAACCACCGCGCGCGGGGCGTGAAGTCGCGCAATACGATCGCGCCGTGCCACGGGTGGGTGCACGCGCTGGTGCTCGGCGGCAAGCTGCACCTCGTGCACAACCAGCGCTCGGGCGACACTCCGATCGGGGTTCCGTCGAACATGGTGCAGTACACGGCGCTCGGACTGATGCTGGAGCAGCTGACGTCGTACGAGTTCGTGGAGTACGTGCACTGGATCCAGTACGCGCATATCTACGTCAACCAGCTCGAGCACGTCGATGAGCTGCTCGCGCGCGAGCCCCGGCGGCTGCCGACGCTGCGGCTGACGGAGGCGGGGCGGCGGGTGAGCGACATCCACGACTTCCGCGGCGAGCACTTCGAGATCGCGGACTACGATCCGCATCCCGCGATCCGCGACATCCCGGTGCTCACGTGAGGGCGCGCGCGAGGTGGACCCGACCCACCAAGTGGACCGGCGGGTGTAGGGCGCGCGCGAGGTCGACCCGCCGCGTCGTGCGGACCGGCGCGTGATCGCGATCGTGGTCGCCCACGGCGCCAATCGCGCGATCGGCTACCGCGGCGCGCTGCCGTGGCGACTCCCGAGCGACCTGCGACACTTCCGCGAGCTGACGATCGGCCACGCGGTGTTGATGGGTCGCAGCACGTTCGAGTCGCTACCCGACGCGCACCGGCCGCTGCGTGAGCGACGCAACATCGTGCTCAGCGCGAGCCCGGACTGCCACGCCGAGGGAGCCGAGGTCTACGCCAGCCTCGACGCGGCCCTGCGGGCCTGCGGGGAGGACTGCTTCGTGATCGGCGGCGCCTCGGTCTACGAACAGGCGCTGCCGCTCGCGGATCGCGTCTACGCTACGGAGATCGCGGCGAGCCCCGCGGGCGACGTGTTCTTTCCCGCGCTCGCACCGGCCGAGTGGCATTGTGTGCAGGAGAGCGAGCCGCTGTTCGAGAGCGACCTGTCCTTCGTCTTCCGTGTCTATGACCGCGCGCGCTGAGCCTCTCTACCACCTCCCCGCGGCGCGTAGCGAGGAGCAGCGGCGCTATATGGAGGGGCTGGAGGCGGCGGGTGTCTGCGTGTTCTGTCCGGAGCACTTCGCGGCCTACCACCGTGAGCCGGTCGAGCTCAGCGGCGAGCACTGGTACGTGACGCGCAACGACTTCCCGTACGCCGGCACGCGCGCGCACTATCTGATCGTGCCCCACCGCCACGTGTGCGCGTTCGAGGAGCTGCCGGACGCGGCGGGCGCGGAGTTGTGGGCGCTCAAGCGCAAGCTACGGGCGCAGCTGGAGCCGCTGGCGGTGGCGACGGTGGAGCGCAGCGGCGACATGCGCTACAACGGTGGCAGCGTCGCGCACCTGCATGTCCACTTCGTCGCGCTGGACGACGCGCCACAGGGCACGGTGCGCTTCCGCGTCAGCCGCGAGGTCGAGAGTCCGAGTGAGCCCTCCTAGCGGGGTCCAGCGCGAGCCCCCAAAGAGTTCTATGGCGATAACCAGCGGTATCTTCAGCTCGGACGTCAATTTCGAGCAGCGCCTGATCGGCTCGCTGGAGTCCCTTGCGGAGCTCGCGGAGCACCTGCGGGGCATCGGACTGCGACTGGTCCTCACCTCGGGCTCCTTCGACCTGGTGCACCTCGGGCACGTGAAGTACCTCGCGAAGGCGAAGTCGCTTGGGGACGTGCTGATCGTGGGCGTCGACAGCGACGCGAAGATCCGCCGGCGCAAGGGCGAGGATCGACCGATGGTGCCGGAGTCCGAGCGCCTGGAGATGCTCGCGCACCAGCGCCCGGTCGACGTGATCTTTCTGAAGGAGGACGACGAAGCGCGCTGGGCACTGATCGGAGCGGTGCGCCCGGACGTGCTGGTGCTCTCGGAGGACCACTCCTACAGCGACGCCGAACGGCAGCAGCTGCTGGAGCTCTGCGGCGAGGTCCACGTCCTGGAGCGTCAGGCGGCGGTCACGACGAGCGAGCGAATTCGCCAGCTCTACATGCACCTCGGCGAGCGGCTCGGGCCGAAGCTCGCGGAGGTGCTGCCGGGCCTGATCGACACGGTCCTCAAGCGTGAGTGAGCACGTCGCCGTCGCGTACGTGCCGGTGCTGCACGAGGGGTACCGCCGCTTCCTGGAGGCACACGCGCGGGGGGGGCGCCTGTTCGTGGTGGGGCCGGAGCTGTATGTCGAGTATCGCCCGCTCGCGAAGGACATCCGCGCGCTCCCGGCTGACCTCGTTGCGAGCGCGATCGCGGCGTGGGATCTGTGCGCGGAGGTCGCGGTGCTCGACGAGCGCAGCGCGCACACACTTGCGGCGGAGGACCCGCGGATCACGATGCCGGCAGAGGACGTCAGCTACCAGCTGGCCGAGCGGTTCTTCGCGCGCTGCGAGGTGCGCTTCGACACCGTCTTCCTGCGCTGGGACAAGACGCGGACGGCGCAGTTGTTGCGTCCGCAGCCGCAGCGGACGGTGACGGCAGCGCAGGCGTTTGCCGAGCTCGCACTCGCGGCGGACGGCGCCGCGGCGGAGAGCGTCGACTGGTGGCGGCGGGTCGGTGCGGCGATTCGCCTGGAGAGCGGCGAAGTTCGCGTGAGCGCAAACGTTCATAACCCGCATCCGCTGAGCGCCTACGCGGTCGGCGACCCGCGCAGCAACTTCCATCAAGGTGTGGCTTTGGAGCTCTCGACTGCGACCCACGCCGAGGCGCGTTTGATCGCGCAGGCCGCCCGCGACGGGCTGGAGACGCTCGGCGCGGTGCTGTACGTGACGGATTTCCCGTGCCCGCCGTGCGCGAAGCTGATCGCGGCGGCGGGGATCGCGAAATTGTACTTCCGCGCGGGCTACGCGGTGCTCGATGGGCAGGACGTGCTGCGCGAGGCGGGGGTCGAGGTCGTGCAGGTGTCTTGATGAGTGCGCGGACCCGGCGCGGCGTCCGGGGAGACGCGCGCGCCGGGGTGCCCTGCGTGCTACTCGTTGCTGTCGGAGGGGACCTCGACGGGGATGTCGGCGGTCTCCTCGGGGACTTCGAGCTCGGCGAGCTCCTCGACGAAGCCGGGGTCCGAGCCGCCGGCGCCGATCTTCTCGAGTGAGGCGAGGTCGGCGTCGAACTCCTGGCCGTAGCCGGCGCCGAGGACGTCACCGCCGTGCAGGCCGAGCTCGGCGGCGATCTCGTCCTGGTCGAGCAGTCCGACCTCGTCGATCGCGCGCGGGAGCGGCTCGGAGGGCTCGATCTCGATGCGCCGGTAGCGCTTGAGACCGGTCGCGGCGGGGATCAGCTTGCCGATGATGACGTTCTCCTTGAGCCCGTTGAGGCGGTCGATCTTGCCCTCCAGGGCGGCGTCGGTAAGAACCTTGGTCGTCTCCTGGAAGGAGGCCGCGGAGAGGAAGGAGTCGGTATTCAGCGAGGCCTTGGTGATCCCGAGGATGATGTCCTCGTACTGCGCGGTCTCGCTGCCGGCGGTCTGCAGGTCGGCGTTGATGCGCGCGAACTCGAAGCGATCGACGAACTGGCCGGGCAGGTAGTCGGTGTCGCCCTTCTGGTCGACCCGGACCTTCTTGAGCATCTGGCGCACGATCAGCTCGATGTGCTTGTCGTTGATGTCCACGCCCTGGGACTTGTAGACCTCCTGGACCTCGTTGACGAGGTAGCGCTCGGTCTCGGTGCGCCCGCGCAGTTTGAGCAGGTCGTGCGGGTATAGCGAGCCCTCGTTGAGCTGGCGTCCGGCGACGATCTGCTCGCCGGCGCGCACGAACAGCCGCGTGCGACGCGGGAATGCGTGGCGGTGCTCCTCGCCGGCGACGTCGGTGATGACGACGGTGAGCGCCTTCTCGGACTCCTCGATCGAGACGGTCCCGTCCTGCTCGGCGATCTGCGCGAGCCCCTTCGGCTTGCGCGCCTCGAAGAGCTCGACGATCCGCGGCAGACCATGCGTGATATCGGCGCCGGCGACGCCACCGGTGTGGAAGGTGCGCATCGTGAGCTGCGTGCCGGGCTCGCCGATCGACTGGGCGGCGATGATGCCGACGGCGTCGCCGATCTGTGCGAGCTGTCCTGTCGCCATCGCGCGCCCGTAGCAGGCCTGGCAAACGCCGCTGAGTGCCTGGCACTTGAGCACAGAGCGCACGGGGACCGCGATGTGGGTGCCGCGGTCGTGGTCGTCCTGGAACGCCTTGACCATCTCGGCGAACTCGGGACGGCCGATTTCGACGCCCTGCTCGACGAGCACGCGACCGCGCTTGGTCGCGATCTCCTTGGCCGCGAAGCGACCGACGAGATCGTCGTTGGGGTCTCCCCCGTCCTTGAAGACGGACATCTCGATGTAATCCTCGGTGCCGCAGTCGGGCTCGCGGATGATGACGTCCTGGGCGACGTCGACGAGGCGGCGCGTGAGGTAGCCGGAGTCGGCGGTGCGCAGCGCGGTGTCGGCGAGGCCCTTTCGCGCTCCGTGCGTCGAGATGAAGTACTCGAGCACGGAGAGGCCCTCCATGAAGTTGGCCTTGATCGGGCGCTCGATGATCTCGCCCTTCGGGTTGGCCATCAGGCCGCGCATGCCGGCGAGCTGGCGGATCTGCTTGAAGGAGCCGCGCGCTCCGGAGTTGGCCATCATGAAGATGGGGTTCAGGGTGTCGAGGTTGGCGACCATCGCCTCGGCGACCTCGTCGGTGGCGGCGTTCCACTTCTCCACGACGGCCTCGTGACGCTCCTCTTGGGTGATCAGGCCGTCGTCGTACTGACCGGTGATGTCGCCGACGAGCTTGTCGTACTTGTCGAGGATCGACTGCTTCTCGGGCGGAACGACGACGTCGTTCTTGGAGATCGTGATGCCGGCCTGCGTGGAGTACTTGAAGCCGAGGTCCTTGAAGGCGTCGAGCACGAGCGAGATCGTGGTCGCCCCGTAGGTCTGCACGAGCATGTCGATCAGGCGCGTGGTGTCGCGCTTCTTCATGGACTGGTTGACGAACACGTACTTGGACGCGTCGAACTCGTCTCCGAGCGCCTCCGCGAGGGCGCGCTCGATGCGGTCGTTGTAGATGATCCGCCCCACCGTGGTCAGCACGTGCCCACCGTCGCGTCCCATCGGACGGAACTCGGCGATGTCGTGCAGCGTGACGACGCCGGCCTCGTAGGAGAGCTCGGCCTCCTGCGCGGTGCGGAACACGTGCGGTCGCGGTTCGCCGGCGGGCCATTTATTGGTCCTCAGGAGCTCCTGCTTGGCGCCGAGTTCCTCGGCCTCCTCTCCGTAGGTGAGGTAGTACGCGCCGAGGATCATGTCCTGGGTGGGCGTCGCGAGCGGTGCGCCGTGCGCCGGGGAGAGGATGTTGTTGGAGGAGAGCATCAGGATGCGCGCCTCGGCCTGCGCCTCCGCGGAGAGCGGCAGGTGTACCGCCATCTGATCGCCGTCGAAATCGGCGTTGAAGGCGTGGCAGACGAGCGGGTGCACCTGGATCGCCTTGCCCTCGACGAGCAGCGGCTCGAACGCCTGGATGCCGAGCCGGTGCAGGGTGGGGGCGCGGTTGAGCAGCACGGGGTGCTCGTGGATGACCTCCTCGAGCACGTCCCAGACCTCGCCGATCATCGAGTCGACCATCTTCTTGGCGGCCTTGATGTTCTGTGCGGACTTGCGCTCGACGAGGCGGGCCATGATGAACGGCTTGAAGAGCTCGAGCGCCATGATCTTCGGCAGGCCGCACTGGTGCAGCTTGAGGTAGGGGCCGGCCACGATCACGGAGCGTCCGGAGTAGTCGACGCGCTTGCCGAGCAGGTTCTGGCGGAAGCGGCCCTGCTTGCCCTTGAGCATGTCGCTGAGCGACTTCAGCGGGCGGTTGCCGGGCCCGGTGACGGGACGCCCGCGGCGACCGTTGTCGAACAGCGCGTCAACGGCCTCCTGGAGCATGCGCTTCTCGTTGTTGACGATGATCTCGGGCGCGCCGAGATCCAGCAGGCGCTTGAGGCGGTTGTTGCGGTTGATGACGCGCCGGTAGAGGTCGTTGAGATCGGAGGTCGCGAAGCGCCCGCCGTCGAGCTGGACCATCGGTCGCAGCTCCGGCGGGATCACGGGCACGGCGTCGAGGACCATCTGTTCGGGCTTGTTGCCGGACTGGATGAAGGCGCTGACGACCTTCAGGCGCTTGACCGCGCGTGCCTGCTTCTGACCTTTGGCGGTCTTGACCTGGTCCTCGAGCTCGACGCGTTCGGCCTCGAGGTCGACCTGCTGCAGGAGGTCGCGCACCGCTTCGGCGCCCATGCCGCCGCGGAAGTACTCGCCGAAGCCGTAGGGCGAGCCGAAGCGCTCCTTGAGCTCGCGGAAGGTCGTCTCGTCGTGCTCGATCTGCTTCGGTTCCATCGTCTTGAACAGCTCCCAGACGCCGCGCATGCGCTCGGCGGCGTCCTCGATGTAGGCTTCGGTGTCGGCGATGTCGGCCTCGAAGGTCTTGCGCAGCTCCTTGGTGAGTTTCTCGCGATCCTCGTCGGAGAGCTTTGACAGATTGATGTCGAGCGAGTCGGCCCACAGGTGGTCTTCGTCGGAGAAGTTGGTCTGCTTGCCGTTCTGGAGGTACTTCTCGCGGCGCTCGAGCGACTCGCGCAGTTCGAGCACGCGCTCCTCGCGCTCGGCGGCG
Organism: Solirubrobacteraceae bacterium; assembly: GCA_035483545.1. Classification (GTDB taxonomy): domain Bacteria; phylum Actinomycetota; class Thermoleophilia; order Solirubrobacterales; family Solirubrobacteraceae; genus Palsa-744. The sequence goes on along the minus strand of DATHPS010000013.1, from coordinate 40,694 downwards.
TAGGAGTCGAGGACCTTGTTGACCTCGACCTCGAGCGTCTCGAGATCCTTCTGGCGCGCCTCGTCGTCGACCCAGGTGACGATCGACGCGGCGAAGTAGAGGACCTTCTCGAGCTCCTTGGGCGCCATGTCGAGCAGATAGCCGATGCGGCTGGGGACGCCCTTGAAGAACCAGATGTGGCTGACGGGCGCGGCGAGGTCGACGTGGCCCATGCGCTCGCGGCGGACCTTGGAGCGTGTGACCTCGACGCCGCAGCGCTCGCAGACGATGCCCTTGTAGCGCACGCGCTTGTACTTGCCGCAGTAGCACTCCCAGTCCTTGGTGGGCCCGAAGATGCGCTCACAGAAGAGCCCGTCCTTCTCGGGCTTGAGCGTGCGGTAGTTGATCGTCTCGGGCTTGGTGACCTCGCCGGAGCTCCAGCTGCGGATCTGCTTGGAGGAGGCGAGGCTGATCTCGATCGCATCGAAGTTATTTATGTCAATCATCTGAGGCGCTTTCGCTCGCGGGTGAAACCAATATGGGCGGGTCTGCTGGGCGGGTCTGCGGTGGGGGCGGCCGGCGGCGGACGCGGCCGGCCGCGCGACCTCTACGTCTCGGTCTCCTCGACGAGATCGGGCTCGATGTCGGCCTCCTCCTCGGCGAGCTCGGGCTCGAGCACGCCGTCGCCGAGCGCGTCGATGTCGAGATCGCTGACGCCGCCGGCGAGTAGATCCTCGACGCCGAGGCCGCTCTCACCATCGAGATCCTCAGCGGTGTCGTCGTCGGGGACGACCGCTGCCGGCTCGCCCTCGGCGGCGTCGCCGTGGTCCTCCTCCTCCCCATCGGGCGCCTGCTCGGCGTCGGGGGCGGGGGCGCGGACGCCGGAGAGGTCGATGCCGAGCTCCTCGGCGGCGCGCAGCAGGTCGTCGTCTTCGTCGCGCATCTCGGCGCGCTGGCCTTCGTCGGAGACGACGTTGACGTCGAGCGCGAGGGACTGCATCTCCTTGAGCAGCACCTTGAAGGACTCGGGGATCGAGGGCTCGGCGATGTTCTCGCCCTTGACGATCGCCTCGTAGGCCTTGACGCGCCCGACGGTATCGTCGGACTTGATCGTGAGCATCTCCTGCAGGGTGTAGGCGGCGCCGAAGGCCTCGAGCGCCCAGACCTCCATCTCGCCGAAGCGCTGGCCGCCGAACTGCGCCTTGCCGCCCAGCGGCTGCTGGGTGACGAGCGAGTAGGGGCCGGTGGAGCGCGCGTGGATCTTGTCGTCGACGAGGTGCAGGAGCTTGAGGATGTACATGTAGCCGACGGTGACCTGCTGGGCGAAGGGCTCGCCGGTGCGCCCGTTGAAGAGCGTCATCTTGCCGGAGGCCTGCTCGCCTGGGCGACGGCTCTTGTCGATGTCCATGCGGATGCGGCCCTCGTGACCGTCCTGCCACTTGACGAGCGCGTGGTCCACGTCTTGCACGGTGGCGCCGTCGAAGACGGGGGTGGAGACGTAGACGCGGGGCGGGGCGCCGTTTTTGCGTTCGCCGCTGGCTTCCTTGTAGGCGTCGGTGCCGTCGTCGTACCAGCCCTGCGCGGCGGCCCAGCCGAGATGGGTCTCGAGGATCTGCCCGACGTTCATGCGCGAGGGGACGCCGAGCGGGTTGAGGATGACGTCGACGGGGGTGCCGTCCTCGAGGAACGGCATGTCCTGCTGGTCGACGATCTTGGAGATGACACCCTTGTTGCCGTGACGTCCCGCGAGCTTGTCGCCCTCGGAGATCTTGCGCTTCTTGGCGACGAACACGCGCACGAGGTCGTTGACCCCCGGCGGCAGGTCGTCGCCGGCGTCGCGGCTGAAGGTCTTGACGTCGATCACGACGCCGCCCTCGCCGTGGGGGACCTTCAGCGAGGTGTCGCGAACCTCGCGCGCCTTCTCCTTGAAGATCGCGCGGATCAGCTTCTCCTCGGCGGTGAGCTCGGTCTCGCCCTTGGGAGTGACCTTGCCGACGAGCAGGTCGCCGGACTGGACCTCAGCGCCGACGCGGACGATGCCGCGGTCGTCGAGGTTGCGCAGCGACTCCTCGGAACGGTTGGGGATGTCGCGCGTGATCTCCTCCTCGCCGAGCTTGGTCGTGCGGGCGTCGATCTCGTACTCCTCGATGTGGATCGAGGTGAGCTCGTCGTCCTGCACGAGGCGCTTGGAGAGGATGATGGCGTCCTCGAAGTTGTAGCCCTCCCAGGACATGAAGGCGACCATCAGGTTCTTGCCGAGCGCCATCTCGCCCTTGTCGGTCGAGGAGCCGTCGGCGAGGACGTCGCCGGCCTTGACCTTCTGGCCGGCGTCGACGCGGGGCTTGTGGTGGATCAGGGTGCCCTGATTTGAGCGCATGAACTTCTGCAGCTCGTACTCGTCCTTGCCGTCGCTGGTCTGCACGACGATCTGATTGGCGTCGACGAACTCAATCGTCCCGGCGTTGCGTGCGAGCAGCACATCGCCGGTGTCGAGGGCAGCACGGCGCTCCATGCCGGTGCCTACCAGCGGAGCGTCGGCCTTCAGCAGCGGCACGGCCTGGCGCTGCATGTTCGAGCCCATCAGCGCGCGGTTGGCATCGTCGTGCTCGAGGAATGGGATCATCGCGGTCGCGACGGACCAGATCTGCTCGGGCGAGACGTCGACGAGGTCGACGTCTTTGGGACCAACGGTGACGTACTGGCCGGCCTGCGTGCGGCAGAGGATCTCGGTGCCCTTGAGCTTGCCGGTCTTGGCATCGACCGGCGTGTTGGCCTGGGCGATCAGCTGCTCCTCCTCCTGCGTGGCGTCGAGGTGCACGATCTCATCGCTGACCGTCCCATCCTTGACGACGCGGTAGGGCGTCGTGACGAAGCCGTACTCGGAGACCTCGGCGAACGAGGAGAGCGAGCCCATCAGACCGATGTTCGGTCCCTCGGGGGTCTCGATCGGGCACATGCGCCCGTAGTGGGTGGGGTGCACGTCGCGGACCTCGATCGGGGCGCGCTCGCGCGTGAGGCCTCCGGCGCCGAGCGCGGAGAGGCGGCGGCGGTGGGTGAGGCCGGAGAGCGAGTTGGTCTGGTCCATGAACTGCGAGAGCTGCGAGGAGCCGAAGAACTCCTTCAGCGCGGCGACGACGGGGCGGATGTTGATGATCGTCTGCGGCGTGATCGTGTCGGCATCCTCGGTGGTGAGGCGCTCGCGCACGACGCGCTCCATGCGGTAGAGACCGATGCGGAAGGCCTCCTGGATCAGCTCGCCGACGGTACGCAGGCGGCGGTTGCCGAAGTGCTCGTACTCATCGAGGTGATCGGCGACGGGCTCGCGCGGCATGCTCATGGCCTCCGCGGCGTAGTCCTTGATCTCGATCTCGGAGCCTTCCTCGGGAATCCCGAGGCGCTTGGGCAGCGAGACGAGCTCGCGCACGAGCGCGAGGATGTCGTCGTGGGTGAGGGTGCGGGTATCGATCTCGACGTCGAGTCCGAGGCGCGAGTTGAGCTTGTAGCGCCCGACGCGCGTGAGGTCGTAGCGCTTGGGGTCGAAGAACAGCTGGTTGAGCAGTGCCTTGGCGTTGTCGACGCTCGGCGGCTCGCCGGGGCGCTGCTTCTTGAAGAGCTCGATCAGGGAACCCTCTTCGGTGCGCGTGATCTCGGTGTCGGACTCCAGCGTGTTGCGGATGTAGAGCGAGTTCTCGAAGAGCTTGAGGATCTCCTCGTCGGTCGCGTAGCCCATCGCCCGCAGCAGCACGGTGACGGGCAGCTTGCGCTTGCGGTCGATGCGAACGTAGACCTTGCCCTTCTTGTCGATCTCGAGCTCCAGCCAGGACCCGCGCGCGGGCATGAGGTTGGCGATGAAGACCTGCTTCTCGCGATCCTTGGGCTCCATCAGGTAGGCGCCGGGAGAGCGCACGAGCTGGGTGACGACGACGCGCTCGGTGCCGTTGATGACGAAGGTCCCGCGCTCGGTCATCCAGGGGAAGTCGCCCATGAAGACGGATTGCTCGCGGATCTCACCGGTCTCGCGGTTGATGAACGCGACGGTGACGGTGAGGGGGCGCGCGAAGGTGAGGTCCTTCTCGCGGCACTGGTCGAGCGAGGCGACGGGCTCGTCGAAGGAGATCTCACCGAACTGGACGGCGAGGTTGCCGGTGTAGTCCTCGATCGGCGAGATGTCGTCGATCGTCTCGCGCAGACCGCCCTTCTGCGAGTCGGTGAGCCACTCGAACGAGCGGCGCTGGATATCGATCAGGTTGGGAACGTCAACGGGCTTGTTCAGGCGCGCGAAAGTCCGGCGCGTCCGGAGAGCATCAACAGCAGCCAAGAAAGACTCCTTCGAGGGAGAGAGACACGACGACGAGAAAAACAGCGCGAGCGCGCGCGACCCGTAAAGATAGCACAGGCTACCGACGCCCTCAAGTGGGGCAGCCGGCGCTCACGGACCCCGTCTCCTGAAGCTCGCGTATGTGGCGCGGCTCCGTGCGGCTGAGACGGCTGCGGCTATCGGCCAGCGGGCGCGATTCTACCGGAAAGTGCGCGCAGATGTTAACGCGCTGGTAAAGACGTGCGCGATCAGGCCGCCGGGGCGTTGGCGAAGATCGCGGCAGCGTCGATGGCGATCGCGCCATCGGGAAGCGCGGTGACTCGCTCGCGCGCGCCGACCGCGTAGCGCAGATCGGCGGCGACGCGCGGCAGCGCGTCCGCCTTGCGCTGGAGCTCGCGCACGATGCGTGCGGCGTTCGCGGCGCGCGCCCACTTGGCCTCCCCGACCAGCACCGCCTCTTCGCGACGGCCGGCAAGCGCGACGGCGTCGATCTCGACGGGGGGGCGCTCCGACCAGAAGGCGCCGATCCTGACGATGTCGGGGCCGAGCTCGCCCGCAATGGCAAGCCGGCGCAGGTGCGCGCGAAAGGCCTCCTCCCAGCGTCCCCCCATGTATTCGTCGAGACCCTCCAGCAGCGGCGAGAGGATGCTCTTCCCCAGCCCGCGCTCGATCTCGGCCCGGTAGGGCTCGACGAGTCCGAGCCAGAAGGCGAGGTAGTTGTCGGCGATTCGGTAGCTGCGTTTGCGGGTGCGTGAGCCGGCCTCGGTGACGGGCACGAGGCGCTCGATCAGGCGCAGCTCGATCAGGCGCTCGAGCGTGCGGGCCGGCTCAGCGCGCACGGCCTGCTCGATCTCGTGGTGCTTAGTGCGACCGGCGGCGATCGCGCGCAGCACGCGCTGGCCCAGCTCACCGATGTCGCCCTCGGTCGCGAGCACGAGCCGGCCCTCCTCGAGCAGCTGTCCGCCGGGACGGCAGACGAGGCGCTCGAGGTTGGCGCGGATGTCGCGCTGCTGATCCCACCACGTCAGGTAGAGCGGCACGCCGCCGACGATCCCCCAGACGAGCGCTCGATCCGACGGCGAGAGCGCGGGCAGCAGGGCAGCGGTCTCGTGGGGTGCGAATGGGTGCACGGCGAGCGAGAGGTCGATCCGCCCGTAGAGAGGCTCGCGCTCCTCTTGGATCGCCTGCATCACACGGACCGCCGAGCCGCAGATCAGAATCCGCAGCCGCGTGCGGTCGCGCATGCGGTCCCAGAAGGCGCGCAGGACGCCGGGGAGCTCCGGGGAGGCGCGCAGCAGCTCGGGAAACTCGTCCAGGACGAGCAGCAGCGGCTCATCGGCAGCCGCGCTCGCAAGCGCCTCGAGCGCGTCATCCCAATCCACGAACGGGCGCGCGAGCGGATCGCGCACCGCTGCCTGCAGCGCTGCGGCCGACTCCCGGCTGAGGACCCGCAGCTCGTCGGCCGCGGGCCGGCCGGCCCCGGTATGGAAGATCGCCCGCCGGTCCTCGGCAAATGCGCTCAGCAGCGCGGTCTTGCCAACCCGCCGGCGGCCCCACACGAGTCCGATGCGCCCCCACGGCGCGCCGTCCCACCAGGCGGTGAGGGCGGCGAGCTCGTGCGATCGATTGACGAACACCTCGGCCCACTATAACTGACATCCGACGTCGGTTACATCGTACGTCGGTTACATCGGATGTCAGTTAGGTCGAGACACGCGCCAGACCCCGGGGCGGCGGGGCCTGGCGCGGGCTGCGATCTACTTCAACTCGACGGAGGCGCCGGCCTCCTCGAGCTCCTGCTTGAGCTTGTCGGCCTCGTCCTTCTCGATGCCCTCCTTGACGGGCTTGGGGGCCTCGTCGACGAGCGCCTTGGCCTCCTTCAGGCCGAGGCCGGTCGCGGCGCGCACGACCTTGATGACCTGGATCTTCTTGTCGCCGGCGCCGGTGAGGACGACGTCGACGGTGCTGGGGCCTTCGTCTTCGGCGGCGGCCTCTCCCCCGCCTCCGACGGGCGCGGCGACAGGCGCGGCGACCGCGGCGGCGGAGACGCCGAACTCCTCCTCGAGCGCCTTGATGCGCTCGGCGAGCTCGAGCACGGAGATGCCCTTGAGCTCCTCGATCCAATCCTGGGTGCTGGTTGCCATATCGATCAATCCTCCTTGGGATTCGCCGCGGCGGTCTCGGCCTGCGCCGAGGCGTCCGCCTCATTGTCGTCTGGTGCCGGCGGGTCGGCCGGCGCAGCTTGGTGCTCGGTGTCGTCTGCCGCGGGGGCGCTCTCAGCGGGCGCCTCCTCGGCGCTCGAAGCCTCGTGCGTGGGCGCGTCCTCAGCGGGCGCGTCAGGCGTGGCGGGAGCCTCCGCGGCCGCGGGCGCCTCGCCGGCGGGGAGCTCGCCGGACTCCTTCTTCTCGCGGACCTGGCCGAGGGCGACGGCGAGGCCGCCGACGAGCGCGCCGAGGGTGCGTACGAGGCCGCTGAGCGGCGAGGCGACGACGCCGACGAGCTGTCCGTAGAGGACTTCGCGGGAGGGCAAGCGCGAGATCGCGCGGATCTGCTCGGCGTCGACGGGGGCGCCATCGAGGATGCCGCCCTTGAAGGGGAGCAGCTGGGTGAGGCGCGCGTAGTCGGCGATCGCCTTGGCGGCGGCGGCGGCGTCGCCGCGGACGAAGGTCAGCGCGGTGGGGCCGGCGAGCAGCGGCTTGAGCTGCTCGGTGCCGGTCTGGTCGGCGGCGCGCTCGGTGAGGGAGTTCTTGACGACGCGGAAGGAGGCGTCGGCCTCGCGCAGCTTGGCGCGCAGCTCGGCGGCCTGGGGCACGGTGATGCCGCGGTAGTCGACCGCGAAGACGGCCTGGGACTCCTCGATGTTGGCGGCGATCTCGGCGATCGCGGCGGCCTTTTGGTCTCGGTTCATGGGTGGGCTCCTATCTCGGGCTTACACGCGCCGATCGAAGATCGGCCAGCGGCCGGGGGTCTGCGGTTGCCGGTGGGGGGCGTCTGACTGAATGCGAAAGGGTCGCGGCGGGGCCGGCGCGAGGCCGGCTGCGCGACGCTCTAAGCGGCCGCGGCCGCCTGTGTCGGCGCCTCCTCGAGAATGTCGCGAGTGCGGCTGGGGTCGACTTTGACGCCGGGACCCATGGTCGATGAGAGGGTGATGGTGCGGAGGTAGCGACCTTTGGCCGCGGAGGGCTTGGCGCGGATCAGCTCTTCGACGATCGCGGCGTAGTTCTCGAGCAGCTTGCGCTCGTCGAAGCTGGCCTTGCCGATCACGAGGTGGACGATCGCGGTGCGGTCGGTGCGGTACTCGACCTTGCCGGCCTTGGACTCTTCGACGGCCTTGGCGACGTCCATCGTGACGGTGCCGACTTTGGGGTTCGGCATCTTGCCGGAGGGGCCGAGGATGCGCCCGAGGCGCCCGACGACGGACATCAGGTCGGGGGTGGCGATTGCGACGTCGAACTCGTCGAAGCCTTCCTCGATCTTTTTGGCGAGGTCCTCGCCGCCGACGACGTCGGCGCCGGCCTGCTCGGCCTCGCTGGCCTTCGCGCCTTGGGCGAAGACGGCGACCTTGACGTCGCGGCCGAGGCCGTTGGGCAGCGCGATCGTGCCGCGCAGCTGCTCGTCGGCGTGGCGGACGTTGAGACCGGTGCGGACGTGGACCTCGACGGACTCGTCGAACTTGGCGCCGGCGAGGCTCTTGACGAGGGCGACGGCCTCGTGCGGCTGATACTCGCGCTCGCGATCGACCTTCGCGCGGGAGTCGGTGTGGCGGCGGGAGTGGTGGGTGCTCATGCGGACTCCACCTCGACCCCCATGGAGCGCGCAGTGCCGGCGATGATGCGCGCGGCGTGCTCGATGTCGTGGGCGTTGAGATCGGGGAGCTTGCGCTCGGCGATCTCCTCGAGCTGGGCGCGGGTGAGCTTGCCGACCTTGTTGCGGTGGGGCTCGCCAGAGCCCTTGTCGAGGCGCAGGGTCTGGCGGATGAGGACCGCGGCGGGCGGGGTCTTGGTGACGAACGTGAAGGAGCGGTCCTCGTAGACGGTGATGACGACGGGGATGACGGTCCCGGTTTCGCTGGAGGTCTGGGCGTTGAAGGCCTTGCAGAACTCCATGATGTTGATCCCGTGCTGGCCCAGCGCGGGACCGACCGGCGGCGCGGGGCTCGCCTGCCCGGCGTTCGCCTGCAGCTTGATCGTTGTCAGAACCTTCTTGGCCATGGTCTCTTTCTCAATCTACCTTGCTCGAGGACGCGAGCCCTAAAGCTTTTTTACCTGGTCGAACTGCACCTCGACCGGCGTCTCGCGGCCGAAGATTGATACCAGGACCTTGAGCTTGGCAGCGTCGTCGTTGATCTCGGAGATCTCGCCGGAGAAGTCGGCGAGGGGTCCGGAGACGACCTTGACGGTCTCGCCGATCGCGAACTGGGCGCGGGTGCGGGGCGCGGTGGCGACCTCCTTGTGCAGGAGCCGGTCGACCTCGCCCTGGGTGAGCGGGACGGGCTCCTGGGAGGCGCCGACGAAGCCGGTGACGCCGGGGGTGCCCTTGACGACGCCCCAGGAGTCCTCGTTGAGCTCCATGTTGACGAGTACGTAGCCGGGCATGGTGCGCTTCTCGACGGTGACTTTCTGGTTGTCCTTGTTCATCTCGGAGACGGACTCGGTGGGCACGACGACCTGGCGCACGGCGCGCTGCTGTCCGAGCGAGATAACGCGGTGCTCGAGGTTGTGCTTGACCTTGTTCTCGTGACCGGAATAGGTGTTGACGACGTACCAGCGAAACATGCGGCTCCTAGAGGGCCTTGGGAAGGTGGCGGATGGACAAGGGGTGCTTAGAGAATCAGGTTGACGATCTTCTGTGCGAGCCAGTCGGCGGCGCCGAGGTAGGCGCCGGCGATCGCGACGAAGCCGAGGACGACCGCGGTGGCCTGGGAGACCTGGGTGCGGTTCGGCCACTGTACGCGCTGGAGCTCGGCCCAGCTGGCGCGCAGGAAGCCGACGGCGCGACGGGGCAGCGATTGGCGGCGCTCGCGCGGGACGGCGTCGGGTCGATCGCTGGGAAGCGCGGCTTCGGCGTCGCCGGAGTCAAGCGCGATGCCGTTGCCGCGGCCACCACGACCGCCGTTGCCGCCGGCGGGCGCGAGCTCGAGCGCGTCGGCGTCGAGGTCGGAGTCGGGGTCGGCGCCGAGGTCGGTGTCAGCGCCGTTGGCGTCCTCGGGCGCGATGGGCGCGTCCGGCGGCGGCGCAGGCACGCCCCCGGCGCCACGGATGAGCGCGGCATCGAACTCGTCGACGTCGCCGGAGGCGTGCTCGAGCGCACCGGGCACGTCGGCGCGTTGCAACTCGGAATGCGTCGGCGCAGGCGCGCGCTGGGGGCGGCGCTGCTGACGCTGCTTTGCGCGTTTGCGGTCACGGGCCACGGCAGCGCTCCCGCGCTAGCGAGTCTCCCGGTGGCTGGTGTGCCGGCGGCACCAGCGGCAGTACTTGCGCAGGCTGATGCGGTCGGGGTTGTTGCGCTTGCTCTTATTCGTCTGGTAGTTACGCCGCTTGCAGTCCTCGCAGGCGAGGGTCACAGCGATGCGAACGTCTCCGCGGGCCATTGCGTCTACTTCCCGTGCGTCGTCGTGTGCGTTGGCACCCGGCCCCAGGCGAAGAAAAACCCCGCCTGGCGCGAGGTCGAATAAGTCTAGCGTGCTTTGCCGGTTCGGGTGGCGCGAGCGGCGATCGGATGGTGGCGTGTCGGCGGCGACGCCGTGGGGCGCTGTCTCCGATCGGCGGAGCGGCGCCGCGCGGTTGCGGCGTGGCGCGGTTGCGGCTCAGGCTGGGGCGGACGGCTGCCGATCTTCGAGCGAGCGGAAACCGGCGGCAGGCGCGATGCTTGTGCCGGCGCGGACGCCGGTGCGCGCCGAGACCGACAACGACGAGGAGGTTGGACCACGATGCAGCTACCCGAGCCGATCCCGACATCGATCACCGACGAGAGCTTCGCGGGCGTGACCTACCACGTGCGTGGCGAGCTGGTCCCGGAGCTGCAGGTGGAGGTGGGCGCGGCGAGCGTGATGTTCGAGCACCACGTGCTGCTGTGGAAGGAGACAAAGGTCGAGGTGGAGCTGAAGAAGCTGCCGGGCGCGATCAAACGCAAGATCGCGGGCATGGAGTTCTTCGTGACGAAGACGAAGGGCGCGGGGCACATCGCGTTCTCGCGCGACTCGCCGGGGCAGTGCATCCCGATGCACCTGCGCCAGGGCGAAGGCCTCGACGTGCGCGAGCACCAGTTCATCGCCGCGACCGACAACCTCGACTACGGCTTCGAACGAATCAAGGGCGCGCAGAACATGCTGCTCGGCGGCTCGGGCTTCTTCATGGACAAGTTCCGCGCCACGAACGGCGACGCGCTCGTATGGCTGCACGGCCACGGCAACGTGTTCCTCGTGTCGCTCGACGCGGGCGACCAGCTCGACGTGGAGGCCGGCGCGTGGCTCTACAAGGACCCGACGGTGAGCATGGAAGCGGTGACGATGGGCCTGAAGACGGGCCTGATGGGCGGCGGCGGCAAGCTGACATGGAACCGCTTCACGGGCCCGGGACGCCTCGCGATCCAGACGATGTTCATCTCACCGGCGGAGGGCGAGGAAAACAGCGGCAACGCGCAGGCCGCGACGGCGGGCGGCATCGCGGGGGCGTTGATCGGGGGTTTGACGCGGGGGTAGCACTCCCGATTTGCCACCGCTCCAACTCCCAATCGCCCCGCACGGGCACAGCGGGGCGCAGACGGAGGTCGGCCGCGCGCATGCGACCCTCACGCCGGCGCGAGCAAACTGACCTCGGGGAAGTACGTGCGCACGCGCTTGGGATCTCTGGTGAGCAACGGGATCTGCGCCGCGTGCGCGTGGGCGCCGATGAAGAAGTCCGGGAGCGGCGTCGCGCGCGGGCCACCGCGCTGGCGGTACTCCAGGAAGGCGCGGGCGACGAGCCACGCGGCCGCCCACGGCAGCCCGAGGCGCACGAGCCCCGCGCTCTGCAGCGTGCGCTCGAGCTGGCCGCGGTCGGCGAAGCCCACGGCGACCTCGGCGTAAATCACCTGGTTGATCGCGAGATCGCCACGCTCAGCGGCCAGTGCGAGGTGCTCTTCGGACCACTCGCGCCACGGCGAGGGCGCGAGCACGTCCAGGAGCACGCTCGAATCGACGAGTGTGCTCACACGTCATCGCCGCGGGTGAGACCGAGCACGGCTTCGGCGTCGAGTCCCCCATCAGCACGGTCGCGCAGCCGCGCGAGTAGCTCGGCGCCGCGACTGCGAGGAGCGAGCGCACGCACGAGCGCCCCGCCCTCACCATCGACGACCTCGACCTCGGCCCCGGCGCGCAGGCCGAAGCGCTCGCGCAGCTCTTGGGGGATGGTCACCTGTCCCTTCGCGGTCATCCGCATAGTAAGGATCTTAGCATTCTTACTCAAGCGGCCCTGCGAGCACTTCGGCTCAGCCGCGCTACTCGTACAGCGTCAACGTCGCGAGCACGATGTACAGCGCGACGAGCGCCCAGCCCTCGAAGGCGACGGCCTCGCCGTCGCCGGTGACCTGCCAGACGGAGAGCGCGGTGAGCGTGAGCGCCCCGATGTAGACCGGCGCGAGCGCGAACGTGAGGGTGGTGGCGAGCAGGAACGAGATCAGCACGAGCAGCGGGAACAGGAACGCGGCAATCTGCGCGACGGAGTTCTTGACGACAGAGATCGCGAGGTCCGAGCGGCCCTTCCACGCGAGCACGAGCCCGGCGGTGTTCTCGACGGCGTTGCCGGCGATCGCGACGATCACGAGCCCGGCGAAGGCCTGGGAGATGTGCAGCACGGCGATCGCCGGCGAGAGCGCGCCCACGAACCAGTCCGAGACGAACGCGGAGCCGACGCCGGCGACGACGAGCAGCGTGAGCGTCACCGCCAGCGAGAGTCGCGGCCCGGCTTGCACGGTCCCACCGGCTGCGGTCCCGATCGCCGCGGGCTCGGCGCCCTCCCCCGCGGCGCCCGGTGCGACATCGGAGCGCAGGTACGGCACGACCCACGAGACGTAGACGACGAGTAGGCACACGGCGCCGACGGCGGAGATCGCCTTGACGTGGTGGCTGGCGGGATCGTGCGAGGCGAGCGAGAGGCCGAGCAGGACGATGATGAAGACGGTGACGAGCAGCAGCGTCGCGGTGTCGCTCGGCAGCCGCTTGGAGAAGCGCATCACCCCGTCCGGCGCGCGGCGCGCGCCGACGACGATCACGAGCCCGAGCACGAGCAGCGCGTTCGCGAAGACGGAGCCGATGATCGCGGTCTGCGCGACGACGAGCTCGCCCTTCTGCAGCGCGAAGATCACGACGAACAGCTCGGGGAGATTGCCGAGCGTGGACTGCAGCATCCCGGTGATCGCGGGACCAAAGCGCTCGCCGAGCTGCTCGGTGGCGAAGGAGACGACCCACGCGAGCCCGGCCAGCGCGAGCGTCGCGATCGCGAAGCGCGGCACGGGCGGCCAGACCTGGTAGTTCGCGACGCCCGCGAGCACGGCGAGCACCGCGATCAGCGCGAGCGCGGCGCGCTCGAGTGTGCTCAGGCCGGACATGGGCCGGGCGAGCATATCCGCGGGTTGCGGTGCGACGCTTGCGCGTCGGCGATGGCGAAATCGCGCGTGGTAGCGACGAGATCGGCTACACCGGTGTCCAGATGCGGTCGATCGGGAGCACGTGCAGACGATCCTCGAAGCGGTATGCGCGAGTACCGGTATAGAGCGCGACGCCCGCGAGAAAGCGTTCGCCCAGCGCTTCGCGCAGCTTGCGCAGGTGGCGCATGTCCGCGCCGGGAACCCGCCCGGCGGCCTTGACCTCGAACGCGAGCACTCCCCCGTCGTGGCGTTCGAACACGAGGTCGATCTCGTCGCCGTCGTACGTGCGCCAGTGCCCGCACGCGGCGATCTCGTCCCCGAGCCACGAGGCCTGTCTGAGCAGCTCGCCGACGACGAAGGTCTCGAGCAGGTGGCCGAACTGGGAGAGCGAGGCCCCGTCGCGCCGCGCGAGCCGCTCCGGCGAGAGACCCAGCAGCCACGCCGCCAGGCCGGAGTCCACCACGTGCATCTTCGGGGCGCCGGCGGCCCGCTTGCGCAAGGTGGTGCCCCATGCGGGCAGACGCACGACCAGGAAGACGGCCTCGAGCAGCCTGATGTAGTCGGCGACGGCGGTGCGCTCTAGGCCCGTTTCGCTGGCAACTGCCGTGACGTTCAGGGCCCGAGCGGTCTGCGCCGCCAGACGACGCAGCAGCGCCGGCAGCTGCGCGCGCCGGCGCAACCGGGAGAGCTCACGCACGTCACGCTCCAGGACGAGCTCCACGTAGTCGCCAAACCAGCGGCTGCGAGCCCGCTGGCTACGCCTGGCCAAGGGGATTGGCATGCCTCCGCCGACCGCGCGCGCTATGTACTGCTCCTTGGTTGCGCGCGAGACCGGGCCGCGCGGCAGCGCACCGGGGTCTTCGAGCAACGCCTCTAGCAAGTTCTCGCGAACGCCCTCGATCTCACCCTGAGTGAGGGGCCACACCGACATCAGATGCAGACGACCCGTGAGGGACTGCGCCGCCGTCGGCAGCGCCTCGTAGCTGGTCGACCCAGTGATCACGAAACGGCCGGGTCGCAGGTCGCGGTTGAGTTGGGCCTTGATCGCATCCAGCACCACGGGGGCGTGCTGGTACTCGTCGATGCATACGGGAGGCGGGCCCTCCACAAACGCGCCCGGATCGGCCTGCGCCGTGGTGCGCACCGCCGGATCGTCGAGATCCACGACCTCAACCCCGTGAGAGCGCGCCAGCTCGCTGAGCAGCGTCGACTTGCCCACTGCCCGTGGTCCCTGCAGCGCGATCACGGGCTCATCTTGGAGGCGCTCAATAGCCACGTCGAGGAGACGGCGCGAGAGGAGCCCGGCGATCGGCGAAACCTCAGTGCTCATCCCACTAACATAGCATGAATCCCCGATTTCGAGGGCCTTGAATCCCCGATTTCGAGGGGCTCTAATCCCCGATTTCGAGGCGTCCAGGCTCTCGCCCTCACAGTGTGGCTGTAGGCTGCCTCACCGATGCGCCTCGTGACCTTCCTGCCCCCCGACTCATCGACCCCGCGCGCGGGGCTCGTCCAAGGCGACCGCGCGCGGGCGTGCTCGGACAGGGCGGTGACGGTTCTCGACATCCTCAGCGACCCGTCGCCCAAGCGCCTGGTGAGGTCGCTGGTGGCAGGGCCGTCGTGGCCGCTGGCGGAGGTCACCCTGCTGGCCCCGGTCCCGACGCCGCGCGCGATCTTCGGCATCGGCCTGAACTACGCGGACCACATCGCGGAGACGGGCGGCGAGCCCCCGGAGCGCCCGATCGTGTTCATGAAGCTGCCGTCCTCGGCGGCGGCGCCGGGCGCGGCGGTGCGCTGCCCGGCGGTGGTGCGGCGCCTGGACTACGAGGGGGAGCTGGCGGTCGTGATAGGCGCGGGCGGCGCGGTCGCGGGCTACGCGGTCGCGGACGACGTCAGCGCGCGCGACCTACAGGGCCGCGAGCCGCAGTGGACGCGCGCGAAGGGCGCCGACGACTTCTGCCCGTACGGCCCCTGGATCACGACCGCCGACGAGGTCCCCGACCCGCACGCGCTGAGCCTGCGCACGTGGGTCAACGGCGAGCTGCGCCAGGACTCGAGCACGTCGAACCTGATCTTCACGGTGCCGGAGCTGGTGGCGTTCATCGGGGAGACCTGCACGCTGGCGCCCGGCGACCTGATCCTCACCGGCACGCCCGCCGGCGTCGGCATCGGCCTCGACCCGCAGCGCTTCCTGGCCGCGGGCGACGTGGTGCGCATCGAGATCGAGCGCCTCGGCGCGATCGAGCACTCGATCGCCTGAGCGGCCGCGACCACCGCCACACGCCTCCCCGCGCCGCCGCAACTGGGAGGGGCGGGGGCGGGCGACTGGTCTACGCGACCTCGACGAGCTCGCGCTCGGCCTCGACCTCCGCTTGCGCGACGGCCTGCTCGGTGGGGCGAGCCTCGACGCGCAGCGCGACCGCAGCGACGAGGACCGCGAGCGTGGTGAAGCCGGCGCCGACGAGGAACGCGAGGTGGTAGCCGCCGGTCAGCGCCGCAGCGTGCGAGCTGCCGCCGGCGAGCAGGTGCGTGGTGCGCGTCGCGGAGAGCGTCGCGAGCACCGCGAGTCCGAGCGCGCCGCCGACCTGCGCCGCGGTGTTGACGAGACCCGACGCGAGGCCCGCGTCCTCGCGCGTCGCGCCCGACATCGCAAGCGTCATCAGCGCGGGGAACGACCCGCCGACGCCGAGGCCGAGCAGGATCATCACCGGGAAGACATCCGCGAAGTAGCTCCCGTGCACGGGCACGCGCGCGAACAGCAGCAGCCCGATCGTGATCAGCACGAGCCCCGGAAGCAGCGTCGTCTTCGGACCAAAGCTCATGATCAGGCGCTCGGAGAAGCGCAGCGAGAGCGTGCCCATCACGATCGTCGCCGGCAGGAACGCAAAGCCGATCTTCAACGCGTCGTAGCCGAGCACCCGCTGCAGGTAGAGCGCGCCGAGGAAGAACATCCCGAACATCCCCGCGACCAGCAGCGCCTGCACCGCGTTCGCGCCGGACACATTGCGCGAGCGGAAGATCCGCAGCGGCATCAGCGGCTGGCGCGCCGTCGCCTCCCGCGCGATGAACGCGACGAGCAGCGCGAGCGAGACCGCGCCGAACGCGAGCGTGCGCCCGGCCCCCCAGCCGTCTTCGGCGGCCGGCTTGACGATCGTGTAGACGCCCAGCATCAACGCGCTCGTGATCAGCACCGCGCCGGGGATGTCGGCGCCGCCGGCAAAGCCAATGCCGGCGTCTCTGGGGAGCAGTCGTGCGGCCAGAAACCCCGTCGCAATCCCAATCGGGACGTTGATGAAGAAGATCCAGTGCCAGTCGATCGCCTGCGTGATGATCCCCCCCGCGAGCAGCCCCACCGAGCCGCCCGCGGAGGCCACGAAGCCGTAGACCCCGATCGCCTTCGCCTGCTCGCGGGGCTCGGGGAACATCGTCACGATCATGCCGAGGATCACCGCGGAGGTCAGCGCGCCGCCGATGCCCTGCACGAAGCGCGCGATCACGAGCACCTCCTGGCTCTGCGCCAGCCCGCAGACCAGCGACGCCGTCGTGAAGACCGCGAGGCCGATCATCATGATCAGCTTGCGCCCCACGAGGTCGCCGAGGCGGCCCGCGAGCAGCAGCAGGCCCCCGAACGCGATCAGGTACGCGTTTACGA
The DNA here is from genome assembly GCA_035483545.1 of Solirubrobacteraceae bacterium. Taxonomy (GTDB): domain Bacteria; phylum Actinomycetota; class Thermoleophilia; order Solirubrobacterales; family Solirubrobacteraceae; genus Palsa-744. The sequence goes on along the minus strand of DATHPS010000013.1, from coordinate 24,120 downwards.
CCCACGCGAGGCTCGACTGCGAGAAGCCCAGGTCCGTCTGAATCGAGGGCAGCGCGACGTTCACGACCGTCGCGTCGAGCACGATCATCAGCACCCCCACGCACAGCACGTAAAGCGCGATCCAGCGGTTGCGGTCGGTCATTTGCTCGGTCATCGTTCAGGCCTCTTCCGTCCGGGTTTCTCGCTGTCGTCAGAGCGCGGCGGCCAGCTTCTCGAACATCTCGCGCGTGCCGTGCTCGCGCTCGGCCGGCGTGTCGGCGCCGTCCAGGAACACGCCCTGCTCGGTGAGGATCAGGCGCGTGCCGCGGCCCGCCGCCTCGAGCTCCACAGTAGCGACCGACACCGACATTCGCTTCTCGTCGCGATCGAGCGTGTACGCGTAGACGATGCGCGTGTCGGGCACGATCTCCTCGTAGCGCGCGTCGTAGGAGTAGGTCGCACCGCCCGGCCCACCGACGGCGAAGTACTCGCGGCCGCCGACGGTGAAATCGAGCGCGCGCTCGACCTCCCCGGTCGGTCCGAACCAGCGCGCCTTCGCGGCGGGGTCGGCGAACGCCGCGAACACGCGCGCGGGCGCGGCGTCGTAGTGGCGCTCGATCGTGAAGGTCGCGTGCTCGGTCGAGCGCTCCCCAGCGTTCGGCGTCGGCTGCTCGGGTGCGCGCTCTTTGACTTGCTCCGTGGCTTGCTCGGACATCTTGGACTCCTATTTTTCGTGTTCTTTACGGTTTGTAACGATCTCTTTTTTTTGAATGCCCCGCTCGCTGTCCTCCGGGGCGTGCGTGTCGCCACCTGTTTGGCCCGCGTCGCCCGTCTCGACGTGCGTGTCAGCAGTCTCGGCGAGATAGTCGGCAAGCCGGTCGAGGCGCTCCTCCCACAGCGCACGCCGCTGCGCGACCCAGTCCTCGGCGACCCGCAGCGCGGCGGGCTCGATGCGGCAGGTGCGCACGCGCCCGGCCTTGCGCGAGCTGACGAGCCCGCTGCGCTCGAGCACCGCGAGGTGCTGAACGACGGCCGAGAGCGACATCGGCAGCGGCCGCGCGAGCTCGCTGACCGTCGCCGGCCGGCGGCTCAGGCGCTCGACCATCGCTACGCGCGTGGGGTCGCCGAGGGCGTGGAAGACGCGCTCCGGCGCCTCGGGTAATTGCTTAAGCATCTACTTAAGTATTACACACCGCGCAACGCGATAGGACACCGGCGGAGCCGGCCAATCCTCAAAATCGTCGACCATCTGCTGTCATGCACGAGATGTCCGAGACGACGTCCACACGCGCTGAACCGGGGAGCACGAGCACTGCACCGGCAGGCGATGAGGCAAAGGCGCAGACCGCGGCCGAGCCGAGGCCCGCGCGACGCCCGGCGATCCTCGCGGTGGACGACGAGCCGGCGGTGCTCGCGGCGGTCGCGCGCGACCTGCGGCGCGGCTTCGGCGAGCGCTTTCGCATCCTGCGCGCCGCGTCCGGCGCGGAGGCGCTGGAGATCCTGCGCGAGTTGCGCACGCGCGGGGACCGCGTGGCGCTGCTGATCGCCGACCAGCGGATGCCGGGGATGCCGGGCACGGACTACCTCGTGCAGGCGCGCACAATCGTACCGGACGCCAAGCGCGTGCTGCTGACGGCGTACGCGGACACGGAGGCGGCGATCGCGGCGATCAACGAGGTCGCGCTCGACTACTACCTGCTCAAGCCGTGGGACCCGCCGGAGGAGCAGCTATTCCCGGTCGTCGAGGACCTACTCACGACGTGGGAGGCGGGCGCGGCGCTCGAAGCGGGCGGGGTGCGTCTGATCGGGCACCGCTTCTCGAAGGAGTCGCACGACCTGCGCGACTTCCTCGTGCGCAACCGCGTGCCGGCGCGCTGGCTTGACGTGGAACGCGACGGCGAGGCGCGGGAGCTGCTGGCGGTCGCGGGGGTGGACTCCGAGCGCCTGCCGGTGGCGCTGCTGGAGGATGGCAGCGTGCTGGAGCGCCCGTCGATCCTCGAGCTCGCGGAGCGCCTGGGCGTGGCGGGAGTGCCGGCGCAGGACCACTACGACCTCGTCGTCGTCGGCGGCGGGCCGGCGGGGCTCGCGGCGGCGGTGTACGGGGCGTCGGAGGGCCTGAAGACGGTGATGGTCGAGCGCGAGGCGCCGGGCGGGCAGGCGGGGCAGTCGAGCCGCATCGAGAACTACCTCGGCTTCCCCGCGGGCCTCAGCGGCTCCGATCTCGCGCGCCGCGCGACCGACCAGGCGCGGCGCCTCGGCGCGGAGCTGCTGACGGTGCAGGAGGCGGTGGGCCTGCGCGTGGAGGGCTCCGCGCGCCTCGTCGAGCTGAGCGGCGGCGGCGCGCTGAGCGCGAGCTGCGTGATCGTCGCGTCGGGGGTCTCCTACCGCCAGCTCGACACGCCGGGCTTCGCGGAGCTGACCGGCGCGGGCATCTACTACGGCGCCGCGATGACCGAGGCGCGCGCGTGCGCGGACCAGCGCGTTGTCGTGATCGGCGGCGCGAACTCTGCGGGGCAGGCGGCGGTCTACTTCGGGGGCTACGCGGCGCAGGTCACGATGCTCGTGCGCTCGACCCTGGAGAAGTCGATGTCGCACTACCTGATCGAGCAGATCGCGGCGCGGGCGAACATTGAGGTCCGCACGGGCAACACCGCGGTCGCGGCGGAGAGCGAGGACGGCCACCTGCAGCGACTGCGCGTCGCGGGACCCGACGGTGAGGAGACGCTCGCGGCCGACGCGTGCTTCGTGTTCATCGGCGCGGCGCCGCGCACCGACTGGCTCGACGGCGTGCTCGCGCGCGACGCGCGCGGCTTCGTCCTCGCGGGACGCGACGCGCAGGCCAACGGTTGGCCGCTGCCGCGCGAGCCTTACGTCCTGGAGACCACGATCCCCGGTGTGTTCGTCGCGGGCGACGTGCGCGCGCGCTCGATCAAGCGCGTCGCGAGCGCCGTCGGCGAGGGCTCGATGGCGGTCTCGCTGATCCACGAGTACCTGGTCGAGGCGTGAGCGGCGCGCGCGAGATCCCCGCCGCGGGCGCGGGCGCCGCGCGCGCGGCGAAGGGCGCGACCGATCCTGGGGTGGGCGGCCCAGCAATCACCCTCGAGGAGCTGCGCACGATCGATCTGTTCGACGAGCTCTCCGACGAGGATCTCGCACTTTGGACGGCGGTCATGCGACTGCACCCCGTCGTCGCGGGCGAGGTGATCTCCGAGCAGGGCGAGGAGCCCCGCGGCCTGCAGCTGCTGCTGGAGGGCGAAGCGCAGACGCTGATCGTCGGCGAGGGCCGCAGCGAGCCCGTCGGCAGCCAGCACGCGCCGACGTGGATCGGCGCGATCGCGGCGCTCACGGGCAACCCCTCGCCGGTGCGGATGCAGGCGCGCACGGAGTGCCGGCTGGCGCTCGTCGAGCCGGAGGACTTCCGCCGTCTGGCGTCCGCGCAGCCCTCGGTCTACCGGCGCGTGATGCAACAGGTCGCGCCGGTCGCGGGCCGCATCACCGCGGCCGAGGCCAACCGCGAGCGCCTCGCCTCGCTGGGCACGATGGCGGCGGGCCTCGCGCACGAGCTGAACAACCCCGCGGCCGCAGCGCGGCGCGCGGCGTCGCAGATGACCGAAGCGCTCGAGGCGATCGACGCGGCGCTGCGGTCGTTCGTGGAGGCCGGAATCGAGCGCGCCGACGCCGAGCGACTACTGCGGCTGCAGCAGGAGGCGGTACAGCGCGCCGGTACGGCGAGTGCGCTGGACGCGCTCGACGCGTCGGACGCCGAGGAGGAACTGCTCGCGCGCCTGGAAGACCTCGGCGTCGCGGAGCCGTGGAAGATCGCCGAGCCGCTCGCCGCCGCGGGCGTCGACCAGCGGTGGTTGGACGCGGTCGCGGCGCTCGCGGGCCCCGCGACGGGCGCGGCGCTGCGCTGGGTCGCCGCGACGCTGACCGCGGGACGGCTCTCGGCGGAGCTGTGCGAGTCCACGCAGCGCATGTCCGCGCTCGTCGGCGCCGTGAAGTCCTACGCATACATGGATCGCGGCGACCTCGTCGAGGTCGACCTGCACGAGGGCCTGGAGACGACGCTCGTGATGCTCGGTTACAAGCTCAAGCACACCGCGATCGAGGTGCTGCGCGACTACGACCGCGACCTGCCGAAGCTGACCGTGCACGGCTCCGAGCTCAACCAGGTCTGGACGAACCTGCTCGACAACGCGATCGACGCGCTCGGCGAGCCGCCAGCGCAAGCCGCGCGCGAGGAGCACGACGGGCGCGGGGAGCACGACGAGCGCGGGGAGCGAGAGGCGCGCGACGAGCGGGGCGCGGAGCACGGCACGATCGCGATCTCCACACGCGCGGAGGGCGACTGCGCGGTCGTCGAGATCGCCGACGACGGCCCCGGCATCCCCGAGGAGCTCGCGGCGCGGATCTTCGACCCGTTCTTCACGACGAAGGACGTCGGCCGAGGCACCGGGCTCGGCCTTGCGACCGCGCGGCGCATCGTCGTGGAGCGCCACGCGGGCTCGCTCACGCTCGAGAGCCGACCCGGCCGCACGGTGTTCGACGTGCGCCTCCCATTCGCGCAGAGCAAACCCAACAGAGAGGAATGACCGATGGCCGACTGCACCCACCTCGACCAGGTCCTGCTCACCGAGCTACCGGAGTCCGTCCCCGGCTGCGAGGACTGCCTCGCGATCGGCGGCAAGTGGCTGCACCTGCGCATCTGCCTGCAGTGCGGCCACGTCGGCTGCTGCGACGACTCGCCCAACCGCCACGCGACCGCGCACAATCGCGCGAGCGGCCACCCGATCATCCGCTCGCTGGAGCCCGGCGAGATCTGGTCGTGGTGCTTCCTCGACGAGGTCGTCCTGCGCATCCCCGAGGTGCGCGGCGAGACCCGGATACCGCCGTCGCCGCTGGGCGGGTGAGCTCAGGGGCCGCCGTGGACCGACGCGTGCGTGCCCCCCGAGGACCGAGCCGCCGCGCGCGCCCCTGACCCGCCCACGCGGCCACGGGCTCGCGGCTCGTACCAACCAGGGGCGGGCGCGTGCACCGTCAGCCGTTCGAGCACGATCCGCTGCTGTTCGATCCCGCTGCCGCCTTTGACCTCCAACCAGACATCGCCAGCGCGCCGCACCGTCTCGAGGGTCCCTTCTTCTTCGGAGCGCACTGTGAACACGCCGGGATGTCCGGGAACCGCCTGTTTGCCGGCCAACCCCCGAAACGGTCCATGGCCGGGGCCGACCAGCAGGGCCATCGCCGAGAGCGGCCAGTCGCCGTAGTAGAGATCGGCGTCCGCGCACTGCACCAGTTCGACCGCGCCCGCCGCAGCGGGCACAGCGAGGAAGTGGGCGAGCCGATCGCGCGTCATCGCGCTCTGAGAGACCTCCCGCAGGCCGGCGAGCGGATGGACGAGGACCTTGCACGGCGAGCCCGCGGGCGCGCTCGGCGCGTGTCGCGGTGGACTCACGTCGATCGCTCCGACGCGCAGCGCTCGCAGCGCCTGCACGCGCTGGCTCACGCTGGCTTCGCCCTGCACGACCAGCCACGCGTTGCCGACGCGCCGCGCCGTGAGATCTTCGTTTTCGGACACCGACGGCCCCGAACGATCCAGGAATCCCGGCGCACCGGGCACGGGGCGCATGTCGGGCAGCGCCGCCGGCGGCGCGCCGGGGTGCTTCGCATCGAGCAGTACCGCGGCCTCGAGCCAGGTGCCACGCAGGCGGAAGCCGAGACCGACACAGGACAGAAAGGCGTGCCCGATGATCCCCGGATCCGGGGCGATCGCGGTGACGATCGTCCCTTCGCGCACGCTCACGCCCGATCCGCGCCGCGCCGTCAAGGGGCAGCGGCCCTGCGGCTGGCGCTGGGGATACTGCCAGTAGCCCGCCGGCTCCTTCGGTGGCGTCTCGTAGAAGCCGCCCGCGATCGGCCGGCCGGCCGCATCGAGTGCCGTCAGCCGCGGCGCGCGGCCCGAGGGCGTCTTCGCCGGCAGCTCGAAGACCGCCGCGCGAAAGCCGTACGGCAGCCGCGCCGATGCCCGCGTCAGGACCGTCGGCCCGTTCGCAACGCGCACCGCGGCGACCTGCGGCGCGGCTAGCACGTACCAGAGCCCCGGCCCCCGTTCGCCATCCTGGCCGAACAGCGGCGACCCGACCGCCGGCGTGCCGTCGCACCCGCCCCCACCAAACCCGCCACCGCCGCGCGCCCTCAGGCTCGGCACGTCGCGAAAGTGAATCCACGTACACCAGCCGATCGAACCCGGCTGAAGCGACGGCGTGAGCGTGATTTCGTAGTGCGCGCCCGCGACCGAGAGGTTGCCGCGCGCGTCGTAAGGAGGCACGATCCCCGCGAGCGAGCGCGAGCGCTCACCTACGATCAGGACGGCCGCGGCCGCCGAGCCACCGAGCAGGATTACCGCCGCGACCAGCAGCAGCCCACGACGCGGACGTCTCAACGCGCTGCGAGAGCTTCCGCGGCTGCGCTTCGCCTCACGCTCGACGGCCTCCAGCAGATGCGCCTCGACGCGCTCGAAGTAGTCGCTCATGCTTCCTCCTGACTGGCGTGCAGACGCAGCCACGCCAGCGCGCGACTGACGCGCTTGCGTACCGCGTCCGGCGATGTCCCGGTATCGAGCGCGATCTCCTCGTAGTCGCGCTCCTCGATCACGCGCGCCCGCAGCGCGTCACGCTGAGCCGCGGGCAGCCGATCGACGAGCTCGAGCAACGCCCCGCCTTGCGCCGCGAGCTCCTCGACGCGCACGAGATCCTCGTCGTGCAGCGACTCCCGCGGGATTCCCAAGCGCCGACGCGCGCGGTCCTCGGCGTGTCCGCGCCGACGCAACTCGCTCGCCTTGTAGCGCGCGATCCCACACAGCCACGGCAGCGCGCTCGCGTGCTCGGGCCGATAGCGCGGGGCGGCGAGCAGCGCCGCCGCGAACACCTCCGCCGCGAGGTCCGCCGCCAACTCGCGGTCGCCGGTCTCGCGCAGCAGGAACCCGAGCACCGCCGCGAGGTGGCGGCGGTAGAACGACGCGAACGCGCCGCGGTCGCCGCTGGCGCTCGCGGCCAGCAGCGCCGCGTCCTGCGCGGTCGGCGGGCTCTCCTGCATCTACTTCAACATGACAGCGGGCCGGTGCGTTGTGACGGCGGGCCGGTGCGTTGTGACGGCTGGGCGGTGCGCTGTGACGGCTGGGCGGTGCGCTGTGACAGCGGGGCGCCTGCTGCTCGCCGCGATCTCGACGAACTGGCGGCGTTGGCTCGCGCCGCTGATCGCCGCGACCAGCGGGGACCCGGTCCCGCGGAGCTCCTGACCCGACGAGTCCCAGGCCTCCCAGCCCAAGCGCCCCCGACCCCGGGACTCCCAGCCCAAGAGCTCCCAGCCCAAGCGGCGCCTGGCCGAGGGCACATGGCGCTGTTTCGCGGAGGCCCTCGCGGAGAACGCGCCGATGGCGCACGCGTGGCTCGAAGTGGTCACGCTCGCGCCGCGCGACGCCGAGCTACGCGCGACGCTCGCGGCCAGCCAGCAGCAGTCCGCGCCGCGCGCTTCACTCAGGCCGCGCTGGCCCCCGCTCATCCCGGCGGCCAGCCGCGCAGCGGCTTGCCGATCTCCGGAGAGCTGCGCGACGACCGCATCGTGCTCGTCGGTCCCGCCGACGCGGTAATCCGCGACGGCGCCGAAGGCGGCCTCGTAGAACTCGATCGCCGCGCGCCCTCGGCGCACCGAGAGTTGGGCCAGGATGCGCGTCATCGCGCGCCGGGCTTCGCGTCTCCATAGAGAAAGAACTCGGGCGTCCGCTCGACGGTGGCATTCCACCCCAGTTCGGCGAGCTTCTGCTGCAGCGCAGCGGGGTCGTAAAAAGACTTGACAATACGGTACTCGCGGCCGTCGGCGAGCCGGCGCAGCATGACCTGCTCGTCGGGGGCGGGCAGCTCGTGATCGACGGCGGAGGCGAGATCGCTGCGCAGGCTGTCGACGAAGAACACCCTTCCGCCGGGCGCGAGGGCGCGCCCAACCTTCGCCCAGAACTCCGCGAAGCGCTCCTCGGGGACGTGCGAGAGCCAGAAGGAGAAGAAGCAGACGTCGTAGGTACGCTCGGGCTCCCACGCGAAGAGATCGGCCTGCGCGTACGCGACGTGCGAATCCTCGACACGAGTGCGCGCGAGCTCGATGACCTCCGGAGAAGCATCGATCGCAGTGAGGCTGCGTGCGTGCGGCGCGAGGCGCTCGGTCCACAGGCCGGTGCCGCACGCGAGCTCGACCACGTCCCCACTCGGCGCGAAGCGCTCGAGCGCGGCGGCGACCGCGTCGCCATCGGCGAACCAGCGTGCATTGGCCTCCTCACCGTGGTCGTAGCGCCCGCGGCGCAGCCACCAGTCGTCGTACTCGCCCGCGCGCGCACGGTAGTAGCGGGCCTGCTCGGCCAGTAGGTCCTGAACTCCGCTCATCCGATCAACCTCTCGATCTCGCAGCTGACATCGGACTCAGATTGTACTTGCAATCTGAGTTGGTGCCATCATCCAAGCTGTGACCTTCGCGAAACGTCAGACACGCGCCGAGAAGCAGATGCAAACGCGCACGCAGCTGATCGAAGCCGCTGCGCGCGTGTTCGCGCGCAGCGGCTTCCAGGCCGCGACGGTCGAGGAGATCGCCGAGCACGCCGGCTACTCGCACGGCGCGGTGTACTCAAACTTCGCGAGCAAGGAGGAGCTGTTCCTCGCGGTCTTCGAGCAGTACATGAGCCAGCGCATCGATGAGGTCGCGCGGGCGAGCGAGATCGAGGGGAGCTTTCCCGAGCGCGCGCGCGCGGCGGCCGACCAGTGGATGGCGCGCTTCGGCGAGGATCGCGAGACGTTCCTGCTGCACCTCGAGTTCATGATCCACGCCGCGCGCAACCCGGAGCTCAGCAGAGAGCTCGGCGAGCGCATGGCGGCGCTGCGCCTGGAGGTCGAGCAACGCATCGCCGCGCAGGCCGCCGCCCACGACGCCGCGCTCCCCCTCTCCCCCGCCCAGCTCGCGCTGATCGTGCGCGCGCTCGGGATCGGGCTCGCCGTCGAGGCGCTCAACGCGCCGGGAGCGATCGACGCGGGGCTCTATGGGGAGTTCGTAGCCCTGCTGGCGGGATTGTTGGGGGGCGGCGGGTAGAGCGACCCGGGGAAGTGGAGCTTCCGGGGCGAGAGCACCCACGATCACGCCAGCCAAATGTCATTGGCAACGTCCGCCGCCCCGCTCGACCCCTCTGTTTAGCGTTACCGCAACGGCGCGGGAGCCACGCGAGGCGGCCCCGCGCGCTAGTGGCTCTCGAGCACGCGGTCGATGAGCCCGTACTCGAGCGCCTGCTCGGCATTGAAGAAGCGGTCGCGCTCCATGTCTTCGCGGACCTGCTCCTGCGTGAGCCCGGTGTGCTGGGCGTAGATTTCGTCGATGCGCTCGCGAACCTTGAGGATCTCGCGGGCGTGGATCTCGATGTCGGTGGACTGCCCTTCGAAGCCGGCGGAGGGCTGGTGGATGAGGATGCGGCTGTTGGGCAGAGCGGCGCGCTTGCCCTTCGCGCCGCCGGCGAGCAGCAGCGACCCCATCGACATCGCGACGCCGACGCACATCGTCGCGATGTCGGGCTTGACGAAGTTCATCGTGTCGTAGATCGCGAGGCCGGAGTAGATCGAGCCGCCGGGCGAGTTGATGTAGATCGAGATGTCCTTTTCGGGGTCCTCGGACTCGAGATGCAGGAGCTGGGCGACGACGAGGTTGGCGACCTGGTCGTCGATCGGGGTGCCGAGGAAGATGATGCGCTCGTTGAGCAGACGCGAGTAGATGTCGAATTCGCGCTCGCCGCGCGCAGTGCGCTCGATGACCATCGGGACTAGGGGCATGGCTGCACCCTATCCCTTGGCGGCGGGGTCGGCGGTCCCGGTGGCACGAGGGTGGTCGGCGGTCCCGGTGGTATCAGCAGCGCCGGCGGTCCCCGTGGCGCCAGCGGGGTCGGCAATCCCGGTGGCACCGGCAGCACCAGCGGCACCTAGCCACTCCAGCAGCGCGGCCCGCGCGAAGCGCCACTCGCCTGCGAGGCTGCGGCCCGGGAGCTCGCCGGCGAGCGCTAGGTCGAGCACGACCTGCGGATCGACCTGCAGCAGATCGGCGACTTCGGCGAGGGTGAGCACCTCGGTGTCGCGGGGGCGGAAAGAGTGGCGTCCGACAGTCAGCTCACCGGGGTCGAGCGTCTCGACCGTAACCCGCCGGCGCGCGCTGGCGCCGGCGCGGAGCGCACCGAGCGAGGCGGGCGAGTCGGGGTCGACGTAGCGGTCGACGAGCTCGGAGACGAGCGTCTGCTTGGGGACGCGCAAGGCGAACGCGGCGCGATCGAGGCGACGCGCGTGCTCGGTGGGGATCCGCACGAACAGCGCAGCGGTGGGCTCGGCGCTCTTGCCGGCGCCTCTGCCGGGCCGCGGTGAGCGGGGCGCCGAGGATGGGTTGTGGGACTTTGAAGGGAAGGGCACGATTACTCCTATTCCTTCTCGCGCTTGTAGCATCGTCACTGCTATCCAGATATCACGATATCAAAGGCCCTGCTACATCCACAAACGAGATCCCACAAAACGTGCCGGGCGCGCAACACGCCGGCCCCCGACCGCGCCGGCCTCCGACCGCTTCGCACTGCGACTGCGGTGGGATGACCGCGTCTATCGATTGACGGTGGTCATCCCCTGCGCGTCGTAGCGCGCACCCGCGGCGGCGGGAACGGCGTCGGCGATGCGCTCGGCCTCCGCGGCGCTGAGCTCGATCTCGGCGGCGGCGAGGTTCTCTTCGAGGTAGGTGCGGCGCTTGGTGCCGGGGATCGGGACGATGTGCTCGCCGCGACTCGACACCCAGGCAAGGGCAAGCTGGCCGGGCGTGACGCCCTTCTCCTGGGCGAGCTCGCGCACGCGCTCGGCGAGAGCGCGGTTGCGCTGAGCGTTCTCGCCGGTGAAGCGCGGGCCGTGGCGACGGAAGTCGCCCTCCTCGAGCTCCTCGCCGGAGCTGAAGCGCCCCGCGAGGAAGCCGCGGCCGAGAGGCGAATAGGCGACGAGCGCGATGCCGAGCTCTTGCAGCGTTGGCAGGATCTCGTCCTCGACGTCGCGAGTCCACAGCGAGAGCTCGGTCTGCACCGCGGTGATCGGGTGCACAGCGTGCGCGCGGCGGATCGTCTCGGGCGCGGCCTCGGAGAGACCGAGGTAACGGACCTTGCCCTCTTTGACGAGCTCGGCCATCGCGCCGACGGTCTCCTCGATTGGGGTATCGGGATCGACGCGGTGTTGGTAGTAGAGGTCGATGTGGTCGACGCCGAGGCGCCGGAGGGAACCCTCGCAGGCTTGGCGTACGTAGGCGGGGGTGCCGTTGATGCGGCGTACGGGCGCACCGCCGGCGTCGGCGTCGACCCAGCTGATCCCGAACTTGGTGGCGAGGAAGACGTCGTCGCGGCGGCCGACGATCGCGCGTCCGACGAGTTCCTCGTTGGTGTGCGGACCGTACATGTCGGAGGTGTCGAGGAAGTTGCAGCCGAGCTCCAGCGCGCGCTGGATCGTGGCGGTGGCCTCGCCCTCGTCGGTGGAGCCGTAGAAGGCGGACATACCCATGCAGCCGAGCCCGATCGCGGAGACCTGGGGCCCGTGGGGCCCGAGTGTGCGTTGGTTCATGACGTGATCCGCTCCTCGTTGTGGTGGGGCCGGTATAGCGCGTCGCGACGGCGGTGCCGGGGCGCGGCGGCGGGTGGGCGCACGGCGACATAATGCGCCGAGGATGTTCCCGCTGAACCTACCGAACGTGCTGACGGTGCTGCGGATCATGCTGGTCCCGGTGCTGGTAGTGGCGCTGCTGGGAAACACGCGGTCGGGGGATGTGCTGGCGGCGGTGGTGTTCGCGCTGGCGTCGCTGACGGATTTCGTGGATGGCTACCTGGCGCGGGCGCGGGGGTCGATCACGACGTTCGGCAAGCTGATGGACCCACTGGCGGACAAGCTGCTGATCGTGGCGGCGCTGCTGGCGCTGGTCTCGCTGGGGCGCTTGGCGGCGTGGATCGCGATGGTGATCATCACGCGGGAGCTGGCGGTGACGGTGTTGCGGATGGGCGCGACGCAGGCGGGTGTGGTGATGGCGGCGAGCACGTTCGGGAAGGTCAAGACGTGCTTGCAAATCGCGGCGATCCTGGCGGTGATCGCGGTGCACGGCCAACCGCTGTGGGTCTCGCTGCTGCTCTACGTGACGGTGCTCGTGACGGTGCTCTCGGGTTTGGACTACTTCTTCGGCCTGCGGCGGCGGCTGGCGCAGGCGCAGGCGCGTACGTCAGGTTCCTGAGCCGCCGTCGAGCCACTGCTCGAGCGTGGTCTGGCGCGCAGCGGGCGTCCCCGACTCGAGCTCGCGGCGCAGCTCGTCGAGCAGGCCGTGGCGTTCGGCGAGGACGTTGTGCTGGTGGATGGTCTCGAGGTTCTCTTGGCGAGCGGAGACGAAGCTGGCGCCGTCGAGGTGCGGGAATTCGCGCACGACGCCGGCGAGCATTTCGCGCACGCAGTCCTCGACGAAGCGGGGCTGGCGGTGGGCCTTTTCAACGACGGCGGCCTCGTCGGAGCGCTTCATGAGCTCGTAGATCTCCGAGGACATGGAGCCCTCGACGATCGCGAGCAGGGTCTTGGCGTCGATTTCGGCTTCGCGGCGCTCGAGGCAGCCGATGTAGAGGGTGCCGAGCCCGCGCTGGTTGTGGGTGGCGACGGGAACCTGCGCGAGGATGCGCTCGATCTGCGCGTCGGAGAAGCCCTCCTGCGCGGAGAGGCGCTCGCGGGCGCGCGCGGCGATCAGCTCTTGAGCACACGGGCAGGCGGTGATGCCGGTGGCGGAGACGCCGACGAGCTGGCGGGTGCCGCCGGCGAGCGCGACGGCGCGGCCGTGGAGGGTGTAGATCTCCTGGGTGGGGACGCCGGAGACGGGGGCGGGCTTGTGCTCGGGGTAGCGCGCGGCGATCGTGACTTCGGCGCGCGCGGCGCCTTGGCGGGTACGGACGAGCTCGGCGATGTCGCGGGCGAGGGTCTCGGCGCGAAACGGGGACTCGGTGAGGACGACCTCGCCGATGGCCTCGTTGACGACCTCCTCGAAACGCGACATGTGCGCGCCCTTCTGATCGCGGCTGAGGTCGACGAAGCACTCCAGGCGCGCGAAGAACAGCTCGTCGTCGATGCGGACGACCTTCTCGACGCCGGTGACGCCGACGCGCGAGAGCCCGAGGGCGACGGCGGGGGCACGCGCCTGTACGTCATCCGTCGAGGCGGGCACAGGCCCGGGTGTCGGCGCCTGCGATGGTGTCGCTCCGGTGGTGGTGGCCACTGCGGGCCAAGCCTAGCGCCCGACGGGCATCGTTTCCGACGGCGATCGCCCCGCGGGGGCTGCGCGTGGGGAGCCTGTCCGAGTGAGGTCGGCACGAACCTGCTCCGTGCGACGCGCCGATCTGGTATCACTCCGCACATTGCTTGGAGTCAAGCGCGCAACGCGGAGGCTCGAAGTGTGTTTGGGGAGCTGAGGGCCCACGACCGGATAACGGAAGACAGCCGGTGTCAGGGCCGAGGAGTCACGGATAGGAGGCTTGGGTAGGTCGCAGCGGTTGGGGAGGTCGGAGCTGGTCGCTCCGACGGGGAAGTCGCATGGATCCTGGGGGTCCGAGTTGAGCACGAAAGTCGATGTTGCGTCGCAGGGCAGTGGCGTGAGCGCCGTCGGAGCCGCCGTGGCGGTGGTCGATATGGACGAGCTGCACGCGCTGATCGCGGATGGCCAGGAACGCGGGTTCGTGACCTCCGCGGGTCTCGCCTCGGCGCTGGAGGAGGCGGAGCTCTCCGCGGAGCAGGTCCAGGACCTGTTCAGCTATCTCGAGGAGCACGGGATCGAGGTGATCGGCGCGAGCGTGGCCGATCCGGCCGTCGATACGGGACTTGCGGATGAGACGGGGGACGATTCGCACCCGATTCCGCTGCACGCGGCGCGCTCGCCGGAGGAGGCGAGCGAGACGGAGGACGATGAGTCCGACGGCGAGCTGGAGGATCTCCAGGAGCTGCGCGCCCGCTTGGATGATCTGAAGCGCATGGAGTCGGAGTCGGCGGCGGCGGACTCGGGGCTGGACTCACTGCGGCTCTACCTGCGCTCGATCGGGCGCGTGCCACTGTTGAGCGGCGCGGAAGAGGTGACGCTGGCAAAGCGCATCGAACGCGGCGATGTGCTCGCCAAGCAGCACATGGTCGAGGCGAACCTGCGCCTGGTGGTATCGATCGCGAAGGGCTACATGGGGCGCGGCCTGACGTTCCTGGACCTGATCCAGGAGGGCTCGTTGGGGCTGATCCGGGCGGTCGAGAAGTTCGACTACCGGCGCGGCTACAAGTTCTCGACGTACGCGACGTGGTGGATCCGCCAGGCGGTGACGCGCGCGATCGCGGACAAGGCGCGCACGATCCGGATCCCGGTGCACATGGCGGAAAAGCTCAACCGCGTGATCCACACCGAGCGCCAGCTGATTCAGCAGCTGGGGCGCGAGCCGACGCCGGTAGAGATCGCGCAGGAGCTCGAACTGCAGACGAGCGAGGTGCGGGAAATCCTGCGGATGGCGCAGCAGCCGATCTCGCTGGAGAAGCCGGTGGGCGACGAGGACGACTCGGCGCTCGCGGACTTCGTGGAGGATCTCGCGGCGGAGTCGCCGTTCGAGACGGCGTCGGAGTCGCTGCGCCGGGAGAGCGTGGGGCGCGTGCTCGCGGTGCTGCCGCGGCGCGAGCGCGAGGTGCTGGAGATGCGCTACGGCATCACGGGCGGGCGCTCGCGGACGCTCGAGGAGGTGGGCCGCGCGTTCAACATCACGCGCGAGCGCGTGCGCCAGATCGAGAACCGCACGCTGAAGAAGCTGCAGACGCTGCCCGAGGCGCAGCTGCTGCGCGAGGCCAGCTGAGCGGACGGGGCGGTTCGCAAGCGTCTCGACCCGTCACGCTTCGACTATCTCTTCGTCCTCGTCGGCGACGGCCGCCGCTGGTTCATACCGTCGCACGCGGTCGAGGGCGGCACCGGCATCCGTCTCGGCGGACCCAGGTACGCTGATTTCGAGGTCGAGTCTGGCACGCCTCTTGGCGTAGAGGGGGCCACTGAGCGATATCATCGCGCTCCCTGGCGGGGTTCCCGAGCGGTCAAAGGGACATGACTGTAAATCATGCGGCTCAGCCTTCGCAGGTTCGAATCCTGCCCCCGCCATCAGTCAATCACTGCCCCCACCATGAGCCAGCAAACCGGCCGAGCCGGCGAGCTTGCGGCTACCCGCCCGAGCCGCCGGCTCCGGTTTTCGTCCGATAGCTCGTCTTGGGGCAAGTGAAGCCTCCGAGATGCCAGGTGCCCTGGAACTCGCCGCGCGTGAACTTGCCTGTGAGGTCGACCACGCCGGTGGTGGTGCCGCTCGGGAGCTTGTGGATCGTGCTCTGCTTGTCGAGCTTGAACGAGCCGTGCGCGAGCTTGACGGCTCCAGTCCACTGGCCGCCGCCGCCGGATGTGGGCAGGCACTCTACGAATACGCGGGCCTTCGTCGCCGGCTTGCCCACGGTCACGGTAAGGAATTCCGACGTGTAGAGCTCGCCGGGCTTCGGGGAGCTCGAGGAGCTCGCGAGCGCTACCCCGCCGATTGCCGCGAAGCTCAACAGAGAGACAGCCAGCACTCGCTTGATCACAACCACCACCGCCGTTCCGTTTGATTGTCAGGCGCCTGCACGGCCCAGGGCTCGTGGACGCCTCCGAGTCGACTGAAATCTAGCGGCCCTGCGACGCAGATGCCGTCGCCCGAGCATGCCTGGTCGAGGCTGTCGCTATATGTCAGGGTCTACCGACACCGCGGACGGGGTGGTTCTCAGGACAGCGCGCCGGCGGGCAGCACGAAGCGCAGCGGCGTAGCGGCTTGGGCTCCGTCGCGGTTGTCGATGCGCGCGCCGTGCAGGCCGTGGCGGGGGGCGCTCGCGGCGATCGCCTCGGGAACCCCGGCGTGGGCGGTGATCCAGGTGATGACCGCGGCGGAGTCGGCGCCGGCGGCGAGAATCGCGGCGCGCTCGATGACCTGCCCGCCGGAGCGGTCGGGGCGCGCGAGACGCGTCACCAAGGCGCGGATCGCGTCGTCGTCCATCGCGCTCACCTCAGACCCTGCGCGCGGATGCGCGGCGCGGCTATGAGAACTCCGTGACGGAGTAGACGGGGCTGCCGACGCGCACCTCGCCGTGCGCGCCGTCGGCGGCGGTGTGGACGACGAAGGCCTCTTCGCGGCCGTGGTCGAAGATCGCGGTGACGAGCTCGTCGCTCCCGGGGGGCAGCGGGCGGCCGACCTCGATCTCGCGATCGTGCCCGTCGAGGCGGCAACCTAGCTTGAAGATGCGCCGCGAGCGCGCGGGCGCGCCGACGACGGCGTGCGAGCGCTCGCGCAGCTCGAGGTAGACGGCCTCGGCGCGCTTGTCCTGCGCGTCGGCGCCGGCGAGCGAAAGATTCACGTGGCGCCGCTCGGACGCGCGGTCTGCTGCGTGCGCATGTACTCAAGGTAGCGCGTTTGCGGCGGGACGCCGTCAATCCGGCGCGGACAGCGCTCCGCCCCACTCGGCGGGGTCGACGTCGGCGAGCGTCTGCGAGAACGTCCACTGGTGTCCGGCGGGGTCTTCGGCGGTGTATTGCCGCTCGCCGAAGGGGAAGTCGTCGGGCTCGGCGACGATCCGCGCGCCGTGCGCGCGTGCGTGCTCGCAGTGCGCGTCGGCGTCGGCGACGCGGACGATGACCGAGTGCGTGACCTCGCCGGGCCGCGGCGGGCGGCGCTCGTTGCGGACATCGCCGACGATGACGGCGCCCGCGCCGTAGGTGAGCTGCGAGCGGTGGCTCTCACCGATGCGCAGGCGCTCAGCGAATCCGAACGCCGCGCGCAGCCACTCGACGGCCTCGCGCACGTCGGGGTAGATCAGGACGGGAATGACGGTCGCGGTCGGAATCGAGCGGTTGGCCTGCACGCCGCGCAACCTTACCTCGCCGAGCCCCAGCGCCGGGAGGCTACGCGGGAGTCCGCCGCCGCGCGACGCTCGCACCCGCCGGCGCGGGGGCGCAGTCGTCCGGGCCGATCGCCTACTCCGCGCCGAGCTCGCGTGCGAGCTGGTGTGCGTCGGGCGTGCTCACGAGGACGCGCCGCAGCGCGCGCCCGTCGGCGACGGCGAACGAGAGCGCGGGGACCCCGCGGCGCACGATCCAGGCTTCGTCGAGGCGCAGCGAGCGCGCGACGTAGTAGAGCCAGGGCAGTCGCAGCCCGATCTTCAGGCCCGCGCGCATGACCTCCGCGAGCGGGTCCTCGACGACGCGCACCTCGCCGATCGCGGTGCGCGCGACGCGGATGTCGCGCATCAGGCCGAGCGCCTTCTGCCACCATGCGAGGCGCACTTCGACGAGCTCCGCGGAGACGGTGACGCGCATCCGCACAGCGTATTTGGCGCGCGGACGCGCACGATCGCGGTCCGGCACGAATCGCGGTCGGCCGTCGGGGCGCGGACGCGCAGAATCGCGGCGCCCTACGGGGGCCGTGCGACCGAGCACGGATCGCGTCGCGTGCGGACCGGCGGGGATCGGGTACATGGAATGAGAAGGGGATGCGCGAGCGACTGCCCCCCGGGGCCGCGCCGGCGGCCCGTTCGATCGACTCGACCGCAAAGGAGCGCAAAGCCATGCCGACGAATCCCGCCCCCACCCGCGTGCTGATCGTGGCGCACAAGACCGCCACGACGCAGCCCCTGCTCGATGCGGTCCGTGCGCGCGCGGCGCGCGGCGCGTGCGTGTTCACGCTGCTCGTGCCGAACGCGACGCACGGGCTGCACAAGGTCGTGGACCCCGAGGACCAGGGCGCAAGCGAGGCGCGCACCGCGCTCGAGCGCGCGCTGCCCGCGCTGAGCGTCGCCGCCGGCGCGCCCGTCGAGGGAATCCTCGGCGACGCCGACCCGATGGCCGCGGTGCAGGATGCGATCAACCTGCGCGGCTTCGACGAGGTCATCGTCTCGACACTCAGCCCGCGCGTCTCGCGCTGGCTGCGACTCGACCTGCCGAGCAAGGTCGCGGGTCTCGGTCTGCCCGTCGCGACCGTCACGCCCGCGGACGCCGAGGAGGACGCGGCCGCAGTGCCCGGCGGCGTGGCGCAAACATAAGTTGACAGCGAGCATCGAAAACGTTTATATTTTGTGCCCGCCGCAGACAGCGGTCGGCGGCACGGGTGTCGCGCTCGCGCCGGTTGAGACAATCGTCTGTAGACGCCTCGTCTGCGACCCGCAACAGTTAGCCGATGTCCGTCGAAGAAATCCGCAAGCAATTCGCCGCGAACCTGCGCGCCGCGCGCGAGCGGTCGGGCCTCTCGCAGGAGGCGCTCGCCGAGGCGTGCCAGCTGCACCGCACCGAGATCAGCCTGCTCGAGCGCTGCAAGCGCTCGCCGCGCCTGGAGACGCTCGTGATCCTCGCGCGCGGCCTCGAGCTCGCCTCGCCGGGCGAGCTGCTCAAAGGCATCCACTGAGCGCACGCGCGTCGAAAGCGAAACGAAGCCGAAGCCGAAGCGGGGACTCGAACCCCCAGGATTCCGGATCTGCCACGCTCGCATTCCGGATCTGCGACGCAGCCCTATGTAGCTGCTAAGATGCGCCTATGACGCTACAAGCGCGAACCTACGAGGTCGGTGTGCGTGCGCTACACGATCGTCTGAGCGAGCACCTGGAGCGCGTGGTGGACGGCGCGGAGGTGCTGGTCACACGCCGCGGACGACCGATTGCCCGCCTTTCCGCGGTCGATGGGAGCGATCCGCTGCAGGACCTTGTGCGGCGTGGTCTCGTGACACCGCCGGACCGCCCGCGAGCCGCGCGGCGCGCACAGGTGAAGGCGCGTGGCCCGGTTTCCGAGCTAGTCGCCGAGCAGCGCCGCTGATCCTCTACTTCGACACGTCGGCGCTCGTCAAGCTCGTGATCGCCGAGGAAGGGTCCGAGCTGGCGAGCGAACTGTGGGCGACTCCGCATCCTGGAGCCTCGAGCATCCTCGCCTACCCCGAGGGCCGCGCGGCGCTCGCGGCTGCGCGGCGTGGCGCCCGGCTCGCCGCAGCCGCGCACACGCGCGCGCTCGAGGACTTCGAGTCGCTGCACGGCGAACTGGCGCTCATCGGCGTCGACGCACAACTCGCACGCGAAGCCGGCGAGCTCGCTGAGAGGTTCGCGCTGCGCGGCTACGACGCCGTGCATCTTGCCAGCGCGCTGTCGGCCGGCGATGCGATCACGCTCGTAAGCTGGGACGAGGATCTCAGACGCGCCGCCGCGCGCAGCGGATGCGCCCTAGCCCCACCGACACAGAGGCAAGACGCCTGATGACGAGGAGAGAAGACCCGCGCCAAGAGAAGCTCTACCTGGACGTGCCGTTCCCCGACAAGGCCGGGCCGCTCCGTCCGCCGTTCTCGCGCACGCTCGGACACAGCGCATGGTCCAATGGATGCGTCGCATGCAGCGCGCTCCTCGGCGGCTTCCCGCTGTGCGAGGACTTTGCGCACTGGCAAAGCACCGGCGTGGCGCTGCCGGTCGTCGCGTCGGCCAGAATCCCACTCGACGTGCTCTATGACGAAGCCGACCCGAGGACTAGGCTGTCGACAGTCGCCGCTGCCCCGCGATCCTTGCGGTTTCAGCCCGCCCGCTGCCGGCCGGGGCCGTGGCCCACGGGCTGAAGGCACGCTAGGATTCGAGGCCGTGCCGACGTAGCTCAGCTGGTAGAGCACCTCCATGGTAAGCGTGCCCACCGAAGGCGCTCTATGTCTAAGCTGAGCGCCATTTTCTGCTCCTTGATTGGTGATTCGCTGCTTTTGCTCTGCGGACAACAGCGGACAAATACTGCAAAAAACTATACCGAACTGCTGGTGACGTTGCGGTAAAAAAAGCAGAGCCGACGGCCGGGGTCGAACCGGCGACCTCGTCCTTACCATAGATGGCAAGGAGGCTCCTTTGTCTGCGTGAGGCCCATGTTTATTGGGGTTTTTGCGCTTCACGGGACTGCTGGGGACTGGTTTTCGGGGTCTTTTGCCCCAGAAACGTCCCAAACGGTTGCCCCAAAAGCACCCCAGGCACCACGGGTCATCGGCTGTGTATTTCGACCCATGATGATAGGCGATCATCGGCGGATCAGGGTAGGATTCGGGGTCGCGCCGACGTAGCTCAGCTGGTAGAGCACCGCCATGGTAAGGCGGGGGTCAAGGGTTCGAGTCCCTTCGTCGGCTTGGACTTTTTGGCTTGGTAGAGCGGCTTCCGGCCAAGTCCGCGACACGATAGCGCGCCGGCTTCGGAGACCGACCGGGACGGCAGCTTTGGCCGCTCTTTGCGGGAATCCGCCCTGTCGCGTGGAATTGCTGCCGGGGCGCGGCGCCACGCCGCTCGATCAGAGGAATATGACCTCCACTGATCTCATTCCCGCCGTACCGGCCTCGTTGACTATCGCGGCGCTGGCGCTTAGCGTCGGCATCGCCGTGTACTTCGCCCGCACCATCCGCCGCGCCTTTGCGGTGTGGATCGGGAAGTGGCGGAGGTTTTGGGCCTACCGCACGAACTCCCGCCGCGCCCGTCGGATCGTCGCCGCACTCGAGCTGATCGACACTGTGCTGAGCGAGCCCGATCCGAAGGTCACGGATGCCGCTGAGCTCCGTGCCGGCCTTCAGCGCCTGCTTGCAGTGATCGCCGCCGAGCAATTGGCGGAACTCTCGGCGATCGAAGCCAAGTTGTTTCGAGGCCCCCGGCGATAGCCCTCGCTGCGGCGCCGACCCTGACGTTGCACGTGTCGGGCGGCGCCGCAGGCTGAGGACACGCACCCTTGCCGAGTTGTTCATCGGCCGTGCGCGCCGCTCGCTGAAGACGCCAGAGCGCGCCTTGGGCCGGGCCGAGGAAATCCGTGCCGGGGGAAACGCGCGCCCGGCACGACTCGTCAGTAGCGGGCGAGACCGCCCGCCCACCCTGAACGGAAAGGACTCCAAGATGAGAAGCAAACCTACCCTCCGACGGCGCGTACTCCTGCCGCTCGCGATCCTGGCGGCGCTCGGCTGTCCGGCAGCAGCGGCGGCCGACTCGATCGCCCTGTCGATCGCCCCCGCACCAGTCAAGAGCGTCGCCAGCGAGGTCAACTGGTCGGCCTCGAGCGAAGAAGGCCGCTTCGAGGTGGTCTACGTCAACAACCCCGGCGTGCCGTGTGCCGCCAACCCCGAAGCCGACAACGGGACGAGGATCAGCGAACAGCACGGCCTCGAAGCCGGCTCTACCGGCGTCTACGGCGGGTCGGTGAACTTCACGCCCGCCAGCACCGGCGAGTACGAGCTGTGCGCGTGGCTAGTCATCCCGGCCGGGTTGTTCGACCTCGAAGGTGGGCCGGTGACGGCATCGGCGTCACTGCCGATCGACGTGCGCGCCCCGGCCATCCATCTCGCGCTGAGCCTTCCGCGACCGCCGGTGCCGCGCAGGCCGTTCACGATCGACCTGGCTGCCAGCAGCGAAGCACTGCGCGAATTCGTGGTCGAGGCCGTTCCAGACACCGCGCGCGGCTGCCCCGTGAACTGGGCGGCCGAATCACTCGCGCCGCGCCTGATCGACCAGGAAGATGTCGGCGGGCCGTGGCGCTATGCGGCTAACGTCGAAGCGCTCCGAGCCGGCACCTACATCTTCTGCGCGTGGGCGGACCCGCCTGAAGACCAAGGGCTCTACCCCGAAGCTACAGCGCACCTGCTCGTCCACGTCCGTACCCAGACATCGAGGCGGCGACGCCGCAGGGCACACCGATGACCGGCTTTCGTTTCGTTCTCGCTGCCGTGCTCGCGGGCCTCGCGTTGGGTTGCCCTGCGCTCGCCCTGGCGCAGCGCCCGGCGACGCCGGCCGAGTTCGCCGCGATCAGGCGGCTGCTCGGCCCCAGCGCGAGCAGTTTGCACGATCGCCTGGAGTGGGTGCACGTCAGCACCCGCGGGCCGTTCGCGCTCGCCTATCTCACCGGGCCGCAGGAAGCAGCGATCGTGCTGCGCGGCGCCGGCGCTCGCTGGGCCAGCCTCGCCGCAATCTCAGACGAGGGTCTGCGCTGCGGCTTGGTGCCGGCAGCCGTCGTCGCCGACCTGCGGCTGGAGCGCTACAACGACGGGCCAAAGCCCTGCAGCCGAACGTAGCCGGTATAGGTCGATGTCCCTCCCGCCGGCTGCGCCTGGGCGCAGCCGGCGGGCGCCCAGCGGCCGTAGCGCTCGCGCCGAGGCTCGACGTCCGAGACGTTTGAGCCTGACGGGATAAACCTCACTGCTGCTTCTCGTCACGGCGGCCCGGTTCGCGGGCTTCGACGCCCATCCGCTCGGCAGGCAACGCCCGGCACAAGCTCAGGGCATGTGGGATCGCGACGTCG
Organism: Solirubrobacteraceae bacterium; assembly: GCA_035483545.1. Lineage (GTDB taxonomy): Bacteria > Actinomycetota > Thermoleophilia > Solirubrobacterales > Solirubrobacteraceae > Palsa-744. The sequence goes on along the minus strand of DATHPS010000013.1, from coordinate 1,728 downwards.
TCGGATAGCCATGCCCGTAGCTCCTCGGCCTCGGTCAGAATCGCCGGTATCCGGTCGTGGATCTTCGCGACCAGTGGATTTTCAGCGGACGGGCAGGTGATGATCGAGCAGCTCTCGACCGGATGCTCGCCGATCCGCCCGTTCCGGGTCCAGACGGCGGCGAAGGCGAACGCGGTGCCGCCGTCGACGGTGAAGCGGTGCGGCTGCGGTCTGAGGCTTTCGGAGCGCGGATGCAACCACTCGTAGAAGCCGTCGGCGAGCACGAGCGCGCGGTGCTCGGCATCGATCGGTACCCCGGCGTACTGCTGTCGATCGCGCAGACCCTCGACCCTGGCGTTGAACAGCGGCCGGCGCAATCGCTGCTCATTCGCCCACGGCGGCAGGAAGCTCCACCGCAGCATTCTCGGCTCGGGCGTGCCGGCCGGGGAGACGATCGCCGCGACGGGATCGGTCGGCGCGACGTTCCAGCCGTCCGCTTGGGGGGTCTCAGAGAACTCCACACCCAGCTTCCGCCCGACCAAGCGGGTCATTTCTTCGGGGCCGAGTGTGTTCGTTAGCCTGCCGCACACAACTGTCTGAGCATAGGGCTTGCCATCCGCTCGCTCGGCGGCTTGACATCAATGGGAACATACGTTCGATGACTTCATGTCTGCCAGCCCGGCATCTTCTGCCAGCACGAGGGCTAAGTGGCGCGCTGGTACTTCCCTGAGCGCGCGCTGGTCGACCCGACGGGCACTGTCCATCGGCCGGGCTGCGAGAAGATCGTCGACCCGGCACTCGGTACGTGGGTCGAGGCGAAGGAAGAGATCGTCCGCTGCGCTGGACCTAGCGAGTGCTGGACCTGCGAACCCAAGATGGAAGTGCGGCTCGGGATCGGCGATCCCGACGCACCCCCGCGCGAGATCCCCTGAAGGTGCATCGAGACCGCGCCCTCGAGCAGCTGATCGCCGCGTCGGCCAAGGGAGACGCAGCAGCCATAGTCAGGATGGCCCGCGCACGCCAACGGCCGCTCACTCCCGCCGAAGCGCTCATCGTGACGCTCGGAATCCGACGAGACCGCGCGCAATACGACACAGCAGCCGTGCGATGGGTCGGGATGGTCGCCCACACACAGAAGATGACGATCCCCGGCGCCCGCCTTCTCCTCCAGCTATTCGAGGTGCTGATCGCCGAGGACCAAGACCGCGGGGTACGCTCGATCGGCCGGTTCTGCCATGAGCATCAACTCGACGATGCCAGCGCGGCGATAGCCGAGTGGGCTCGTCGCGAGTATCTACGCGACTGGTAGACAGCCACGCCAGCAACGAAGCACCGGCAGGACGCCCGCCGCTGCCATCGTCACGGTCCCCAGCTCCACACGCCGCCGCCAGGCCGGGGCGAGCGAAGAGAATGGCAGAGTGCGCGGAAGCTATTGTGCGCGCGATGAGGAATGTGGTCGTCTCAAACGGCCTGTACGCGGCGCTCAGGGAGGGGGCCGCGCGGAAGGGACTCACGGTCAACGAGCTGGCGGCAGAGATCATCCACGCTGTCGTCGGCGACGGGCCGCCGCCCGCTCAGGCGGAGAGCAAGCTGGCCCTGCAGGCGCAGCTCCTAATAGTACTTTGGTAGTTTTGTTGTAGGGTTTCGGGGGTGGTTCGGCGAATCCTTCTTGCGTTGATGGTGTCGGCGTGAGGAGGGTGTGATGGCGGTGGTGGAGCGGTCGGTGGTGGATGGGCCTGTGGTGGTGCG
>DATHPS010000012.1:0-62928 GCA_035483545.1 Solirubrobacteraceae bacterium | reverse complement strand
AGGCGCCTGAAGTCACACAAAGCGGTATGACCCCAACCAGACCCTATGTCTCCCGCACCCCACCCAAGGTGGAACACCGGACTGCTACGCAGCGTAGCCACACCCAAAGCAAATGTCAAGCCCCCAACGCAAACAACGCCCACAAACCGCCCGACGCGGACACACCCCGCGACGTCCATTACCCGCGAACACCGCACCAACACTGAGGATACGCCGACCACGACAAGGTCCGCGCGGGCGGCACGCACGCCCTCCGAGCACACCCCACGGCGAGGCCGCGCGACGCCTAAAGATACGATCGCGTTGCCTACTATCAGACTGCCGCGGGCTACAAACGCCGCTCAACGCCCCCTTACGCCGCGCACTCCCGACACGCGCCGTGCAGCACGATCTCGTGCTCGGCGACCGCCAGCGGCACCCGCGCGCTGAGCGCGTCGATCGCGCGCTCAGCGCCTCATCCGAGAACGGCATCACCAGACCGCAGCTGTCACAGACGAGATGGTGGTGGTGTCCCTCCGCCGGGTCGTGCGCGCGCTCGTAGCGCACCATCGCCTGACCCGTCTCGACCCGCGCGACCAGGCGCAAGCCCTCAAGCTCGTCGAGGATCCGGTAGACGCTCGCGCGGCTCACCGAGCGCCCACCCCCGCGCAGCGCGTCCTCGATCTCCAGCGCCGTCAGCGCGCACGTCTGGCGCGCCAGCAGCTCCAGCAGCGCGCGCCGCGCGCCGCCGCGCTTGCGGCCCGCCGCCGCCAGCGCGCGTTCGGCGCGCTCGACCCACGCGCGACTTGAGTGATCCGAGCTCATCACACCATCGTAAGCCCGTAGACCGCGCCCGCCACCAGGATCACCGCGCTGCCCGGCGGCAGCGCGCCGATCCAGTATCCCAGCGCGAGCCCCACCCACATCGACGCCAGCGCGATCCCCGCCGCAAGCGCCATCCCGCGATAGGGATTCGCGGTCAGGCGGTGCGCCGCGCCCGCCGGCGCCGCGAGCAGGCCCAGCAGCAGCAGCGCCCCCACCGCCTGCGTCGCCTCCGCCGCGACCACGCCCAGCAGCACCAAAAACGCCACGCCGAGCCCCCGCACCGGCACGCCCCCCGCCGCCGCCAGCGGCGCGTCGATCGAAGCGAACAGCAGCGGACGCGCAATCGCCCCCAGCGCGAGCACCGTCGCCGCGGCCAGCACCGCCGCGAGCCGCGCCGCGCCCGCGCTCAAGCCGAAGATCGAGCCGAACAGCGTGCGCGCGACGATCGTCCCATCCGCGCCCGCGCCGCCCGCGTTGAAGAGATCCAGGAACAGCACCCCCAAGCCCAGTACCCACACGAAGACCACGCCGATGCTCACGTCATCCGCGCGCGCCGTGCCCTCCGCGGACCCGCGCGCGGAGGGCGACACGCCGCCCAACACCGCCAGCAGCAGCGCCACCGCCACGCTCGCCACGAACAGCCCCACCCGCAGATCCAGCCCCGCCGCCGCCGCCGCCAGCGCACCCGTGAACGCCACGTGGCTCAGCGCGTCGCCCGCGAACACCTCGCGGCGCAGCACCACGAACCACCCGATCAGGCCACACGCCACCGCGATCGCCGAGCCCGCCAGCAGCGCATTGCCGAGGAAGCCCATCACAAGCTCCGCAGACCGCGCGCCGCCGCGAACAGCGCCAGCGCGATGCTCGTCACGAAGAACCCCGGCGCGTAGTTCGTGAAGTACGACAGCCCGAGGCCGACCCACGCGATCAGCAGGCCCAGCACCACGCTCAGCGCCAGGCCGAGGCCGATCCGCGGCGTCAGCTCGCGCGCGATCCCCGCCGGCGCCACCAGCAGCGCAAAGACCAGCAGGACCCCCGTGATCTGCGCCGTCGCCGCCACCGCCAACCCCAGCACCACGAGGAACGCCGTCGCAAGCGCACGCACCGGTACGCGGCTCGCGTCAGCGAGCGATCCATCCACGGACGCAAAGAACAGCGGCCGTCCCACGCTCGCGAGGAACGCCAGCACGCAGACCGCAACGAGCGCCAACGTCAGCACCTGCGCGCTCGTGACCCCCAGAATCGACCCGAACAGCAGCGTCTCCAGGCTCTCCAGCACGCCCCCATACACGCTCAGCAGCACGAAGCCCAGCGCGAACGCGACCGCCTGCACCGTCCCGATCGCCGCCGCCCGCTGCTGCCCGCCGCCCGCATCCGGCGCCGCCGCGATGCTCGCCGCCCCCGCCACGCAGAACACGAAGTAGCCAAACGCCAGCGGCACCCCCGCCAGCGCCGCCGCCGCCGCGCCCGGGAACGACATCGCCGCGAGCGTATGCCCCGCGAACGTCTCGCGCCGCAGCACCATGAACCGGCCCACCACCGCCGCCATCACCGCCACCACGCCCGCCGCCTCCAGCGCGTTGACCATGAAGCGATACGCCAGCAGCTGCCGCACGTCGGAGAGGAGGGTCCAGCGTCAGGTGCGGATTCACCGCCCGCCTCCCGGCTGCCTCCGCCACCGGCGCGCGCGATCTACGCTCACGCGATCACCTGCGCGTGCTCGTGGCCGTGCCCCTCGTGGCGCCCCCCGTGCTGGTGCGGCGCCTCGGGCTCTCTCCGATCGGTCGCCCCGCGTAGGCCTCCGCTCCGACCCGCGCGATCGCCTGCGCCACCCGCTCGCGCGCGCCGCGCGCCCGCGCGCTGAAACGGCTCGCGAACGGCACCGGCACGCCCCAGCGGCGACCGTCCAGCCCCAGGCGCACCATGTCCACGCCGCGCACCCGCGTGCTCTCGTCGAAGACCCGCCGCTGCGGCAGGTAGCCGATCTCATCGTTGCGCGCCCCCGGTGCGCCGCCCAACACATTCGCCGTCCCCGCGGAGAGCCGTAGCAAGCCGAGCAGCACCCGCAGCAGCGTCGACTTGCCCGCGCCGTTCGGGCCGAGGATCGCCACGAACTCGCCCGCGCCGACGACCAGATCGACATCGCTCCAGATCGCGCGCCCGCCGAGGCGCACCGCCCGGTCGCTTCGTGCAACTGATGCTCTCGCTGTAGCCCACCGGCACACCCGCGTAGCGCGCGCGGATCTCGCGGCGCAGTTCGTCATAGCGCGCCAGGCCACGCGTCAGGAAGGCCTGCTTCTGGCGAGCGAAATAGGCGGCGCCCGCCGGGTCGAGGCGGTCGTAGTCCGCGACGATCGCGTCGAGCACCGCGAAGACATTGGACGGGAAGTACCAGCGGTGCGGGTTATCGCCATCCTTCAGCCCAAGCAGGGCGCCGACGTTCAACACCACGCGGCCTTCGGAGGGGCTCGCCGCGAGCAGCCTCGAGGCCCATTCGTCGTAGCCGACCCCATTGACGATCGCCAGCCGCGCCCCCGCCAGCGTCCGCGCGTCGGCAGCCGTCGGTTCGTAGCTGTGCGGGTCCGTGTCCGGATTGGTGATGATGCTGCGCACCTCCACCTGCGCGCCGCCGAGCTGCGCCGCGATGCTACCCCAGAAGTTCTCCGCCGCGACCACCTCGAGCTTGCCTGCGCCGCCACCGACTCCCGCGCCCCCTTCGCCGCAGCCGCCCAGTAACGCCGCGACGCTCAGCACGCCGATCGCCAACGGCAGCGCGAGGACTACCAGCGCCATCCGCGCGGGCCCCGCGCTGACAAGTTTCGATCCGAGCAAGGAATACCTCTCAAGTCACACCAGAGCAGACATCGCCTGCAACCTATCATAAGACTAAGTCTTGTTCTTAGGCTGGCCTTGCATGTGATTAACATGTGATAGTGTGAATCGCATGTCCAGCATGATCCAGATCCGTAACGTCCCCGATGACCTGCACCGCGATTTGAAGGTACGGGCGGCCCACGCCGGGATGACCCTCTCCGACTTTCTGCTCGCGGAGCTGCGCCAGCTGGCGGTACGCCCGACGATGCGCGAGTGGTTGCAACAGGCCGCCGCGTGGGAGCCGGTTGAGGTGAGTGAGACGCCGAGCGAAGCGCTGCGCGCTGAGCGCGAGCGCCACGCGGCGTGATCGTTCTCGACGCCAGCGCGATCACCGACATCCTGCTCGCGCGAGCGCCCGCTCCGGCACTCCGCGCCGCACTTGCTCCCCATCCCGAGGTACACGTGCCCGAGCACTTCCACGTCGAGGCGATCTCGGCGCTGCGCCGCTACTTGCTGCGCGGTGAACTGAGCGAACGTCGCGCAACGGCCGCGCTCGACGCCCTCGCGGAGCTGCGCACGGTGCGCTATCCGGTCCTCGAGCTGGGCGACGCGATCTGTGGTGGTCTCGCCGCGGCCGCGCGGGCCGATGGGCGACTCGCGACCCCAGTCGCCTGAACGATTCAAGCCCACCTCGGCGGCTGGAGCTGCACGAGCCCGCCGCCGTCCTCGTGATCGACTTGCAGCGTCGTGTGCTCCAGGCCGAAGCGCTCGCGCAGCAGCACCTCGAGCGCACGCCGCGCCGCGTGACAGTCCGCGTCGCGCGCGACGAGCACGTGCGCGGAGAGCGCGGGGAAGCCGACCGAGAGCTCCCACACGTGCAGGTCGTGTACCTCCACGACATCCGCCGCCGCGACCAGCGCATGACCGATCTCCTGCGGATCGAGGCCGCGCGGCGCCGCCTCCAGGAAGACGCGCCCCGAGTCGCGCAGCAGCCCCGCCGCCGAGCGCAGCATCAGCGCCGCGACGAGCAGCGACGCGATCGGGTCCGCCTGCTCGAAGCCCGTCAGCAGGATCACCGCGCCGGCGAGCGCCGTGCCGATGAACGCGAACAGGTCGGTCAGGATGTGCTGAAAAGAGCCCTCCACGCTCATGTGCGCCTCGCGCCCCGCGCCCGCCAGCGCCGCGCTCGCGCCACCGTTGACGACGATCCCCGCGAGCGCCACCGCGACCATCGCCCACGCCGACACCGACTGCGGCGAGATCAGGCGCGCCACCGCCGAGTACACGATCGCGCCCGCCAGCACCAGCAGCGTGATCCCGTTCACCTGCGCCGCCAGCACCTCCACGCGCTGAAACCCGTACGTCATCGCGCCCCGCGCCGGGCGCGCCGCGAGGCGCAGCGCCACAAGCGCCAACCCCAGCGCCGCCGCGTCCGTGAGCATGTGCGCCGCATCGGAGATCAGCGCCAACGAGTGCGCCAATACCCCCACCACCACCTCGACCACCATGAACGCGAGGATCAGACCCAGCGCCAGCGCGACGCGGCGACGCGACGCCAGGGGGCCGTGCGAGTGTCCGACGTGGAAGTGGCTCACTCCGGGAGTGTGACTCAGCGCGCGCCGGCGCCCGGTGGCGCCGCGGCCGCGCCGCCGCCGCTGCTGCTTGACCCCGCGTCCTCGTCCTCGGCGAGCGCGCGGCGACGGCCGACGAGCAGCACCGCTAGCACGACGACGATCACCACGATCAGAATCGCGCCCGCGATGTAGCGCAGTTTGTGATGCGTCGTGGTCGTCTTGTGTGTCGCGGTCGCGATCGCAAACGACGAGCCGTGCGCGTGCGCCTGCGCTTCGAGCAGCGCGACCTCGCTCGGCTGGTAGGTCACGGTCATGTGGCCGCCGTTGCTGAGCGAGACGTGCGCCTTGTAGCCCTGCGGGTGGAGCACCAGCGCGTGGACTTCGTCTTTGCGCAACTGCAGCAGGAGCGCCCCGAAGCTCTCGCGCTGGAAGTGGACGACGGTCGCCGCGAGCGCCGGCGCCGCGGTCGTGCCGGCGAGCAAGAGCAGCGTGAGCGCCGCGATGAGCGCGCGCAGCGGAAGACGTCTGGTCGAGTGGTTCATCCGCGACACCCTAGCGACGAAACCGTCCCAAGCCGCGCCTACCATCGCGGACGGCTTTCCGGCGTGGTGTAAATGGCAGCACGCGCGACTGTCTCTCGCTGAGGTGTCGGTTCGAGTCCGGCCGCCGGAGCCAGCAGCGGAGGGCAACGGCAGGGCCTGGTAGCCTTGGGCACGCGAGAGACAGTCGCAGCCCGTAGTAGGGGCGCCAGCAGCCTTGCCGAGGCCCGCCCAGTGCGGGTCTTGGTCGTTTAACGGACGCCGGCCTCGGCTACAGCCAGCCGCGCTCTTCGGCGATGCGCACCGCCTCGGCGCGCGTGGAGGCGCCGACCTTGCGCATGATCGTCGAGAGGTGGTTGCGCGCGGTGCCCGCCGAGAGGTGCAGCGCCTGCGCGAGCTCGGCGACGGTGCCCGTGGTGCGCGCGGCGCACAGCACCTCGTGCTCGCGCGGCGTCAGCGGGCTCGCCCCCTCGCTGAGGGCGCTCGCGGCGAGGCCCGGGTCGACAACCCGTTCTCCCGCCGCGGCCCGACGGATCGCTTTCGCCAGCTCGGACGCCGGCGCGTCCTTCGGCAGGAAGCCCATCGCGCCACCCTCGAGCGCGCGCCGTAGATAGCCCGGACGGCCGAACGTCGTCACGATCAGCACCCGGCACTGCGGCAGCTCGCGGCTCAGTTCCACCGCTGCGTCCAGCCCGCTGCGGCCGGGCATCTCGATGTCGAGCAGCGCGACCTCGGGGCGTACCCGCAGCGCCGCCGCGAGCACCTCGTCGCCGCGCGCGACCTCGGCGACGACCTCGATGTCGTCCTCCAGCCCCAGCAGGCTCGCGAGCGCGCCCCGCACCATCGCCTGGTCCTCGGCCAGCAACACGCGGATCACGCCGCGGCCCGCCCCAGCGACCCGTCACACGGCACGCTCACCCGCAGGCGAAAGCCCCCGTCGGGACCGCCCCCCGCCTCCAGTGCTCCCGCGAGATGCGCGGCGCGCTCGCGCAGGCCGGCCAGGCCGTGACCGCCATTCGCGCCCGCCGGGTCCACCGCGCCTGCCAGGCCCGCGGCGCTCACTGCGCGCGGCGCGCCGACGGTGCCCGGCGGGCCTCGACCATCGTCGATCACCTCGATACTCGCCGTGGCCGCACCTGCTGCGATCGCGATGCGACAGCTGCGCGCGCCACTGTGGCGGATGGTGTTGATCGTTCCCTCGCGCACCGTCCATGCGAGCAATGCCTCGACGTCGGGCGCGAGCGCGACGGGCGCGCGGTCGAGCCGCGCTTCGATACCGGCCGCCTCCAGCGCCATCCGCGCCCCGGCGAGCTCGGCCGCGAGCACCGGCCGCCGGTAGCCGCTAACCGCCTCGCGCACCTCCGCGAGCGCACCGCGTGCGACCCCCTCGAGCTCACCGATGTGCGTGCGCGCGGCCGCGGCGCTCTCCTCGCCCGCGCCGGCGCCGTCGAGCAGCCGACCGGCGAGCTCGGCCTTGAGCGCGATCACGGAGAGGCTGTGGCCGAGCAGGTCGTGTAGGTCGCGCGCGAAGCGCAGCCGCTCGTCGGCGACCGCGAGCCGAGCGAGCTCCTCGCGCGCGCCCTGCAGCTCGGCGTTGCGCGCGCGCAGGCCGGCGATACTGAGAACCATCATGCCGATCCCCGCGGTGCCCGCGGCGAACACCAGCGCGCTGCCGGCGTCCGCGCTTGCCGCGATCGCGCCGAGGCCGGCGAGCAGCGCGCACAGCGCCACGCCCGCGGCGGCGAGCGGCTCGCGCAGGATCGCAGCGGTGGCGGCCGCAGCGAAGATGAACAGCGACGCCCAGGCCGTCTGCACCCCGATCGTCAGCGCCGTTGCGATCGCGAGCAGCGCCAGCACGTATGCGATGCCCTGCACGTCCGGAAACGGCCTCGCGCAGCTGAGGACCAGGCGCACGTAGACACCGACGAACAGCGCCGCCGCGACGAGCGTCGCGGCGAGCTCTGCGGCCGGCGGATGCGCGTCGAGGGTCGACGCGAGCGGGAACGCGAGGAACGCCAGCCAGATCAGGGCCATCGACGACCCGAGGCCATGCCTGCCGACGCGCCAGCTTCTCATCGATCCACGCCGCGCGGTGGACGCGGCGGCGAGAACAGCGACCACGCCTGCCCGTGGCGCGGCACGCGCGGCGTGCCCATCAGCCGCCCTCGCCCAGCGGCTGGCGGAGGAACCTGATCATGAGAAAGACCCCGACCGCGAGCCAGATCGAGAGTGTCTTCAGATCCGAGACCCTGATCCCGAGCCCCACGGTGCGCGGATCGAATGCGTACTGGAAGGCATCCGCGAGCGCGTGGACCGGAAAGAGCTGCGCGATCTCTCGCAACCAGTGCGGCATTTCCTGGTTCGCGAACCAGATGCCCGAGATGAACGTCAGCGGCAGGATCGCGATGTTCACGATCGGCGGCGCCGCTTCGGCGTTGCCGATGAAGCGCACGATGCCGACTCCGAGCGTCGTGAAGCACGCCGTCCCCAGCGCCAGCGCGAGCGCGAAGCCCGGCAGTGTCGTGGTCGGTATGCGTACCCCGTAGGCGAGCGAGCCGAAGGCGAGCGTCACGGCGGTCATCGCGAGGGTGATGAGGATCGCCGATCCGATGCGCCCGGCGAGGTAGGCCCAGCGCGGCAGCGGCGTGCCCTGCATCCGCTTGAGCACTCCGTCGTCGCGCAGGATGGCCGTGCTGACGGCGATGTTCACGAACGTCGTCATGATCACTCCGTAGGCGAGGATGCCGGGGACGAAGAAGTCGTTGTAGGAGATCCCGCCGCCGCCCGGAAGCTTGTGCCCGCTGAAGAGGCTCGCGAAGACCACGAGGAACATGATCGGGAACAGGAACGCGAAGAACGAGCGCGCGCGGTTGCGCCAGAACGCGCGCTGCTCGTAGCGGACCTGCCAGGCGACGAGGCCCAGCTCGCGTCGCAGCGAGGCGCCGCGCGATGCGGGCCGAGTGGGAAGCGCGACTGCGGTGCTCATGCGGTTACCTCCGTTCGTTCGCCGGTCAACTCCAGATAGACGTCCTCGAGCGAGGGCTGCGCGACCGTGAAATGCTCGAGCTCGATGCCCTGCTCCAGTGCCCAGGCGGTGATCCGCTGGGTGGCGAGCACGCCCTCGTGGCTCTTGACGAGCACGCGGTCGCCCTCCAGCGCAACCGTCTCGGCGGGCAGCTCCGGCAGGTCGGCCAGCGTGCGGGACGGGGGCAGACCAAAGCGGATCTCGGTCGGTCGCAGCTCGCGTCCGCCGAGCTCCTCGGGGCGGCCTGCCGCGACGATCCGACCTTCGCGCATCACCGCGACGCGGTGCGCGAGGAACTGCGCCTCGTCCATGAAGTGCGTGGTCAGGAAGATCGTCTTGCCGAGCTCGCACAGCGCGCGAATCGTCGTCCACGCGTGGCGGCGTGCGGCGGGGTCGAAGCCGGTGGTGGGCTCGTCGAGGAAGACCAGGTCGGGGTCGCCGACGAGCGCGAGCGCGAGGTCCAGGCGCCGGCGCTGGCCGCCGGAGAGGTCCTTGGCGCGCGTGTCGCGCTTGGCGTCGAGCTCGACGAGCTCGATCAGCTCGTCGATCGGACGCCGCGTGCGGTGGTAGCGGCCGTACATCTCCAGCAGCTCGGCGACGCTCAGATCGGGCTGCACGCCGCACGACTGCAACACGATCCCGACCCGTTCGCGCAGCTCACGCTGACCGTCGGCGGGGTCCATGCCGAGCACGCTCACCGAGCCGTCGCTGCGGCTGCGGTAGCCCTCGAGGATCTCTACGATCGAGGTCTTGCCGGCGCCGTTGGGGCCGAGCAGGCAGAAGACCTCGCCGGCGGCGACATCGAAGCCGACACCGCGGACCGCCTCCAGATCGCCGTAGCGCTTGCTCAGGTTGGTCACTTCGATGGCGTTGTTCATGCCAGCGAGCCTAGGCCACGCCGGGAGCGCGCGGAAGTGGCGGATGTCGTGACTTCGCCATGACATCCGTCATGGGGGCTCGCATCAAGACCCGGCATAAGCCAAGAATACTATAAAAAATAATATAGTTATCTTCGCCTTGAATAAAGTATACTATCTTATATGAAAAGAGTGCGTACATACTCCCCCGCGACGGTCGAAGCCGCGCGGCTGCTCGGCACGCGTGTCCGGCTGGCGCGACGCGAGCGCCGCTGGACCCTGCAGGAGCTGGCCGATCGGGTCGGCGTGACGCACGTGACGATGCGCAAGGTCGAGCGCGGCGATCTGACGGTCGGAGTGGGCGTGGCGTTCGAGGCCGCGGCCGTCCTCGGCGTACCGCTGTTCCACGAGGACCGCTCGCGCCGCGTGCTGGAGGCGGCGCGGGTCGACGATCGCCTCGCGGTGCTGCCCCAGGCGGTGCGCAAGCCGGCGGAGGTAGACGATGCCTTCTGAGCCGCGACATGCGTTCGTGTGGGTGTGGCTTCCCGGCGCGACCGACCCGGTGGTGGCGGGACGCTTGGACGCCGACGGAGCACTCGTCACGTTCACCTACGGCCAGAGCTATCTCGCGCGCGAGGAGCGGATCGCGCTCTACCTGCCGGAGCTGCCGCTGCGCCGCGGTCCGATCTCGCCGTTGGTCGGCGAGGTGGCGGGTTGCATTGCGGACGCGGCGCCCGACGCGTGGGGCCGGCGGGTGATCTTGAATCGCGTGGTTGGCCGCGGCGCGCTCGACACGACCGATCTCGATCTCCTGACCTACCTCATGGAGTCCGGCTCGGACCGCATCGGCGCCCTGGACTTCCAGGCGTCGGCGTCGGATTACGTGCCGCGCGGGACCGCGGGCGCGGCGCTCGCGGAGCTTGCCGAGTCCGCCGAGCGGGTCGAGCGAGGCATCCCCCTCTCGCCGGAGCTCGACCAGGCGCTGCTGTACGGCAGCTCGGTCGGCGGCTCACGGCCAAAGGCGCTCTTGCGCGACGGCGAGCGCCGGCTGATCGCGAAGCTCGGCTCGCGGACGGACACCTACCCGATCGTCAAGGGCGAGTTCGTAGCGATGGAGCTAGCGCGGCGCGCGGGTCTGGAGGTGGCGACGGTCGAGCTCACGGAGGCGCTCGGCAAGGACGTGCTGCTGATCGATCGCTTCGACCGGCCGCCGGCGGGGGGGCGCCGGGCGATGGTCTCGGCGCTGACGATCCTCGGCCTGGACGAGCTGGGCGCGCGCTACGCGAGCTACGCGGACCTGGCGCAGCGTGTCCGCGCGCGGTTCGCCGAGCCGCGCGCGACCCTGCGCGAGCTGTTCGCGCGCATCGCGTTCAACATCCTGACGGGCAACAACGACGACCACGCGCGCAACCACGCCGCGTTCTGGGACGGGACGGCGCTGACCCTCACCCCGGCTTACGACATCTGCCCGCAGCCGCGCGCGGGCGGCGAGACGGCGCAGCTGATGGCGATCGGCGAGGGCGGCTACCGGCTGAGCCAGGTCGCGGGCTGCGTGGCGCGTGCATCGACCTATCTCCTCTCGGAGTCCGCCGCGCGCGAGATCGTCGACCACCAGATCGACACGATCGAGACGCAGTGGGGCGAGGTCTGCGATCGGGCGGGCCTGACGAAGATCGACCGCTCGGCGTTCTGGCGGCGGCAGTTCCTCAACCCGTACGCGACCGAGGGCTATTGATCGCGGGCCGCGGGGCCGGCGACGCGAGACAAGTGCGTTCCGGCGCGTGGCGCGATCGATCGAGCCCCGGGGGCGTGGCGCAATCGAGCGCGACGTGCAGACTCGCGTCTACACCCGCGCGGTGTCGTTGCGGTACGCGCGTCGCGCGAGGGCGGTGAGGACGAGCGTCCAGGCGGCGATGACGACCCATGCCTTGGCATCCCAGGCGCGTCCGCCGGTCGCGACGTGGCTGGCCTGGACGAGCCAGTAGGAGGGGATGAACTGGGCGATATCGCGCAGGGTGCCGCTCACGGGAAACCAGGCGCCGCCGAACAGCGCGAGCAGCGAGACGCCACCGCCCATCGCGGGGCCGATCGAGTCGGGGGTGAGGAGGTGGCCGATCAGGATGCCGAGCGCGGCGAGGGGGATGAGACCGACGAGCATCAGGCCGAGCATCTTCAGCCACTCGCCGGCGGCGAGGCTGACGCCGAGCGAGGAGCCGCAGACGAAGAGGACGAGGAGGCTGAGCAGCGCCATCAGATAGGCGGTGAGGATCTTCGCGCGGAAGTAGGCGCGCGTGGAGAGCGGGCTGATGCGCAGCTGGCGGTTCCAGCCGACGGCGCGCTCGGCGGAGATGCGGGCGCCGCTGGAGAGCATCGCGCTCATCGATCCAAACGCGGCCATGCCGGCCATGTAGTAGAGCGGAAACGAGATGCCCTCTACGTGAGCGTGGCGGTTTGAGCCGGCGATGGTGAAGTACAAGATCACGGGGAACCCCAGCGAGAGGATGAGAAAGCGCGTGTTGCGGAAGGTGCGCAGCAACTCGAAGCGGGTGTAGAGCACGGCGTTCATGCGGCGGCGGTCAGCTGCAGGAACGCCTGCTCGAGCCCGGCGGCGGCGATCTCGATGTCGCGCGCGTCGGGCTGGGCGACGAGCAGCGCGCGGATCGCGGCGTCGGAGTCGCTGCAGCTCAAGACGACGGCCTCGCCGCGGCGCTCGGCGCCGCTGACGCCGGGCAGCGCGGCGAGCGCGTCGAGCTCGGCGGCGGGCAGCGTGGCGCGGATCGTGCGGGTGCCGACCATCGCGCGGATCTCGGTGGGCGGCCCGTCGGCGACGATGGCGCCGTGCGCCATGAGCACGGCGCGGTCGGCGTAGGCGTCGGCCTCCTCGAGGTAGTGGGTGGCGAACAGGATCGTCTTGCCGCGGGCGGCGAGCTCGCGCATCGTGGTCCAGAAGGAGCGGCGGCCCTCGACGTCCATCGCGACGGTGGGCTCGTCGAGGATCAGCAGCTTGGGATTGCTGACGAGCGCGATCGCGAAGCGCACGCGCTGGGCCTGCCCGCCGGAGAGCTTCTGGGTGCGCTGCTCGGAGACCTCCGCGAGGCCGGTCAGATCGAGCGCGTCCTGGACGGCGAGGGGCGCGGGGTAGAGCGAGGCGACCATCGCGATCAGCTCGCGTACGGAGAGGTCGCGGATCAGCGCGCCGGTCTGCAGCATCGCACCGACCTGCCCGGCGTCGATCGCGGCGGTGGGTGTGCCGCCGAGCACGGAGATCGTGCCGCCGTCGGGTTCGGCGAGGCCGAGGATCATGTCGATCGTGGTCGACTTGCCGGCGCCGTTGGGCCCGAGCAGCGCGACGGTCTCGCCCGGCTCGATCGTGAGGTCGATGCCGCGCACGGCTTCGATCTCGCCGTAGCTCTTGCGCAGGCCGCTGGCGGCGATCGCGCTCATGCTGCCGGGCGCGCTCGCCCGCGAACCACCATTGTGGGCCGTGCCTGCCGGCTCATTTCCCGCGTCTGACGCGGGCGGCCTTCATGCGCTCGGTCTTTCCGAGCTCGACCTTGCGCATGCGGATGCCCTTGGGGGTGACCTCGACGCACTCGTCCTCGCGGACGAACTCCATGGCCTCCTCGAGTGTGAGCTGGCGGTGGGGGATCAGGCGGACGAGGACGTCGGAGGTGGAGGAGCGCATGTTGGTGAGGTGCTTCTCCTTGACGGGGTTGACGTCGATGTCCTCGGTGCGGGAGTTCTCGCCGACGATCATGCCCTCGTAGACCTCCTCGCCGGGACCGACGAACATGGTGCCGCGCTCCTGGAGGTTCATCAGCGCGTACTGGACGGTGGCGCCGCGGCGGTCGGCGATGAGGACGCCGGTGGTGCGGGTGAGCAGCTCGCCGGCCCAGCGCTCCCAGCGGTCGAAGACGTGGTGCATCATGCCGGTGCCGCGGGTCTCGGTGATGAACTCGGTGCGGAAGCCGATCAGGCCGCGGGCGGGCACGAGGTACTCCATGCGGACCCACCCAGTCCCGTGGTTGGTCATGTGCTCCATGCGGCCTTTGCGCAGGGCGAGCATCTGGGTGAGGACGCCGACGTAGTCCTCGGGGACGTCGATCGCGAGGCGCTCGACGGGCTCGTGGCGTTTGCCGTCGATCGTGCGCTCGAGCACGCGGGGCTGCCCGACGTTGAGCTCGAAGCCTTCGCGACGCATCATCTCGACGAGGATCGCGAGCTGCAGCTCGCCGCGACCCTGGACCTCCCAGGCTTCGGGGCGGTCGGTGTCGAGCACGCGCAGGGAGACGTTGCCGACGAGCTCCTGGTCGAGACGATTGCGGATCTGGCGCGCGGTGAGCTTGCCCCCATCCTTGCCGGCGAGCGGCGAGGTGTTGATCCCGATCGTGATCGAGAGCGAGGGCTCGTCGACGGTGATGACGGGCAGTGGCCGGGGGTCCTCGGGGTCGGCGAGGGTCTCGCCGATCGTGACCTCGGCGATGCCGGCGATCGCGATGATCTCACCGGGCCCGGCCTCCTCGGCATCGACGCGGTCGAGGGCGTCGGTGACGTAGAGCTCGGAGATCTGCGCGCGCTCGATGGTGCCGTCGGCGCGGCACCAGGCGACCTGCTGGCCGCGGCGGATGTGGCCGTGGCGCACGCGGCAGAGCGCGAGGCGTCCGACGTAGGGCGAGGCGTCGAGGTTCGTGACGAGCGCCTGCAGGGGGTGCTCGGGGTCGTGCTGGGGCGCGGGGATGTGCTCGAGCAGCAGGTCGAGCAGCGGCGAGAGATCGCCCTCGGGGATCACCTCGTCCCCGCTCTTCGTCGCGTCGTACTCCAGCGCGGCGCGGCCGGCCTTGGCGTTGCAGTAGACGATCGGAAACTCGATCTGGCTCTCGTCGGCATCGAGATCGAGGAACAGCTCGTAGACCTCGTCGATGACCTCGGCGACGCGCGCGTCGGGGCGGTCGACCTTGTTGACGACGAGGATCACGGGCAGGCGGGCCTCGAGTGCCTTGCGCAGCACGAAGCGAGTTTGCGGGAGCGGCCCCTCGGAGGCGTCCACCAACAAGAGGACGCCGTCGACCATCGTCAGTCCACGCTCGACCTCGCCGCCGAAGTCGGCGTGGCCTGGCGTGTCGATGATGTTGAGCTTGACGTCCCTGTAGCGCAGCGAGGTGTTCTTGGCGAGGATCGTGATGCCCTTCTCGCGCTCGAGGTCCATCGAGTCCATGACGCGGTCGTTGACGTCCTGGCCGACGCGGAACGCGCCGGACTGCCAGAGCATGGCGTCGACGAGCGTGGTCTTGCCGTGGTCGACGTGGGCGACGATCGCGACGTTGCGGATGTCCTTGCGGGGTTCGAGCACGGCCCGACAGGGTAGCCGCCGCGGGCTCGAGTGCCGGTTGGGCTTGTGGTTTTCGTTCTTGGGGATCGTCCGCGCGGGTCGGTGCGGGGCCCGCGCGGCGTGTGCGCTCGGCCTCCGTGCCTCGCGTCGGGGGTCGTCGGCGTCCGGGTCTGGACGTCAGCCGCTGGGGCGCTGCCGAGGCTTGTTCGGGCACCGCTCCCGCCGGGAGCGTGGCGAGCTCGGACCCCGCGTGACCGCGGGTGTATCGTCCGGCTCACCGCTATGCCACTCGACGAAGCCCATCCCGAAAGACCTGGAATGAGCGCCATGCCTCCAGCTCCTCAATTGCGATGCGGCACAGCGCATCACACCCGCTAGCGACACATGCGTTCAGAAGGCGCTGCTTCAAGATGGGCAGTCGTCTGCATCCCGGTCGACTACCACCACCACACGCCGATCGGGCCAGCTCGATCGTATGCTCGCATAGGCACGAAGACGGGCATCAAGCTTTCCGAGCAAGTCCGGCTTTCCCTGATAAGTATGAACTTCGCATGTATGGTTGGGAACGATCCGCGGGACGAGGGTGTCGAGTGCCGCGGCCATTGACGGCTCCTCGACGAGGATCTCCAGATGCATCAGCCTCGAACGACCTGCTCGATATGCGAATTGCGCAACGGATCGCCAGCCGAGTGGTTGCGGTTCCGGGTCGTAGAGGAGCACCAGATAAGCGAGCATCTTGAGCGTCCCGTCAGACGCGAAACGAGCCAGGAACGGCTCGCGGAACGGAGCATCCTTGATAAGCAGTAGAAGCCGACCGTCGGCAAGCGGCTCTGCCGCAACTCGCTCCAGGCGAGGTACGCGTTCTGAAAGCACCTGGAGAATCTGTCTAAGCCGATCGGGGTGATTCTCGCTCAGATACTGAACAACGTTCGACAAATTATCGCCACTCTGGCTCAACCTTTCCATGGAACCCGCGTCCGGCATGCCGCGCGCATCATTCGATGAAAGATATGAGAGATACCAACCCTCTATGAATGTGCGTAGGGCAACAACCCGCGGATTCTCTGCCAGCTGGCCAAGAGTCGAGACCACCAGAAGATCGCTTGACGCCAAGGTCGCATCGCGACGCTGGTCGGCGATCTCCGGAAGGTCGCCGGAGATCACTTGGCCAGAGCCCTCCGCAAAGTCGAGGAAATTAAACGGATGTCCATAGCTTCCGCGCTTCCAACGAAGCGTCTCGCGACGGACGATCGGACGGCCCCTTGCGTCCTCATCTATTTGTAGGCCGTAGGTAATAAGGGCGTCTGCGGCCGCTCCCTATAGCTGATTTCAAACGAGATCGGGCCGGACGACTCGCGGCTGCGAAGCTCGCGTAGGCGTCCACGTTTGTCCCAGGCGGGTCGCAATCCGCCACGAAGGGCTTCGGCGAGGAATTCGAAGACATCAAACAAGGTTGACTTACCGCTGCCGTTGGGACCGAGTAGGACGGTCAGCGGCGTGAGCTTGTCAAGACGTACATCGCGCAGAGCCCGATAGTTACGTACATGCAGCCGCTCGATGCGGGGGACATCAATTGCCATCTCATGCAGTGCTAACGATACGGTCGGCCGTCTGTGATCAGGCGCGCGCTCCGCTATGAGCCGCGCGACGCCACCGCCTGCCGCGCCACGCGAACCCCGAAGCGCGTCAGCGCCGACGGCAGGCGCTCGGCGCGTGCGACTACCTCCTCCAGCGCGGCGGCGAAGCGGCGGATCTCGGACTCCTCGATGACGAGCGGCGGGAGGGCCTTGATGACATTCATGCGGTGGCCGGCGACCTGGCAGAAGATGCGGTGCTCGTGGAAGAGGGGGACGGTGACGAGCTGCGAGAAGAGGCCGGGCTGGCCGCGCTCGACCGCGTTCCACAGCGAGCGCGCGCCGCGGCCGTCGGGTGGGCCGAATTCGATGCCCCACATGAGCCCGAGGCCGCGCACGTCGCGGACGACCTCGTAGCGCTCGACTAGCGGGCGCGTGAGCTCGAGCAGCAGCTCCCCCATGCGCCGCGCGCGCTCGACGAGGCCCTCCTGTTCGATGACCCGCAGCGTCGCGAGCCCGGCGGCGGCGGCGAGGTCGTTGCCGCCGAAGGTCGAGCCGTGGCGCACGGCGCGCTCCATCCCGTCGAAGACGCGGTCGAAGGCGGCACGCGAGACGAGCACGGCGCCGATCGGCACGAGGCCGCCGGAGAGGGCCTTCGCGACGCAGACCATGTCGGGGCGCAGTCGCCAGTGCTCCAACGCGAAAAACCGCCCGGTACGACCGAGGCCGGTCTGGACCTCGTCGCAGACGAACAGCGCGCCCGCGTCGCGGCAGAGTTGCTGCGCGCCCTGCAGGTAGCCGTCCGGCGGCAGGTTCACGCCCTTGCCCTGGACCGGCTCGACGATGAATGCCGCGACGTCCTCGCGCCGCAGCTCGCGCTCCAACGCGTCGAGGTCGCCGAAGGGCACGACGTCGCAGCCGGGCAGCAGCGGCCCGAAGCCCTCGCGGAAGATCTCGTCGCCGTTGAGCGAGAGCGATCCCAGCGTGAGGCCGTGGAAGGCGTGCGCGGCGTAGAGGATGCGCGGCCGGCCGGTCGCGGCGCGCGCGATCTTGATCGCCGCCTCGACCGCCTCGGTGCCGCTGTTCGCGGGCACCATCGCGACGACGCTGGCGGGCGCCCGCGCGAGCAACTGCTCGGCAAGCACGCCGCTGAGCAGCGTCACGCCGAGCTGCGGCAGGTTGCCGGTGCGCGCCGCCATGACGTCCTGAATGGCCGCGATCGCGTCGGGGTGGTTGCGACCGATCGCGAACACGCCGTAGCCACCGAAGAGGTCGAGATAGCGCTCCCCCTCGGCGTCGATCAGGTGCGCGCCCTCGCCGCCGACCCAGGTCTTGTCGAAGCCAAGCGTCCGCAGGATGCGGCCCATCTGCGGGTTCAGGTAGCGGTCGTTTAGCTGCAGCTCCTCCCCCGCCCGGCCGGCGAGGATCTCGCGGACGGAGGGAACGGAAGCCGAGAGCATGCGGCTAAGCGTAGGCCGCGCGAGGGCGGCCCGGGCGATTGACGATCTTCTTGCCGCGTAGCGCTTGCGGCCGCAATCGACGTCAGATCGCCGGGCAGCGCTTGCGGCCGCGGCGCTCCTCGTCGACGCTGACGACGTCCCAGACAAGCCCGACGCTCGCAAGCAAGCGAATCACCAGCGCCGAGGGGTCGGGCTGGCGCCAGCTCAGCCCGTGACTCGCGGAGGTTGGGAAGGCGTGGTGGTTGTTGTGCCACGCCTCGCCGAACGTCGGCAGCGCGAGCCAGAGGAGGTTGCGCGAGTGATCCTCGGTGGCGTAGTCGCGGCGCCCGAAGAAGTGGCAGAGGGAGTTGATCGAGTAGGTCATGTGGTGCAGGACGAGCATCCGCACCGCCCCGCCCCACAGCAGCCCGGTGAGGCCGGCGCGCCAGGTGCCGCCGATCGCGTAGCCGAGCGCGAAGGCGACGGCGAGTCCGCCGAGCGCCCAGACGAGGAACGTGCGGTCGACGAGCGCAACGACGGGGTCGGCGAGCAGGTCCGGGGCGTAGCGCTCGCGCGAGCCGCGCTGGGTGTGGACGAACAGCCAACCGAGGTGGGCGTGCGCCAAGCCGCGCAGCGCCCCACGCCAACCGACACCGTGGTCGACGTGGGGGCTGTGCGGGTCGCCCTCGCGGTCAGAGAAAGCATGATGCTTGCGGTGGTCGGCAACCCACGAGATCACCGGACCCTCGATCGCGGCGGAGCCGAGCACCGCAAACACGAAGCGCAGCGCGCGCGAGGTCTTGAACGAGCGGTGCGTGAAGAGGCGGTGAAAGCCGGCGGTGATCCCGAGGCCCGTGAGGATGTACATGATCGCGAACACGATCAGGTCCGAGCGATGCAGCAGCCCGTCCCAGAGCTGCCACGCGACGAAGCCGAGCGCGGCGATCGGCGCGAGCGTGACAAACGCCGTGATGATCCGGTCGCGCGTCTCGTTGGCGACCGGCTGGATGTCATCCGGCCCCGGGACGTCGACGGTTGGATCGGCGGTCAGCAGGGAAGAGCTCATGGCGCCAGCCGGCAAAGTATCAACGGTCCCCCTAGCCTGTCCAGTTGAGATGCCCTTGAGAACGTCTGAGCCGCTGCGCCGCGAGCTGGCGCAGGCGCTGCCCGAGCGCCCGTTCGCGGTGCGCTTCTGGGACGGCACGGAGCTTGCCGCTACCGCTGATGGCGGCCCCGTCTTCACGGTGCGCGCGCCGGCGGCGATCGCGCACCTGCTGCGCGCGCCGGGACAACTCGGCCTCGGCCGCGCGTACGCCGCGGGAGTCCTCGAAGCCGACGACCTCGACCGCGTGATCGGCCTGCTCGACGGCTTCAGCGCACCGCCGATCGACGCTGCGACACGCGCGCGTCTGATGCTCGCCGCGGTACGCGCGTGCGGGCTCACGCGTCCCCCCAAGATCCCCGCGAGCGAGCTGCGCCCGCGCGGCCGCCGCCACAGCCGCGAGCGCGACGCGCGCGCGGTGCGCCACCACTACGACGTCTCGAACGAGTTCTTCGCGCTCTTCCTCGACGAGTCGATGACGTACAGCTGCGCGCTGTTTTCGCGCGCGCTCGACGCGCCGGGGGAAACGTGGGGGACGCTCCCGCGCGCCGATCGAGCCGAGCGCAAGCTCCCCACGCTGGAGCAGGCGCAGGAGGCCAAACGCGAGCTGGTCTGCCGCAAGCTCGGCCTGCGCGAGGGTCAGCGCATCCTGGACGTGGGCTGCGGGTGGGGCAGCTTCGTGATTCACGCCGCGACCCACCACGGGGTGCAGTCGGTTGGGATCACCCTCTCCCCCTCCCAGGCCGAGCTCGCGCGTCGTCGCGTCGCCGCGGCCGGACTGCAGGATCGCGTGGAGATCCGCGTCGCCGACTACCGCGATCTCGGCGCGACCGAAGCCGGGAGACACTCGCCTTCGGCGAGCATCCCCGTTTCGGCCAGCGAGCGCTACGACGCGATCGCGAGCATCGGCATGGTCGAGCACGTCGGCGCCAACCAGATCGACCTCTACGCGCGCCAACTCGCGGGGCTGCTGGAGCCCGGCGGCCTGCTGCTCAACCACGGCATCGCGCGCCTGCGCCACAGCGACGCCGAGGCCGGGCCGTTCTCCGAGCGCTACGTCTTCCCCGACGCGGCGCCGCTGCACGTCTCGCGCATCGCGCTCGCGCTCGAGCGCGCCGGTATCGAGCCGCTGCACGCCGAGGGCATGCGCCAGGACTACATCGACACGCTCAGCGAGTGGATCGAGCGGCTCGACGCCAACCGCGCCGAGGCCGAACGGTTGGCGGGTGGCGAGCGCGTGCGGGTTTGGCGGCTCTATCTGCGTGCCGCGCGGAACGGGTTCGCGACGGGCTTCACGTCGATCTTTCAGGTGCTCGGGCGGCGGGCGTAGCAAGTACGCTCGAGCCTTATTCCCAACCTGGTAATATCATATTCCCTGATGGGGAATAAGCGACTCGGCAGCTCAGCACTCTTCCCAACCGACACGCCGATCCCGCCCGCGCGGATGATCGGCCGCCAGAACGAGGTGGCAGCAGTCGCCGGCTCTCTCGGTGGTGGCGGCAACCTGATCATCGCCGGTCCGCGACGAACGGGCAAGACGACCGTCTGCGATGCCGCACTCACGCGCCTCGCCGACGACGGCCATTACGTAGCTGCAGTCGATCTGTTCCGACTCGCCGACGCCGCCGACTTCGCGGAGCATCTCGCACTGGCGACGATCGCCAACCGCGGATCGCTCGCGCGGATCGCGCTGCGGGCGCGCCGCGCGGGTCGACAGCTCGCTGACGCCGCTGCGCTCACCGCCACCGTGCGGGCTCGCGCGGAGCTCGGCGATGACCTCGAGTTGGCTTTTCGTCCGGGTCTCGCGAGCAATGACCCCGAGCGCTACCTGACCTACGCGCTGGAGCTACCGCAACGGATCGCCACCGCCGACGGCAAGCGGGTCATCCTCTTCCTCGACGAGTTCCAGGAGATCGTCTCGCCGCGGCGTCCTTTCGGCGACCCCGACCGCCTGACCAAGCGCATGCGCGCGATCTTCCAGCGTTCCCCTGCGGTGAGCTTCCTGTTCGCCGGGTCGATCGAGCACCTCATGCGTGACCTCTTCGTCCCAGAGGAGCGCGGGCTCAGCCAGTTCGGCTCCTTCTACCCCCTCGCCCCGATCGCTCCCGAGTCCTGGCGAGTGGGAATCGTCGAGCGCCTCGCCGAGGACGACTGCACCATCGTAAGCGCCGCACTTGAGCGGCTGATCGCGGCCGGTGACGGTCATCCGCGCACGACCATGCTGATCGCCCGCTGGACCCACGAGAGCTCGCTTGTCGACGAGACCCACAAGCTCACCGAGACCCACGTCAGCGCCGGGATTGCCGCGGCCCAAGTTGCTGACCTGCCGAAGCACGAACAAATGCTCGCGCGAATCCGCGCCCTCGGCCGCCACGCCCAGCGGATCGCCGTCCGCGTTGCGCTCGGCAGCCAGCCCTATCAGGGCCTGAACGCAAAAGTCGCCAGCGATACCCTGCATGCCCTGCGCGACGCCGGCGTCGTCGAGCAGACCCAACCTCGCAGCTGGCAGATCACCGACCCCCTGCTGCGCAACTTCCTTGCGGGGCTCGAGTAGCGGATGAGTTCCGGCGTGGGCACGCCGGCCTCGCGCGCGCATGACCGCACGCTGGTAACGCGGAGCATCGTTCCTTCATGCTAGTCCGCGCTCCCGCCTTGACACCATACCGACCGGTCGGTATAAACTCGGGGAACGATGCCGGCGCCCCCACCTCCCAAGGCACCCCCACCCCCCAAGCTAGACCGCCGCCGGACCACCGCGAAACCCCAGCCCGGCGACGCGAGCTCGCGCGAGCAGCTCCTCGCGGCGGCCGCGCGCGTGTTCGCCCGCGCCGGCTATCACGGCGCGTCGATGAGCGAGATCGCGGCCGAGGCGGGCTTCTCGAAGGGCGCGCTCTACTGGAGCTTCGCGAGCAAGGAGGAGCTGTTCTTCGCGCTGCTCGACGAGCTCGACGAGCAGCTGCGCGCGCTGATCGCGGCCGCGGCCTCGCAGCCGAAGGAGTTGGAGCGCACCGGGCACGTCAGCCGCGAGCTCTCCGCCGTGCTCACCGACGCGCGCGACCTCGTGCTGCTATTCCACGAGTACTCGGCGCTCGCGGTGCGCGATCCGAAGGTCGCGGCGCGCTACGCGCAGCGCAACGCGCGGCTGCGCGAGGAGATCGCCGCCGCGGTGCGCCTGCGCCACGAGACGATCGGCGTACCGCTGGCGATGCCCGCGGAGGATCTCGCGACGGCGCTGATCGCGCTCGTCGACGGACTTTCGATTCAGCAGCTCACCGAGCCCGACGCGGTCCCCGAGGAACTCTTCGGGCTGATCGCGGCCCTCATCGAGGACGGCATGACCCTCCGATCCAAGGAGCCCACATGAGCACCGAAGCGCCCGCCGCCACAACCGCCCCCACGCCTACCGCCACACCCACACCCACGCCCACACCCACCGACACCTCCACACCTACCGCCATGCCCCCGGCGATGCCGACGCACACCGCGGCATCCGCACTCCCGACCGCGCCCGCGCGCCGTCCGTCGCGCTGGCGCGAGGTCCCACCGCGCGAACCGCAGGCCCCGCCCGCCGACATCTCCCAGGCCCCACCCGGCCCCAACGTCCCCCGGCACCTCCTCGGCTCGTACTGGCTGCTGGCCGAACACGACCTGCTCGCGCGCTGCCGGCGCCGCTACGGCGACATCTTCTCGCTGCGCATCTGGCCGGTGGGCTTCCTCGTCGTGATCGCGGACCCGGCGGAGATCAAGCGCGTATTCACGAGCGATCCCGACCAGCTGCGCGCGGGGGAAGGCAACGTCGTGATGCAGCCCGTCGCGGGGCCCGAGTCGGTGCTGCTGCTCGACGGCAAGCGCCACCTGAACCGCCGCAAACTGATGCTGCCGCCGTTCCACGGCGAGCGCATGGGCGTCTACGCGGACCTGATCGGTGAGATCGCCGACGAGGAGATCGCGCGCTGGCCGCTCGGCGAGCCGTTCTCGGCGCACACCTCGATGCAGCGGATCACGCTGCGCGTAATCCTGCGCGCGGTGCTCGGCATCGAAGACGCCGCGCGCGGCGCGGAGCTCGAGCGCCTGCTGCCGAAGCTCCTGAACTCCCCCGCGCTGCTGTGGCCGTTCCTGCAGCGCGACATGGGCGCGCGCAGCCCGTGGCGGCGCTTCGTCGCGCTGCGCGAGCGCGTCGATGAGATCCTCTTCGACGAGATCGCCCGCAAGCGCGCGGACCCGCGGCTCGCCGAGCACGAGGACATCCTCTCGATGCTGCTGCAAGCGCGCGACGAGCACGGCGAGGCGATGACCGACGAGGAGCTGCGCGACCAGCTCGTCACGCTGCTGCTCGCCGGTCACGAGACGACGGCGACCGGTTTGGCGTGGATCTTTGAGCGCGTGCTGCGCACGCCGGACGTCCACGCCCGCCTGCGCACCGCGGTCGCCGAGGACGACGATCGCTATCTGGACTGCCTCATCAAGGAGGGCCTGCGACTGCGACCCGTCGTGCCGCTCGTCGCGCGTCGGGTCAACGTGCCGTTCCCGATCGGCGACTACACCGTCCCCGCCGGGACGCTGCTGACGTGCTCGATGATCCTCACGCACAGCCGGCCCGACCTCTACCCCGCACCCGACGTGTTCCGCCCCGAGCGCTTCATGGAAGATGCGCCCGACACCTACACCTGGCTGCCGTTCGGCGGCGGCACGCGCCGCTGCATCGGCGCGGCCTTCGCGACGCTCGAGATGAAGGTCATCCTGCGCCACGTCTTCGCGCAGTGCGAGCTCGAGGCGCCCGATCAGAAGCCCGAGCGCCCGCGGCGGCGCTTCGTCACCTACCCGCCGAACCGCGGGGCGAAAGTGGTGTTGACGAGCAGGAGGTGAGGGGCGCGGGTCGCCTCTGACGCGAGGCGCGCGAGCGAGCAGCGGCGGCGGCAGGCGCCTCAATCTATCGGCGCGCTACGCCGATACCAAGTAGATGAGCCCTCGCAGCCGTCTGCTGCCCCGCGTCGAGGCGCCGGCCGGAATCCGGATCGCGCTGGGCGCGCTGTTCGCGCTGATCGCGGCGCACCTCGCGCACAGCCTCGCGGGGTTCGGCGGCGGCGGCGCGGCGACGTTCTTCGACGTGTGGGTCTACGACGCGGTGATGGTCGGCTGCGCGGCGCTGTGCCTCGCGCGCGGCGTCCGGCGCGGCGGCTCGGCGCGGGTCGCGTGGCTCCTGCTCGGGGTCGGCCTGAGCTGCGACGCGGCCGGCGAAATCCTGGCCTCGATCAGCGAATCGCTCGCGCCGACGGTGCAGAACGCGCTCTACCTGTGCCTCTACCTCGGTGCGTACATCGCGATCGTGCTGCTGGGCCGCCGCCACGTGCGCCACTTCCACGTGAGCATGTGGCTCGACGGGCTGATCGGCGCGCTCGCGATCGGCGCGCTCGGAGCGGCGGCACTCGCGACGCCGGGCTTCCTCGCTCCGAAGGGCGGCGGCGTGCGCACGGCGCTCGCGGTCGCCTACCCCCTCGCGGACGTGCTGCTGGTCGGCGTCGTCGTCACGATGCTCGCGCTCGGCGGCTGGCGCGTGTACCGATCGTTCCTCGTGATCGCGCTCGGGTTCCTGCTGATGGCGGGCGCGGACGGCGTGTACCTGTTCCAGGAAGCCCACGGCGGCTACACGGTCGGGACGCCGCTGGACTCGCTGTGGCTGCTCTCGGCGGCGATCCTCGCGTTCGCGGCGTGGCAGCCGGACCGCGAGAGCGTGCACGAGCGCCCCTCGCTGGTCGCGATCATGGCGGCCCCGGTCGCGTGCGGACTGATCGCGATCGGCGTCCTCGTCTACGGCAGCATCCAAGGCATCGCGGGCGCCTCGACGTGGCTCGCCGCGGCGACGCTCGTGACGGTGCTGGCGCGGCTGCTGGCGAGCGCGAGCGAGAACCTGCGCCTGGTCGCGACGAGCGCGGAGCTGGCCAATCGCGACGCGCTCACGGGCTTGCCCAATCGGCGTGCGCTGCTCGCGGACCTCACGCGAGCGGCGGCGCGCGCGACCCCGTCGCAGCCGCAGCTGATGCTGCTCTTCGACCTCAACGGCTTCAAGCACTACAACGACACCTTCGGCCACCCCGCGGGCGACGCGATGCTGGCGCGTCTCGCGCGCAGGCTCGCGGAGCGCGCCGCGGGCGCCAGTGATGGTGGCGGCAGTGGTGGCGCCGGCGGCGTCGGTGGCAGCAGCAGCGGCGGTAGCGGTAGCGGTAGCAGCACCGGCTGCGCCTATCGGCTCGGCGGCGACGAGTTCTGCGCGCTCGTGGAGCTCACCGGCGAGCCACACGGGATCGCCGCCGAGCTGGCGGGCGCGCTGCTGGAGCGCGGCGAGGACTTCACGATCGGCGCGTGCTACGGCGAGGTGCTGCTGGGGCGGGAGGCGCGCGATCCCACCGAGGCGCTGCAGATCGCCGATCGGCGGCTGTACGCCCAGAAGACCATCCTGGGCGAATCATCACGCGCGCAGTGGCGCGAGGTGCGGGGCGGAGACCCAGCCGCCCGGCAGCACGGAGCGCTAGCTGCTCTGCGACGATCGCATCGCTAGCAGCGACAGGCCCGGCACTCGCTCGAAATGTCGAACGTTGGTGGTGACAAGCTGTAATCCATGCGTCAGCGCCGTCGCCGCGATCCACAGATCGTGCGCTTGGATGATTTCCCCTGAGTCTTGGAGGCCCGCCCAGACGCTGGCGTGGACCCGGGCGACTTCAGAGTCAATTGGAACCTGCTCGACCGCGCCGAGGATCTGCTCGACCACCGCCTCACGTCTGAGCCTGCGAGATGCGTTGTCGGCGCGATGCACGCCGTGTAGCAACTCGCTGACCGAGATGACGCTAATCACTTTGCCCTCGGTCACGAGCGGTTCCAGGGGCAGCGCACCTCGCTGTACATCGATCAGAACCGATGTATCGATCAGCTGGACGGCCACTTACTCACAGGTGGCCCAAAGGCGCTCCGGGCATCTTCGACGTCGCGCGCGAAGTCCTCGTCCAGGGCGGGGAGACGTTCCATCAATCTCCTGAATGCCGAACCCGAGATCCGGCGCGGCTGCGTGGAACGGCGAAGCTCTGCGATCGGGCTGCCGTTTCGAACGATCTCGATCTCCTCGCCCGAATCCACGAGATTGAGGACGGATGAGAAATTGCGGGAGACCTCGGTGGCCGTCATACGTACCATGGGACCATCTTATCAGATTAATCAGACTGACAATTGTATGCGGCGGTAGTTAGTGATGGCGCGGGCCTCACCCCGATCCCGCCCAGTCACCCGAGATTCGCCATCACGTGCTTGACGACCGTGTAGTCCTCCAGCGAATACACGCTCAGGTCCTTGCCGTACCCCGACTCCTTGAACCCCCCGTGGGGCATCTCGGAGACGAGCGGGATGTGGTCGTTGATCCAGACGCAGCCGAAGCGCAGCGCCTTCGAGACGCGTAGCGCGCGGCCGACGTCGCGGGTCCAGACCGAGGAGGCGAGGCCGTAGCGCGTCGCGTTCGCCCACGCGATCGCCTGCGCCTCGTCGCTAAAGCGCTGAACAGTGATCACGGGACCGAAGATCTCCTTTTGGATCAGCTCATCCGACTGCTCCACACCCGCGATCACGGTCGGCTCGAGGTAGAAGCCGGGCCGCGCGGGCTCCGCGCCGCCGGTGACGACCTCGGTGTGGTCGGGGCGGCGCTGCAGGAAGCCCTGCACGCGCTCGCGCTGGCGCGCGGAGTTGAGCGGTCCGAGTGTCGTCGCGGGGTCGAGCGTGTCACCGATCACCAACCCCTGCGCCTGCGCGGCGAGGCCCGCGACAACGTCGTCGTAGACGCCCGCGCCCGCGAGCACGCGCGTTGCGGCGGTGCAATCCTGACCGGCGTTGTAGTAGCCGGTGCCCGCGATCGTCTCCAGCGCGCTCTCCAGCGCGACGTCGTCGAAGACGACCACGGGCGCCTTGCCCCCGAGCTCGAGGTGCACGCGCTTGAGCGAGTCCGCCGCGGTGCGCGCGATGTGCTTGCCGGTATCGACCGACCCCGTCAGCGAGACCATGTCGACCTCGGGGTGCGAGATCAGCGCCTGCCCCGTCGGCTCGCCGCGGCCGGTCACGACGTTCAGCACGCCCTTCGGCAGGATCTCCGCGGCGAGCTCCGCGAGGCGCACCGTCGTGATCGGCGTCGTCTCGGCCGGCTTCAGCACGATCGTGTTGCCGGCCGCGAGCGCGGGCGCGAGCTTCCAGATGGCCATCATCAGCGGGTAGTTCCACGGCGTGATCTGCCCGATCACGCCGACCGCCTCGCGGCGCGTGAACGAGGTGTAGCCCTCCAGGTACTCGCCCGCGGCGCGGCCCTCCAGGCAGCGCGCGGCGCCCGCGAAGAAGCGCAGGTTGTCCGCCATCGCCGGGATCTCGTCGCGCGCGACCGCGCTCAGCGGCTTGCCCGCGTTCAGCGCCTCCAGCCGCGCGAGCTCATCGCCGTGCTCCTCGATCGCGTCCGCCAACGCGAGCAGCGCCGCGGCGCGCTGCGCGGGCGTCGTCTGCGACCAGGCGTCGAACGCCACGCGCGCGGCGCGCACCGCGCACTCGACGTCCGCGGGCGTCGAGTTGTGCGCCCGCGCGAGCTCCTCGCCGGTCGCGGGGTTGAGGATCGCTTCGGTCTCGCCCTCCGAAGCCGCCCGCTCGCCGTTCACGAAATTGCTGAGAGTGCCTAGCGTCGTGGCCATCCGGTCTCCTCCTCGGGTATCAGTGGACGGGGCTTTCGAGGGCCTGTGCGACCGCGGGGTGCGTGATCTCCCCGTCGCGCACGTTCAGACCCAGGCGCAGCCCCGGGTCGTGCTCGAGCGCCTCCGCGACCCCCCGCTCGGCGAGCGCGATCACGTAGGGCAGCGTCGCGTTCGTCAGCGCGTACGTCGAGGTGATCGGCACCGCGCCGGGCATGTTCGCGACGCAGTAGTGCGTGATCCCCGCGACCTCGAACGTCGGGTCGGAGTGGGTCGTCGGATGCGAGGTCTCAAAGCAGCCGCCCTGGTCGATCGAGACGTCGACGAGCACCGCGTGGCGGCGCATCAGGCCCAGCTGCGCGCGCGTGATCACGTGCGGTGCGCGCCCGCCGTGGACGAGCACCGCGCCGATCACGAGGTCCGCCGCGGGCAGCATCTCCTCGATCGCGAGCGTCGAGGAGAAGACCGTCGAGGCGCGGCCCCCGAACGCGACTTCCAGCTCGCGCAAGCGGTCGATCGAGCGGTCGAAGACGAACACGTCGGCCTGCATCCCGATCGCGATGAACGCCGCGTTCGCGCCCACGACGCCGCCGCCGATCACGAGCACCGTCGCCGCCGCCACGCCCGGCACGCCGCCGAGCAGGATGCCGCGGCCGCCGAGCGGCTTCTCCAGCATGAACGCCCCGGCCTGCGTCGCGAGCTTGCCCGCGACCTCGCTCATCGGCGCCAGCAGGGGCAGGCGCCCGCGCTCGTCCTCGACCGTCTCATACGCGATGCACGTCGCGCCCGACGCCTGCAGCCCGCGCGTGAGCTCCGGCTCGGCCGCGAGGTGCAGGTAGGTGAACAGCGTCTGCCCCTCGCGCAGCAGCCCGACCTCCTGCGGCTGGGGCTCCTTGACCTTGAGGATCAGGTCCGCCTGCGCGAACACCGCCGCCGCGTCCGGCGCGATCCGCGCGCCCTGCGCGACGAAGCGCTCGTCATCCAGCGCGCTGCCCAATCCCGCGCCGGCCTGCAGCAGCACCTCGTGTCCCCGCACGCAGAGCTCGCGCACGCCCGCCGGCGTGATCGCCACGCGATACTCGTCCCGCTTGACCTCACTCGGCACGCCGACGATCATCGCGCCAGCTCCCTTCCGCGCAGGGCCAACCAGAACTCGATGCGGTCGCGGGCGTTGGAGAAGTCGCGACCTGTGAGCTGCTCGACGCGGCGGATGCGGTAGCGCAGCGTGTGGCGGTGGCAGTAGAGCGCGTTCGCGGCCTTCTCCCAGTGGCCGTTGTGCTCGATGAAGACGTCGAGCGAACGCAGCAGCTCGTCGCCGTACTCGCCCTCGCCCGCTTCGACGGGGCCGAGCACGCCGCGGCAGTAAGAGAGCAGCGCGTCGTCGTCCTGCAGCGAGAGCAGCAGCTGAAACGCGCCGAGGTCCGCGTAGGAGGCAACGACCTCGCCGCCGCCGTTGCCGTTCTGCAGGCGTACCGCCTCCAGCGCACAGCGCGCCTCGTGGAAGCTGAGGCGCAGCGAGTGCGTCGGCGCGACGCGGCTCGCGCTCGCGCGCACCTCGCCGACGCGCTTGACGAGCTCGCCGCGGATGCGCCGCGCAAGCGCGATCGGGTCGAGGCCGCCAGCGGCGTCGACGACCGCGCACAGCAGGCCCGCGCGGATCGCCACGAGGCTGCCCGCGATCGACTCCCGCGCCAGCGCGCGCTCGACCAGCGGCGCCGCGACCGCCGGATCGGGCACCACGAACGCGAGCACCGCCGCCTGCTCGCCGATCCCGAACGGGCGCAGGCGCGTCTGCAGCTCCTCCGGATACAGGCGTCCCGTCAGCGCGTCCGCGAGCACGTCGCCCGCCATGCTGCGCTGCAGCATTTCGTAGCGCTCGTCGAGCAGCTGCGCGAAGACGCGCTCGGTGATCGCGATGAACGGCAGCTCGTACGGGACCTCGAACAGCGGGAACGAGCGCCGCTGCGCCTCCGCGAGCAGCGCCGCCGGCAGGCGTTTGTGGGTGAAGCCCGTCCCGAACCCGAGCCCTCCGATCTTGTGCTCGGCGAGGCGCTCGATCAGCTCGCGCTGGGACTGTGCGCTGTCGAGCTGCAGGCCGGTCGTCAGCAGCAGCTCGCCCCCGCGCAGCCACGGGGTCGGATCGAGCAGCTCCGTGCTATGCACCCAGCGGACGTGGCGACCCGCCGCGTCCTGCCCGCTCGCGAGGTCAAGCCCGAGCTCCGTCACGAGACCCTCCAGCGTCAGCATCGCCCCACCCCCGGGCGACTTCCGGCACGCGCAACCAGTGGCTGTTCGGCCCCCCTCACACGTCTCACCCCCGCGCGACGACGCGCTCCCAGGCCTCGGTGAGGACGGGGCGCAGGATCGCCTCGATCTCCTCGAACTGGTCGGGTCCCGCGATCAGCGGCGGCGAGAGCTGGATCACGGGCTCGCCGCGATCGTCGGTGCGGCAGATCAGCCCGCGCCGGTAGAGCTCGCCGGAGAGGAACCCGCGCAGCAGCTCCTCGGACTCGCGCGCGTCGAACGTCGCCTTGGTGTCGCGGTCCTTGACGAGCTCGATCGCCTGGAAGTAGCCGGCGCCGCGCACGTCGCCGACAATCGGCAGATCGCGCAAGCCGTCGAGCATCCCGCGCAGCGCGGGCTCCTGCTCGCGCACGTGCGCGCAGAGATCCTCGCGCTCCATGATCTCGATGTTCGCGAGCGCCACCGCGCTCGCGACGGGGTGCCCGCCGAAGGTGAAGCCGTGGTTGAAGACCGCCTTCCCGTGCAGGAACGGCTCGGCGATGTGATCGCCCGCGATCGTCGCGCCCATCGGGGCGTACGCGGAGGTGATGCCCTTCGCGGTCGTGAGGATGTCCGGCTGGTAGCCGAAGCGCTCGCAGCCGAACCAGTGCCCGAGGCGCCCCCACGAGCAGATCACCTCGTCGGAGATCAGCAGCACGCCGTGGCGGTCGCAGATCTCGCGCACGCGCTGGAAGTAGCCGTCCTGCGGCACGAAGCAGCCGCCGCTATTCTGCACCGGCTCGAGGATCACCGCCGCGACGGTCTCCGGCCCCTCGAACACGATCGCCTCCTCGATCGCGTCCGCCGCCCACAGCGGATCGCGGTCCTCTTTCCATCGATAGGAGTTCGTGTTCGGTACGTGGTGCCCGCCCGGCGTCAGTGGCTCGAACGGCGCGCGCAGCGCGGGCAGCCCCGTCGCGGTGAGCGCGCCCATCGAGGTCCCGTGGTAGGCGAGGTTGCGCGCGATCAGCTTGAAGCGGCCCGCTTCGCCGCGCGCGGAGTGGTAGGCCTTCGCGAGCTTCCACGCGGTCTCGACCGCCTCCGAGCCGCCGGATGTGAAGAACACGCGGTTCAGGTTGCCCGGCGCGAGCGCCGCGATCTTTGCCGCCAGCTCGATCGAGCGCGGGTGCGCGTAGCTCCAGTTCGTGTAGAAGCCGAGCTCCGCCGACTGCCGCGCCGCGGCCTCGCCGGGCTCGCTGCGGCCGTGGCCGATGTTCACGCAGAACAGCGCCGAGAGCCCGTCGAGATAGCGCTTGCCGTGCTCGTCGTAGACGTAGCAGCCCTCGCCGCGCACGATCACCGGCACCTCGTGGTCCGCGTAAGCGCCCATGCGCGTGAAGTGCATCCACAGGTGCCGCCGCGCGAGCTCCTGCAGGTCACCCCCACCGGCCGCCGTCGACGCGCTCGCAACGATCGGGTCGCTCAGGCGGGTCGCCATCTTCATCGTCCTCCTCGATCGAGACTTTCACGCGGTGTGGCTAGACACTCGGGACAACGGTACTGCGCCCAGATGCAAGTATCAATGCGCGCCAAGTTCAACAGGGTATGTGGTCATTGTACGATACGTACAACTGCGACCCCAATCTTTGGGAATCGCGCACCTTGTACCTGTGGCGCACGGGTCGTAGCGTTTGCCACAACACCCCACGAGCAGCGGCGGGGGTATAGAGGCGACAAGGGAGAGAAGATGGCCACTGTCGACGTTGCCGCATCCGGCGCCCCGGAGTCCTCGGGCGTGATGGACAAGGGCCTCAAGAAGAACGCGATCGGGTACCTCTCGAACATCGTGATCGGCGTCGCCTCGACGGCGCCCGCGTACTCGCTCGCGGCGACGCTGGGCTTCATCGTCGCCGTGAAGGGCGTCGGCGTGCACGCGCCGGCGGTGATGCTCGTGGCGTTCATCCCGATGCTGCTCGTCGCCTCCGCCTACAAATACTTCAACCGCGCCGACCCCGACGCGGGCACGACGTTCGCGTGGGTCACGCGCGCATTCGGACCGATGACGGGCTGGATGAACGGCTGGGCGATCTTCCTCTCCGACGTGATCGTGATGGCCTCACTGGCGGACATCGCGGCGATCTACACGTTCAAGCTCTTCGGCTTCACCGAACTCGGCAACACCAAAGCCGCGATCGTCATCGCCGCAGTGCTGTGGATCGCGATCATGACCTGGGTCTGCTACCGCGGCATCGAGCTCTCCGCGCGCATCCAGCAGTTCCTGCTCAGCGCCGAGATCTTCATCCTCGGCCTGTTCGCGGTCGTCGCCTTCGTCAAGGTCTACGGCAGCCATCCCCCCGCCGGCTCGATCAAGCCCTCGCTCGACTGGATCAACCCGTTCGCGATGAGCTTCTCCAACCTCGTCGTCGCGCTGCTGCTCGCGGTCTTCATCTACTGGGGGTGGGACTCCGGGGTGTCGGTCAACGAGGAGTCCGAGGACCCCGCCGAGGGCCCCGGCAAGGCCGCGATCATGTCGACGATCCTGCTCGTGCTGATCTACGTCGTCGTCACCGCGGCCGCGCAGTCCTTCCACGGCGTGGGCTTCCTCACTAACGAATCCAACCAGGAAGACGTCCTCAACGCGCTCGGCTCGGGAGTGCTCGGCAGCACGCTCAACAAGCTGCTGATCGTCGCGGTGCTCACCTCGGCGTCGGCCTCGACGCAGACGACGATCCTGCCGACCGCGCGCACGACGCTCTCGATGGCGCACTGGAAAGCCGTCACTAGCCTGCTCGCGCGCGTGCACAAACGCTACCTGACCCCGACCGTCTCGACACTCGGCTTCGGCCTGCTCTCGATCATCATCACGGTCGTGCTGCTGTTGCTCTCCAACAGCGTGCTCGAAGACTCGCTCCTTGCGATCGGCTTCCCGATCTGCTTCTACTACGGCTTCACCGGCGTCGCCTGCGGCTGGTACTACCGCCACGACCTCCTCGAAAGCGTGCGCAACTTCCTGCTGCTCGGCCTCGGTCCGTTGATCGGCGGGCTGATGCTGTTCGGGATCGGGGTGAAGGCGGCGTTCTTCTACGGGCACACCGAAAACGTCTCATCGCAGCCGCTGCTCGGCATCACGCTGCCGCTGTGGTTCGGCATCGGCGGGATGCTGCTCGGCGCCGTCATCATGCTCGCCTCACGCCCCTTCTTCAAAGAGTTCTTCTCGCGCAGAACCGAAACCGCGCCGCGCGGCCTACTCGAGCAGCCCCCGCCGACCGGACCCGTGCCGGGGCGCGTGGAATTCTGAGGCTACGCCCACCGCGTAATGCCAGCCACCGTGTCGAACCCTCGATCGAAGCTCACGATCTCGGCTAATTCGCAGCGGCGCATCACCGCAGTGTGCAGCGCATCCCGCGCCGACAACAGCTGGTTGGAATGGATCAGGTCCTTGGCGGCGAACACATCGGCCGGCTCGACCGCGAACACCTCCTCAACCAGGCCCTCCAGGGTCTCGAAGGCGAGCTCAATCCTGTCGCGTCGGTTGATTGAGACGAAACGGTGAAGGATCTCCTGGAAGACCTCGCTACTCGTGACCAGTCGCCGCTGTTCGCGAATGAACCGTTCGATCAGCCTCTGCGCGTCGGCCTTGTGTGGATGCTCCGCGCCGACCAGATACATCGGCACATTCGCATCGACGAAGATCACGCTCCGCTCGCGCCTGCGCGCCCGGAATCGATCTCACTCAAGCGCCCCGCCTCGGTCTCCGCGAGCATCGTCTCGATGTCGACTTCGCGACCGCCGGTCTCATGCGCAACCGCCCTGCGGACGACCGCCAGCTTCGTCTCGACATCGCCGATCGCCCGCTCCCGCTCGGCCACCCTAAGCGCCTGGCGGACCCACTCTGAGAGGCTCACCCCCGCAGCATCGGCCGTGCGCGTGTAGCGCTCCAAATCGGAGTCGCCCACTACTACCTGAAGGCGCCTACTCATATGGGAAGTATAACATACTCACCTAGGTAGGAGGCTATACTCCGCCCTGGTGCGCACAGCCTTGCATTGCACGCGGGCGAGTACCGGCCCACCGCGCGTAGCGGGCTGATCGAGCTGGGCGCCGCCGAGCTTGCCGAGCGGATCGAGTGGCCTGAGGGGGAGTAGACCGCCGCGACCAGCCGGCGCGGCAAGAGCTCGGTTCAGTCGGCGTCTGGCCGACCGGGCGTCGCCGCAAGCTCCATCTGCCCGTGCGGCGCCCCCAGCTGCGCGAGGCGCTCGAGGAACGGCCCCGGCGGGAAGGCCTCGGGCCCGAGCACGCCGGTGCCCTTCCAGCTGCCGTCGGCGAGCAGCTCGAGCGCGACGACGGGGTTGACAGCGGTCTGCCAGACGACGGCCTGGCTGCCGTACTCGTGCATCGTGTGCTCGTTGTCGACGACGTGGTAGAGGTAGGTCGAGCGCGGCGCGCCGTCCTTGCCGGTGCCGGTGACCCAGGTGCCGGCGCAGGTGCGCCCCGTCATGCGCTCGCCGAGCTGCGCGGGGTCCGGCAACGTCGCCGCGACGACGTCCCGCGGCGCGACCTTCGCCCCGCGCACGTCGACCGGCACGGTCGAGTCGAGGCCCAGCTTGTGCAGCGTGCGCAGCACGCCGATGAACTCGTCGCCGAGGCCGTACTTGAACGTCACCCGCTCGCACGGCACCCAGCGCGGGATCAGCACGACCTCCTCGTGCTCGACGTTGACGCACTCGATCTTGCCGATGCCATCCGGGAACTCGAAGACCTCGGGCTCGGAGAACGGCGCCGTCGTGTAGAAGCCGCGTTCGCGCTCCCAGATCAGGGGTGGGTTGAGGCACTCCTCGATCGTCGTCCAGATCGAGAAGGTCGGCGCGAAGTCATAGCCCTCGACGACGAGGTCCGCGCCGTCGCGCACGCCGGCTTCATCGATGTGTGAGAAGAGCTCATCCGCGGCGTGGCGCGCGAAGATGTCGGAGAGCCCCGGCTCGACGCCGATCCCCACGAGCGCGAGCAGCCCCGCCTGCTCCCACTGCTCGTGGCTCGCGAGCTGCTTCTCGCCGAGCATCTTCCCGGGCAGCTCGTAGGGCCGCTGGGGGTGGGGATGGGAGAGCGTCATCGCCATGTCGAGGTACGCGACGCGCGCCTTGAGCGCGGCGGCGAAGATCGGCTCGTTGAAGCGTGGGTCGCACGCGTTGAGCACCGCGTCGGGCTTGACGCGGTCGATCAGCGCGACGAGCTGCTCCTGACTCGACGCATCGACCCGCTCCGCCCCAAAGCGGTCGGCTTCCCCCAGGCGCGCCACCACGTCGTGCGCGCGCTGCGCGGAGACATCGGCGAGCACCACGCGCTTGAACACCGGGCGCCGCTGCACGATCGCCGCGAACGCCGCGCCGACACCACCGGCGCCGACCACCAGGACCTTCATCGCACCAGTGTGACGCATCTCGCCCGTCCGAACGGAGCGAGAGCGATAGGACGATGCGCCAACAGCATACCGACGCGGTGTACGTAAATCAGTTCTTGGCGACCTTCACGTTGCATTTCGCCGCGTGCAGCTGGCGACAGACCACGACGTAGCCCGCGCGCGGCTGGTAGTGCGCGTTCATCAAGCCGGCGTCGAAGCGGGTCTTGGAGTAGCCGCCCGTCCAGTCGTAGAGGTAGAGCCGCTTGATCCGCGGATTGGAAGCGGCGACTTTGAAGGTGTACTGCAGCACGCGCGCCGCGCGCGTCAGGCCGGAGCCGTGGCGGTTGGGGAAGTCATTGCCGAACTGCACGATCCCGCCGGTCTCGGTCAGCCACACTTCCCCGCCGAGCGCGTTGACGATGTCGCGCGTGCGCCAGCTTTCGAAGCGGTTGACGTCGGAGTAGTCGTGCAGTCCCCAGATCCTCGGCATCAGCGTTTTGAGATGGTAGATCTCGTGCTTGAATTCGGCGATATAGGTGAGGGTGGGGCCGATGAGGTCCTGGTCGAGGATGTCGAGGCCGATCACGGTGCACGGCTTGCAGTCGCGCTTGAGCGCCTGGTAGTACAGCGCCGCCTGCGTCGCCGAGGGGCTCGAGAAGTAGTGCGCCACGTTGCCGCGGTTAGCCTCGTCCCAGGACTGATAGACGCGGACGTGCGGGAAGTACTGGACGAATTTGGCGACGTCGCGCTTGTAGACGGCGACGCTCGGCATCTTCGTCGGCGTGTACTCGGAGTGGTAGAAGGCGACGAGCACCTGCTCGTGCAGCGCTTCGGCCTCGTGGATCCAGGTGTCGGCTTTCGCGAGGTAGTAGCCGCGCACGGCGGTGTCGTAGGGGGTGATGTAGCGCACGATCTTCATGTGCAGCTGGCGCCAGAGCGGGTTGTTGAACATCTCGGCGTAGTCGTCGCCGATCCCGGTCATGTAGGAGGGACCGCGCGGGGCGGCCTTCTTGGCGACATGCGCGCCGGAGCGCGCTTCGGTGCTGCCCACGGCGAGCACGGCGACGAGGGTCGCGGCGAGCAGCGTGCCGAGCAGCACGCGCAGAGCGAGGGACTTGGCGTGGAGCGCGAGGAGCATCTTCATCACAACAGCCTAGGTCGCCGAAGGTTTCGCCCGCGCCAGTACGTCTGGGTCTGCAAGCAGCTTTGCACGAGTGGGGCGCAGCGCGATCAGCTCGCCGGGCACGTGCTCCAGGAGCCAGGCGACGTCGTCGGGCGTGAAGCCCTCGCCGGCGCCGCCGGAGCCGACCGCGCCGGTGCCCGCGGCCACGACCATCCGCTCGAAGCGCTCGTGCGCGATCAGTTCGCGCAGAGCGTGGCGCACGGTGCGACCGCGCTCGATGCGCGCGTCGACCGGCACCCCGGCACGCGCGGCGCGCTGCTCGATCGCCTCGAGCAGCCGGAAGGCGATGTCGCACTCGGCCTGCAGCGGCACCTCGACCGCGAGGCGCAGCGGGACGAGCGCGAGGTAGACCGGCAGCAGCGTCGCGCCCTCCGCGCGCGCGAGGCGCAGCGCCGCGGCGAGCGCGGGCTCGGAGGGACCTTCGCCGGTGAAGGGGAACGCGATCCGCCGCACGCGCTCGCGGCCGCTCAGCGCGCGCCGGCGCCGCCAGCCCTCCAGGGCAAGCGCGGCGCCGAAGCCGACGAGAAGCGCGGCTAGGATCAGCGCGCCGGCGAGCGCGCTCACCGCTGTGCCTCGGTTGGCCGCGCGCGGGGAGGCCGCGAGGCCGCGGCGCGCGGTGCGCGGTGACGCGTGGGGGTCGAGACGGGTGCGCTCATGTGCGCACCTGCCCCTCGGCCTCGGCCTCGACCTCGACCTCGACCTCGCCCTCGCCCTCGCCGGGGCGCAGCGTGCGGTCGGCGACGATCCGCAGGTCCACCCCCGGCAGCCCGCGCAGCAGGCGAAACGGCAGCGCCGGCTGCGTCAGCCGGCGCCAGGCGCCCCGCGGCTTGGGCGTGCCCATCAGCAGGTACGTCGTGCCGCGCCCGCGCGCGACGCGGATCGCGACCTCGGCGATGTCGTCGCCCTCCTCGAGCAGCAGGTGCGCGCCGAGCACCGAGGCCAGACGTCGCAGCGCCTCGAGCTGCTCGCGCTCCTCGGTGCTCGCAGTCGCACCGGGGGCGCGCACGACGAGCAGGTCGAGCTCGGCGCCGAGGCGCTGTGCGGAGCGCCACGCGCGGCGCACCACCCTTTGCGAGCGCGGCGTCGGTGTGATCAGCGCGAGCAGCCGCTCGGAGATCGCCTGCGGCGCGGCCCGCGAGAGCAGTCGGTCCTCACGCCGGCCGCCCTGCGCGCCGCGCACGCGCCGCTCGAGCTCGACGCCCTCGGCGACCTGACGCAGCGCGGTCTCGCGCAGCGCGGCGAGGTTCTCGATCTTGAAGAAGTTGCCGAGCGCCGCGGGCACGCGCTCGGGCGCGTAGACCTTGCCGGCGCGCAGCCGCGCGATCAGCGCGTCGGGTGTGACGTCGACGAGCACGGTCTCGTCGGCCGCGGAGAGCACCGCGTCGGGGATCGTCTCGCGCACGCGCACCCCGGTGAGCTGCGTGACCTGGTCGTTGAGGCTCTCCAGGTGCTGGACGTTGACGGTCGAGAACACGTCGATGCCGGCGGCGAGCACGTCGCGCACGTCTTCGTAGCGCTTCTCGTGCTCGACGCCGGGCGCGTTGGTGTGCGCGAGCTCGTCGATCAGGCACAGCTCGGGCGCGCGCTGCAGGATCGCGGGCAGGTCCAGCTCCTCGAGCTCCGCGTCGCGGTAGCGCACCCGTCGGCGCGCCACCATCTCCAGACCCTCGGCCTGCGCGATCGTTTCCAGTCGCCCGTGCGGCTCCAGATAGCCGACCACGACGTCGCGTCCCGCCTCGGCCTCGGCCTGCCCCTCCTGCAACATCCGGTAGGTCTTGCCGACACCCGCGGCCATGCCGAGGAACACCTTCAGATGACCGCGCTCGGGAGCCATGCGTGCATTCT
This sequence comes from Solirubrobacteraceae bacterium, assembly GCA_035483545.1. Lineage (GTDB taxonomy): Bacteria > Actinomycetota > Thermoleophilia > Solirubrobacterales > Solirubrobacteraceae > Palsa-744. Next base: position 24,517 of record DATHPS010000012.1, on the reverse strand, counting down.
CACCTACGTCGCCTGCCGACGAGCCAAAGCGCAGACGGCCGAGAGGCAAGCCAGGCAAGGACGCAGGGAGCGTCGCGTGCTACGCACGCGAGCGACCCGAGGACGCAGCATTCGCGCCGCCTCTCGGCCGTCTCAGCCTCCGAGCAAGTTGTGGACGATCAGATCGATCAGCTTGATCCCGATGAACGGCGCGACGATGCCGCCCAGGCCGTAGATCCAGAGGTTGCGCCGCAGCAGCGCGCTTGCGCCGATCGGCCGGTAGCGCACCCCGCGCAGCGACAGCGGGATCAGCAGCGGAATCACGATCGCGTTGAAGATGATCGCCGAGACGATCGCCGACTGCGGCGTGCCGAGGTCCATGATGTTGAGCACGTGCAGCGGCCCCTTGCCGCCCGGACTCGCGGCGTAGGTGGAGATGAAGACCGCGGGCAGGATCGCGAAGTACTTGGCGACGTCGTTGGCGATCGAGAACGTCGTCAGCGCGCCGCGCGTGATCAGCAGCTGCTTGCCGACCTCGACGATCTCGATCAGCTTCGTCGGGTTGGAGTCGAGATCGACCATGTTGCCCGCCTCGCGCGCGGCCTGCGTGCCCGTGTTCATCGCGACGCCGACATCGGCCTGCGCGAGCGCGGGCGCGTCGTTGGTGCCGTCGCCGGTCATCGCGACCAGCCGTCCGTCCTGCTGCTGTTCCTTGATCAGCGCCAGCTTGCGCTCGGGCGTCGCTTCGGCGAGGAAGTCGTCGACGCCGGACTCTTCGGCGATCTTCGCCGCGGTGAGACGGTTGTCGCCGGTCACCATCACGGTCTTGATGCCCATCGCGCGCAACTGGTCGAAGCGGACCTTCATGCCCTCCTTGATCGTGTCCTTTAGGTAGATCACGCCGAGCACCTGACTGTCGCGGCAGACCGCCAGCGGTGTGCCGCCCTCGCGTCCGATGCGGTCCAGCTGGACCTGCAGCTCCGGCGGCGGCGAGCCGCCCTCCTTTTCGACGAACGCGACGATCGCGTCGCCGGCGCCCTTGCGCAGCTGCTGGCCGTCGTAGTCGACGCCGCTCATCCGGGTCTGTGCCGTGAACGGCACGAACTCGGCCTGCAGCGCGGACATGTCGTGCTCGCGAATCCCGTACTGCTTGGCGAGCACCACGATCGAGCGACCCTCGGGCGTCTCGTCGGCCAGCGAGGAGAGCTGCGCCGCGTCGGCGAGCTCGGACTCGGGGACGCCGGGCATCGGGATGAACTCCGAGGCCAGGCGGTTGCCGATCGTAATCGTCCCGGTCTTGTCGAGCAGCAGCACGTCGACGTCGCCGGAGGCCTCGACCGCGCGGCCGGAGAGCGCGAGCACGTTGCGGCGCACGAGGCGGTCCATGCCCGCGATCCCGATCGCGGAGAGCAGCGCGCCGATCGTCGTCGGGATCAGCGCGACGAGCAGCGCGATCAATGTCGTCTCGGAGACCGACGTGCCCGCGAACAGACCGAACGGGCGCAGCGTCGCGACGACGATCACGAAGATCAGCGTCAGCGCCGCCAGCAGGATGTTCAGCGCGATCTCGTTCGGCGTCTTGCGCCGCTCCGCGCCCTCGACAAGCGCGATCATGCGATCGAGGAACGAGTGCCCGGGCTCCTGCGTGATTTCGACGACGATCCGGTCGGAGGTGACGCGCGTCCCGCCGGTGACCGCGCTGCGGTCGCCACCGGACTCGCGGATCACCGGCGCCGACTCGCCCGTGATCGCCGACTCGTCGACCGTCGCGATGCCCTCGGTCACGGTGCCGTCGCCCGGAATCAGCTCGCCCGCGACGACCACGACCATGTCCCCGCGGGTCAGCTCCGAAGCGGCCTTGGTACTGCCGTCGAGCATCTTCGCGACCGTCTCCTTGCGCATCGAGCGCAACGTGTCGGCCTGCGCGCGGCCGCGACCCTCGGCAAACGCCTCCGCCATGTTCGCGAACACGACCGTCAGCCACAGCCAGATCGCGACCGTAAACGTGTACCACGCGGGATCGCCTGCGCCCGCCAGGGTATGGCCGCCGCCGAGCGGCTTGCCGCCGAAGACCTGGATCAGCCACGTCACCGTCGTGATCACCGAGCCGATCTCGACGACGAACATCACGGGGTTGCGAATCTGCACGCGCGGGTCGAGCTTCTTGAAGCTGTCGATCAGCGCGCGGCCGACGATCTCGCGCTGGAACAGCGAGATCGCTTGACGCTCATTTTTCAAGTTCCCACCCACCCCTTGCGCGGACATCAGCTCGCTCCTTTCAGGCGGTCGAGGGCGAGGTTCAGCTCGAGCACGTTCACTCCCGGTTCGCCCGAGAAGCCGAGGCCGCGGCCCGCGGTGTACCGCGCGATCAGCGCGTCGACCTGCGCCAGCGCGAGGTGGCGCACGGCCGCGATGCGGTAGGCCTGGATCCAGGCGTTCGCCTTGGAGATTTCGGGGTCCAGGCCCGACGCCGAGCTGTTGACCGCGTCGACCGGGATCCGCGCCACGGTCAGCCCGGGGTCATATTCGGTCTTGGTCGCCGGGTTCTTGTTCAGTTCCAGATAAGCCTTGATGTTTTCTTCGTTGGCTTCCTTGGTCTTGAGGCTGTTGGGACCATGGTTGGAGAATGTGCTCGCCGCGGCGTTGTCGGCGCCGCCTTCGGTCGCCGAGGGACGCGACTGGAAGTAGCGCGGGTCGGCTTCGGTCACGACCGCGCCTTTGACTTCCTTGACCTTGCCGTTCTTTTCGAGCACCGGCGTCCCGAAGTTCTGGCCGATCAGCTTCGAACCCACCAATTTGCCGTTCAGATGAATCTGCTGCCCGTTGGCGTCGCCGGGAAACGCGACCTGGCTGATGCCGGTGATCGCGAGCGGGTAGGCGAGCCCGAGCAGGATCGTGAAGAGGACGATGCCGATCGCGGAGGTGACGATGTCGCGTTTCATCTCAGTAAAGGTGTCCCGTCAAGCCCTGCACGATCGGACCGAGTAGCAGGGCGGGGAAGAACGTCAGCGCGCCGACGAGCACGATCACGCCGATCAGCAGCACCACGAACGTCGGGTTGTCGGTGCGCATCGTGCCAAGGCCCGCGGGCGTCACGCGCTTGCCCGCGAGCGCGCCGGCAACCGCGAGCGCGAACAGGATCGGCGCGTAGCGCGCGAACATCATGTCGAAGCCGCCGAGGATGTCGGCGAAGCTGATGCCGTGCGCGCCGAGGTTGCCCGCGTTCGGCTGGATGTAGCCGGTGTAGCCGGCGAACGCCGAGCCGTTGTTGTTCGCCTGCGACAGATACGCGTAGAAGGTCTCCGAGAACCCCTGCGGCGTGTTGCCGCCGGCCTTCGACAGCGCCACTTCGGAGATCGACTTGCGCCCGGCGCTACTCGCGGTCGCCAGCGCCGTGCAGAACAGCGCCGCGAGCGGCGTGATCAGGATCCCCAAACCGGCGAGCTTGATCTCCCGCGCCTCGAGCTTCTTGCCGAGCCACTCCGGCGTGCGACCCACCATCAGCCCACCGATGAACACTGCCAGCAGCACGTACAGCAGGATCGAGTACAGCCCCGTGCCGACGCCGCCGAAGATCACCTCGCTCGCAGACAGGTTGGCGAATGGAACCGCGCCGCCGATTCCGGTAAAGGACTCCAGCGCGCTGTTGACCGCGCCGCAGGAGGTGACGGTCGTGACGACGTCGAACAGCGCCGAGCCCGCGATCCCGAAGCGCTGCTCCTTGCCTTCCATGTTGCCGCCGCCCGAGCCGTTGATCACACCCGTGTGCAGGCCGGCCGCGTGCTGCGCGGGCGAGCCGTGCGCCTCGGCGATGTAGGCGACGCACACCGCGCCGAGGAACATGATCATCATCGTCGCGTAGATCGCGTAGCCCTGGCGGCGACTGCCGGTCATCCGCCCGTACGCGAATACGAGCGCCGCCGGGATGATCAGCACCGCGAGCATCTCGAAGAAGTTGGTGAACTGCGTCGGATTCTCGAACGGGTGCGCCGAGTTCGTGTTGAAGAAACCGCCGCCGTTGGTGCCGAGCATCTTGATCGCCTCCTGCGAGGCGACCGGGCCCATCGCTATCGTCTGCGTCAGACCTGTGATCGTATGCACGGTCAGGTAGTCCGAGAGGTTCGCGATCACACCCTGCGAGGCCAGCACGAGCGCGATGAACACCGACAGCGGCGCGAGCACGTAGAGGATCGTGCGCACCAGATCCTCCCAGAAGTTGCCGATGCCCCTGCCGCTACGACCGACTACCCCCCGGATCAGCGCCACCGCGACGACGATTCCCACGCCCGCCGAGAGCCAGTTCTGCACCGTCAGCCCGATCATCTGGCTGAGGTAGCTCATCGTCGTCTCGCCGCTGTAGTACTGCCAGTTCGTGTTCGTCATAAACGACGAGACGGTGTTGAACGTCACGTTCCACAACGGCGAGTGGTAGCCGAGCGGATTGAGCGCGTGGGGCACGAAGAACGCGTCCTGCGTGCGCAGGATCGCGTACAGCAACAGCCAGCCCGCGAGCGAGAAGATCAGCAGGCTCTTCGCGTAGGACTTCCAGTCCTGCCGGCGCTTGTGATCGACGCGCAGGATCGCGTACAGCCAGCGCTCCGGAGCCGCAAAGACCGGCGTCAGCAGCACACGCTGGCCGGTATACACCTTCGCCATGTAACCCCCGAGCGGGAACGCCAGCGCGGTCAGAATCACCGCGAACATCACAATCGTCAGCCAGCCCGTGAACGTCATGGTTCACCTTTGCGACGGCGCCCGACCGAGCACCTCATAGGTTCTCCCCGCGGATCAGCGCGTAGAAGAGGTAGCCGATCACCAGCACCGAGACGACGAGACCGAAGACGTCCGCGCCGCTCATATGCGCGATGAATGCTCCGAGCGGAGGGGTCATATCTTGTCGATCCCCTTCACCATCAGAAGCAGAATCGCGAACATCGCGATCCCGATCGCTATTGCCACCGCGTCCATGCGCTCACTATTCCGCGCCGCTCATCACGGCGGCATAACGATCGGGGCGCGCGGTATAACGATTTCGTTACGAATCGGCACGCCGGAGAGCCCGGCACATCACGGGCGTCGTTGAACCCTCAGGGACGACTCCACCGCAGCTCCGCGAAGCGCGCGAAGTCGCGGTCGAAGGAGACCACCTCACAAGCGTGCTCGATCGCGATCGCCGCCAGCTGCGCGTCGGGGATGAGATCGCCAGTCGCGTCAGCGTCGCGACAGAGGCGCTCGAACAGCTCGAGATGCCGGGGACCCGGTGCGAGATTGATATGAGCAGGCTGGCCGCGCAGGGCTCGGAGATAGTCAAACGCAGCGGCCACCGGCGTCGGAATTGAGAATATGCGCCGGTTGGTAGCGATGCGCAGAAACGAGCCCGCCACCAGATCCGGAACCGCAAAAGGGGTGCGCGCGGCAAGCAGCTCGCTCAGCCAGATCCGCGCAGCCTCGAAATGAGGGTGGTCGTCGCGATGCGCGGCAAGCACCACGTTGACGTCCAGCAGCCTCACCTCAGCGCGTCGAGCTCGACATCACGATCGAGCGCTTCGCGCAAGGCGCGGTTGGACGTGAGATCGATACCGGGCAGCGGACCTCCACCTCCCTGAAAGACCGGCACCTCGGGCGGCTCGACGGCAGCCGGTTCGGTCAGCTCACGGCGCAGCGCGTCCTCCACGACCTGGCCCAGTGTCTCCCCGCGCTCGCGCGCACGGCGCTTGGCCGACGCCAACAGATGATCGTCCAAGGCGATTGTGGTGCGCATGATGCGTAGTATAGAGCATCACACGCATCACCCTGAAAAACGGTAGCCGACGCCCGGATCGGTGACGATGTAGCGCGGGCGCGCGCCGGGCCCCTGCGGCTCGATCTTGGCGCGCAGGCGCGCGATGTGCGTGCGCAGCGCCTGCACGTCGTCCGCGTAGCCCGGCCCCCACACCTCCTTGAGCAGCGCACGGTGGGTCATCAGCCGCCCGCGATTGCGCACCAGCACCCGCAGCAGCTCGAACTCGATCGGGGTCAGGTGGATCGGCTCGCCCTCGCGGCGCACCGCGCGCGCCGCGAGGTCCACCTCGAGGCCGTCGAGCGCGATCACGGGCTCCTCCCCGCGCGCGCCCTCGCTGCGGCGCAGCGCCGCCTGCAGCCGCGCCACGAGCTCGCGCGCGCCGAACGGCTTGGTGATGTAGTCGTCCGCGCCCGCCTCCAGCGCTTTGACCTTCTGCTCCTCGTCGCCCACCGCCGAGAGCACCAGGATCGGCATCTCGCTCCACTCGCGCAGCCGCCGCGTCACCTCCACGCCGTCGCCGTCGGGCAGCACCAGATCCACGATCGCCGCCCGCGGCGGGCTCACCGCCGCGAGGTCCAGCGCCTCGCGCGCGCTCTGCGCCGCCGCGACCTCGAAGCCCGCCTCGCGCAGCACGACCCGCAGCGCCCGCACGATCTGCAGCTCGTCGTCGACCACCAGCACGCGCGGCTCGCCGCTCACGCGCGGATCTCCGCCGGCGTGCGGACCGGTCCCCGGCGCCCGGCGCCCCTCGGGCCCCGTCTGCCGGTCGCGAGGCTCACGCCGTCTCCAGCGGCAGCTCAAAGACGAACGTCGCGCCCTGCCCCGGCAGCGACTCGACGTGCAGCGTGCCGCCGTTGGCCTCCGTGAAGCCGCGCGCGATCGCCAGCCCGAGACCCGAGCCACGGCGTCCCCCGCGCGCGGTGCCGGCCTTGTAGAACGGCTCGAACACGCGCTCCAGCTGCGCCGGCGGAATGCCCGGACCGCGGTCGACGACGCGCACGATCAGCCTCCCGTCGGTCCCCCCGACCGTCCGCACCGCGCGCGCGCGGACCGATACCGGATGCCCCCCCGAGTGCCGCCGGGCGTTCTCCAGCACGTTCACAAACGCGCGCTCGAGCTGCGTCGAGTCCGCTCGCACGAGCGGCAGGTCGCGGTCGATCGAGACCTGGAACTCGCCCGCGCCGTTCGGCGTCGCGGGCGACGCGGGAACCGCCTGCGTGCCCCCCTCGTCGAGTATCGCGACGAGCTCCGGCGCGAGGCCCTCGCGCGCCGGGGCCGGCGGTGTGAGGTCCTCGATCGCCGCGCTCAGCACCTCCTCGATCGAGACCCAGTCCGTCCGCGGCTCCGCCGCCCCCGCCTCCAGCCGCGAGAGATCCAGCAGGTTCTCCACCAGTCGCGACAACCGCCGCGTCTCGCCGACGATCACCGACGCCAGCTCCTCGCGCTCCGCCGCCGAGATGCCCGGCAGCGCGATCGCCTCACCCGCCGCCGAGATCGCCGTCAGCGGGCTGCGCAGATCGTGCGAGACCGCGCGCAGCAGCGCCGTCTTGACCACGTCGGCCTGGCGCAGCGCCGCCGTCTCCACAACACCCGCCTGCAGGCTCTCGCGCTCGAGCGCCGCGCTCAGCAGTGCCTCCAGCGCCGGCACCACCCGCTCCTGCAGACGGTGCAGATTGCGCTCGGAGGTCTCCGCCCCCACCACCAGTGTCCCCAGCCGCCGGTCGCCCTCGCGCAACGGGAACGCCACGCTGCGCGCGTCCCCCTCCACGCTCTCCATTGCGATCGCCGCCGACGGCAGTTCCAACGCCTGCGCCATCCGCGCCGCCGCCGTCGGCAGCACCTCCGCGAGGCTCTCCCCGCGCAGCAGCACGCGCGCCATCTCCGTCGCCAGATCAGCCTCGCGGCGGCGCTCCAGCGCCTCGCGCGTCCGCGCCCGCGTCACCTCCGCGACCGAGCTCGTCAGCGCCGCCACAACGAGGAACGCCCCCAGCGCGACCCAATTGTCGGGGTCCTTCACCGTGAAGCGCCCCACCGGCGGTAGGTGAAAGAAGTTGAACGCCGCCGCGCTCAGCAGCGCCGTGAACGCTCCCAGCCACGCTCCCCACGTCAGCGACACCACGAGCACCGCCAGCAGATACACGACGCCCAGCGACACCACCGGCGCGATCTGCTTGAGCGGGTACACGATCAACGTGCACAGGGCCACCGCCGCGATCGCGCTCAAGCCCCCCGCCCGGCGCGACGGCGGGGTCGGGGCCAACAGGAAGCCGAGCACACGCGACACGCGCCCAGGCTATAGCCCCCGGGCGTCGCGGGAGGGAGCGGTCGCCGCGCGCGGGCGAGCCCCGCATAGCCACCCATCGCCGTGACCAGCTACCCTCGAAGACGTTCGTTCGACGCCGCCGCACCCCGCTCAAGCGCTCCTGTCCCGCCTCCGATCCCATCCGGTGGAGACACAGCGGACGGAGAGAGACAGCGGATGACCGCCAAACCCGCGCACCCGATCACACAACTCACCGCCGTCCCGCGCCCGACGTGGCGCGCGCTGACGCTTACGCTCGCTGCGCTCGCGCTGGCCTGCGCGACGGCCCCGGTTGCATCGCGCGCCGCGGAATACCGCGCGCTACCGGTGTGCCGCACGCCGAGCCCCGGCCGCGCGGGTTGCCTCGCGTTCGAGCTCGCGCCGCGGCCGGGAAGCAGCTCCGCCGCATCTTTACCCGCGCCCGCGCGCGCGCGCCTGCGAGCGCGCGAACTAGCCGGCGGCGACAGCGAGAGCGCACCAGCCGCGGAAGCGGCGCCGCAAGCGCACCCGGTCACGCCGGAAGAACTGCATAGCGCCTACGGCCTGCCCGACACCTTGCCCCAAGGCGCCGCGCAGCAGACGATCGCGCTCGTCGACGCCTACAACGATCCGCACGCCGAAGGCGACCTGAAGGTCTACGACGAAGCGGCGGGCCTCACGGAATGCACGGCCACGAACGGCTGCTTCGCGCAAGTCAACCAGAACGGCGAAGCCGCGCACCTGCCCTTCCCACAGAGCGCCGCGGCGCTCGCCGCCAAGGAAGCGACGTGCGCGGGCAGCGGCGCGAAAGAAACCGAACGCGAACACGAAGCGCGGGAAGCGGCGTGTGGCGAAGTCGAAGAAGCCGCGAGCTGGGGCGTGGAGATCTCGACAGACGTCGACGTCGCGCACTCGATCTGCGAGAACTGCCGCATCCGGCTGGTCGAGGCCGCGTCGTCGAGCTACCCGGACCTGGAAGCGGCCGAGCGGACCGCCGCGCGGCCGGTCGCCGCGGGCGGTGAGGGCGCGAGCGTGATCTCCAACTCGTGGGGCGGCGAAGAGCCGGCGGATGAAATCCCAAGCTCGGCCTTCAACGACCCCGGCATCGTCGTGACGGCCGCCGCTGGCGACTTCGGCTACCTCGACTGGACCGAAGCGCAAGCCGCGGCCGCCGCGAAACGGGCCTACTACAGCGGCGCGGACTATCCCGCGTCCTCACCCGACGTCGTCGCGGTGGGCGCTACGAAGCTGACACTGAGCGGCGAAGGGAGCAGCGCGAAACGAGCACTGGAAACGGTTTGGAACGAGGATCCCGACCCCGAAGGCATGGACTACGGCGCCGCCGGCGGCGGCTGCAGCGCGTACTTCGCAGCGCCAGAATGGCAGACCGAGGTCCACGATTGGTCAGACGTGGGCTGCGGCACGGGCACACAGTCCAAGCGCGCGGTGGCCGACGTGTCGGCCGACGGCGACCCGTACTCGGGCGTGTACGTGTACGACTCCAGCGAAGTCGCAAAGCCCGACGAATTCCTCATCATCGGCGGCACCAGCGTCGCGTCGCCGATCATCGCCGCGACCTTCGCGCTCGCCGGCGGCGCCAACGGGGTCGCGTATCCCGCGCAGACGCTCTACTCGCATCTCGGCGCGCAGTCGCTCTACGACGTCACCGCGGGCGGCAACGGAAAGTGCGACGGGATCTACGACTCGGGCTGCGCGGGCTCGATGAACCCGCTCTCGCCGCTCGCACCGCTGGACTGCGGCGAAGGCGTGCTGATCTGCAACGCCGCCAGCGGCTACGACGGCCCGACCGGCGTCGGCACGCCGAACGGCCTCACCGCCTTCGAGCCCGGCGGCGAAACGGGCCGGCAGGCGATCGAAGAAAAGCAGCGCGAAGAAAAGCTGCTCGCGGAAAAGCTCGCGGCCCGCGAACTCGAAGAACGCCAGCACAGCGAACGCGCGGCCGAAGAAGCAGCCGAAGCAGCGAGACAGCGGCAGAGCGCCGAGACGACGGGCGGCGCGAACACCGGTGCGATCACAGGCACGAACCCGGGCGCGGCACCGAGCGGCACGAGCATCGGGCCCGCCGTCGCCGGCGGCAGCTCGCCGAGTCCGAGCACCAAGCCGGGCGCAGGACCGGCGGTCGCGGTGCGCCTCACGAGCCTCGGCCTCACGCCGAACGCGGTCGCGGCGATCCGCGGCCGCGCGGCACCGGTCTCGCGGGTGGCGTTCGCCTTCACACTGAGCGCCGCGGCGCGGGTGCGAGTCACGCTCGCGCGACGCGCGCGTGTCGCGGGCACCCTGCGCTGGGTCGCCGAGCCCGAGACCCTGACCGCGCTCGCGCACCGGGGCCGCAACCGCTTGCACCTGCAGGGCCGCGCGCTGCTCGACGCGGCGAGCTATCGCTTGACGCTGACACCGGCGGGCGGCGACGCTCGCACGCTCACCTTCACGCTCGGGTAGCGCGACGCGGGGGGCTCGTCGGCGCGCACGGCGCCGCGCTGGCCGCGCTTGCGGGGGCGCCGCACGCGCAGCTGCTCGGCGGCGAGGTAGGAGCCGAGCACGAGGACGACGGCGAGGACCTGCGCGGCGACGGTCTCGACGTTGGGGAAGATCGAGAGCCAGGTGCCCATCCAGCCGGGGACGTGCAAGCCGGGAATCGGGGTAGTGCCGATCCAGCCGGCGAGCTGCATCTCGTTGACCTCCTCGCCGACCATAACCCAGAGCACGACGAGCAACATCGCGCCGGTGATGATGAGAAGTTTGCGGTAGGGCAGGCGCTGGTGCAGGCCGAAGGTGAGGACGCCGACGGCGGCGGTGAAGAGCAGGCCGAGAACGACCCCCTCGAGCACGACGCTCGAACCGTAGTGCTCGCGCAGGGCCTGCAGGAAGATGACGACCTCGAAGCCCTCGCGGTAGACGGAGGTGAAACCGAGCAGGCCGAGGCCGAGGATCGTGGCGCGCGTGCCGGCGTCGCCGGCCGAGCCGAGCAGGCCGCGGCGGCGCTTGTGGTGATGGGAGATCCAACCGGTCCAGTAGAGCTTGTGGAAGAACCAGTTCATGACGAGCAGCAGCACGAGGATCGCGGGGATGCCGGTGGCGGCCTGCAGCGTGAGCCCGGAGCCGCCGAACATGCCGATGAACCAGATCGCGAGGAACCAGGTGGCGACTGCGGCGAGCAGCGCGAGTCCGCCGCCGACGGCGACGGGCTTGCGGTAGGCACGGTTGGCGCCGAGAAAACTGGCGGTGATCGCGGCGAGCACGAGGATCGTCTCGAGACCCTCGCGAAAGACGAGCACGCCGCTGTCGATCACGGCGCTCGTGCGGGCGACGTGATTGGCGGGGTCGGTCGGATCGGGGGTGCCCCCGTGCGCGTGCCACCCAAGCACGACGGCGGTGACACCGACGGCGAGGACGACGAGGGTCCAGAGGTAGAGGCTCGCGCGCGAGCCGCGGTGCCCGGCCCCTGTAGGTGATCGGTCGTGCGGCGCTCCGCGCGGCGTCGCGGCGGAGACGGGGCCCCCACTCGCGTCGCGCGAGCACTCACAGGCAGTACCGGCACCGGCGGCCCCGGCAATCCCGACTCCGTCGCTAGGAGATGGCACGCCGCAACCGTACCAGAGTTAGGGCGCCCTTATTAGGGCAACCTAACCCTGCCTGTCACGACAGCAGGCCTGTTGCGCTCGAAGCTGAACTCTCACGACAGTCGGCCTGCCTCTCACGACAGTCGGCCTGCCTCTCACGACAGTCGTCCCGTTGCGCTCGAAGCCGACGCGAGAGCGGCGCTCAGCTTTTGCGCAGAGCCGAGGATTCTCCCTTTTGGGGAGGCTCGGAGGGCTGCACCCCGCGTCGCACGCGATGCTCGACCTGCTCACCGCGGGGTGTCAGCGTCCACGCGTTCGGGGCCCCCCGGAAGCCGCCCTGGCCGACGTTGACGATCAGGCCGAGACCCTCCAGGCGGCTCAGGAGCTTGGAGATCTGGCCTTGGTCGACGATCCCCGCGAGGTTGGCCACTTCGCGGTTGCTCGCCCCGGGGTGCTCGGCGATCGCGTTCAGTACGCAGGCGGTGCGGTGGGTGAGGCGCATCCCGATGCCCTCGACCGCGGAGCGCCCGCTCGTCGCGGCGGCGCTCTCGCGGGGCGCGACGCGCCCCAGCTCGCGCTTGGCGACGGTACCGCCCATGTAGGGCAGCAGGATCAGACTCATCAGCTGGCCAAGCAGGCCGCTCAACGGTTCGGGCTCGGGTGCGAGCAGACGCGCCTGGAGAATCGCGAGCACCGCTCCCACGACGCCCTCCGCGGTGAGCGCCGCGGGCTCGACGCGCGCGAGCCCCTCGCGGCGGCCGCGATCGACGAACTCGCAGAGTACGGCGCTGACCGCCGCGCGACGGCGCTGCACGCGCGGACCGCCGCCGAGCGAGTAGACGATCCAAAGACGCGCGAGCGCGGGCTCCTCGTCGAGCAACTCTAGGAACGCCGCGAGCGCGGCCCGCACGCCGTCGACCCAAGTCGGCTGGCCGCTGTACGCGGAGGCCAGCGCGGAGCGCCCGCGGCGTACGCCCAGCTCGAACGCCGCGAGAAAGCAGTCTTCGAGATCGGGAAACTGCTCGGTGAACTTCGCGCGGGACACGCCGGCGCGCGCGGCGACGTCCTTCACCGTCACCGAGTGCATCTCGCGCTCGGAGATCACTTCAGCCATCGCCCTCAGGATGCGCGTGCGCCCCGACTCCTCCACCTGACCCCCTTGTCGATCGCCGCGGCCGCCTGCCCTTAGGGCCGTGCTTGATCTTTACAGTGGTGCCTATCTGCTCTATGTCCAGCCGGCAGGAGACTACAGGTAAGTGGATGTTTCCTCTACCAGCTGGTGGCCCGGCCCAGCGCCGCTGCGGCTTCGGGCAAGCGATCGTCGCCCCAGAACAACTCCTCGCCGACCGCGAGTGTGGGCACACCGAACACGCCGCGCGCGTGCGCCGCTTCGGTCGCGGAGCGCAACGCGAGCTTGATCGCGGGATCGCGGGTCGCGTCGGCGACCTCGTCGGGATCGAGGTCGACCGCGGCGGCGGCGCGCAGGACGTTCTCGGGGGTCGCGAGATCGTGGCCCCGCTGGAAGGCGTCGCGGAAGGCGCCCCGCGTCAGCTCGTAGCCGCGCCCGCGCTGGAAGGCGAACGTGGCGACGCGCATCGCGAAGAGGTAGTTGCTTGGCCACGGGTCGGGCCAGCGCACCGGCGGCAGACCGTAAGCGCGAGCGCGCCGCTCCACCTCGGCCATTCCCGCCTCGCGCAGCGCCGGCTCGCGCAGTGCCCACGAGGAGCGCCCGTTCGCCTTGAAGAGCGCGCCCAGCGAGACCGGCTGCCAGATCGCGGGCTCGGGCAGGATCGCATCCAGGCGCTCCGCCACGAGGTACGCGAAGGGCGACCCGAGGTCGAAGTAGAACGTCGCGCGCGGGATGTCGGTCTGCTCCACGGGCTCCACTGTGTCGTTTGAATCCATTTTTCCGAGATCCTTACGCTACGGAACTATTCTCGCCGGAACCAACTCGAAAAAATATAGGCCATCTACCGACGCCCCGCCTGCACGCGACCCGCAGCGCCGCACTCAGCGCGAGGCCCCCTCGGGGTGCAGCCCCGCGGGCGCTCCAAAGGCCTGCAAGCACTCCGGCAGCACCACGCTGCCGTCCTCGCGCTGGCCGTTCTCGAGTAGCGCGATCAGCGTGCGCCCGACCGCGACCGCGGTGCCGTTGAGCGTGTGCGCCGTCTCCGTGCGCTTCTCGCGACGCACGCGGATCCCGAGACGACGCGCCTGGTAATCCGTCGTGTTAGAGCACGACGTCAGCTCGCGATAGCGCCCCTCGCTCGGCAGCCACGCCTCGCAGTCGTACTTCTTCGCCGCCGAGTTGCCGAGGTCGCCGACCGCGATGTTCACGACGCGGTACGGCACGCCGAGGTCCTGCAGGACCTCCTCCTCGATCGCCAGGATCCGCTCGTGCTCCTCGCCCGAGCGCTGCGGCTCGACGAAGCTGAACATCTCGACCTTGTCGAACTGGTGCACGCGGAAGATCCCCCGCGTGTCGCGCCCCGCCGCGCCCGCCTCGCGACGGAAGCACGGCGAGAAACCCGCATAGCGCAGCGGCAGGCGCTCGGAGTCGAGAATCTCGTTGTCGTGCAGCGACGCCAGCGCGACCTCCGAGGTGCCCACGAGATAGAGCTCGTCCGCCGGCAGGCTGTAGATCTGCTGCTCGGTGTCCGGCAGGAAGCCCGTCCCAAACAGCGCGCGCTCGCGCACCAACACCGGTGGGATCACCGGCTCGAACCCGTGCCCGCGCAGCTTCTCCAGCGCCCACCGCACGAGCGCGAGCTCCAGCATCACGAGATCGCCTTTCAGGTACGCGAAGCGCGACCCCGAGAGGTTCGCCGCGCGATCCATCTCGATCCGCGACCCCGCCAACTCGAGGTGGTCGCGCGGCGCGAACGCGAACGTCCGCGGCTCGCCCACCACGCGCACGAGCTCGTCCTCCGGCCCCGCCGCCGCCGTCGGATCCGGCAGGTTCGGCAGCGGTGCCAGCGTCGCGCTCAGCTCCCCCTCCACCGCCGCCAGCGATCGCGCGAGCTCCTTCTCGCGCCCCCCCAGCTCCCGCTGCTCCGCGATCGCCGCGCTCGCGTCGCCGCCCCCGCGCTTCGCCGCCGCAATCGCCTCGCTCGCCGCGTTGCGCCGCGCGCGCAGCTCCTCCAGCTCCGGGATCGCCGCCCGCCGGCGCCCCTCCAGCTCGATCACGCGCTCAAGGCCCGCCACCGCCTGCGGCCCCCGCCGCGCCAGCGCCGCACGCACCGCCTCCGGGTCCTCGCGGATCAGCTTGAGGTCGAGCACGCGCCTTCAGCCCTCCCCGCGGGCCACGACCTATTTGCCAGCGGTCGTCGTCGAGGTCGTCGCGGAGCCTTCAACCGACGTGTTTTCGATCACCGGCACCTTCGGCGCCTGCAGCCCCGAGTACTTCGCGAGGAACCGCGCGACTTCCACGGCGTCTTGCCCCACGACGATGTTCTGCGGCATGATCGCGCCCGAGAAACCGCCGTTGTGGATCGCGTAGAGGACCTGCCCGACTTCCTCTTTGCGGAAGTTGAAGTTGGGGCCGTTCGTGCGCAGGCGATCCTTGATGCTCGTCGCCGAGCCCTCCGCGCCGACGACCGCAAGCGTGTGGCAGCCCGAGCAGCGGTCGAGGAACAGCTGCGCGCCTTTGTAGTTCGGGTTGGACTGCGCCAGCTGGATGCCCTGCGTCCCGCACGACGTCACGCCGACCGCGACGGCGCTCGCAGCGACGGCTAAGGCGACGAGCTTCGGGTGGGACCGCATGCGAGCGGAATATATAGGCTCGCTTTCATGAGGCCGCGCCTCCCCGCGTCCGCCGCGATCGCAGCACTCCTTCTCGCGGGGTGCGCGGGCTGCGCAACCACCCACACCGTGCGCCTCCCCGAGCACCAGCTCGACCTCACGCTCAGCGAGTACCGCATCGTGCCCGCCGCCGCGAGCGTTCCCGCGGGACGCCTGCGCATCCTCGCGCGCAACCGCGGGATTCTCACGCACAACGTCGAGCTCGAGCGCGGCAGCCTCGATTCCACCGAACGCACCGTCCTCGCGACGATCCACACCCTGCTGCCCGGCGCCAGCGAAGCGATCACGACCGGCCCCCTGCGACCCGGCCAGTACCTGCTCGTGAGCACCATCGACGACCAAACCACGCTCGGCATGAGCGCCGCGCTCATCGTACGCTGAGGCGATGACCACTGCGGAGCAGCGGCGACGCTACCGCGAGACGATCGGGCGCTTCGCGACCGGCGTCGCGGTCGTCACCGCGCAGAGCGCCGAGGGGCCCGTCGGGATGACCGCGAACGCGCTCTGCTCGCTCTCGCTCGACCCCCTGCTGCTGCTCGTCTGCATCGACAACGCCGCGCGCACGCTCGCACCGATCGAGGCCAGCGGCCGCTTCGCGGTCAATGTGCTGCGCGCCGAGCAGCGCACGCTCGCCGACGCGTTCGCCTCCAAGACCCGCAAGCAGGAGCACTTCGCCGGCGTCGCCTGGCGTCTACACCAGCGCGTCCCCGTCCTCGAGCAGTCGCTCGCGTGGCTCGTCTGCGACCTGCGCGAGCTGCACCCCGGTGGCGACCACACGATCGGGATCGGCGCCGTCACCGACATGGGCCAGGACGCCAGCGGCCGACCGCTCGTCTGGTACGAGGGCCGCTACGAGAGCCTGCACGAGGAGGAGCCCGCGCCGAGGCGGCCCGGCGACTGAGCCTCAAAAGCCGTGCGCCGTCGCCGCCGCGCGCAGTGCGAGGAACACGACGACGACCGCCGAGAGCGCCATCACGCCGAGCTCGCGGTGGACGATCGCGGTGACGACCGCGAGCTGCTCGCCCTCCGGCAGGCGCCCGACCTCAGCGGCGCTCGCCAGCTCGCGCTGGTCGAGGATCGTCTGCGCCGAGGCCAGCCGTAGCTGCTCCGCGACGAACGCCACCGCCAGCGGCAGCAGCGCGTACAGATAGAAGAGCGATTCGGAGGGGCTGTGCCCACTCGCCGCGAGCACCCCAACCGCGAGCGCGTAGAGCACCGCGCCCCCCTGCCCGACCCGCAGCAGGATCCAAAACGTCCGCACCCGCCCCCCCGCGGCCGCCTCGCCGCGGAACCAGCACCAGCCGCCGAGCAGTGCCGGCAGCGCGTTGAGCGTCGCGAGCGCGATCGCCGCAGCGGTCACGGCGTGTGCCCCACCTGCACAAGCGTCGCCGCGAGCGCCGCGCGCGCGCGGCGCGCTTCGAGAGGCGCATCCGCACGCGCGGACCCGTACGCGTATCCCCGATATTTAGAGCGGATCGTCACTATGTAACACAGTCGCACAAGCGTCGGTCGGCGGTGATATAACAGCGACGGGTGCTGCGCTCCTACCTACCCGCGATCGTATTCCTGATCCTCGGCGGCGCCGTCGGCGCCGCGTTCACCGTACTCAACTCCGTCCTCGGCCCGCGCCGCGGCGTCCCGCACAAGCAGGACCCCTACGAGTGCGGTCTGCCCTCCGAGGTCAAGCGCAGGATGCGCTTCGGCATCAGCTTCTACCTGATCGCGATGCTCTTCATCCTGTTTGACGTCGAGGTCGTCTTCCTCTACCCGATCGCGGTCGAGCTGCGCGCCTACGGGGGGTACGCGCTCGCGGAGACGGTCACGTTCATCGTGCTGCTGTTTGTCGCCTTCGTCTACGTGTGGCGGCGGGGAGCGCTGGAGTGGAGATAAAACGCGAGCGCCTCGGCCCCGGCGGCGCCGCTCCGGGGCTACCGGGAGCGCGCGCGGACCTGCGCGTGCAATCGCTGAACGCAAGCCAGCTGCTGCATGGCGGCGCGGTCGAGGGACGCAACCAGCCGGCGCACCTGGAGGGCACCGAGCTCGAGCGCTACGTCGAAGACCGGATCCTCACGACGACGCTCGACCAGGCCGTCGCGTGGGCTCGCTCGAACTCGTTCTTCCCGCTCGCCTTCGGCCTCGCCTGCTGCGCGATGGAGCAGTTCCACGCCGCCGGCCCGCGCATGGACATCGCGCGCTTCGGCTTCGAGGCCTTCCGCGCCTCCCCGCGCCAGGCTGACCTGATCATCCTCGCCGGGCGCGTCTCGATCAAGATGGCGCCGATCATTCGCCGCCTCTACGACCAGATGCTCGAGCCCAAGTGGGCGATCTCGATGGGCGCCTGCTGCAGCTCGATGGGCGTCTTCAACAACTACGCGCTCGTACCGGCCGACAAGTTCATGCCGATCGACGTGCACGTCCCCGGCTGCCCCCCGCGCCCCGAGGCCCTGATGCATGGCGTGCTGAAGCTGCGCAAGATGGTCCAGGACGACCCCGACGCCGGCTGGCGCGAGCGCTACGAGGCGCGCGGGACCGAGGAGATCGCGCCCGGTGCCTGACGCGACTCGGCGCACGGCGCAGATCCTTCGCGACAACCGGGTCGGTCCCGGTGCCTGACGCCACCGGGTTGGAGCTCCTCGCCCGCGAGCTGGGCGACACGGTTCGCGAAACCGTGTACTTCCGCGAGCGCGCCACGCTCGTGATCGATCCGCCGGCGATCCGCGCGACGCTCGCGCAGCTGCGCGCTCGCGGATACACGTTCCTGGCAAGCGTGCACGGCGTGGACCACTACCCCGAGGAGCCGCGCCTTGGCGTCGTGTACGAGCTGCTCGACATGAGCCGCGTCGACCGCGTCGCGGTCAAGCTGCGCGTGCCGTTGGACGCACCGTCGGTCCCCTCGGTGACCGCGGACACCGCCGAAGGCGCGGGCTGGCCGACGGCCAACCATCAGGAGCGCGAGATCTACGACATGTTCGGGGTCGTCTTCGAAGGCCATCCCGACCTGCGCCGCATCCTGATGCCCGAGGACTACGAGGGCCATCCCCAGCGGCGCGACTTCCCGATCGGCGGCGAACCCGTCATCTTCACGCTCGACGAGGCCGAGTGGCTGGAGTCGCGCGCGTGAGCACGACGCCGACCGAGAGCCCGGGGCTGTCCGCGTACCGCCGGCGCGAGCAGAGCATCACGCTCTCCCCGCTCGACGAACCGCGCGGTGGCGGCGAGACGAGCGAAGAGCTGCTGACGCTCAACTTCGGCCCCCACCACCCCGCCACGCACGGCGTGCTGCGGCTGCTCGTCACGCTCCAGGGGGAGATCGTGCGCGACGTGAAACCGATCATCGGCTACGTCCACACGGGCATCGAGAAGACGGCCGAGGACAAGGCCTACTGGAAGGTGATCCCGATCGTCGAGCGGATGGACTATCTCGCGTACTACTTCAACGCGATGGCCTACGTCGGCGCGGTCGAGAAGCTGGTCGAGGTCGAGGTTCCCAAGCGCGCGCAGTACCTGCGCGTGATCCACCTCGAGCTCAATCGCATCGCCTCGCACCTGATCTGGCTCGGCACCAGCGCGCTGGACCTCGGCGCGAGCTCGATCTTCCTGTACTGCCTGCGCGAGCGCGAGCTGATCCTCGACCTGTTCGAGATGTCCTCCGGCGCGCGCATGCACACCCGCTACTTCCAGGTCGGCGGCGTGATCGAGGACATCCCTGCCGGGTTCGCGCCGAAGCTGCGGGAGTTCCTGAAGATCATGCCCGCGCGCGCCGACGAGTACGGCGCGATCCTCAACTCCAACGAGATCCTCCTGCAGCGCCTGCGCGGCACCTGCCCGCTCGACGCCGATACGCTGCTCTCGCTCGGCGTGAGCGGCCCCCTGCTGCGCGCCGCGGGCAACCCGTGGGACCTGCGCAAGGCCGATCCCTACAGCTCCTACGACGACTTCCAGTTCAAGATCCCCGTCGGCACGGTCGGCGACAACTACGACCGCTTCGCGGTGCGCCTCGCCGAGATCTACGAGTCCGTGAAGATCGTCGAACAGGCCCTGGACGGGCTGCCCGAGGGACCGCACATCACGCCGGATCGCAAGATCGCGCTGCCGCCCCGCCACGAGCTCGCGACCTCGATGGAGGCCCTGATCCACCACTTCAAGCTCGTGACCGAGGGGTTCCGGGTGCCGCCGGGCGAGGCGTATAACCCGATCGAGTCCCCCCGCGGCGAGCTCGCCTGCTACGTGCGCTCGGACGGCTCCTCCAAGCCCGCGCGCGTGCACATGCGCGACCCGAGCTTCGTCAACCTCCAGGCCCTCTCGCACATGGTGCAGGGCAGCTACATCGCCGACATGATCGCCACGATCGCGATGCTCGATCCGATCCTCGGAGGCATCGACCGATGATCCTCGGCAGGCACGGCGGCTCTGGATCGGCGCGATGACCGCGGTCAAGCGCTACGAGCACGGCTCGCGGGTCCCCGGCTGGGACGAAGCGGCGGACCTCACGAAGGACCCCGCCGAGATCCCCGACCCCGCCACGACGCCGGTGCCCGAGGATCTGCGCGCGGAGATCGAGGCGCACATGGCCAACTATCCCGACCGCCGCTCCGCCACGCTGCCGGCACTCGCGGCGGCGCAGCGCGTGCACGGCTGGTGCTCGCCACAGGCGATCGACGAGGTCGCGTGCGTGATGCGCCTCACCCCCGCTTATCTGGCATCGGTGGCGACGTTCTACGACATGCTCGAGACGACGCCCGTCGGCCGCCACTCGGTGTACGTGTGCACGAATATCTCGTGCTCGCTGTGCGGCGCCGACGAGCTCTACGCGGCGGTCCGCGACGCGGCGGGCGACGACGCGGACTTCAACGTGCGCGCGTTCGAGTGCCTCGGCGCGTGCGACATCGCGCCGATGGCCTCTGTCGACGGCGTCTACGTCGGCCCGCTCACATTGGAGGACGTGCCGCGACTGCTCGACGACGCGCGCGCGGGGCGGCCGGTGCTGCCCGAGAAGCAGCTTGCGCGGCGCCGCGTCGCCGACCCGCACGCGAACTCGCAGGAGTTCCCTGAGCACCCCGCGCAGGAGCCGCAGGGATGAGCGAGCTGCTGCTGTTCGCCGACATCGACGAACCCGGCCTGAATACGCTCGAGGTCTACAGCCGCCGCGGTGGCTACGACTCGCTGCGCAAGGCGCTTGCGATGCCACCGGAGGCCGTGCTGCACGAGCTCGAAGCCTCGGGTCTGCGCGGCCGCGGCGGCGCGGGCTTCGCGATGGGCAAGAAGGTCTCGTTCCTACCGAAAGGCGGGATGGACAAGTACCTCGTGTGCAACGCCGACGAGTCGGAGCCGGGCACGTTCAAGGACCGCGAACTGATGCAGAAGTCGCCGCACATGCTGATCGAGGGGATCGTGATCGCCTCCTACGCGGCCGGCGCGAGCCGCTCGTTCATCTACATCCGCGGCGAGTACCAGCTGCAGGCGGACGTGCTCGACGCCGCGCTCTCCGAAGCGCGCGACGCGGGCTACGTCGGCGAGAACATCCTCGGCTCGGGGCACTCGCTCTCGCTGGTCGTGCACCGCGGCGCCGGCGCCTACATCTGCGGCGAGGAGACCGGGCTGCTCGACTCGCTCGAGGGCAAGCGCGGCAACCCGCGCCTGAAGCCCCCGTTTCCGGCCAATCAGGGCCTCTACCAAGGACCGACGCTGATCAACAACGTCGAGACGCTCTCCACGGTCCCCACGATCATCCGCATGGGCGGCGAGCAGTACGCGAAGCTCGGTGTGGAGACCTCGACCGGAACGAAGCTCGTCTCGATCTCCGGCCACGTGCAGCGGCCGGGCAACTACGAGATCGAGCTCGGCATTCCCTCGCGCGAGATCATCTACGGCCTCGCCGGCGGCCCGCCGCAGGGGCGCGCGGTCAAGTGCTGGTTCCCCGGCGGCTCCTCATCTCCGGTTCTGACCGGCGATGAGCTCGACGTGCCCTACGACTTCAACTCGCTCGCGCAGGCCGGCACGATGCTCGGCTCGGGCGCGATCATCGTCGTCGACGACTCCACGCCGATCATCGACGTCGCGCTGAAGGTCGCGAAGTTCTACCGGCACGAGTCCTGCGGCAAGTGCACGCCCTGCCGCGAGGGCACCAACTGGACGGTGAAGATGCTCGAGCGCATCGACGCCGGCGAGGCGACGCCGATGGACCTCGACATCATGGGCTCGGTGCAGGAGCACATCATGGGCAACTGTCTGTGCGTGCTCGGCGACGCGATGGCGATGCCGATCGCATCGATGATCACGAAGTTCCGCGCCGAGCTCGAGGCGCACATGGACAGCCGCCGCCTGGAGGCCGTCGGTGCCTAGACCGCAGCCGAAGACGATCACGTTCACGATCGACGGCCTCGAGGTGCGGGCGCCGGAGAACTCGATGCTCGTCGACGCCGCCAAGCACGGCGACGTCGAGATCCCGGTGTTCTGTTACGAGCCCAAGCTCGGCAACCCGGTCGGCGCGTGCCGCATGTGCCTCGTGGAAATCGAGGGGATCCCGAAGCTGCAGACCGGCTGCTCGACGCCGGTCAAGGATGGGATGGTCGTGCACACGCAGAGCGAGCGCGTGAAGACCGCGCAGAACGCGGTCGTCGAGTTCCTGCTGATCAACCACCCGCTTGACTGCCCCGTCTGCGACAAGGGCGGGGAGTGCCCGCTGCAGGACATCACCTTCGGCTGGGGCAAGGGCACATCGCGCTTCATCGAGCCCAAGCGCCACTTCGTCAAGCCGCTGGAGCTCTCGCCGCTGATCGCGATCGACCGCGAGCGCTGCATCCTCTGCTATCGCTGCGTGCGCTTCTCGCAGGAGATCGCCGAGGACTATCAGCTCGTGCTGCTCGAGCGTGGCGCGCACTCCTACGTGTCGACGTTCGACGGCCATCCGTATGTGGCGCCGTTCAGCGGCAACATCGTCGAGCTGTGCCCGGTCGGCGCGCTGACCTCGCGCGCGTATCGCTTCCGCGCGCGCCCGTGGGACATCGAGGACTCGGGCTCGGTCTGCACACTGTGCCCCGCACAGTGCAACGTCAGCTTCACGGTGCGCGACGATCGCGTGATGCGCGTTCTCGCGCGCGAGAACGACGAGGTCGACGACGGCTGGCTCTGCGACAAGGGGCGCTTCGCCTACCAGTCGATCCACGTCGACGAGCGCGTTACGCAGCCGCTCGTGCGCGATGGCGGCGAGCTGCGTCCGGTTTCCTGGGAGCGCGCGCTGGAGGAGGCCGCGGCGGGCCTGCGCCGCGCGCGCGGCAAGGTCGCGGCGCTCGCCGGCGGCGGGAGCACGAGCGAGGAGGGCCTGCTGCTCGCGCGTCTCTTGCGCGAGGGCTTGGACAGCGAGCACCTCGACACGCTCGCCGGCGTTGACTGCCGCGACCTGCACCGTCTCGCTGAGCCCGCGCTGCAGGCGACGGCGTCCGACCTCGAGTTCGCGCACACGGTGCTCGTGATCGAGACCGAGCCGGTACGCGACATCCCGATCCTCGACCTGCGCATCCGCAAGGGCGTGCGCCGTCACGGCGTGCAGCTCGCGGTCGCGACCCCGCGGCCCTCCTCGCTCGACGCGAGCGCGAAGCTCGCGCTGCGCTACGCGCCCGGTGCGGGCGCCACATTTCTACAGGCGCTCGCCGCGGCGCTGTACGGCGGGGAGCTCGAGGAGACCGCGCGAGCGGCCGGCGCGGACGTCGAGCAGCTGCGCGCGCTCGCCGAGCTGCTGCGCACCGGCGGCGCGACCGGGTCGGCGCCGCAGGAGATCGTGATCCTCTACGGCGATCGCATCCTCGGTCACCGCGGCGCCGACGATCTGCTGAAGCTCGCACGCGGCCTGAACCTGCATGGTCACGCAGGCGCGGGCCTGCTCGCGGTCCCGGCCGCCGGTGCCAACGGTCGCGGGCTACTGGAGGCGGGCTTCGCGCCGGGCTACGGGCCGGGCCTGCGCGCGATCGCGGCGAGCGGCGCGCACACAGGTCGTAATGGCGCGGCCGACGGGGAGAGCGCGACCGACGGCAAGGACGCGTCTGCGCTCGGCGTGCACGGCATCGGCGCAGCCCTCGCGACGGGCGAGCTGAGCGCGCTGTACCTGCTGCACGCCGATCCGCTGCGCTCGGAGCTGCCGCACGAGACCTGGAGCGCGGCGCTGGAGAAGGCCTCGACGGTGATCGCACACGCGAGCTTCCTCACCGAGGGTCTGCGCGAGCACGCCAACGTGGTCTTCCCCGCGGAGTCCTACGCCGAGAAGGAGGGCACGGTGGTGCATCCCGATGGACGCCTCCAGCGACTGCGCCCCGCGATCGGCCGCCGGGGCGAGACGCGGGCCGAGTGGTCGGTGATCGCCGAGCTCGCGCGTCGCTGCGAGGTGGACCTCGATGTCCTCACCGGCGCGATGGCCTCCCAGCAGCTCTTCGACGCGGTGCCCTTTTACGCCGGGCTCTCGCTCGAGGAGATCGGCGGCCGCGGCGTGCGCTGGCAAGAGCGCGGGGCGGCGTCGGCGTTTCCGCAGCCTCCGGCAAGCGCGCCCGCCGAACCGAGCGCTGACGGCACCGCGTCCCCGGAAGCCGTCGGCTCGATCTGGGACACCCCCGAGGTCGAGTTCTCACCGTCGCTGAAGTTCCTCTATAAGCGCGAACGGGTCGAGGCCTGATGCTCGCGACGGTTGGCTACTACGAAGAATGGTGGATCCAGATCCTCAAGGCGATCGTGATCTTCGCGGTCGGCCTGCAGCTGGTGCCGGTCGTGCTGCTCGCCG
Source organism: Solirubrobacteraceae bacterium (assembly GCA_035483545.1). GTDB lineage: Bacteria > Actinomycetota > Thermoleophilia > Solirubrobacterales > Solirubrobacteraceae > Palsa-744. The sequence goes on along the minus strand of DATHPS010000012.1, from coordinate 326 downwards.
AGCGCAAGCTGCTCGGCCGATTTCAGAGCCGCTATGGGCCCAACCGCGTCGGCCCCTACGGCGCGCTGCAGCCGCTCGCCGACATCCTCAAGCTGCTGACCAAGGAGCAATTTCGCCCGACGAGCTCGATCGGCTTCCTGTTCATGTTCGCCCCGCTCGTCTCGATCGTGACCGCCGTCGCGGCGTTCGCGATCATCCCCTTCGGCAACGTCCAGCACATCTTCGGGACACCGGTCGGGCTGTACGGGATCGACGTCTCGATCGGGCCGCTGTACCTGTTCGCGTTCGGCGCGGTCGCCTTCTACGGGATCATGCTCGGCGGCTGG
>DATHPS010000011.1:0-122629 GCA_035483545.1 Solirubrobacteraceae bacterium | reverse complement strand
CGCCGTGGTGTCCGGTAGCGGGCAGGCCAGCGCGAACGTCACGGCACCATTCGCCGCCTCGGGCTGCAAGAGCCTTGCGTTCAAACCCAGCTTCCAGGCATCCACCAGCGGGCATACCAGCCGTGCCGGTGGCGCGAGCCTTGACGTGCGGCTCTCCTACCCCGCCGGGTCGGTCGGTAGCGAGGCGAACATCGCCAGCGTCAAGGTATCGCTCCCCAAACAGCTACCCTCGCGGTTGACGACGTTGCAGAAGGCCTGCCCCGCCGCACAGTTCCAAGCCAACCCAGCAGGCTGCCCCCAAGCCTCGATCGTCGGGGCCGTCCGCGCCAGCACACCGCTACTACCAGTCGGGCTCTCCGGCCCAGCGTACTTCGTCTCCCACGGTGGCGAAGCGTTCCCGAGCCTCGTCGTCGTCTTGCAGGGTGATGGGGTGCGTGTGGATCTGACGGGTAGCACGTTCATCAGTGCGCAGGGGATTACGAGCAGCACGTTCAAGACGGTCCCCGATGTGCCGGTCGGCACGTTCGAGCTCTATCTGCCCGAGGGCAACTACTCCGCGCTCGCCGCTAACAGCAGCCTGTGCAAGGCGGCGGGCAAGCTCGTGATGCCAACCGAACTCCACGCGCAGAACGGCGCGGTCATCCGCCAGAGCACCAAGATCACCGTCACCGGCTGCAACACCAAGGCCAGGAAGACCACCAGGGCCCGGAAGGCGGCCTTGGCTAGGAAAGCCAGGAAGAGCAGGCCGAAGCACAGCAGGAAGACCAAAGCCGCCGCGACCGGGAGGATAAGCAAATGACGCCCAGAATGAATGTCCAATCGCGGGCGCGGCAGGCGGTCCGCCGGGCTGCCTTAGGGTCTGGCGTCGTGGTTGCTCTGGCTGTGGTCGTGCCGGCTGTGGGTGTGGGTGTTGCGCAGGCGGCACCGGCGCCGGTCAAGGAGATCTTCTCGAGCCAGATCACAAACGGTTTTGAATACCCGAGTGGTGTTGCGGTCAACGACGATCCGGCGAGCGCCGAGCACAACGACATCTATGTCACTGACACGGGTCATAACCGTGTGCAGGTCTTGACCGCGACGGGGGTGTTTGTTGCGATGTTTGGATTGGAAGTCAACCAGACCAAGACCCAGGTCGTGCAGGCGCTGCGCGGCAACGGCGAAACACCGACAGCAAAAGAGCTCGAAGAAGAGAACCTCTGCACCGCCACCTCAGGCGACACCTGCAAGGAAGGCGAAGGAGGCGAAGGCGCCGAAGCGATACGGGAACCCGAAGGGATAGCCGTAGACCCGGACACGGGGGACGTCTACGTGCAGGACAGCGGCAATTGGCGTGTGGATGAGTACACCGCCGAAGGCAAGTTCATCCTGATGATCGGCCGCGAAGTCAACGAAACCGAGGACCATACGGCCGGGGCAAGCGAAACAGAAAAGAACATCTGCACCGCCGTATCCAAAGACGCCTGCACGGAAGGCAAGCGAGCAGAACCCGAAAGCCATGAACACGACGCGTTTGACTTCGCCGGTGGCGGCGACATGCTCACCGTCGGGGGACCCAAAGACTTGCTGTATGTCGGGGAAGAACACCGCGTACAAGAGCTCACAGCCAACGGTGAATGGGCCGGCGAATTCCCCGTCCCTGGCACGGTATCCGCGCTGGCGATCGATACCAACACCGATACCGTCTACACCATCTACAATAGGGAACCGGTCATTCATGAGTTCAACGCCGCGACCGGCGCGGAACTTGAAAGCTCGATCACAGTTCCCAAAGCTACCGCGGTCATTGGGATCGCGATCGACCCCGCCGGACGCCTAGCCGTATCGGTGTACGAAAGCATTCCTCAGCCGTCTGACATCGAAGCCAGGCTTTACGGAGACCTGTACGAAGCCGAAGACGGTACTCTGATCTCCAGGGTAAGCGATCCGAGTGAAATAGTCGCTTCGGGTAAAGCAAGAATTTTCCATGCGTTTGGGTTCAGCGAAAACGGAGACCTGTACGCGATCGCTGAATCCCATGAAGTGCTGGCGTACGCTCTCGAGTCGGTTGGAGAAGTCGCGGTGGGCGCGGCGGTGTGTGCGACAGGCACCCCGAGTGGGTCCTCGCTGACCTTCGATTGCACGTTGAACGGAAAAGTGAACCCGGAGGGCATCGCGGAAACCGAAGCGTTCTTTGAATGGGGTACCACCCCCGCGTTGGGGCAGCAGACCGCTAAAGTACAGGTCCAAGCAGCGGAAACGGTACACGCGGTCGTCGCGGCGCGGCCGAACGAGACGCTCTACTACCAGCTCGTGGGGTACGACCACAACGTAAAGGCCCCGGAAGATCTCTTCAGCGAAACGCTCTCAGAAAGCACACCGAGCGTTGCGCCGCGGATTGTGGGCACCCCGACTGCCTCCTTCGTGACGTCCTTCTCGGCCGATCTCCTCGGGGAAGTGAACCCCGAGAACACGAACACCGCCTACGTCTTCCAGTACGCGCCGGCGTGCAGCTCCACCGAAGACCCATGTCCGCCGGTCGCGGAAGCTCCCGGCATGCACGAAACCACACCCCAGCAATCCTCCGACTACGGCCCGGTCGGCACGACCGCCGAAATTACGGGGCTACAGCCCGCAACGACCTACCGCTACATGCTGACAGCCAAGAACGCAAAAGGCCAGACGGCGCTCAGCGAAACCGGCGCCAGCACGCTCCCACAGGGCACATTCACGACTGGCTCCACACCCAGCGTCGCGGCGGCCACCGGCGCCCCCAGCGCTATCACCCCAACCAGTGCGCTTATATCAGGCAGCGTTGATCCTGGCGGCCAGCAGGCGACATACGTCTTCGAACTCGGTGTCTACACCGGCGCGAGCACTGCCTACGGCGTCGTACTCTCCGGAACAGTCCCGGCGGAAACGCAGTCCGTGGCCGAGTCCGAGCAGCTCACCGGCTTGCAACCCGGCACCACCTACTCCTACCGCATCACGATTCGTAGCGGCTACGGAGAAGCCACCGGCACCGTCACAACCTTCACAACTGAAGGCCTTCCCGCGATCCTCACGGCCCCGCTCGCCACCACCCTGCTCCCCGCACCGAACATCGCCTTTCCCAACGCCCCTAGTAAACAAGCGAACGGGAAGAAAAAGAAGGCCAGTCATAAAAAAACCAAGCACGTGGCCCGCAAACAGAACAAACGGGCAAGAGCACACCACAAAACGGTCAAGCACGAGAAATAAATGCGGCAAGATCCATGTTTTGCCGGAAGCTTGGTACGCGTGCGCTCAGGGTAAGCCTGGTCGGCTTTTCACATGTAATTATTTATAGTGTAATGCGGTGTTTAATCGATTGACAGCGTCAGCGGCTGCAGGCTAGTGTCGGGTTTACGGTGACTTCGACAGGGCCGCTGCGGCGACGTGTCTGTTGCGGTCCTGGGTCGCCGGCTCCTTACATCAACGACTCATAGATAGGAAGGTGTGTATGAAAACGATCAAGACGCTGCTCGTCGCCTTCACCGCCGTTCTCGCTTTGGTGGCGGTATCCTCGACTGTCGCCTCGGCGCACACATGGAAGCAGGAGGGCAAAGTACTAAAATCAGCCGTGAAATTTCATTCGACACAGGAGCTCAAGTTCTCCGAAGTAAAAACCGGTTTCGAACTCGAATGCGCGGTTGTCGAGGAAGGGACCGTCGGCCCGGGCGCGGCAGGCGAAATCACAAGCGCTAAAGCGCGCGAATGCCATTCAATCCGCGGTTGTGAATCCGCCGATAGTATGGAAGTCGAAGCCTACAGTGGATTGCCGTGGAAGACCGAACTGGTCACGCTATACGAAGGGCTACGCAACCAAATTACGAGCACCGGCGCAGAGTGGAAGATCCACTGCACAGTCCTAGAGTCAAACTGGCTTAACTACTGTCAGGCCACGTCGAGCATGGCTATCGAGAACGCCAAAACCAGCGCAGAAGAGGTCTATGACGGCAAGGCGCCCTACGGCAACTGCGTCAACGGGCCAGCAGGAGACTTCAACACCCTGGGCGGCGGACTCCTCAAAAACAGCGTCGGCGAAGCCTTCCAGGCCGAATAGCACCAGAACCAACCCGCAAGAGGGTTCCGCAGAACACGCGGAGCACGGGGTGCCAGCGCAACGGAAGCCCTGGCCGCACGCAGGGGCCGTAGCTGGACGGGGTCTCCGGGCCCCGTCCAGCTCGGCCGACCAAGCGCCAAGAGCGAGTAAAACCCTGACAAGCACCTCCGGGCCGGTTGCTCGCAGACGCTGCGAGATTGTGCACATAACGCTCACTGTCGAGTACCGCGCGGCGCTGACACCGGACGCGTCGGACGTAGCACGACTATACGAACGCAAACGGATGGCACGCGATAGGGGAATCGAGAGACCATGCCCTGCTCGGCCTTGAGCTCCGGCGCTACCAGCGATCGCTTGACGCGAAATGACGCAGCTGCCGCGGCTCCCTTGAGATAGCCAGGGCTCCGTGGGTATCCCCGAGCCTTGAAAAGCCGTGCAGACTATACGCACCCGGGGATGCTGAACGTTAAGAGTGGTGGTGTGAAGTGCGCTGAGTGAAGCTGAGTTAACCATTTCACGGTGTGCAGTTGCCCCCGACACGCGCGGCGCGTACCGTCGGTGGGAGGGTGCAAACGACAGACAAGATCTCCGGTGAAGACGCGGAGCCCTTCGCCCGCTACCTGACCTCGAAGCGGGCGCGCGGCGACTACTACGCGGGTCACGAGCAGGACGGCGAGGGCGAAGCGACCGCGAAGGTGTGGTCCCGCAGAGCCGCTGGCACGGCTCGCCGGAGATGCTCGAGCGCCTGGGTCTCTTGGAGGACCGCGCGGTGGAGCGGGAGGAGCTGTTGTCGATGATGCGGGGCGTGTCGCCGGCGGACGGTCGCGAGCTGCGCGCGACGGGCGGGGACTGGACGCGGGTGGCGGGGATCGATATGACGTTCAGCGCGCCGAAGAGCGTCTCAGCGTTGTGGGCGGTATCCTCGGACTATGAGCGCGCGCGGATCGAAGCGGCGCACGCGCAGGCGGTGCGGGGCGCGCTGGGCCGGGTAGAGCATGACGTGGCGATGGTGCGCAGCCGCGCGGGCGGCGAGCTGCACTGGCAGCCGCGGCGGTTGGTGGCGGCGGAATTCGTGCATACCTCGAGCCGGTTGACGCGGGAGCAGGGGGTGAGTTGGTGCGGTTGGAGGGTGGGGTGTGGACGACGCGGGAGTTGCGTGAGCGTGAGCGGGAGACGGTGGCGCGCGCGGAGTCCGGCGCCGCTCTCCGTAGGGACCATCGAGCACGCGTGTGCGCGAGCGGAGGGCCGGATCGGCGGCCGCCTCAGCGCCGAGCAGCGCGAGGCGCTTGCGCGGATCACGGGCGGGGGTGGGGTGAGTGTGCTGGTGGGCCAGACGGGGACGGGGAAGGGGGTGGTGCTGGGTGCGGCGTCGGATGGGTGGCGGGAGGAGGGCTATGAGGTGATCGGGACGGCGGTGGCGGGCGCGACGGCGGGCGGGCCGGGCGCTGGCGTCCTACCGGGCCCGGGGCCGGCTGCACATCGAGGACACGCGCACGGGCGCGGCAGAGCGGATGGTGGGCGACTGGAGCCGCGCGCGCCACGAGGCGCCGGCGGCTGAGACGGTGATGCTCACAGACGCGTCGAACAAGGAGCTGGACGCCATCAACGCGCTGGCGCAATCGCACCGCGCGGCACGCCGGCACGATCGTCGCGAGGGGCGCGGGAGCGCAGCGATGTCTACGCCGCGCGCGATGACCTGGGCGAGCAGGGCGTGGAAATGGCGCAATCGAGCGCCTGGCGGCGGCGATGTCGCAGGGCCGCGCGCTGCAAGCGAGCATCACCCGCCGCGCGGCTCCACGCGACGGCGCGGCCCTCCTCGAAGACGGTGGCGGCGACAGGCAGGACGGCGAAGACAAGTGGGAAAACCGCGTCGAGCGGGGCCCTCCTGCGCCTCCCCAGCCGCGAGTCCCACCAGGAGCGCACCTCCGCACGCCGCCAGCGCCGGCGTAAAGGTCGCCCAACGCGAGCGAAGCGCCGCCAGCAACGCCGCGAACGTCGCCTCTCGCGGGTTCGGCGCGGCAAGCTCCGGCACGGCAGGCCGTTGCCGCTACTCGGCAGGAAAAGCACGGCGGCGCGCGTCATGCGCGAAACGCGCCGCCAAGTCGACCGCGACTGCAAGCGACACCTGGAGTGACACGGCCGGCACCCGCACATCCGACGCCGGGCTCAAACCACGCAGTGCGAGCTATTTGGGCCCGAATTGCTCGCACAGCTCCTACCCACGCGCCTCGCCCGTCCCGGGCGCCAACAGCGGCAGCGTGGACGCTCAGGGCCGGTGATCCGCGCGAATGATCTCCAATCGCTCAGGCGCTCCAAGCGCTGATACGTTTTGCTCGATGGTCGCGGTCCACGACACCCTCTCGATGACCTGATGAAATCACAGGGACATAGACCGTGAGCACCGATCTCCGGTATTGGCTTGGGCGCGTTCCCGTTGGGGGCTGAACTTGACAACGCTGGATGTATCTATGCGCTCGGTTGCGTGCTTGAGAAGGATGGTGATCCTCGCAAGGCGCTGACCTATTACAACAGGGCAGACCGGCTCGGAAGCGCGGAGGCGTCCAACCGAATGGCCGTATATTACGAGAGCCTCCAGAATTCCGCGGCCGCCCTCGCGGCCTGGGAGCGCGGTGACGAGCGAGGCGATGCAGAAGCCGCGATGAATGTCGGCTATGCCTACATGCGCGCCGGGGATTTCGATCAGGCGATCGTCGCGATTGTGCGTGCCGAGGAGCGTGGCCACCCTCGAGCTCCGTTGCTCCTTGGCGATTTGTACGTTAGGCCAATGGCGCCCGCCAAGTTTCATGAGAAATCAGAGCCTGTCCAAAGGGCCCTTGCGGCGGACGGGCGAGCCCTCGCAAACAACCATGTCGATGCCTTCCCGGGGGCGGCTGTGCGCGTTGGCAGGATCCGCTATTACTCTCATGAAACAAGCGCTGCCCAAACAGCGCTCGAGTATGCAATCTACAGCGGGCACTCGCGCTACGCCCCCGAGGCCGTGCTTTGGCTAGCAGCGCTTCATGCAACGGAGAGCGGTCCTGCGCGGATCGCTACGGCCTATCAGGCTATTGCTGAGGACTTTCATGGCACGGGATACAGTATGGATCAAGTCCTTCGTGGCACGGGGATACCGACGTTTGACAGTCTGGCACGACTTATATGTGGGATGCGGACCTTCGCAATTGAGCGAGATAGGCTCATTGAAACGTGCGCAACTGGGGATCAAGCCTCCGCGGCGATCGCTGCGCGAACACTTGCGACAATTTCCAGTATCCACAGGTGTGCTAAGCCTAAGTCATATCTTGCGAACAAGGGCTCCAGGTGGGTATGCCCCAGGTGCCAGCGAACTTGGGACTACGTTGAGATCCGCCCTAAACTCTTGGCTCCGCCCTGGGAAAAACCTGGATATATAACTCCCCCCGCCCTGGCCCATCACAAATGGGAAGTCAGGGGCTGGCCAAGCCCCCTGGGTTGGCTGAATATCGCCAAGGATCTACACGGCGGTACCAGCGACCAACGCTAGGTCAGTGGCGTGTGACAACCACAACCTGAGGAGAGCTCCGGCTAATCGCGTCCTGTTACCCAGCGAGCGGAGGACCCGTCGTCTGGCGCCTACGCTTCAGGTCGCCGGGCGCGCTGGCCGCCGCTTGACGCTCAGCGTGCAAGGTGTGGCGTCTACGCGGTGAGGTGGATCTTGTGGATGATGAAGCTCGCGGTCTCGCTGAACCCGTTGGGGTGGAAGCTCACTCCGAGCGTGAGGTCGTACGTGCCGGGCTTGGCCTTCTGGTAGCCCTCGACGGCGCCGACGCCCATGTAGCAGGCGAGGCGGGTGGGCAGCTTGCCGGAGATCGTAACGCGACCGGCGTGAGCGGTAGCGGAGCCGACGGTGGCGACGCAGTTCGTCGGGCCGGCGCCACCGGGCAGGGCCTCGAAGCCGAGCTCGAGGGTGTAGTGGCCGGGCTTCAGGCCGGAGGCGCTGACAGTGACGCGGGAGCCGAGCGTCGCGGTCGTGGGTGCCTGCATCGCGGCCTTGGCCCACGCGAGGGCGGGGCTGAGGGCCAGGGCGAGCATCGCCAGTCCGCAGGCGCGTGCGATCGTCATGTGGCTTCTCGCGCCGCGTGGTGAAGTCGTGTGTGCCCGCCGATCCATCGCGGGCTCTCAGTAGGCGACGGGTGCGCGGTCGATGATCGGACAGCCGGGGCTGCCTGCGCATTCGGCGCCCTCGAAGGCCTTCTTGACGGCGTGGAGCGGCGCGAACGAGGGGGTCTGGCAGTACAGGGCGCCTTGGTTGAGGGCGCAGTTCCAGCCCTTGTAGGTCTCCTGCGTCCCGCTGACGGAGTGGATCTCGCGCGGGTTGGGGTGCACGAGGATCGCGGTCGCGATCGACTTCGCGATCGCGCAGCCGCCGCGCAGCGGGTAGATGCCAAAGCCGGCGACGATCGCGCAGCGGCGGTGCCCGCTGCTGTGCGCCGCCTGCGCAGAGCCAGCGGCAAACGCGACGGCGGCAAGGGCGACGGCAAGAATAGTGCGGGCCGGGCGCACGGCGGCGATCCTACCAGCGGCATTCGTGGCGCGAGCCCGGCGGCGCGTTTGATCGTGCCCTCGGCTTGGAAGTTAGCTTGGAAGTTCCAACCCGAGCCTGGAAGTTCCAAGCTCGGCCCGGAACTACACGCCAGAGGAGAGCCGATAGGTCCGGTCTGGGTGCTGGGCCGGGCCTTCGCTGCCCTGCGGTGCCGAAGCGCTCCATGTAGCGTATGCGGCGCAGCACGCTGGCGATGCCGCGGTTGCGGATCTTTGAGCGGCTCACTACCGAATCAACGACCTGCGGCTGGCGCAGGCTGTCGAGCGGATCACATCGATCTCGATAGGCCGGCCGGGATGCTGGCTGCGGCGAGCGCGGCGATGAAGGGCTCGCGGACGGCGGGGTCGCAGTGCTGCTGCTCGAGGGCTCGCTTCTCGGCGTCAGGATCCTCGCCCGCGGGGTAGTCCTGCCCGGGACCGCAGGCGAGTGGGAGCGGGGATCGTCCATCCCATGCCGGGCCGGGGAACGTTGCGTCAATCTCGATCCGTTGTCCTTCCACGGCGATTGTGATGTAGCGGTGGACATCGACCAGCCCGTCTGCGGGAACGGTCTCGGCGACCGCGGCGCCGAACAGCTGGCGTGCACGGTTGCGATCGAGCGTGTAGACGCGGTGGACGATCAAGGGTTCGGTCTCGGGGAAGCGCTCGGTCATCGTCCGTGCGAGGTGCAGATGCTTGGTGGAGCAGGTGCCGCGGCGCTCGCGCAGCATCGCGTCGATCGTGCGGTCGCTCGGACGGCCGTAAGGCAAGCCTCGCACGGCTTCGACGAGCTTGACGAGAGACGAGCCAGGGCCGCAGAGCGGGTCGCCATCGGGGTGCGGGCTCGGCGCGGGCATAGCGATGCAATCTACTCGCGTAGCTCCTACCTGCGCCCCTTGCTGGGCGCGAGTGCGCTAGCGCTTCCCACCCCGAGGGAGCGTTGCCTGCGCGAGTGACACGGTCCCAATGATTACCTTTTCGGGGCTACGCGTCGTCGCGGTGCCTGGGCGCTGCTGGTAGCTGACCTGGAACTTCTCGCTCGCGGCGCACGAAGGCGTGTAGACGAACCGCCCGAGCGAGTCGGTCTTCACCAGTTCGTGAGCCTTGACGTCGCGTTCCAGCGACCAGGCAGTTTCGATGTGGCCGCCGATCTTGCATTTGGCGATACCTTCGATGTCATAGTCGCTGCTGGTCGAGCTCACCGCGTAGGGGGCCGTGAACTCGACCCGGCCCTTGTAGCAAGGAAACCTCAGGAAGGCGGCGTCGCAGGCCGCGTGTGACTGTGCCAGCAGCGTTAGGTGCACGGGCTCGTCCAAGCGCCTGACGTGGGGACGGCGCGGCGCGGCGATCTTACGCATCGGGCACGGTCGGGTGACCGGGGCGCCGACGCCCTGCGAGCACAGCCGGCCTGCGAAGCGGAATGTCGCGGCGGCGATCAACCTGGGCGGCTTTTGTGTGAGTGCCAGCCCCACGTCGACCGAGCTCGGCCTCGCGGTGCCCGAGAACGAGCCCCCGATCGTGTCCTCGCTCTTGATGTAGCCGGCCGGCTCGACGATCAGGAACGCGCCCGCGGGCCGGCTGACGGGGATCGTGCGCAGGCCCGTGGGTGTGCGATAGGTAACGCTGACCGCGTGCGGGCCGAGCGCTCCGTAGGCGAGCGCGCGCAGATCGCGCACGGGCGGCACCCCGCGCGGGTGAAGTGCTTCGCCGGGGTGCTTCGGTGGCGGGCCGCTGAACTCGGAGGGCAGCAGGCGCACGCCGCTGCGGTCCGCGTTTGGACCTTCGAAGATCATGGTCTGTCCGTCGGGGACGCAGTCGACCTGGCCGGCCGCGCCGCCGTAGCCGGGTGGCAGCACGGTCGCGGGCAGCGCGTGGAAGCGCCCGTCGTTGGCGAAGGCGCTGTCGACCCCGAGCTCGCCGAGCTGGGCGCCGTCGACGCGGCCAACCTGCAGGCAGAGCTGGCCGCGGGTCGTGTGCTCGATCCGCATCCCCCAGGGCAGGCCACCGTCGGGATCTGCCGCGACCAGCGCGAGATGGGTCGCTGCGCCGGTTACGGGCAGGCCGTTCCCGGCTGCCGCGTTCGGTGGGACTTCCGGTTTGACCGGGCTGCCGCTCAGCACGCCGGTGGCGGCCAGCGCGACGGCGCTGCCGCCGAGGACGAGCGCGGCTGCCACGGAGAGGGCGCGCAGACGGCCCGAGAACCAGCGCCGGCGGCGCCCGGGAGCGCTCGCGTCCCGGCGCGCCGCGGCCGCAGCGAGCTGACTGCCGAGGGTCTTGTACGGGTCTCTCATGCCTTCTCCTTCACTGCTCGTCTGAGCGTCGCGAGGCCGCGCGAGACACGCTTGCGGACTACCTGCTCGGAGCACCCGATAGCGGCGGCGACGACCGCATAGGGTTCCTCCTCGAGGACGCGTTTTTCGATTGCCTGTCGCTGCTCTGCGGGAAGTCTTGCCAAGGCCCGCTCGAGCTCGGAGGCGCTGTCGCGCTCGACGAGCTCGAGCTCGTGCTGCTCGAACGAGATCCGCTCCATGCCGAGGCGCCGGCGCGAAGCGTGATCGACCTGGCCGCGGCGAGTCGCGTCGATCAGGAGGTGGCGGGCGATCCCGATCAGCCACGCGACCGCCGGGCCGCGATCGCGACCGAGGCCGACGCTCAGGCGGGCCTTTGCCGAGGGCCCTGCGATCTGACGAGCTTTTGGAGGAACGCGAACTGTTTGACTTATCGGTGGCTCTGCGGCATGATGGGCGCGTGCTTTGGATGGCCTCGGTTTCCCCAACGCCAACGAGCAAGTCGGCCGCGTTGGGCTTCCCGGCGGTGGGCGAGGAGCTGTCGAGCTGCCCGCGCGTGGTCACGGAGGCAGATATCGCGATGTTCTCGGCGCTCATGGGGGATTGGCATCCGCAGCACACGAACGTGGAGTGGGCGGGGACGAGCCGCTTCGGCGAGCGCATCGCGCACGGGCTGCGCGTGCTCTCATTCGCGGTCGGGCTGCTCGAACTCGACCGCGAGCGGGTGATCGCGCGGCGGCGCCTGCGCGAGGTGGTGTTCAAGCGACCGACGCACATCGGCGAGACGATCCGTGTCGATGCGCTGGTCGAGTCGGTGCGGCCGGTCAGCGCCGACTGTGCGCTGGTCGGCTTGCGCTGGCGCGTGGTGAACGCGCGTGAGGAGACGGTGTTGCGGGCCGGGATCGACGTCCTCTACCGTGGGAGCGTTGGCGAGTAAGCGCCGCCCGAAGGGGCCGGCGCGGAGCTATTCGTGCCGGGCGGGTTCCGCCGCTGCGCCTGGCTGAGCGCGGCCGCGGCGACCGCGAGCGCGGCAAGTGCCAGCAGCGTCACCGTGAGGCCGTGGCCGGCGAGCGCGACGGCGGGGACGGCGCTCGTCGGGCGCTTGCCGCCCGGCGCCCCCGTGGCCGCGTAGATCGCACCGGCCACCGTGACCCCGAGCGCGGTGCCGAGCCCGCGTGTCGTGTTGAGCACGCCGCTCAGCGTTCCGGCGCGAGCACGCGGGGCGGTGTTCATGACGGCGGCGTTGTTGGCGGGGATGAACGCGCCGAGCCCGGCGCCGGCGAGCGCGAGGCCGAGCGCCCGGCCCGCGACTCCATGTAAGGCGGCGAGCTCGAGCAGTCCGAGCGCCGTCAGCAGCAGCCCGCCGCCGGTCAGTGCGCGGGCTTGCAGGCGACCGGCGAGCCGCCCGGCCAGCGGCGCGACGAGACCGAGCGCCACCGGCAGCGCCGCCAGTTGCAGGCCCGCGAGGGCGACGGGGACCTTGCTCGCCGCGAGGTAGTACGGGATCACGTAGAGCGCGCCGAACATCACGAGGTACGCGGTCCCGGCGCCGGCCAGGCCGAGCGCGAGCGCGCGGCGATCCCACCGCGCCGCGCTGCGCTCACGCGGCGGCGCGAAGCGGGTGCGCGGGAGCAGGAACCAGCCCAGCGTGAGCCCGATCAGCCCGGCGGGGAGGTTCACGAGGAAGATCAGCCGCCAGCCACCGAACGCGAGCAGCAGGCCGCCGATGACGGGTCCGAGCGCGAGTCCGACCGCCTGCGCGGCGCCCTGCACGCCGATCCCGCGCGCGAGCTCGCGGCGCGGCAGCGTCGCGGCGATCAGCGCGACGCTATTGGCCTGCAGCATCGCGGCGCCCAACCCCTGCAGCAGGCGCGCCGCGATCAGCAGGCCGATGCTCGGCGCGAGCCCGCAGAGGACCGAGCCGGCGGTGAAGACCGCGAAGCCGTACATGTAGAGCAGCTTGCGCCCGAAGCGGTCCGCGAGGTGTCCGACCGCGACGAGCGTCGCGGTGAGCGTGAGCAGGTAGGAGAGCGCGACCCACCGCACGGCGCCCGCGCTCGCGTGTAGGCCCGCGCCGATGTGCGGCAGCGCGAGCGTCACGATGCTGACGTCGAGCTGGCCCATGAAAGCGCCGATGCAGACCGTCCCGAGGACGAGCCACGGCGCGCGCGGGCTCTCGCGAATCGCGGCCGGTCGACGCGGCTCGCGCAGCCATCGGCGCTGGGCTCGGGAGATCGTGGTCGGGGCGTATGTGTCCACAGCTGCATCTCAGCGCGTCCAGATCGATAGGTCAAAGACGAATTTTTATTGATTTAGATAGGGTTTGCCTATGGATGAGCGACGCCTGCGCTACTTTCTGGCCATCGTCGAAGACCGCGGCGTGACGCGCGCGGCCACTCGCTTACACGTCGCCCAGCCCTCGCTCTCGCAAGCGCTGCGCGCGCTGGAGCGCGAGCTCGGCGCCGAGCTCTTTCACCGTGTCGGCCGCGGCCTGCGCCTGACCGCCGCCGGCGAGGCGTTCGTCGGCCCCGCGCGCCAGACGCTGCGGATGATGGACAGCGCGCGCGCCGCCGTCGGCGAGGTCACCGAGCTCGCCGCCGGGACATTGCAGATCGCGGCGCTCGCGACGCTCGCCGTCGATCCCCTGAGCGCACTGATCGGCCGCTTCCGCCGCGAGCACCCCGGGGTGCTCGTGCGCGTGCGCGAGCCCGAGAGCGCCGCCGCGCTCAGCACGCTCGTACGCGCCGGCGAGTGCGAGCTCGGGCTCACGCATCTGCCGCTGCCCCAAGCCGAGCTGCGTACCGTCGAGCTCGGCGAGCAGGAGCTGTTGTTCGTGCTCGCGCCCGGCGGCGAGTCCGGGCGCGCGCTGGCGCCCTCGGCGCTGCGCGAGGTCCCGCTCGTCGTCAGCCCCGCCGGAACCTCGACGCGGATGCTGCTCGAGCAGGCGCTGGACGCGGTCGGGGTGACGCCGCGGATCGCCGTCGAGACCGACGCGCGCGAGGCGATCGTCCCGCTCGTGCTGGCCGGCGCCGGCGCCGCGCTGCTGCCCGCGCCGCTCGCCGCGGAGGCCGCTCGGCGCGGTGCGATCGTGCGCGCCGCGCGCCCGCGCATCGTGCGCCGCATCGGTCTCGTCCAGCGCGACGGGCCGCTCTCGCCGGCCGCGCGCGCGTTCAGCGCGTTGACCGCGGACTGAGCGGGGGAGGATCGCCCGCCGGCTCGGTGTGCACGAGGATGTCGAGGATCTCGGGGTGCTCGGAGCGCACACGCTGCTCGACCTCGCTCGCCTGCGCATGCGCCTGCTCGAGCGTCGCCTCCGGCGCGAGCGCGAGCGTCAGGAAAGCGAGCAGCCCCTGCTCGGTGCGGCGCAAGCGCAGCTCGCGCGGCGGGCTGCCGGTCAGCTCCCGCGCGACCGCCGCGATCGCCGCGCGCTCGGTCTCGTGATCGCCATCGGCTTGCAGCGCTCGCGTCGCCTCGTCGTCGGGCAGCGGCTCGATGTGCGTTTGCACGCGTGCGATCTCCGGCACCGCGGCGCGGATCGTCGTCTCGACCTCGTTCGCGATCTCGTGCGCCGCGCGCAGCGTCAGTCCGCTCGGAACCTTCATGTGCAGCGCGAGCTCCGTGCCGCGCCCCACGCTCAGCACCGTCACGTTGTGCACCTCGCGCACTTCAGCGACCGACAGCGCCGCCGCGGTCGCGCGCTGGCGCAGCGGGCCGAGCGTCGCGTCCGGCTCGACGTGCACGACGACATCCGCGCCCGGGAGCTCGCGCTCGATCGCCTCCTCGATCGCGCTCGCCACCGCGTGTCCACGCGTCACACCCGTATCCGGCTCGACCCCGACGACGACGTCGGCGAAGTGCCGGCCGCCCGCCTCGCGCATCCGCAGGCGACGCAGACTGACCGTCTCGTCCATGCGCTCGATCGCCGCGCGCACCGCGGCCTGCGCGTGCTCCGGCGGCGCGCTGTCCATCAGCACGCGCACGCTGCCGCGCATCAACCGTCCCGCCGCGAACAGCACGAGCCCGGCCACGAGTAGCGCCGCGACCGAATCCGCCCCCGGGTACCCCATGCGCACCAAGATCAGCCCCACGAGCACCGCCGCCGAGCCGACCATGTCGAGCGAGAAGTGCAGCGCATTCGCGCCCAGCGCCGGGCTGCGCTCGCGCCGCGCCGCTCGCCGCGAGGCCAGCGCGCGCAGCGCGTCGATCGCGATCACGACGACCACCACCGCCAGCACGTACCAGCTCGCCTGCACTTCATCCGAGCCCCCCGCCAGGCGCGCGATCGACTCGACCGCGATCGCCACGCTCGCGGCCACCAGCACCGCGCTCTCGCCCAGCGCCGAGAGGTGCTCCGCCTTGCCGTGCCCGAACGGGTGCTCCGCATCCGCGGGGCGCGCCGCGACGCCGACCGCGAAGAACGTCAGCAGCGCCGCCACGAGGTCGGTCGCCGAGTGGATCGCCTCCGCGATCAGGCCGAGGCTGTGCGCCGCCAGTCCGACCACGAGCTTCAGCGCGACGAGCGTCCCCGCCGCGATCACCGACGCCAGCGCCGTGCGCTGCCGGCTGGGCATCTCGCGCAATCGCATGATCGGCCGAGCCTAGCCCGCCGCTCGCGCCGCCGTCGCTCCCTTCGGCAGCCGCGGCCGGGACGTCCCTTCGGCAGTCGCGGCCGCGACGCGATTAGAACAACCGTCCAGTCCGGCGCGTCGGCACGCAAGCTCGCGCGCGAGTGGCCCGAGGTGCTGCGGATATGGTCAAGCCGCACGGCAAGCGAAGCGAGTCGCACCACAAGCGAAGCGACTCGCACCGCAAGCACAAGCCGCACGGCAAGCGCCACAAGCACCGCCATCGCAAGCATCCTCGCCACCACGCCAGCCGGCACGGGACGCTCCCGATCCGGCTGCCCGTTACCTCCGCTTCGCCGCCGGCCCCCTCCGCTGCTCCGGTCGCGACGCACGAAGCCACGCTGACGCTCGCCGACGCCCACCGCCTGCTGTGGCGTGCCGGCTTCGGGCCGCAGCCCGGCGCGGCGCAGTCGCTCGTCGGCCAGACCGTGCAGCAGGCCGTCTTCGCGCTCACGCGGCCCAGCGGCCCCGCTGTCCTCAACGGACCGGAACCCGTCGACGAAGAAGGCAACCCGCTCGATCCATACGACGTCTGGGGCGACGATCATTGCTGGTGGCTCGACCGCATGATTCGCTCCGATCAGCCGCTCGTGGAGCGCATGACCTACATCTTCCACGACTGGTTCGCCAACTCCAACGAAAAGGTCGACAGCCAGCGGATGATGCTCGAACAGAACGAGCTCTTTCGCTCGATGTGCTTCGGCGGCTTTCACGAACTGTTCCTCGCCGTCACCGCCAACCCGGCGATGCTCGTGTTCCTCGACGGGATCTACAACGAAAAGCACAACCCCAACGAGAACTACGCGCGCGAGATGATGGAGCTGTTCTCGCTCGGCGCCGACCGCGGCGCCTATACCCAGGAAGACGTCAAAGAAATGGCCCGGGTGCTGACGGGTTGGACGGCGGAATGGTCCGAGGAAGGTCTGCACGAATTCGAATTCGACACCGCCCGCCACGACAAGACCGAAAAGACGCTGTCCGCTGCGTTTGGAACGTCCGGCAATCCGCTCAAAGGCAACTGGAACTGGGAAGACGCCGTGCGCCTGTGCGTCGAACATCCTCTGCACGCCTCGTTCTTCGTGACCAAGCTGTGGGGCTACTTCATCCCCAGCCCGCCGGACGAAGCGACGCTCGCCTCGCTGCAGGGCCTGTACGTCAGCTCGGGCTACTCGATCCGCGCGGTGCTCGAGGCGATCCTCCAGCACCCCGACTTCTACGAAGGGGCCGAGCTCGTCACCCCGCCGGTGGTCTACAACGCCGGGCTGCTGCGCGCGATCGGTCGCCCGATCGACACCAACGCGTGGGCGTGGATGTCCGCCAACGCCGGCCAGCAGCTGTTCTACCCGCCGAACGTCTCCGGCTGGGACTTCGGCGCGTGGCTCGACACCTCGACCACGAGGGCCCGCTGGGAAATGGCCAGCGCGGTCACCGCGAAGACATATGAGAACCCCTGGCCGCAAGAAGGCGAACCGCAATACAGCGAAACCGAGGAACCGGCCGCGGCGCTCGTGAGCGCAATGAGCTATTGGGGAGATCCGCTGCTCTGCAGCGAATCGAGCGAATGCATCGCCCGCTTCGCGGAAACCTGTCCCGTCGGCACGAGCAAAACGCAATGGGAGCTCAGCCCCTACCGGGCGATGCGCCAAAACGCGCTGCGGATGCTGATCGCGACCGCTCCCGACATGCAGGTGAGCTGACGAGCGTCGTGCAGGTCAGCTGACGATGATCAAGCCAACCGCCGCCCACGACGAGGGGATCTGACGATGGCCAGAAGCTGCTCGTGCAACGACTTCAACCGCGCCGCGCTGCTGCGCCGCGGCGCCGCCGTCGCCGGGAAAGGCCTGCCGAAGATCGAGCCTGGGATGCCGATGCCGGCCGGCACGGGCCTCGACCGCCGCACGTTCCTGCTGGCATCCGCCGGCGCCGCGCTGTCGGTGTACGGCGCCTCGATGCTCTCACCGCGGCACTTCGAAGCGGGCATCGCCGAGGCCGCGGCCTCGGGCTCGAACCAGCCCGTGCTCGTCTCGATCTTCATGGAAGGCGGCTGGGACGCCCTGTCGGTGCTCGCGCCGGCCGGGGCTGTCGGGGAAGAAGGCAAGACGTACGAAACCCTGCGTCCAAAGCTCAGTCTGGAAGCGAAGGAAGCGCTCGAAAAAGGAACCGGCAAGACTTTTACCGAGGATCCCAGGCTGATGTGGCATCCATCCGCGACCGGCCTCGCGGAACTGCACGAAGAAGGCAAGGTCACGGCGTTCCCCGCGATCGGCTACGAGCCGCAGGACGAGAGCCATTTCACCAGCCGCCACTACTGGGAGGTCGGACAGCTCGACACGAACACGCGCACCGGCTGGTTGGGGCGCTTCCTCGACCTACCAGGCGTCGGCGAACCCAACAATCCGCTGCAGGGGCTCTCCCTGGACTACTCGCTGGCGCCCGCGCTCGCCACCGAGACGATGCCCGTCGCCGCGGTCTCCTCACCGGCCGACTACACGATGTGGGCCGAGGGTCTCGGCTCGCCGGTGATCGAACCGGCGCTGGAAACCTTTGGCGCGCTCGGCGCGCTCGGTGCCCCCTCGCCCGCGTACGCGCAGGCTCGCGGCGCCTCCTACGACACCGATCTCGTCCTCGACAAGATGGCCTCCTTCGTCAAGTCCGAGAAAGAATCGGGCGACAAATCGGCGGTCACCTACCCCGCGGGCGAATTCGCCCAGCGACTCGCGGTGCTCGCGGCGATGCTGCACACGGAAATGCCGATCAAATGCGCCTCGCTGAACGCCGTCGGCTCTTATGACACGCACTCCAACGAGGCCGGCACCCTCGCCGCCAACCTTGCCCAGACCGTCGCCGCGGTGCTCGCCTTCCAGCGGGATCTTGAAGCGCGCGGGCTGGACCAGCGCGTGCTGATCCAGCTGTGGTCGGAGTTCGGTCGCCGCCCGCGCGAAAACGGCTCGGGCACCGACCACGGGGCGGGCGGTAACGCGTTCCTGATCGGCACCCGCGCGTCGGGCAAAATGGTCGGAGAGTTCTCGGGCCTCACCAACCTCGACGAAAACGAAAACATCGTCAGGACGTCGGACTTCCGCGCGATGTACTGCTCGTT
The DNA here is from genome assembly GCA_035483545.1 of Solirubrobacteraceae bacterium. Classification (GTDB taxonomy): domain Bacteria; phylum Actinomycetota; class Thermoleophilia; order Solirubrobacterales; family Solirubrobacteraceae; genus Palsa-744. The sequence continues at coordinate 103,996 of DATHPS010000011.1, read as the reverse complement.
GCTGGAACAGTGGTTTCACACCGAAGCCGGGCTCGTGATCCCCGAAGCGGCGTCGTTTGAACGGCCGACGCTGATCAAGGCATGAGCGCGCCGACGCCGATCGTGGCATGAGCGCCTCGCGGCGCACCGCGACCGCGCTGCTCGGTCTGCCGCTCTGCGCGCTCGCGCTCGTCGGTGCCCGTGTCGTCGTCGCCGGTGCGCGGACCGCGGGGGACGCGCCGCCGCAGCACCTCATCTCGCGGCGTGCCGGCGCCTGCCGCCAGCACCGCACGCGCAACCGCACCGACCGTGGCGACTGCGCCCCGGCTCCGCGGCTCGCCACGCGGCACGCCCGGCATCGCAAGCATCGTCGGCATCCGCGCAAGCACGGCACGCCAGCTCCCACCGTGGTCTCCGGCTCCACGGACGCCGGGGACAGCTCGGGATCGAGCTCCGGCGGCGGCTCCGGCTCCGGCGCGAGCGGCGCCGCGACCGCGCTCGGCGTCCCCGGCGGCTCCGCGCCCGCCGGCGCGGGCGGCGGACAGACGACCACCCCCACCGAAGCCCCTCCCGCCGAAGTACCGGCCAGCGGCCCCGCGCGCGTGCAGGTAATCGCGAAGGAGTACAGCTTCACGCTCTCGCGCACCGAAGTGCCCGCGGGGAAGGTCATCGTCGAGTTCGTCGACGGCGGCGAAGACCCCCACAACCTGCACCTCGAGGAACCCTCCCAAGCAGGCGAAGCCGGAGCCTTCCCCACGAGCCTGCCCGGCTTCCACGGCGACCTCACGCTCAACCTGCATCCCGGCACCTACACGCTCTTCTGCTCGCTCCCCGGCCACGAGGCCAAAGGCATGAAAGCCACGCTCACCGTCAACTGAGCGAGGGCTCGCCGGGCCTGACGCCGGGCCACGCGCGCCGAGCGGTAGGCTCGGAGTCGTCAACCCGCGCCGTCGCGCGATCGCGGCAGGCGCTCTAACCGGAGCGTGAGATGAGCAAGAGCCAACCCATCCCCCTCGAGGGCCGCCGCGTCTTCATCACCGGCGCCGCGCGCGGCATCGGCGCCGAGACAGCGCGCCGGCTGCACGGCCGCGGCGCCCGCGTCGCGCTTGCCGGCCTCGAGCCCGACCTGCTCGCGCAGCTCGCCGCCGAGTGCGGCGACGCGCCGTGGTTCGAGTGCGACGTCACCGCGCGCGCCCAGGTCGAGGACGCCGTCGAGGGCGCCGTGGGGCGGCTCGGCGGGCTCGACGTCGTGATGGCCAACGCCGGCGTCGCCGCGCCGCTGCCGCTCGTCGGCGGCGACCCCGAGATCTTCGAGCGCACGATCGCGGTCAACCTGATCGGCGTCTACTACACGCTGCGCGCCGCCGGTCCGCACATCTCCCACCGCCGCGGCTACGCCCTGCCGATCGCCTCGCTCGCCGCCGCCCTGCACGCGCCGATGATGGGCGCCTACAACGCGTCGAAGGCCGCCGTCGAGGCGCTCGGCAACACCCTGCGCATCGAGCTCCGCCCCGCCGGCGCGCGCGTCGGCGTCGGCTACTTCGGCTTCATCGACACCGACATGGTCAAACGCGGCTTCGAGACCCGCGCCGCGCAGCAAGCCGCGCAAGGCCGCGCGCGCGGCCGCGGGGTGCCTCCGGGGACCGTCCCCCTGAGCGTCGCGATCGACGCGATCGAGCGCGGCATCGAACGCCGCTCCCGGCGCGTCACTGCGCCCCGCGGCGTCGCCGCTGTGCTGCCGCTGCGGATGCTCGCGCAGCCACTCGCCGACATCGTGACCCGGCGCGGCCTCGACGAGGCGCTCGCCGCCGCGCGCGCCGAGCACGCCCCGCTCACGACCGCCCAGCCGGACGCCGCGTAAGGCGCCGACACCACCGCGCAGTCCCGCGTCGAACAGGGCGCCGCTAGGACCGCGCAGACGGGCGCCGTGCAGGGCGCCGACACCACGCTCGCCTAGCAAGCCGCAGCGCTTAAACACGATGGCCCCGGCGATGCCGGGGCCATCGTCATCCCTGGGGAGGGATCATGGCGGCCAGGACCGCCACACTCGGTCCGGTATCCCTACCGCGACCGCCCGGCGCCCGGGTCGCTCACACGGTTGTCCGGGCTCCGGATAATCCCCGACGATCTGCCTCTCGTGCGGGGGAAGTTGTCCTGTCACGAGGTATGCGCAGCGCGCGCCGGATTGGATCAGTCGGCTTTGCTCCGAGTGCGCCAAGATGGCCAACCGCGCGCCCCGGCGGTGGGCCGCGCCGTCCCGCAGGAGAGTCGTGTTGCGGGGCGAATCCACAAAGGTCGAATTAGAAAAAGATTGTAAGAAGCGCAACCTGGGTATACCGTGTGTGTTCTCCAGGTTGAACAAGGACGACCCTGGGCTACGACGGAGGTTGCAAATGAGGTTCCCCGCTATTTCGGCCATCCGCGCCACGCGTGTCTGGCTTCCAGCGCTGCTTGGTTGCGTAGTTTTCTGCAGCGCCGCGCCGGTTGCGCAGGCGTCGTTTGGAGTCGAAAGCTTCTTTGCGGCCAACTGCACGGTCTCCACCTGCTCGGCTAAAAGCGAAGCCGCCGAATTCTTCACGCAGGCCGCGGGGCACCCCGACTACGGGATCAGTGACTTTACGCTGAAAACCAAGGTAGTCGTGCCCGAAGCTCTCTACCAGCCCGAAGGGGTCGTCAGCAATCTGCGCGTGGACGTTCCCGCCGGATTGAGCACCAACCCTCAAGCCGTCCCGCAATGCACCGTCAAGGAATTTGAATCGGTCGAAGTGGCCCCCGGCGTCTTTGGAAAGAGCGCATGCAACGAAGAAGCGACGAAAAGTCCCGGCGAACCGCTCAAAAGCACCGTCATCGGCACTAACTATGTGACTGTTTTGGTTGAACATCCAGAAAAATCTGGCGACTTCATAAAGTTTCCGCTCAAAGGAAACGTCTACAATCTCGTTCAACCCGAAGGCCTGCCCTCCCTATTTGGCGTTGCGATCGATCTTGAACCCCTGCTGGGCAAAGAAGTCTTCTCGCATACGCTGATCGAAGGCGGCGTCTCGTGGAATACGGACTACCACGAGTACTTCACGATCAAAAACCTCTCGCCACAGCTGCCGCTCGTCCAGTCGCGCCTCGTCTATACGGGCAACATCGGAACCGGTGGCTTTCTCACGAACCCCAGCGCCTGTAGCGGGCCGCAGACCACAAAGTTCGTGGCCGAATCATACGAGCATGAATCCACGAGCGGCAGCTACACCACCGCCGTCGGCGCTTCCGGCTGCAACCTCGTCCCCTTCGAACCGTCGATCGCGGTGAAGCCCGCCACCACCCAGTCCGACCAGGCCGACGGCGCCACCGTCGAACTGAAAGTGCCGCAGACCCCGAGCACGAGCGAACCCAACTCCGCGGATCTCAACACCGCGCGCGTGACGCTTGCCGAAGGGATGACGATCAACCCCGCGGCCGCGTACAACCTCGAAGCCTGCACCGAAAAGCAGGCCGGGCTCAGCGAAGAACACGGCGAACGGAGCACCGGCCCCGTCACCTGCCCCGCGGGCTCGAAGATCGGCACGATCGCGATCGAAGTCCCCACGCTGCCCGCGAAATCGCTTGAAGGCAGCGTCTATCTCGGCTCCCCCACGGGCGCGCCGATCGCCGGGCCGCCCTACACGATCTACTTCAACGCCGAATCCAAGCGCTACGGCGTCGCGGTGCGCCAGAAGGGCCTCGTCGTGCCCAACCCGGTCACGGGCCAGCTGACCGCGACCTTCACTGAAAATCCGCAAGCGCCGTTCAGCAGCCTCAGCATGAGCCTCACCGGTGGCTCCGCGTCGGGCTCGGTCCCACCGCTCGCGAACCCGTTGGCGTGCGGGACCGCGAAGACCGAAAGCAGCCTCATCCCCTACACCGGCGAAGCGTTCAGCAAATCGCCCTTCAGCGCCTTCACCGTCGACAGCAACGGGTCCGGCGGGGCCTGCCCGTCGCCACTGCCGTTTGCGTTGACGCAGAGCACCGAAAACCAATCCTCGCTCGCGGGGGCGCTGACGTCCTTCAAATTCAACCTCACGCGCCCCGAAGGCCAGCAGTACCTCTCGCAGGCCAAGACCGTGCTGCCCGCTGGGTTGCTCGGCGCGATCCCCTCGGTGCCGCTCTGCGGCGAAGTCGAAGCCAATGCCGGGAGTTGCCCCGCCGCCAGTCAGATCGGAACGGTCGGTGTCGCCGTCGGCTCCGGTCGACCCTATCCCTTCACCGGCTCGGTCTACCTGACCGGTCCCTACAACGGCGCCCCCTACGGCATGTCGATCGTGATCCCCGCGGTCGCGGGACCTTTCAATCTCGGCAACATCGTGACCCGCGCGGCGATCAATGTCGAAACGTATACCGGTCGCGTCGTCGTCACGGCCACGCTGCCCGCGCTCGCCAGGGGCGTCGGTCTTCCCAGCTCGGGCATCCCCCTGCGGCTGCAGAAACTGACGATCTCGGTCAACCGCCAGAGCTTCCTCTCCAACCCCACCCACTGCGGCGCGCTCGCGACGGAATCGACGCTGGCCGCATTCATCTATCCCGGCGTCAACAGCGGCACCACACAGGCGCTCTCCACGCCGTTCCTGGTCGGCGAATGCTCCAAGCTCGCCTTCAAACCGAGCTTCAGCGCGATCAGCGGCTCGAAAACCTCCAAGACCAACGGCGCGAGCCTCGAAGTGAAGATCACCCAAGGCGCGAAACAGATGAACATCCGCCAGGTCCTCTTCCAGCTGCCCAAGCAGCTCCCCTCGCGCGCCAGCACCCTACGCAAAGCGTGCCTCGCCGCGACGTTCGAAACCGGACCGCCGCCCGGTGCGTGCAAGACCGGTCGCGTCGGCACCGCGACCGTCACCACGCCCGACCTGCCAGGGACGCTCACCGGACCCGCCTACCTCGTCTCCCACGGCAACGAGGCGTTCCCCGACCTCGACCTGATCGTCAAGGGCGACGGCGTCACGATCGTCCTCGTCGGGCACACCCACATCGCCAACAACGGGGTCACCACCTCGAAATTCGAAACGCTGCCCGACGCGCCAGTCTCGAGCGCCGTCGTGACGCTGCCCGTCGGCCCCGAATCGCTGCTCGCCGCCAACGCCAACCTCTGCCGCAGCCAGAACCAGCTGATCGCGCCCACCACGATCATCGGGCAGAACGGAAGGCAGGTCAGGCAGAAGACGAAGATCGCCGTGCGCAACTGCCCGATCGTCGTCGTCGGGCACCGGACCTCCGGTGTTAAGGCGCTGATCACCGTCAAAACGCCCGCCGCGGGACGCATCAGCGGCAGCGGGACCGACCTCAACTTCGTGACCCGCCACGTCGGCAAGGCCAGCCAGGTCACGATCAGCGTGCCGCTCACCGGCAGCGGCGCCGAAGTGCTGCGGAAATTCGGGCGGCTCACGCTCAAGGTCCGCGTCGGCTTCGTGCCCAAGAGCAAAGCCGGACACGTCAACTCCAAGGCCTACGCCACCGTCACCTTCCGCTCCTAGCGGGGAGCCCGGAGAGGACCGCGCCGCCCGCGTTCTGGCCGCGGGCGGTGTGGCTCCTGGCGGCCCGACGCTTCCTCAGTTCGATGCGCGCCGCAAGAGATGCTCGCGAAACTTCGGCGCCGTGTAGGCGTACTCGCCCTTGCGGATGCGGTAGAGCGCACCAGCATCGACCAGTCGGCCGAGCAGCACGTTGATGTTCCCCGACGTCCGCTCGGACACGTCGCGGAGATCCGCCGAGTGCAGCGGCGGGTACGAACAGCCTGCAGAAGCCACGAGTATGTCCTGCTCCGCGGGCGTCAGCGTCGCGACACGCGGATCGTAGAAGTCACGGTCGAGGCGACCGTATATCTCGTCGCGGGTCGCGTCGAGGAGCCCCCGCGTAAAGCCGTCCACTTCAGATATCTCCGCCGCGTCCCACAGCTCCGAACCCCACAGCTGCAAGAAGTAGGGATAGCCCTCGACTTCGCTCGCGACGGTCTCGGCCAGCGCCGGGTCCGCGCTGCGCGCCGTCTGCTCGAGCGGTCGTGTAAAGGCTTCCAGCGCCTGCGCGGGAGCCAGCGAGTCGATCTCCTCTCCGCGAAACAAGCGCTCACTGTAGGAGCGCGCCGTTTGTAGGTTCGCCGTAAGCGTCGGCAGGCCGCAGACGACAAGTCCTACCGGTAGCTCCCGACGTTGCAACGCGACGATCGGCGCGATCAGCAGCGAGAGCGGGTGCTCGCCGTGGCGAGCGCGCTCGTCGCGCACCAGCTGCGCCTCATCCAGGAGCAGCATCACACCCGCTCGCCCTTTGGCCAGCGCGAGGCCGATCGTGTCGAATAGCACCCGTGCTAGGTCTTCCTCGCGGGCAGAGCCAAACGAGAGCGATAGCGAGAGGTCTTCCCAGCTCAACGAGAGGCTCGTCGAACCCAGGGTCCTGCCGGCCGCCGAGCGCAGGCGCGCGCGGCGCGATAGTCGCTCACGAGTCTGTTCCAGCAAAGACCGCAGGGTCGCGTCGATCGTCTCGTCGGTGTTGTGTCCCGGCTGCAGCTCCAGGAACGCCGGCTCCCAATCGAGCTCCTGCGCGCGGTCCGCGAAGAGCTCCAGCAGAACCGTCTTCCCGACGCCGCGCAAGCCCGTGATCCGCATGTTCGCCGGCTGCTCCGGCGCCGCGCGCAGCATTGCGCCAAAGCGTCGCAGCGGCGCATCGCGGCCAGCGAGATATAGCGGACGCACGCCCACGCCCGGCCGATACGGGTTCTTGCTCGAAGTTTTGGTCATTACAGTACCTTAGTAATGATTGGCGATCATAACAGTCTTGCTGTAATGTGCGGCAGACCGGGCATCTCTGGTCTCGACGCGGGACAGGACGTCCCGCGCCCACCGGCTCGACCACTGCATAGCGCCGCGCGGACGATCTCAAAATCACAACCCATCCGCCCCCGCAAGCTCTAAAGTCCTCTGCGTGAGCACGATGGGTACGGACACCCCGATCCTGCAGGTCGCGAGCCCCGAGGGCGATCCGCTGCTCGCCGGCCTGCGCCGCCTGATGCGGCTCGCCGACAGCGCCGCCGAGCCCGAGGCGGTGATGCGCGCGCTCGCCGGCGAGCTATTCGCGCTGCTCGGCGCCGACGAGGTCCACGTCCACCACCTCGCCCCCGACGCCCCGCGCGAGCACGATCCGCGCGCCGACCCCACCGACCCCGTCGCCGTCTACCTGTTCGGCGGCGAAGGCCGCCTCAGCTACGAGGTTCCGCGCACCGAGCGCCCGCCCGGCGTCGCCTGGGTCGCGAGCACCGGCCAGAGCGTGCTGCTCAGCGGCGCGCGCGAACTCGCCGGCGCCGTGCCGCGCGTCGCGGCCACCGGCGGTGTCGCCAGCGCGCTGCTGCTCGCGCTCACCGTGCGCGACGAGGTCGAGGCCGTCGTCATCGTCGTGCGCCGCCATCCCGAGGATCTCGACGAGGCCGCCGCGCAGCGCGCCGCGGTGCTCGTCGACCAGGCGGCCGCCGCGCTCGCCCTGTTGCGCGCGCGCGCCGAGGCCGGCACCGACGCCGTCACCGGCTGCATGAACCATCGCGCGATGCGCCGCCGCCTGCACGAAGAGATCGGCCGCGCCGCGCGCACCGACGGGCGCCTCTCGTGTCTGCTGCTCGACCTCGACGACTTCAAGCTCGTCAACGACCGCCACGGCCACCCCGCCGGCGACGCGCTGCTGCGCGGCGTCGCGCGCGCGCTGATGGGCGAGTTCCGCGCCTTCGACCGCGTCGCGCGCTACGGCGGCGACGAGTTCGTCGTGATCCTCCCCAACGCCGATCTCGACAGCGCCGCGCTCGCCGCCGGTCGCGCGCTGCAGCGCCTCGCCGAGATCCCCTCCTTCGATATCTCCCCCGGCGTGTACGCCTCGATCGGGGTCGCCCAGTGGCGTCCCCCGATGACCGTCGAAGGACTCCTCTCCGCCTGCGACGAGGCACTGCTGCGCAGCAAGCGCACCGGCAAGGGCCACGTCGAGCGGGCGGCCTGACGCGCCGCCGCGCGGCTCGCCTACTCCGTCGAACCCCGAGCGACTGTCGTCTCCCCGCCATTTGAGAGACTGCAAGGCATGCCCCACGACAGCTTCGGCGCGCGCGGGACCCTTGAGGTCGCTGGGCGCGAGTATGAGATCTTCCGCCTGCGCGCGCTGCAGGAGCGCTTCGACGTCGCGCGGCTGCCGTTCTCGCTGAAGATCCTGCTCGAGAACTTGCTGCGCACCGAGGGCGGCGGGGCGGTCGCCGCCGCCGACATCGAAGCGCTCGCCAGTTGGGACCCCGCCGCGCGGCCGAGCCGCGAGATCGCGTTCACGCCCGCGCGCGTCCTCATGCAGGACTTCACCGGCGTCCCCGCCGTGGTCGACCTCGCCGCGATGCGCGACGCGATGGCCGACATGGGTGGCGATCCCGCCAAGATCAATCCGCTCGCGCCGGCGGAGCTCGTCATCGACCACTCCGTCCAGGTCGACGCCTTCGGCAGCCGCGACTCATTTCGCATCAACGCCGAGCGCGAGTTCGAACGCAACCGCGAGCGCTACGCCTTCCTGCGCTGGGGCCGGGGCGCGTTCGAGCACTTCGCCGTCGTGCCACCCGACACCGGCATCGTGCACCAGGTCAACCTCGAGTACCTCGCGCGCGTCGTCTTCGACAGCAGCGAGGCCGGCGCGCCCGCGCGAGCGGGTGCGGACCGGGGGCCGGGTGGGGGCGAGCGGCCGCCGCAGCTCTATCCCGACACGCTCGTCGGGACCGACTCGCACACGACGATGGTCAACGGTCTCGGCGTGCTCGGCTGGGGGGTCGGCGGGATCGAGGCCGAGGCCGCGATGCTGGGGCAGCCGATGTCGATGCTGATCCCGCAGGTCCTCGGCTTCGAGCTGCACGGCGAGCTGCCGGCGGGTGCGACCGCGACCGATCTCGTGCTGACCGTCACCGAGCTGCTGCGCGAGCGTGGCGTCGTCGGGATGTTCGTCGAGTTCCACGGCGCCGGGCTCGCCAACCTGCCGATCGCCGACCGCGCGACGATCGGCAACATGTCGCCCGAGTTCGGCTCGACCTGCGCGATCTTCCCGATTGACGCCGAGACCCTGCGCTACCTCGAGTTCTCCGGACGCCCCGCCGAGCGGATCGAGGTCGTCGAGGCCTACGCGCGCGAGCAGGGTCTCTGGCACGACGAGAGCTCCGTCGAGCCGCTGTTCTCGGACAAGCTCGCGCTCGACCTCGCGAGCGTCGTGCCGAGTCTCGCCGGTCCGAAGCGCCCGCAGGACCGCGTCGCGCTGAGCGCCGCGCGCGAGAGCTTCCGGGAGGCCCTGACCTCCTACCTGCCGGAGCAGCCGGCCACTGCCGGAGCTGGAGCGAGCGCAGGCGATGACGAGGGTTCGGCGCTGTCGTTCCCCGCCAGCGACCCGCCCGCCGGGGTCGAGCCGGCCAACGGCGACGGCGCGCGCGATCGCCACCCCGAACCGCACGCAGCCGCGAGCGCGGCCAGCGGTGCGGGCAACGGCCAGGGCGCGCACGCCCCGGTCGCGTTGACGCTGGCAGACGGCACCCAGACCGAGCTCGACCACGGCCACGTCGTGATCGCTGCGATCACGAGCTGCACGAACACCTCGAACCCGTCCGTCATGATCGGCGCGGGCATCCTCGCGCGCAACGCGCTCGCGCGCGGCCTGCGCTCGAAGCCCTGGGTCAAGACGTCGCTCGCGCCGGGCTCGAAGGTCGTCACCGAATACCTCGACAAGGCCGGTCTCACCGAGCCGCTGGAGCGGCTCGGCTTCAACCTCGTCGGCTACGGCTGCACGACCTGCATCGGTAACTCCGGGCCGCTGCCCGAGGAGGTCTCGCAGGTCGTCGGCGACGCGGACCTCGCGGTCGTCTCGGTGCTCTCGGGCAACCGCAACTTCGAGGGACGCATCAACCCCGACGTGAAGATGAACTACCTCGCCTCGCCGCCGCTGTGCGTCGCGTACGCGCTCGCCGGCAGCATGGACGTCGACATCGTCGGCGAGCCGCTCGGCCAGGACGAGCGCGGCGCCGACGTCTACCTGCGCGACATCTGGCCCGACGAGCACGAGGTCGCGCGCACGATCGAGCAGGCCGTGCAGTCCGACATGTTCCGCAAGAGCTACGGCGAGGTCTTCGCGGGCGACGAGCGCTGGAACTCGCTCGATGTGCCCACCGGCGAGCGCTTCGCATGGGATGCCGATTCGACATACGTGCGACTGCCCCCCTACTTCCACGACATGCCCGCCGAGCCCCAGCCCGTCGCGGACATCGAGGGCGCGCGCGTGCTCGCCAAGCTCGGCGACAGCGTCACCACCGACCACATCTCACCCGCCGGCGCGATCAAGCGCGACGGGCCCGCCGGGCGCTACCTGCAGGAGCAGGGCGTCGCTCCGCGCGACTTCAACTCCTACGGCTCGCGCCGCGGCAACCACGAGGTGATGATGCGCGGCACCTTCGCCAACATCCGCATCCGCAACCTCATCGGCGGCGGCGATCCGCTGCCCGAAGGCGGCGTCACGCGGTTTCTAGGGGCGCCCGCCGGCTCTCGCGCGGGGACGGACGGTGGCGCGGAGGAGAGCGGCGGCGCTGCGGGCGCTGCGGGCGAGGTCCTCTCGATCTACGACGCCGCGATGCGCTACGCGCAGGACGAGGTCCCTCTGGTCGTCCTCGCCGGCAAGGAGTACGGCTCGGGCTCCTCGCGCGACTGGGCCGCGAAGGGCACGAAGCTGCTCGGTGTGCGTGCGGTGATTGCGCGGAGCTTCGAGCGCATCCACCGCTCCAACCTCGTCGGCATGGGCGTGCTGCCGCTGCAGTTCGCCGAGGGCCAGAGCGCGGAGGAGCTCGGGCTCAGCGGCGAGGAGGTCTTCGCGATCGCCGGGCTCGCCGACGCGATGAACGCCGGCGAGGCGCCGCCGCGCGAGGTGCGCGTCACGGCGCAGCGCGAGGGCGGCGAGCCGGTCGAGTTCGAGGCGCGCGTGCGCATCGACACGCCGCGCGAGGCCGACTACTTCCGCCACGGCGGCATCCTCCAATACGTCCTGCGCGGGCTGCTCGCTCGGTGAGCGCGAGCAAGACGATGACCGCGCGGCAGTGCGCCGCTCGCGCGATCGGGCTCCGGCGACGATGAGCGACGGCGCGGACATCGACGCGACCTTCCCGCAGGTCCTGCGCGACCTGCTCAGCGCGCACGGTCCCTCCGGCAACGAGACCGCGCCCGTGGCCGTCTGGCGCGCCGCGGCCGCGAGCTTCGGCGCCGAGGTCGACACCGACCTGCTCGGCACCCCCCGCGCGCGCGTCGCCGCTGCCGCGGACAGTGGCGGTGGCGAGGGTGGCGACGGCGAGGGGGGTGACGGCGAGGGCGGCGACGGCGCCAGCAGCGCCGGCGATCCGCGACGGCTCGTCGTGATGGGCCACATCGACGAGATCGGGCTGATCGTCACGCACATCGACGACGAGGGCTACCTCTGGTTCGGCGCGATCGGCGGCTGGGACGCGCAGGTGCTCGTCGGCCAGCGCGTCAGCATCGCCACCCGCGCCGGCGCGCTGCCGGGCGTGATCGGGCGCAAGCCGATCCACCTGCTGCGCGACGAGGACCGCAAGAAGGTCCCCGAGCTGCGCGACCTGCACATCGACATCGGCGCCCGCGACGGCGAGCAGGCCGCGGAGCTGGTGCGCGTGGGGGACGTCGCGGTGATCGCGGCCGACCCGCTCGAGCTCCCCAACGGCCGCATCGCCGCGCGCGCGCTCGACAATCGCCTCGGTTCGTTCGTCGCCCTGGAGGCCGCGCGGCTCGTCGCGCAGGCCGGCGGAGCGCAGTGGGACGTCGTCGCGGTCGCCGCGGTCCAAGAGGAGACGACCTTCGGCGGCTCGCGCACGAGCGCCTTCGCGCTCGAGCCCCACGCCGCGATCGTCGTCGACGGCACCCACGCCACCGACGCGCCCGGGATCGAGGTCAAGCAGACCGGCAAGCACGAGCTCGGCTCCGGGCCCGTCCTCAGCCGCGGTTCGACGCTGCACCCGTGGCTGTTCGAGCTGCTGCACGACACCGCGGAGCGCGAGGGGATCCCGTTCACGGTCGAGGCCGCCGGGCGCGCGACCGGCACCGACGCCGACGCCGTGCACCTCAGCCGCGGTGGCGTGCCGACCGCGCTCGTCTCGATTCCGATGCGCTACATGCACTCCCCGGTCGAGCTGGTCGCGCTGTCCGACGTGCACGCCTGTGCTCGGCTTATCGCCGCCGCCGCGCGCACGCTGGACGCGCAGAGCTCGTTCGCGCGCTAGGCGCGACCAAGACCTCGCGCGCCGCGTCCCAGGCCAGGGCGTGCGCTTCGCCCTGGTTGGGATACGCGGAGTACTTACGCGCTACGCGCTCGCGCTGCTCAGTTCGGTGAACTCCGCGGCCTCGTAGGCCGCGCCCGGAGTCCCGCCGAGCGCCAGCAGCCGCAGGCCCTCGGGGCCCGCGAAGATCTTGCGCTTGATGCCCGGTCCGACACGCACGAGGACCTCGGAGTTGAGCGCGATGCGCTCGCCTTCGACGTCGATCTCGCCCGAGCCGCGCATCACCGAGTAGACCTCCTCTTGGCCATCGCTCGCGTGGTCGTGCTCGGGGTAGTCCTGGTAGTTAGGGGGAAGGTCTATCACCTGCATGCCGAAAGACTCCACGCCCAGTTCGGCGCGCGCCTTCTTCAAACCGCCGCCAAAAGCGGCCTCCATCTCGTCGATTTGCTTCGCGGTGTAGTCGCTCATGGCGGTCATGCTACTCGAACTAAGCGGCAAATTTCATGAAGAAACTGACGTGGAAAGCGGCATCACCAGGGCCAGCTGGCGCGAGTGCACGAGTACCGTCCCGTCCGCCGCCCAGATCACGCCGTCCTCCTCGAAGAAGCCTTCGTGCACGACGGTCGAGCGGAAGCGCGCGAAGCACGGGGCGGCGGTGATCGCAGCGAATGGCCCATCGAGGCTCGCATCGGGTGGCGCGACCGCATCGGCAGGGTTCGCATTAAGATCGCCGTCGCCGTCGCCGTCGCCGTCGCCGTCGCCGTCCCCCGCGCCCGCGAGGCTCGCGCGGAAGTGGATCGTGAGGTCGATCGTCGGCGTCACCGCGGGCTCGGTCAGCCGGATGAAGGGCGGTGAGAACAGCGCGTCGCTGAAGAACGCCAGCGCCAGCGCGTCCAGCGGGCGCGGCTCGGCCAGCGCGAGCCAGCCGCCGACCTCCATCGGCGCGTCCGCACCCGTGAACGGCCGCGTACCTGTGCGGAGCTGGAATTCCATGTGGCGCGCGAACGGCGGCGCCTGCGGGTGCGGCGGGCGCGGGCCGTCGACGCGGGGCTCGGGTGGCTCGACGTCGGGCAGCGGCAGATCGTCGATCTCGGGCGCGTGCCAGGGCACCGAGAACGCCGCCAGCGCGAGCGCCATCAGCCGGCCGTCCTGCTCCATGCGCGCGGAGAGCGTGCTCAGCGAGCGCCCCGCGCGCTCGATCGCGGTGTGGATCACGACCGGCCCGGGCGCGGGCGCGCGCGCGTAGTGGATCGTCAGCGAGCGCGGCGCGCGCTGCGCGTCGGCGACGGTCTCGGTCAGCGCGCGCAGCAGCATCGCCGCGAGGTAGCCCCCGTGCGGGCCGCGTCCGGCGCGCCAGTCGGGGGAGACGTCGGCGTCGAAGCGCGCGGTCGTCGTCGCGGTCGCAAGCGGCGCGCCCGCGCCGTCGCTGCTCGCAGCGGGTCGCCGGCGCACCGCGGTGTCGCGGTCGAAGCTCGTGTCCATCTTTCAGGTTCCGGGCCGCTTGACCGCAGGCCGCGCCTCGGCCTGCTCGACGGGAGCACGCAGCGTGAGGCCGGAAACGCGCTCGAAGTGGCGTCGGTTGCGGGTCATGAGCGCCAGTTCGCGCTCGAGCGCGGTCGCTGCGATCACGGCGTCAGCGATCTGTAGCCCAGTCTGGCGTTTGATGCGTCCAGCTCGCTGCGCGATTCGCGAGTCGACTGCCACTTCTTCGTAGTCGTCGAGCAGAGCTTTGACAGCCGGCTCCTGGCCCTCGTCGCCGGCGAAGAGCTCGGTCCGTGTGATGACTGAGATCGCCGCGTCCTCCGCTGCCAACGGACGGTGGCCGCGCAGATGATCGATGAGGACGTCCGTGTCCAACAGGAGCTTGCGCACGTCGCCGCTAGTCCCGCTCGATGCGGTTCCAGTCAAGGTCGAAACGGTCGGATTCCTCGCGGTTGGGATAAGGGAAGTCTGGGGCGATTCCGAACGTCTCGTCCAGCACGCGCTGGAGGTCTGCGCGCCGCTTCTCCTCGGCGGCGCGTCCGTGCGTCTCCAGGTACTCGTCGAGCGCCGTCCTGATGACCTCGGCCAGCGTGCGCCCGTCGCGCGAGCGCAGTTCCTCGATGCTGTCGCGCTGCGCCTGGGTCAGATAAACCTGTGTACGTGTAGCAGCCATATACAGCACAGTATACAGCCCCAGCGGACGGCTCTAGCCCCGCACGAGCCGCTTGTACGTGAGCCGGTGCGGGCGGTCCGCGGCGGCGCCGAGGCGCTCGCGGCGGTGCTCCTCGTAGGCCTCGAAGTTGCCCTCGAACCACACGACCTCGGAGTCGCCCTCGAAGGCGAGCACGTGCGTCGCGACGCGATCGAGGAACCAGCGATCGTGGGAGATGATCAGGGCGCAGCCGGGGAAGCCGAGCACGGCGTCCTCCAGCGCGCGCAGCGTGTCGACGTCGAGGTCGTTCGTGGGCTCGTCGAGCAGCAGCACATTGCCGCCCGAGCGCAGGAGCTTGGCGAGGTGCACGCGATTGCGCTCGCCGCCGGAGAGCTTGCCGATGCGCGCCTGCTGGTCGGAGCCCTTGAAGTTGAAGCCCGCGACGTACTGGCGCGAGTTGACCACGCGCTCGCCGACCTTCAGGTGGTCGAGGCCGTCAGAGATCTCCTCCCACACGGTCTTCGCGGGGTCGAGCGCGTCGCGCGACTGGTCGACATAGGCCAGCTGCACGCTCTCGCCCACCTTGAGCGTCCCCGCGTCGGGGGACTCCTCGCCGGTGATCATCTTGAACAGCGTCGTCTTGCCCGCGCCGTTGGCGCCGATGATGCCGACGATCCCCGCGCGCGGCAGGTCGAAGGAGAGGCCGTCGATCAGCAGGCGCTCGCCGTAGCCCTTGCGCAGGTCGCTCGCCGTGAGGACCTCCGCGCCCAGGCGCGGGCCGGGGGGGATGTGGATCTGGACGTCGTCGAGCTTGACGTTGCGCTCCTCCGCGACCAGCTGCTCGTAGCGCGCCAGGCGCGCCTTGGACTTTGTGCGCCGGCCCTTGGGGTTCGTGCGCACCCATTCGAGCTCCGCCGCGATCGTGCGCTCGCGGCCCTTCTCCGCGCGCTCTTCCTGGGCGAGGCGCTTCTGCTTCTGCTCGAGCCAGCTCGAGTAGTTGCCTTCGTAGGGGATGCCCTTGCCGCGGTCGAGCTCGAGGATCCAGCCCGCGACGTTGTCGAGGAAGTAGCGGTCGTGCGTGACCGCCACGATCGTCCCCTTGTACTCCGCGAGGTGCTGCTCGAGCCATGCGACCGACTCCGCGTCGAGGTGATTCGTGGGCTCGTCCAGCAGCAGCAGGTCCGGCGCGCGCAGCAGCAGCCGGCAGAGCGCGACGCGGCGGCGCTCGCCGCCGGAGAGGGTGCTCACGTCGGCGTCCGCGGGGGGCAGTCGCAGGGCGTCCATCGCATATTCGAGCTGCGTCTCGAGGTTCCAGGCGTCGGCCGCTTCGATCTTGGCCTGCACGCGCGCGAACTCGTCCGCCGTTTCCTCGGTGTAGTTCGCGGCGAGCTCGTTGAAGCGGTCCAGCAGCGCCTTCGTCGCCGCGACGCCGTCCTGGACGTTGCCGAGCACGTCCTTGCTCTCGTCCAGGTGCGGCTCCTGCTCGAGCATCCCCACGCTCGCGCCCGGCGCGAGCGCCGCCTCGCCGCGGTACTCCTCATCGACGCCCGCCATGATCCGCAGCAGGCTCGACTTGCCCGAGCCGTTGTAGCCCAGCACGCCGATCTTCGCGCCCGGGTAGAACGCGAGCGTCAGCTCGCTGAGCACCGTCTTGTCCGGCGCGTGCACCTTCGAGAGGCGGTGCATCGAGTAGATGTACTGCGAGGACATCGCCTGGCAGGATAGAGGGGCCGTCTCGTTTGGGTTCGACGGCTTCGCCGTCGCGGATGCGCGCCTCGCTCGAATACCCCGCCGCCGGCTCGGTACGGCACGTGCCGCGGCGGGATTACAGCCTCGCGCACCCGCTACCGTTTGTGGGTCATATGCCCACGGTCCTGGATGTAGAGCAGCAGATCCTGCTGCTGGAGCTGGAGCCCCCGTTCGACAAGCGAGCGGTGCAGCTCGCGCGGCGGCGCATGGCCAAGCGCTGGCACCCCGACCTCGCGCCGCCCGGGCGCCAGTTCGAGCACGAGCGCCACCTGAAGGCGATCAACGAGGCCGCGGATCAGTTGGAGCGCCTCGCGGAGGGCATGCGCGGGGGCAGCGTCTCGCGCAACGCCGTGCGCGTGAGCGCCGCCGCGGCGCGTCGCGCGCGCGAGGAAGCCGGCCAGCGCGCCTACGAAGAGGAGCAGCGCGCGCGTGCCGCGGCGAAAGATCGCGCCGAGCACGACCCCTTCGGCGCGCGCGTGCCCGACCACTCCGTCGTGCACCGCTACGCGCGCTGCCTCTCCTACCCCGAGTGGGGTGTCGGCACCGTCGCCGGCATCTACTTCACCGGCGACAGCCTCGACCGCGGCGAGGACGTCCAGCAGTGGGCGCGCGTGAAGTTCAGCCACGGCATCCGCACCGTGCCCGCCGGGAGCATGCGCTTCGTCGACTTCTCCAAGCCCGACCCCGCGGAGGAGCGCGTCGAGCGCTTCATGATCGCAGCGCAGCGCGCGATGGCCGAAGGCGAATACGAACTCGCCGCGCAGCGCCTCGTCTACGCGCGCGACGCCGAGCCGCGCAACGTCGCCGTGCTGCGCCTGATGACGCTCGCCTTCTGGCAGGGCGGCAACCTCGAGGCCGCCGCGCGCTCCGTGCGCGACTGGGCGCGCGTCGACGGCGCCCGCCCCGCCGCCCATCGCTTCGCCGCGCGCATCTACGAAGACATCGGCGCCATCGACCTCGCCGCCGAAGCCGCGCAGCGCGCCGCCGAGCGCGGACCTGCCGACGCCGGCGCGTGGGAGCGGCTCGGCCGCCTGCGCCTGCGGCTCGACGATCGCGAGGGGACGCTGCAGGCGCTCGACCGCGCGCGCAGCCTCGGTGCGCGCGGCGAGATCGACGAGCTGATCGCGCAGGCCCTCGCGATGGAGCCGCGGGTCTCCTCAGCCGTCTCCTGAACGCGATCCTCGCCCGCCGCTTGCCCATCGCCCGGCCCCGCCTGCTGCGGCCGGCCCTCGCTCAGAGGATGTTCACCGCGCGCGAGACGATCAGGCCGATCGTCACGAGCGAGACCAGCGACTGGATGCCCATCACGCTCTTCGCGGTCGGTGTGAGCGGCATCGTGTCGGTCGGCGAGAACGCGGTCGCGTTCGTCAGCGAGACGTACAGATAATCGATGAACCGCGGCCGCCACTGCAGCGGCTCGATGCGGTCGTCGGCCATCTGCGGGAACAGGAAGTCCGGCGCGCCGTCGTGGCCCGCGGCGCGGCGGCCGGGGCCGCCGCGGTCGAGCTCCCAGTACCACAGCGCGAAGATCAGGAAGTTCGTGAGCCAGATCAGCACGCCCGAGGTGATCAGCTCGCGGCCCTTCTCGACGTTGTGGTGCAGCAGGAAGTGCGTCAGCGCGACCAGCGAGTAGACGTTCGCGAGGCTCACGATCGCCGTGATCGTGAGCGCCGCGCGGCGTCGCACCGTGTGCTCGTGCTCGAGCTGGCGCGGGGTGGCGAGCGAGAGGCCCACGAGCAGAAGGCCCTCGAGGCCCGGCAGCAACCACTTTGGCCCCGCGCTCAGGCGTGCCGGCAGCAGCAGTTGCAGCGCGATCGCCGCGAGCACCGTCACCTGCGCCGGCCAGAACGCCTCGGGGGCCGCCTGCGGGGGGTAGGGACGCCCGGGCGCCCGGGCCGACATTTCCTGCGCCACGCGTGCAGGGTACGGCGCGCGTCGGCCGGCTTCGGCGGGCACTCCGCGCTGGCGCCGTCGTGTGGCGCGGCTGACGTTCGCGGCTCGCGCGTGCCAGGCGCCGCCGTACGCAAGAGCGGGTAGGCGCTCCTGGCGCGCTAGCCTGGAGGTGATCCGATCTGGCTGTAGAGAAGAAGGAAGCTCGCATGGGAATCGAGAACCCCGTACACCTGATCTTCCTCGCGGCGGTCGCGCTCGTCGTGCTGGGACCGAAGCGCCTGCCGGAGCTCGCGCGGGCGGCGGGCAAGGGGATGCGCGAATTTCGCGAGTCGCTGAATGGGGAAGGCGCCGAGGGTGAGCCTGGCGCTGAGGTAGTCGTCGCTCCGGCGGCGGTCGATCCAGCGGCGGTCGATCGAGCGCTGGTCGATCCGGCGCACCGGCTACCTTCCCCGGATGCGCCTGATGGTCGCCCGCTGTGAGGTCTCCTATATCGGCCGTCTGACGACGGTGCTGCCGGAGGCCGTGCGGCTGCTGATGCTGAAGGCCGACGGCACGTTCATGGTGTGGGCCGACGGCGGCGGTCCGAACGTCAAGCCGCTGAACTGGATGACGCCGCCGACGGTGCTCGAGGAGGAGCTGGGCGCCGATGGCGAGCTGATTGGCCTCGTCGTGCGAAAGCAGCGCGAGGAAGATCGCGTCGAGATCACCCTGCATGAGGTGATCGCGGACATCGAGCACGAGCTCGACACGCTCGTCTCGCTGGAGAAGGAGGGCTTGGAGCGCGAACTGCAGGAGCTGCTCGCGGACGCACCGGGTTGGTGCGGCGAGGGCTTCCGGCTGGTGCGGCGGGAGTGGCCGACCGACATCGGCCCCGTCGACCTGATGTGCAAGGACCACGAGGACGAGTGGATCGCGGTCGAGATCAAGCGCATCGCGACGATCGATGCCGTCGAGCAGCTCACTCGCTACCTGGAGCGCATTCGCCTCGACCCCGCGCTCGGCGCCTGCCGCGGTGTGCTCGCGGCGCAGCGGATCAAGCCGCAGGCGCGCGTGCTCGCGCAGGCGCGCGGCATTGACTGCGTCGAGGTCGACCTCGCGGTGCTGCGCGGCGAACGCGAGCCCGAGCTGCGGCTATTCGCGGCGTAGGCGCACGCGCCGAAGCCGCGCGGTCCGCGGGGCGGGCGCGGGCCGGAGCTTGGGCTGTTTGCGGGTGCCGGCGGCCGCTATGGCTGTTTGCGGGCAGGGCACCAGGTGTTAGATATGTCTTTTTCGTGTTTTATGCAGGGTGTAAAGATTCCGCGGTGTAAGGAACTCCAGAGAGGCGCATATAGTTTGGGGCGCTTGGGAATGGGGGATTTGTTTGGGGCGCTTGGGAATGGGGGATATGTTTTTTGGTGTTCTTTACAAGCTGTAAATTTTCGTCAGCGTAAGGAACTCTAAAAAATGAATGTCGCATCTCTTCCCATCGGCCGGCAGGCGACGATGACGCCGCTTTGCAGCCCGCCGTCATAGGATGCCGCTATGAGTATGCAGGCGCCGGAGAGCGCAGAGGTCGTACTTCGCGAGCGTCGCGGCAACGTGCTGCTGATTACGCTCAACCGGCCCGAGGTGCGCAACGCGGTCAACGGCGCGCTGGCCGCGGGGGTGGCCGGCGCGCTGGACGAGCTCGACTCCGACGACACTCTCGCGGTCGGCATCCTCACGGGCGCCGGCGGATTCTTCTGCGCGGGTATGGACCTCGGCGCGTTCGTGCGCGGCGAATCGCCGTGGTTCGGGGACCGCGGCTTCGCGGGCATCGCGCAGCGCTCCGCGCGCAAGCCGCTGATCGCCGCGATCGAGGGCTTCGCGGTCGCGGGCGGCATGGAGATCGCGCTCGCGTGCGACCTGATCGTCGCGGCGCGCGGCGCGAAGCTGGGCATCCCCGAGGCCAAGCGCTCGCTGGTCGCGGCCGGCGGCGCGCTGCTGCGCCTGCCGCGGCGGATGCCCTACCACGCGGTGATGGAGCTCGCGCTCACCGGCGAGCTGCTGCCCGCGGAGCGCTTCCACGAGTTTGGCGTCGTCAATCGCCTGGCCGATCCCGGCGCCGCCGTCGAGGTCGCGCTCGACCTGGCGGCGGCGGTCGCCAAGAACGGGCCGCTCGCGCTCGCCGCGTCCAAGCGCATCCTGCAGGAGCAGTTCGACTGGTCGACCGCCGAGATGTGGGAGAAGCAGGGCGCGATCTCGGGGCCGGTGTTCTCCTCCGCGGACGCCAAGGAGGGCGCGAGCGCGTTCAAGGAGAAGCGCGAGCCGGTCTGGCGGGGGGAGTAGGCTTCCCGCGCCGCCCGGTTCTTGCGGTTGGTGGAGGTCGGACGGCGATCGAGGTCGCGCTCGCGAGTGCGCTCACAGCTCCGGCAGATACTCGATCTCAGGCGAGCGCAGGGCGATGCCGAGGCCGCGCAGCGAGACGCGCCCGGACTGCGGGTAGAAGCACATGTCGTGCAGCTCGCGCGTGCCGTACGCGAGGTAGGTGATCCCCTGCGCGTCGGGGCGCAGCGCGTGCGCGACGCCGGTTCCGGCGGGTCGCGAGACGACGTCGCCGGCGCGCAGCGGATGCTCCTCGGGCCGCTCGGCGCCGCGCCCCCATAGCTCGAGCGTGCCGCTGCCGTCGAGCACGACGAACAGCTCCTCCTCGACGGAGTGGCAGTGCACGGGCGCACCCTGCGCACCGGGCGCAAGCACGACGTGGTTGAGCCCCGTCGCGGAGGCGCCGGCGGCCTGGCCGAGACGGCGCACGCGGCCGTCGAGGATCGCGGGCGCGTCGGCGAGCGCGACAACATGGCGCGGACGCTCGGGCTCGGGTGGCGGGCACTCGGGCGCCCCGGCAGCGGCCTCGCGCGTGAACGGCGAGTCGCCGCCGGCGAGCTCGACCCAGCGCGGGAACGACCACGCGACGCCGGCGCGCGGCAGCGCGGTCAACGCGGGGTCGCGGCGCTGGCCGAACACGAGCACGTCGAGGCCCGCCGCGCCGGCGCGCAGCGTGTGCGCGCCGCGGCGTGGCTTGTGCACGATGCAGTCCTCGCGCGCGACCGCGTAGGTCTTGCCCTCCTGCCATAGCAGGCCCTCGCCGGCGAGCACGAAGAAGATCTCCTCGTCGGCGCCGTGCTCGTGCGCCGGCGTCGAGAAGTGCTCAGGTGTCACCTCGATGCGGCGCAGCCCCACCGTGCGCGTGCCCGCCTCGCGCCCGAGGTCGCGCCAGGCGCCCCGTAGGTGACCGTTGACGACCTCGCGAGCGGGGCTCTCGTGGATGTTCGCGAGCTTCATCGCGCTCGAGGCTATCCGCGCATGCGCCGCTTGCGGCGGCGCTGGCGCAGGATGTTCATGAACCGCCGCCAGAGCATCCGCTCAGCGTCCCTCGTGGTGCTTGCGGGTCATGCAGCCTCGCCAGAGCATTCGTTCAGCGCTCCCCCGGCGTCTTGCGGGGGTATTGCGAGGTGTCGAGCGTGAGGTCGAGCGCGGTGCGCACGATGCGGCTCTGTTCGGCGATGTGCGCCGCGGGATAGCCCTCGCCGGGGCTCGCGCGCTCGGGGCGCCCGATGTAGCCGAAGTGGATCTCCTCGGGCAGGATCTGCATCAGGCGCGGGAACATGTGCGCGCGGGCGCCCATGTTGCGCGGCTCTTCCTGGGCCCAGACGACCTCGTGCAGGTTGGGGTAGCGCGCGATCAGCTCGCGGATCGACTGCTCGGGGAAGGGGTAGAGGAGCTCGACGCGCCCGACCGCGACGCCGGGGTTGTCCTGGCGGTCGGGGTGGCCGACGAGGTCGTAGTAGATCTTGCCGGTGCAGAGCACCAGGCGCGTGACCAGCTCGTCCTGTACGCCGGGCTCGGGGAGCACGGGGTGAAAGCGGCTGTCCTCGGCGAGGTCCGCGATCTCGCTGCCGGCCTGCGGCAGGCGTAGCAGCGACTTCGGGGTCATGATCACGAGCGGGCGCTGCTTGGCGATCAAGGCTTGGCGGCGCAGCAGGTGGAAGTACTGCGCGGGCGTGGTGAGGTTGGCGACGCGGATGTTGCCCTCCGCGGCCTGCGCGAGGAAGCGCTCCAGGCGCGCCGAGGAGTGCTCGGGGCCGGAGCCCTCGTAGCCGTGCGGCAGCAGCAGCGTCAGACGCGAGGTCTGCCCCCACTTCGCGAGGCCGGAGACGATGAACTGGTCGACGATCACCTGCGCGGAGTTGACGAAGTCGCCGAACTGCGCCTCCCACAGCACGAGCGTCTCGGGCGCCTCCTGGCTGTAGCCGTACTCGAAGCCCATGCAGGCGAGCTCCGACAGCGGGCTGTTGTGCAGCTCGAACGGCGCGAGCGCCTCCGGCAGACTCTGGATCGGGCAGACCGTCTGCCCGGTCTTCGCATCGTGCAGGACCATGTGGCGCTGGCTGAACGTGCCGCGCTCGGTGTCCTGGCCGGTGAGGCGGATCGGGGTGCCCTCGGTGAGCAGCGACGCGAACGCGAGCGCCTCGCCGTGCGCCCAGTCCAGGCGCGCGGGCTCGCCGCCGGGGGCGCCGGCGGCGCCTGTCGCGCCGAGACCGGGATCGGGGCTCGTGCCGGGGCCGCCGCTCGGCTCCTCCAGCGCGGCGCGCCGGCGCTCGAGCTGTTTGACGAGCTTCGGATGCACGGTGAAGCCCTCGGGCACGCGCAGCAGCTCGCGCCCGAGCTCGCGCAGGCGCTCCGCGGGCACCGCGGTCTGGACTTCGGGGCTCGGCGAGCGATCGAGTTGGTATTCGCCGGTGCCGCCGTCGCCGTGCTCGGCGGCCGCGGCGATCCTGCTCTTCAGGCGCTGGTGCAACGTGGTGAGGTTGTCCCAGACGCCCTGCGCGAGCTGGTCGACCTGCTCCTTGGAGACGACGCCATCGGCGATCAAGCGCTCTGCCCACAGTTCAGAGACGCGCTTGTGACCCTTGATCTTCGCGTACATCTCCGGCTGCGTGTAGGCCGGCTCGTCGGACTCGTTGTGCCCGAAGCGGCGATAGCCGATCAAGTCGATCAGCACGTCGTGGCCGAATTCCTTGCGGAACGCGAATGCGAGGCGTACCGCGCTCATGCAGGCCGGCACGTCGTCGGCGTTGACGTGGATGATCGGCACGTCGAAGCCCTTCGCGAGATCCGAAGCCCAGCGTGTGGAGCGCGCGTCGTCGGGGTCGGTCGTGAAGCCGACCTGGTTGTTGGTGATCAGGTGCACCGTGCCGCCGACCTTGTAGCCGTCGAGCGCCTGCAGGTTGAGCGTCTCGGCGACGACGCCCTGCGCGGGGAACGCGGCGTCGCCGTGGATCGCGATCGGCACCGCCGCATCGGTGTCCTGGTGGGCGTGGGGTCCCTGGCGGGTGGTCTGCGCGGCGCGCGTGGCGCCCTCGACGACGGCGGAGACGTACTCGAGGTGGCTCGGGTTGGACTCGAGATTGACCTGGATCGTCTCGCCGCTGGGCAGCTCGTAGGAGCCGTGGGCGCCGTGGTGGTACTTGACGTCGCCGGTGCCGCCCTGGGGGATCGTGGTGACGGCCTCGAGCGTCGAGGCGCCCTCGAACTCCGCGAAGATCGTGTCGTAGGCGCGACCGAGGTTGTGCGCGAGGACGTTCAGGCGGCCGCGGTGGGCCATTCCGATCACGACCTCCTTGCCGCCGTGCGCCGCGGCGAGCTGGATCAGCTCGTCGAGCATCGGGACGGTCATGTCGAGGCCCTCGATTGAGAACTGGTGCTGGCCGAGGTACGCCTTGTGCATAAAGCGCTCGAGCGCGTCGACCTCGACGAGGCGCTTGAGCAGCGTCTGCTGCTCGTCGCTGGTCAGTGGCAGGCGGAAGGCGCCGGACTCGATCTTCTCCCGCAGCCACACGCGCTGGCGGTGCGAGGAGATGTGCTCGATCTCGTAGGCGATCGTGCCGCAGTAGGTCTCGCGCAGGTGCGGCAGGGCGTCGGCAAGCGTCGCCCCGGGCACCCCCATGCGCAGGATCTTGGCGGGAATCTGGGCCATCAGCTCGGGGGTCAGGCCCAGCGGCTCGGGATCCAGCGCGGGGTCGCCCTCGGGCTCGGTGCCGAGCGGATCCAGGCGCGCGGCGAGGTGGCCGTGGGTGCGAAACGCCTTCAGCAGCGCCGTCGCGGCTTGGACGGCCTGCAGCAGCTCTTCGTCGGGCGCGCCGCGCTGCTTGGAGGCGCCGTCGGCCGCGCTGGCCGCCGCGGCGGCGGCCGCAGCCGGAGCGGGGGGCGCGGGCGCGGGCCCGAGCTCGACGCCGAGCGAGGCGAAGACGCCGTCGTAGAAGCCGCGCTCGCCCTGCAGATATTCCTCGATGCGCGCGAGGAAGCGACCGGACTCGGCGCCCTGGATCACGCGGTGGTCGTAGGTCGAGGTCATCGTCATGACCTTCTCCGCGCCGATCATCGCGCCGATGTTGGCGAGGCCGACGGGGTAGCCGATCGCGCCGGTCGCGACGATCGTGCCCTGCCCGCTCATCAGACGCGGGACCGAGGCGATCGTGCCGAGGCCGCCGGGGTTGGTGAGCGTGATGTTGGCGCCGGTGAGGTCGTCGGCCGTGAGCGAGTTCGTGCGCGCCTTCTCGACGAGCGCGTCGTAGGCCGCAAGGAAGCGCGCGAACGGCAGGTTCGCGGCATTGCGGATCACGGGCACCATCAGCGTGCGGCTGCCGTCCTTCTTCTCGACGTCGACCGCGAGGCCGAGGTTGACCTGGCCGTCGCGCACGCGGTGCGGGCGGCCATCGATCGCGGCGAAGTGCTCGGCCATCACCGGCATGTCGGCGGCGGCGCGCGCGATCGCGTAGGCGATCAGGTGGGTGAAAGAGACCTTGCGCTCGCCGGCCTTCAGCTCGCGGCGGCGCGCGTCGAGCGCGGTGACGGTGAGCGTGCGAAAGCTCGTCGCGGTCGGGATCGCGAGCGACTGGTCCATGTAGCGCGCGAGCGCCGCCGCGCCGCCCTTCATCAGCTCGGCGCCCGCGGCCTCGGCGGCGGCGCCGTCGTCCGCGCCTGCGCCCGTCGGGGGCGCGCCGGCCGCCGCCGCGCCGGCCGCCGCCGTGGCGGCGCTCGCCCCTGTTGCGCCCGCCGCAGCCGTTGCTCCGGTCGCTGCGGGACCGCCATTGCCGGCGGCGAGCACGTCGGCCTTGACGATGCGGCCCGCGGGACCGCTGCCGGAGACGCGCGCGAGATCGACGCCCTCCGCGGCCGCGGCGCGCGCGGCGACGGGGGAGACGCGCATGCCGTCGGGGATCGTGCCGGGCGCGCCCCCGCTACTGGCGTCGGCGTCGGCGTCCTGCGCGGTGCCCCGCGCGGCGTCGTCATCGCCGGATGTCGCGGTGGGGGCGGCCGAGCCGTTGGTGTCCTCGTCCTGCAGCGCGATTCGCGCGATGACCTGCCCGACGGTGACGGTGTCGCCCTCCTGCACGAGCAGCTCGCTGACGATGCCGCTCGCGGGGGCGGGCAGCTCGACGTCGACCTTGTCGGTCGAGATCTCGACGATCGTGTCGTCGCGCTTGATGAAGTCGCCGGCCTGGACGCGCCATTCGAGGATCGTGCCCTCGGTGACGGACTCGCCCGCGGCGGGGGTGACGACGTCGATTGTCTGCCCAGTCGCCGTGCTAGTCGCCATCTGGTCTCACTCTAGCGCGGCGGGTGGGCGGACCGCATCGCGCTCGGGCGCTTTCACCTGGCCTTCACAGGGTTTGACGGCCTGCTCGCGCCGGCGCTGCTCGCGGATGAACTCGTAGCTGCCGAAGAACGGCCCGATCCCGCCGAGCACGGCGACCGCGGTGGCGAGGCGCAGCGGGACGATTCGTAGTCGGACACAGACGATGCAGGTGAGTGACATCGCGATCCAGAGCAGCCCGTGGGTGAGACCGAGCACGAACGTCGCGGGCTGGGGCTTGCCGATCGCGAACGCGCAGACGAGCAGCGCGGTGTAGATGCAGGAGTGGGTGAACGACACCCACTTCAGACGCGTGAAGACATTCTCATGCGGCGCTCCGCGCATCGGTGGGGTCGCGTCGCGGGGTGTTTGGGTCGCTCCGCGCGCCGGTGGGGTCGCGGCGCCGGTCGGCGGACTCACTCCGCGAGCCAGCGCGCCATGCGGCGCAGTCCGTCGCTCGCCTCGGGCGGCCAGTCGTCGATCGCGGCGGGCCACCACGCGAAGGCGTCGTGCTCGTGGTCGGGCACGACCTCGGCGCCGTCGGCCAGCCAGGCCTGGCCAACGAACATCACGAGCTGCTGCGGCAGGCGGATCAGCGCCTCGGCGCGCACGCGCGCGGGCGTGACCGACCACTCCTCGCGCAGCTCGCGCACGAGCGTCTCGGCGGGGTTCTCGTGGAGGTCGACGGCGCCACCCGCGCCGAGCGCCCAGCGACCGGCCCACGAGGCGAGCCACGGTGCGCGGCGCCCCGCGAGCCAGCGCCCGTCGGCGGCGCGCGTGACGCACAGCGCGGCGACGCTGCCGCAGGCGTCGCCGGGGAGCAGTCGCAGCGCCCAGCGCAGCGGCTGCAGCTCGATCTCGATGCCGCCGTCGTGCTCGCGAAAGCCGGCGAGGCGCGCGGCGACGCCGTCGTGACTGGGGGAGCCACGCTCGCGCAGCGCGGCGATCGCGGCGTCCGCGGCCGCGATCTGCTCGGAGGCGGGCTCGAATTGGGTCGCGCTCCAGCGGGCTGCGACCCGCTCCAACGGCCACGGTCCGCGCGCGAGGATCTCGGCGTGTTCGCCGGACCGCTCGACGGTCGGCGGTTCCTGCGCGTCGGTGGGCTCGGGTTCGGCGGCCATCTCGTAACGACAAGGCTAGTGGGCCACTCGCCAAACGGCGTAACGGCGCTGTCGCCCGCGAAGTCGTGGGCCCTGCGGGCGGGATGTCGCGCGGGGTCCGCGCAATACACTCGGCGCTCGATGGCGGCGCGCCGACGCAAGCACTGGGGCTGGGGCTATGAGGACGAGCAGCTCGCGCCGGCGGAGGTGCGCGCGGCCGCCGCGTGGCTCGCGCAGCACCTGGAGCTGGGCGAGATCGAGATCGAGGACCCGGTGCCCCTCGACGCGCTCGCGCTCGCGCCGCCGCGGATCGCGCCGCCGGCCGAGCTCGCCGCGATCTGCGCCGCCGACGCGTACGCGCGCGCGTCACACGCGTACGGGAAGTCCTACGCGGATGTCGTGCGCGGCTTTCGCGGACGCTTCGATGCGCCCCCCGACTTCGTCGCCGCGCCGCGCGAGGAGCACGAGATCGAAGCGCTGCTCGCGTGGTGCGCCGCGGCGCGCGTCGCCGCGATCCCCTACGGGGGCGGCACGAGCGTCGTCGGTGGGGTGCAGCCGTCGGTCGATTCCCACTACAACGGCGCGATCAGCATCGACCTGCGCGGACTCGATCGCGTGCTCGAGGTCGACTCCGTTTCGCGCTCCGCGCGGATTCAGGCCGGGACGACCGGTCCCAGTCTCGAGCGGCAACTGAGCGCGCACGGGCTCACGCTGCGCCACTTCCCGCAGTCCTTTGAGCTCTCCACGCTCGGCGGTTGGATCGCGACGCGCGCCGCGGGTCACTTCGCGACCGTCTGGACACACATCGAGGACTTCGTCGAGTCCGTCCGCGCGGTGACGCCGGCGGGAGTGTGGGAGTCGCGACGCCTGCCCGGCTCGGGTGCGGGGGTCAGCCCGGACCGGATGCTCGCAGGCTCCGAGGGCACGCTCGGGGTGATCGTCGAGGCTTGGATGCGGGTGCAGCCGCGCCCCGCGCAGCGCGCGTCCGCGGGCGTCCGCTTCGCGAGCTTCGCGCGCGGCGCCGAGTGCGTGCGCGCGCTCGCGCAGTCCGGGCTGAACCCCGCCAACTGCCGCCTCATCGATCCCCACGAGGCGCGCCTCACGCTCGCCGGCGACGGCTCGCACGCGCTACTCGTGCTCGGCTTCGAGTCCAGCGACCACCCCGTCGACGCCGCGCTCGCGCGCGCCCTCGAGGTGTGCCGCGAGCATGGCGGCGAGCTCGGCGAGGGCGGCGAGGGCGGTGGTAGCGGCGGCGCGGTCGGCTCGTGGCGCGAAGCGTTCCTGCGTGCTCCCTACCTGCGTGACGTCCTCGTCGCGATGGGCGTCATCAGCGAGACGTTCGAGACCGCGATCACCTGGGAGCGCTTTCCCGTGTTCCACGAGCGCGTGCGCGCCGCCGCCGAGGACGCGCTGCGCGAGGTCGGCGCGACGCACGGACGTGTCATGTGCCGCTTCACCCACATCTACCCCGACGGCGTCGCGCCCTACTTCACCGTGCTCGCGCGCGCTCGCCGCGGCGAGGAGATCGAGCAATGGGACGCCGTCAAGCGCGCCGTTTCCGACGCGATCCTGCGCGAGGGCGCCACGATCACCCACCACCACGCCGTCGGGCGCGACCACCGACCCTGGTACGACCGCCAGCGTCCCGACGTGTTCGCCGCCGCGCTGCGCGGCGCGAAGGCCGCCGTCGATCCCGCCGGGATCATGAACCCCGGCGTGCTCGTCGACCCGCCGCCGGGCGAGGTGGGCGAGCCGCGATGACGATCGCGGTGCTCGGGCCGGGGGGCGTCGGTGGGCTGGTGGCCGGCGCGCTCGATCGCGCGGGGGAGCCCGTCGTCGTGGTCGCGCGCGCGGAGACCGCGCGGCTGATCTCCGCGCACGGCCTGCGCGTGAGCTCGGTCCGGCTCGGCGACTTCCTCGCGCACCCCCGGGCCGTCGCGCAGCTCGAGGAGCCCGTCGACGCGCTGGTCGTCGCGACCAAGGCCACCGGGCTCGAGCAGGCGCTCGCGCGTGTCGCATTCACACCGGTGCCGGCGTCCGCGGGAGCCTCCGCCCCGGCCTCCGCCCCGGCCTCCGCCCCGGCCTCTGTGTCGGCCCCGGCGCCCGCGCTCGTGCTGCCGCTGCTCAACGGACTCGACCACCTCGCGCTGCTGCGCGCGCGCTTCGGGGAGGAAGCCGTCGTCGCGGGCACGATCCGCGTCGAGGCGGACCGGCCGCGGCCCGGCGTCGTCGTGCACACGAGCCCGTTTCTGCGGATCGACATGGCCTCGCGCTTCGCCGCCGCCCGCCCCCGCATGGAAGCGCTTGCGGCGCGTCTGGAGGCGGCGGGGATTCCCGCGCGCGTGTGCGAGTCCGAGCCGCAGGTGCTGTGGTCGAAGCTCGTGCGCCTCAACGCGCTCGCGTGCACCACGAGCGCGTTCGACAAGCTGCTCGGCGAGATCCGCGACACGCCCGCGCTGCGCGCCGCGCTCGTCGGCGCGATCGACGAGGGCTGCGCCGTCGCGAACGCCGAGGGCGCGCGCATCGACGCGAGCGATCCGCTCGGCGAACTGCGCGACGCGCACGCCACGCTCGGGAGCTCGATGCAGCGCGACATCGCCGCGGGGCGCCCGCCCGAGCTGGATGCGATCCCCGGTGCCGTCCTGCGCGCCGCCGCGCGTCACGGCCTCGCGTGCCCCACGATCGAGGCGCTCGTCGCGCAGATCGTCGCCCGCGCCGGCGTGCCCGCGCCGCTCGTCGCGCGCTGAGGCGCGGGCGCGCCGTTTGTCGCGGGCTGAAGCGCGTCGCGTCGGTCTCCGTAGTCGTCAGGCTCTATAGTGAGTCGTACGAACCGTCGATAAGATGGACGAACTGGAGTGATCGATGCGCACGAGACAAGTATCTGCCAACGAGACACGCTTTCCCGAGCCGCAGGTCGGTGAGGCGATCGTCGTGAGCAAGTACGCCGAAAGTCGCCTCAAGGCAGTCATCCTGCATCCCGACGACTTCAATCTCTTCGAGCGCTACCGGCGTATCTTCGCTGCGCGAGAGCCCTACGAGTTGCACCTCACCGATACCGCGCTCGCTGCACACGACCTCGGCGAGCGGGGGGCCGACGAGCCCGACCTCGATCTGGAATCGCTCGACCGCGCATTGGCCTGATGGTCGATCAGCCGCTGCCCGGTTTGCGCGGCGCGATCGTCTGGGCGATTACGCCCTACGTTCCCGAGGCGCCCTTTCGCCTGTGGCTGGGCGACGGGCATCCGGTGGGCGAGATCGCCGACGCTCGGGAGCTGGCCCAGCAAGTCCGCCAGCAGGGGCTCGATGCAGAGCAGACGTTCCTAGTCAAGGGCAAGCTACGCCCCGTGCTTCTATTGCAAGACCGGCCGCGCCGCGCGCTGCGCGAGATCGTCGCGCTACGCATGGTGCGCCTGGAGACGCTCTCCGACGTCCAGCAGGCGAGCATCCGCGACCAGCGCGAGCCCTCGTTGTTCCACCTTCCGGCGCGACCCACGAAGTACGGACTGTCGAAGGAGATGGCGATTGACCTCAATGCCCTCGTCCGCGTACACGCGTCCGCGATTCTACCGAGGGCCGTGGGTCGCCTCGACGACAACGAGCTGCGGGTGGTCGGCCAGCGACTCGTCGAGCACCTCGACATCGACCTCGAGCCCCTCCTCGCACGCCTCGTCGAGGAACGGTTCGAGGCCCTCACCGGGCCAGAGACGTAGCGCGTATTCGCCGAACGCGCGGAAGCCGCGCTCCGCGGGCGGCGGCTACTCGTCGCACGGCCGTAGGGTGGCCGGGTGACGGCGGCTACTCGCCGAACGGCCGGAAGCGCGGCGCGGCGGGAGCGGATACCGGGATGGCCTGCGTCGAGATCGCCTCGACGACTTCCTCCTCGGACTCCTCGCGGCCCTCGTCGTGCTGGCCGTCGCAGAGCACGCGGAAGTTGCCGGTGACGCCGCTGTCGGCGTGGATCGTGATGCCGGGCAGGATCTCCTCGCCCTCCTCGAACCCGAGGCGCTCCATGTCGAAGTGCGCGAGGCCGATCCCGTGCGCGCTGTGGGTTGGGTTCTCGCGGTCGTGCGCCGCGACCGCCTGCGCGAAGCGCTCGAGGTTCTTGGCGATCTTGCCCGTGTCCGCCATCGCTCTCGACCGCAGCCTAGCGCGCGCTGCGTGCCACAGGCGCCGTGCCCGGCGTCCGTGCCGCGTGCGACCGGCCCCGCGCGTACGATGGTGCGCGCACGACGACCGCCGATCAAAAGGGGACCACGATGGACATTTTCGCCGCACTCGATGCCGCCCGCGAGCGCAGGAACGTGCTCGAGCACCCCTTCTACCAGCGCTGGAGCGTCGGTGAGCTGCAGGCGCGGGAGCTGGCGCTGTACGCCGGTGAGTACCGCCACGCGGTCCTCGCGCTGGCCGACGCGTCGCGCGCGGCCGTCGCGCAGGCCGATCCCGCGCGGCGCGCCGAGCTAGAGCGTCACGCCGCCGAGGAGGCCGCGCACGTCGAGCTGTGGGACGACTTCGCGCGCGCCGTCGACGGCGAGGTCACCGGTGTTCACGAGCCGCTGGCGCAGACCCGCGCGTGCGCGCAGTCCTGGACCGCCGGGGAGGACCTGCTCGAGACTCTTGCGGTGCTCTACACCGTCGAGGCCAGCCAGCCCGCGATCTCCACTACCAAGCTCGACGGGCTCGCGACCCACTACAACATCCCCGCCGACTCCCCCGGAGCGGCGTACTTTAAGCTGCACGCGACGCTCGACATCGAGCATGCCCGCCAGGCCCGCGAGCTGATCGCGGAGTTGATGCCCGAGGATGCCGCCGAGGCCGAGGCCGTGGGCAAGCGGATGCTTGCGAGCGCACAGGCCGCGCTGGAGGGGAATTGGCTGCTGCTCGACGGCGTGCAGGAGCAGCGGGTCGCCGCCGCCGCTTGAGGTTTCAGCTGGGGGAGAGCACGGTGAGGCCGTGCTCTCGCGCGCCCGCGGCGAGCTGCTTGTCGTAGGTCA
This sequence comes from Solirubrobacteraceae bacterium, assembly GCA_035483545.1. Lineage (GTDB taxonomy): Bacteria > Actinomycetota > Thermoleophilia > Solirubrobacterales > Solirubrobacteraceae > Palsa-744. The sequence goes on along the minus strand of DATHPS010000011.1, from coordinate 72,219 downwards.
TCACGGCGTCCAACTCGTCCGCCTTTGCCAGTTTGACGGCGGTGGTGAGGTGGATGGCATCGAGTGTACGAACCGTCGCTGGTGGGATTGTCTCGGCTGTGGTGAGAAGTGTGTCGTCGGGCGAGATCAAGGCGACTTCGCTCAGTAATTCACCGGCGGCGTCCAGTAGGTCGCGGAGTAGTCCGAGTCGTCGTAACTCCACGCGCAGCAGACGGCTGGAGACAACTTGGTCGAAGCTGTCGAGGCTTTTCTTGATGGCCGGCTTGTCGGCCTCGCCTACGAGAACACGGCCAAGCACGCTCGTGTCGACATAGACGACGCTCACCGCGCTCAGAAGTGCTCGCGACGGCTCTCGGCCAGGAAGGCATCCGTGGTCCCTGCCGGCGCGCCGGCTCCAAGGCGACCTTCGGCGTCCAAACGCTCGATGGCCTCCACCAGATTGCCCTTCGGAATCGTCGCGCCGTACTTCTCCGCGAGTTTCAGGTAATAGGGATCGACGTTCGGGTGCGAGGGTACGAGTCGCGCGACCTCCCGTCCTCGCTCGGTCACGGTGAGCGTCTCCCCGTCCTTGACCCGCTCTAGGTAGCGGCTCAGATTCTGGCGCAGCTCACGGACCCCGACCGTCTTGGTCGCCGGTTTGGAGCTCGGGTGCGTCGCGGCCATGTGCGTCACAATGTAGCACAAGCGTTGGTGTTCGTCTGGATGAGCGCAAGCTCCTTGTTCGTCTGCAGCATTCAGCTCACCCCGGGGATCTCAATAATCATCTACCCATCAAGATGCCGAACTCGATGCAACTCGTACGCGGGGACTCGTGAGGCCCTGCCGAGCCGTGAGATCGATCGCGAAGCGACGGCCCCGGATCGCCGAATGCCGGGAGGCGCTCGTGTGGTTGTGCGAGGGCTACAACTTGTCGACGAGCGCCTGCATCGCCTCGACACACTGCTCGAGGTAGGGAGCGTTGACCTGGATGCGCTGGCCCATCACGTCAAGCCGCCCTGAGTCCAGCCTGTAGAACGGGCAGCCACGAGCAAATGCCACGACGCCGGTCGTCTGAAAATCTCTGATGTTGACGATCCCGTCGTCAAGGTCGGCGAACGTAAACTTCTCGGGGTGGGAGTCGAGAAGCGCGCCGATGTCTTTGTCGATGGACTTCAGGACCGCGCCGTAGGCGGACGCAGGGCCCACATACTGCGTCAGGCGGTTCTTAGCGATCACGTGCCCTTGACCCACTCGACGTTCTGCTCACTCATGGCTCCCCCTCGGTTGACGTACGTTGAAGCCTGACCCCTACTACTCGAATCATCAGGTCTCGAATCCAGTTCGGCAGACCGGGGCACGACCCATGTGCTCCGGCTGCTCGACGATCTCCACGCGATATCGATCGAGTTATTGAACTTAAGTAGACCCATCGCTTGCGATCTACCGCGTGTCGGCGCACGCGGGGCGAGCGTCCCATCCCAAGCGATGACTACGGTGCTCGCATGGATGAGCGAAAGCTCCTTGTCCGCTTGGCGCGCGGGACGGTGGCTAACGCGGCCTTCGACGACCTGTGCAGCCTCGCCGGGGCGCTCGGCTTCGAATTGCGGCGCGTCAGCGGGAGCCACCACGTCTTCGCGCATCCGGACATTCCCCAGCTCATCAATCTCCAATCGGTCCGTGGGCAGGCCAAGCCTTACCAAGTTCGCCAGCTGATGAGGCTGGTCGAGCGCTACGATCTGAGGCTGGAAGATCGGCCATGAGCGATTATCACATCAACGTCTTCTACAGCGATGAGGACGGGGCCTATGTCGCCGACATCCCCGATCTGGAGGCCTGCTCCGCTCTCGGTGCAACTCCCGAGGAGGCCCTAGCGGAGGTCGAGCGCGCCAAGGACACCTGGCTCTTCGCGGCGCGCGAGGCAGGCAAGCCGATCCCGGAGCCGCGCTACCGTCCCGCGATCTACGCGCGGTAGCTACTGGGGAGCGCCTGCACCGGCGCCAGCTTTGACAAGGCAGCTATTGCACAAAGCATAAGAATCAGGCTGTATTGCTGGGGATTCAGCCCATCTCCAAAATCTCGATGCGGTACCCATCGGGGTCCCTGACGAAACACAGCCGCGAGCCACCCTCGCGCACCGAGTACGGCGGCTTCTCGGGCTCGATGCCCTGCTCGGCCAGCTTGGCGAGGGTCGCGTCGAGGTCGGGGCTCGTAATCGCGATGTGGCCGTAGCCGCTGCCGAGGTCGTAGCGATCGATGCCGAAGTTGTAGGTCAGCTCCAAGCGCGGCATGTCGCCGTCGCCGGGCTGGTTCATGAAGACGTTCACGGCCTCGTCGCGGATCGGGATGCGTCCTACCTCCTTGAAGCCGAGCGCTTCATAGAAGGCGACCGAGCGGTCGATGTCGGTGATGCGGTAGCAGGTGTGGATCAGAGCCATGATCGTCTTGGAGTCTACGGATCTGGACGACTACTGTCGCGGTGTCGAGCTACCCTCCAGAGCGAACGTCTGATTGCTCGAAAGGCTTTGGTGTCGGAGGTCGCGTTGGGATGAGCGGTGATGGTCCGGCGTGGACACTTGAGTTCTACGAAGAGGGCGGGCGCGAGCCGGTGCTCGACTTCCTACGCGGCTTGGACGAGGTAAAGGAGCAGGCGCTCGCCGCGGCGCTGCGTAACGTCCTGGCATACGAAGGGATTGGGGTCTGTGGCTCATCCTGGGGCAAGTGGGTTCGAGGGGCGCCTGGCATCTTCGAGTTCCGCGTGCGCCACGACGCTGCAACCATCCTGCGCGAGCGCAACCTGCCGGTCCCCGCGAACCTGGAGGCTTCTCACCGCGACATCCTTCTGCGCGTCCTCTGCCACGCGCACGGCAGGAAGGTCGTCCTCCTGCTCGCCGCCTATGACAAGGGCAGAGAGCCGAGCGCCAAGCGGCAGAACACGGAGATCAAGCGGGCTAAGCAACGCTTGGCGCGTTGGAAGGCTGTCCAGCGTGGCGCGAGGAGGTCTTGAAAAATATGTGGCTTATTGCATAATAGTGGTGTCATGTCCACCAAGTTCGATGACTACATCCGCGAGGTCGAGGAGAAGGCCAAGGCCGGAGGGCCGGAGGCCGTCGCACGCTGGGATGCCTTCAACGCTCACTTCGCTATGGCGCGTGAGGTCCGCGAACTGCGCAAGGAGCGCCACTTGACGCAGAAGCAGCTCGCCGATGCCTCCGGCATCAACCAAGCGGAGATTTCCCGGATCGAGCGCGGTCAGACCAACCCAACGGCAGGCACGCTTGCCGCGCTGCTGGCTCCGCTCGGTGCGCGCCTCGGCGTTGTCAAGCACGAGCGCCGCGACCTCGCGCACGCATAGCGCAGTCCCGCGGGCCTGTATAGGTCCAGTTTGGCAGTGGTGCCGAGCTCATAGGAGTCGACGCCGAAGTTGTAGGTCAGCTCCAAACGCGGCATGTCGCCGTCGCCGGGCTGGCTCATGAAGACGTTGACGGCCTCATCTTTGATCGGAATGCGTCCGACCTCCCGGAAGCCGAGCGCCTCGTAGAAGGCGACCGAGCGGTCGATGTCAGTGATGCGATAGCAGGTGTGGATCAGGGCCATGGGGACGGAGTGTACGCCGAGGACGCAGCGCGGTAGGCGCCGTGCGGCTCGCGATCTGTGTCGCGTCCACCCCCCGAAGCCCCCTTCGTGCAAGGATGGCGCGCATGATCATCGAGCGATCGCTGCATCCGCAGTTCCTCTCGAACACCTACCTCGTCGCCGACGGCCTCGGCGGCCCAGCGTTCTTCGTCGACGCCGGCGGTCCCGTCGAGCCGCTGATCGCGACCGCGGAGAGTCTCGGGTTGAAGCCGACGCACGTGTTGCTCACCCACCACCACTTCGACCACGTCAGCGAGGTCGGCGCGCTGCGCAAGCGCTGGCCGAAACTGGAGACGCGGATCCATCCGCGCGAGCGCGAGCTCGGCGGGGAGTCGGCGGAGCAGGGGAAGTGGAGCACGATCGAGCCCGGCGAGACGCTGCGGTTTGGGACGCTCGAGGTGCGCCCGCTGCTGACGCCCGGCCACACCGCGGGGATGCTCTCGTTTCTCGTCGGCGAACCCGGGGGGCAGACGCGGGCAGGCACGAGCATCGCGCCCGGCGGCTTCACGGGCCGCGAAGGGGTCGTCTTCACCGGCGACACGCTCTTCCGCGGCTCCGTCGGCGGCGTGCGCGCGCCCGGTCACACGACGTACACCGACCTGAAGGACTCGATCATGGGGACGCTCATGGAGCTGCCCCCCGATACGGTGATCGAGCCGGGCCACGCCGAGCCCACCACGGTCGCGGCGGAGTGGAGCGAGAACCCCTTCATCCGGATCTGGCGCGGCCTAGACGCCGAGGGCACCGAGAAGTGCACGGCCATGGGCGATCCCGCGACGCTGATCCTGCTCTGCGGCGACTACGACGGCGGCCACAAGGCGTGGGTGCGCTGGCCCGACGGCTCGGACGACATCGTCCCGGGCTCCCAGATCCAGCACCCTGGGTGACCGACCGATGAGCTTCGCATAGCGGCGTCATCGCCCGCTCGCGTGCCTAGCACGCCACGCTCGCTGCGTCCTTGCTCTGCTCGCTCATCGGCCACCCAAGGCCGATTGCGTCCGCCAGCGCTTAAGATCGAATAGTGGCGCGCGAAAAGATCCCAACCTCGAGAGTGCGCCGCACCGCGACCGTCGGTCGCCTCGCCGCCGGGGAGGCGGTGAAGCAGTTCGGGACGCGCGCGGCGAACGTCACGCGCAGCGAGGAAGCCGGGCAGCAAGCACTCGCGCGCCGTCAGGTCGAGACCGCGAAGCAGATCGTCGCCGTGCTCGGCACGATGAAGGGCGCCGCGATGAAGCTCGGCCAGGTGATGTCGTTCCTCGACGTCGGGCTCGTGCCCGAGGAGTTCCGCGAGGAGTTCCAGCAGGAGCTCGCCAAGCTGCGCGACGCCGCGCCGAAGGTCTCGTTCAAGCAGATGCGCAAGGTGATCGAAGACGACCTCGAAGCCCCCGTCGGCGAGATCTTCGCGAGCTTCGACGAGGAGCCGATCGCGGCGGCCTCGATCGGACAGGTCTACCGCGCGACGCTGCGCGAGAGTCCCTCGCAGGGATGGACAGGCGGGCGCGAGGTCGCGGTCAAGGTCCAGTACCCGGGTGTCGCCGCCGCGGTGCGCGCGGACATGCAGAATCTGGACATGATCATGCGCCTGCTCAAGCGCATGACGCCCCAGCTCGACGTGAAGGCGATCGCCAACGAGATCCGCGACCGCATCGGCGAGGAGCTCGACTACGAGCTCGAGGCCCAGAACCAGCGCTCGCTCGCGCGGATCTTCGCGGGGCACCCCTTCATCGTCGTGCCCGAGGTGATCAGCTCGCTCTCGCGCGAGCGCGTGCTCGTCAGCGAGCTCGTGCGCGGGACCGGCTTCGAGGAGCTCAAGGGTTACCCGCAGGAGCAGCGCGACCGCATCGGCGAGATCGTGTTCCGCTTCTTCCTCGGCTGCCTCTACCGCCACCGCCAGTTCTCCGGCGACCCGCACCCCGGCAACTTCATGCTGCTCGCCGATGGACGCGTCGCGTTCCTCGACTTCGGGCTCTTCAAGCGCCTGGACGCCGCTCCCGTCGAGCTCGAGCTGGCGGCGCAGCGCGCCGTCGTCGAGCAAGACGCCGCGGCGCTGCACAAGCTGCTCGCGGAGTCGGGCTTCCTGCCGGACCCCGAGCGCGTCGACCCCGACGAGCTGCTCGACTTCATCGGCGACGCGATCGGCTGGTACACGCGCGACGAAGTCGTCGAGCTCACGCCCGAGATCGCCACGCAGGTGATGATCGAGAGCTCCGACCCGCGCTCGCGCCACTTCCGCTCGATGCGCCATCAGGACATGCGCGCCGAGCACCTCTTCGGGCGGCGCATGGAGATGCTCACGCTCGCCGTGCTCGCGCAGCTGCGCGCCCACGGCAACTGGCACCGCATCGCGCGCGAGTGGATCTACGGCGATCCCCCCGTCACCGAGCTCGGGCGCGAAGAGGCCGAGTTCTACGCGCGCAGCGGCGTCGTCGCGGGGTAGGACGCCCCGCGCCCACCGGCCCCGTTCGCGCCACCCGCTCGCGCGGACGATCTCGAACTCAAAGCACCTGAATCTGCACGAGGCTCGTCGTCCCCGGCCGCCCGCTCGGCAGGCCCGCGGTGATCCCGACGCGCTGGCCGCGCTCGCACCAGCCGAGCTCGACGACGCGGCGCGCAGCGTCCGCGATCAGTGCCTCCGTGGTCTCGTGGCGCGGCATCGAAGCCGCGCGCACCCCCCACATCAAGCCGCACCGGCGCACGGTCTCGCGGCCGGGTGAGAGCGCGTAGATCGGGACCGTCGGGCGGTGCGCGGAGACCAGGCGCGCCGAGCGCCCCGACAGCGTCGGGATCACGAGCGCGTCGAGGTTCAGCTCGCGCACCGCGATGCAGAGGCTGTGCGCCAGCGTGTACGCCGGGTCCGATTCCGTGCGCCGCACGCGTGAGGCGTTCCAGTCCTCGTACGGCGCGATCGACTCCGCCTGTTCGGCGACCGCCGCCATCATTTCGATCGCCTCCACCGGGTACGCGCCGACCGCGGTCTCCTGCGAGAGCATCACCGCGTCGGTGCCGTCGAGGATCGCGTTCGCCACGTCCGCGACCTCCGCGCGCGTCGGGCGCGAGGACGTGACCATCGAGTCCAGCATCTGCGTCGCCGTGATCGACGGCCGCGCGAGCCACCCCGCGAGACGCAGCAGCTCCTTCTGCACGATCGGCACCCGCTCGATCGGCAGCTCGATCCCGAGGTCCCCGCGTGCCACCATCACGCAGTCCGCCGCGCGCAGGATCTCCTCGGCGCGCTCCACCGCCTGCGGCTTCTCCATCTTCGCGATCAGCGGCAGCCGCGTGTGCTCGCGCACCAGTTCGATGTCCTCCGGGCGTCGCACGAACGACAGCGCCACCATGTCGACCCCGATCGACTCGCCGTGGCGCAGTAACGCGAGGTCCTCCTCCGGGACCGCCGGCAGCGAGTCCACCGGGCCTGGAATGTTCAAGCCCTGGCGCGAGGCCACCGTGCCGCCGATCTCCACCTCCGCCTCGACCTCGTGCACCGCGGCGCGCACGTTTCTGACCCGCAGTCGCACCGAGCCGTCCGCGAGGTAGATCACCGCGTCCGGCTCCAGCGAGTCGGCGAGCCCGAGCCACGAGATCGTCATGCGCGTCGCATCCCCGTCGCCGTCCTCGCCGCTGCAGTCGAACGTCACGCGATCGCCCGAGCGCAGCTCGACGACATCGTCGCGCAGCGGGCCGATCCGCAGCTTCGGGCCCGGCAGGTCCTGCAGGATCGCCACCGGGCGCCCCGCGCGACCCGCCGCGTCGCGCACCCGGCGGATCGTCTCCGCGTGCTCGTCAAGCGTCCCGTGCGAATAGTTCAGCCGCGCCACGTCCATGCCCGCCCGCACCATCCGCACGAGCGTCTCCGGCTCGCGCGAGGCCGGACCGATCGTGGCGACTATCTTCGTGCGGCGCATCTAGCGCACGGTATCGACAGTCATCGCCCGATGCGTCAGGGAGCCTGGACGTCGGGGAAATGCTCGGCGCAGTGCTCACGCAGCGCGTCGCGGATCCACGCGCGCTCGCTCGCGCTCGCCGCGCGGAAGCGCGCGAGCAGCTCGCGCTGGCGCTCGATCGGCGAGCCCGCGATCTCCCAGCGTACCGCGAGGTGCTCGAACAGGAACTCGACCGCCCGCTGCCACGTGTCCTCGCGCGTGTCGGCCGCCCGTCCACCACTTGCCCGGACCTCGGCGTACTGGCGCCGCGTCGCCGGCGTCAGCGACCCGCGCAGCGTCAGCGTGTTGCCCGCCGGATCGCCGTACTCACTGGTCGGCGCCTTCAGCCGCGCCGGCCGCTGCTTGGGCTTGCGTCTGGCCACGCACGAGAGCGTAGCTGTGCGCCTGTCGCCATCTGGCTCGTGCGTGGTCCCCGGTCGCGCGAGCGCGGTGAGAGCGCCTGCGCCTCTCAGGTCGCGTCCGCGGCGTGCTCGAGCTGCCCGCGCACGTCGCTCGTCACCGGCTTCGCGTGCCCCGGCCACGCCGCCGCGGGCTCGAGCGCGGCGAGCTTGCGCAGGCTCGCGCGCGCCTGCTCGATGTCGACGTTGTGGTCGGGCAGCGCGGGCGCGCGGTCGCGGCCCCACATGTCCAGCGTGTAGAAGCCGTCGCTGACGAGCGCCAGGCGGTCGGACTCGCGCCACAGCGCGATCTGGCCGGGGGCGTGTCCGGGGATCTCCACGACGCGGAAGCCCGCGATCGCGTCGCCCTCGGCGACGGTCCCGGCGATCTTCACGGGGCCGCCGTCCCAGACGAAGCGCTGCAGCACACGGTGGATCTGGCGCTGCGGCGTCGGGAGGTCGGTGAGGCCCTCCGGCCAGTAGTTGAGATCTCTAATGCCTTCGGCATCCTCGATCTCGTTCGGATGGCACAGCACCGGAACCCCCAGCGCCGGTGCGACGCCGCGGTGATCGGTGTGGCCGTGGCCGAGCACGACGCGGCGGATCCCGCCGAGCTTCGCCCCGGCGGCGGCGACCGCGCGCACCATCGCGCGCGCGCCCGCGTCGAATAGCGTGACGCCGCCGTCGTCCTCGATCAGGTACACGTTGCAGCGCCCCGGCCAGCCCTGCACGACCCACACGCCCTCCGCGACGAGCTTCGCCTCCGGCAGCGCGCGCCCGGTGACGCGCGTCTTGACGTTGAACGCTTGGATCATCCGCTGCTCCGCGGGCGAGCCGAGCGGCGGCATCATCCCGATCTGACGGGGCACGGTCATCGTGTCGGTGAACGCGTCATTGCTCTGGACGAGCCCCCCGCGCACGCTCAACACGTCGAAGCCTTCGAGCGTCAGTGGGTGGCCGGTCGGCGCGATGCCGTTGAACGTGCTCGGACCCGTGAAGGTCCCAATCATCCGCCACTGCACCCCGCAGCGCTCGCCCTCGGTCGTCGTCGAGATCACCTCGACCCGCACATCCGGCATCGCCGCGAGGATGTCGCCGATGAACGTCCGCACGCCCTCGGGCGCCGTGACGTCGACCTGGCCGCGGACGTGCTCGCGCCCGCCGACGGCCCACAGCGCGACCGCGGCGTCGAGGTCGTGCGCGTCGATCGCCGCGAAGTACTGGCGCGCGACGGTCTCGGCTTCGCCCGCCGCCGAGCGCGAACGCGCCGTCGTCGCCTGCTGAATGTTGGCCGCCGCCTCCTGCACCTTCGACGCGGCCCTCGCAATGCTCTCCTCGTCTTCTGCGGCCATGGGGTCTACTCCTCGGGCGATTCCGCTGGGTCGCTAAGTGTAAGGGGTGGGACCTATTGCGCTCGGCTGCCGGAGACTTCAACGGTCGCTCTCGCGCAGCAGTTTGAGATCCACCGCGCGTAGCTGTTCGACGTAAGTAGCGCCGTCTGGAAGATGCGATGCGATGCCGGCGGTTCTCATGACGGCTTCGCGCCAGCGCAGCCTCCATTCGTCGGCATTTTGTTGGCCACGAGCCAGATAGTCATCCACGGCATGACAGATAACCGCCGAGCGGGCAACCCCCTCGCTGGCGGCCCGCTCGTCTAGACGGGCGATCTGTAGGTCGTAGAGATAGATCCGTGTCCGGCGCACGATGTAGACGACCAGCTGCGGACGATCGCGAATCCAGAGGGCGATGCTCACCCGGCGACTGTAGTGGTGCGAGGCTCCTCACTCAGTGGGAGCGGCGTTCCTCGCTCAGCCGATCGCGCGGCGCCGGTCGTCTCGCAGACAAGGGGTCGGCGGCGAGCGGCCTGCCGTCGCGCGCGCGTTCGGTGACGATCTCCGGTCCGGTGTCGCGAGGAACGGTGGCCCGGCGACGCGCCTGGCGTCACTCGCTGGTCGAACGATTCTCAGGGCCGGGGAGAACGCGACTGTTCGGTGGTGGGGGCGGAACGCTCGCCGGGTTCTCGCGAGCTCCGAATCCACCCACGGCGAGCCACTGCGCGAAGGGGCGCAGTCCGTGGCGTTCGTAGAAGCTCATCGCCCGCTGGTTGGCCGAGATGACATGCAGCGACAGTTCGTCGACGCCGAGCGCGGCCAGCTCGCGCTGCACCGCGCGCAGCAGCATCGTGCCGACGCCGCGTCCGCGCTCGTCGGGGTATACGGAGAGCGTCTCGACCTCGCCCGCGCGCTCGCCCACGGGCCACGTCGGCGAGCCCGCGCGCAGATGCACCATCGCGTAGCCGACCGCTCGCTCGCCGAGCGCGGCGAGTAGAAGAAATGCTTCGGGCTCGGACAGCCACTGCTCGTACTGCGCGCGTCGGCGCTTCCAGGAGTCCGCGCGCGAGCGCGGCGCGCCCAGGTGGGGACTGACGCTCGCGTGGTGTTCGCGCAGTGCGTTCCACAGCGGCTCGACGACATCGAGCTCGCGCGTGTCCAGGCGGCGGGTGCAGACGTCGGTCACGGCTGGATCAATACCACGGCCCGTCACTGCCATGGCGCGTCACTGCCACGGCCCGTCACAGCTCATCGAGCTGCCGCCGGAACGCCCGCGCCGGCTCGACGGTTGCGCCGGCCGCGCGCACGCGCGCCGCGAGCCCCTGGTCGGACGTCACGACGCGTATCTCGCCGGGCCTCGGGTCGGCGCTGACGCGGCGGACGATCTCGTCGTCGGCGGAGTCGCGGCCGGGACGCGGCGCGGCGGCGACCTCGATCGCCGTCGAGGGGATCGGCGGCGACGGTGGGCGCTCGAAGACGACCGCGACGCGCTCGTCGTTGTCCGTGGCCCAGCGCTCGAGCTGGTCGACGAGACGGACCATCGCCGCGTGACGGTCCCGCCACCACCCGTCCGGGCGGGAGCCGATCACATTCATGCCGTCAACTAACCGGAGCACTCGCCGCCGATCCAGCTTTCGCGCGCCACTGTCGACCGCGTGCGCGGCGCTCTGCGTCGCCGCCCACGGCATCCACCGCGCGAGATAGGCGCGGTTGGCTTCGATCAGCGCATGCAACTCGGTCACATCGGACTCCTCGAGCACGCGCAGCCGCCGCCCCGCGGGGAGCTCGAAGGAGGGCGCCGCGGTCATGGCCGCCTCGCGGTCGTGGCTACCCGGGACCTCACCGCCGCGCCGCGCTCGCTGGTCATCGCTGCCAGCTCTCCCCGGCGAGTACGCGCTCGAAGCCGATCCAGAGTGAGTTCATCGCGGTCGCGACGACCTGCTCGCGCGGGACCTGCTGGTGCTCGTACCACCACAGCGCGAGACCCTGCAGCACGGCGCGCATGACCTCCCAGGCCATTTCCAGCGCGGGAGCGTCGGCGCTCTCGGGCGCGTCGATGCCGCGCTCGCGCAGGAACAGCGGCATGATCGCGGCGCGGCTCTGCGCGATGACCTGCTCGTGGATCGCGCGCACCTCGGGCTCGCCGGTGGTGTCGCGGAAGAGCATGCGCCAGGCATAGGGGTGCTGCTCGACGTAGGCGAACCACGCGTCGATCGCGCGCGCGATGCGCTGCTCGGCGGGCTCCTCGCCGCGCAGCTGCTCGCTCCACAGGCGCCGCAGCTCGGCGAAGTGCCGCTCGAGTAGGCGACGGTGCAGGTCGCGCTTGGAGACGAAGTGGTCGTAGAGGACCGGCGCGGTCACGCCGGCGCGCGTGGCGATCTCGTCGATCGAGGTCGCGATGTAGCCGCGCGCGGCGAACAGCTCGCACGCGGCCTGCTCGATCAGCTCGCGCCGCGCCTGCGCGGTCAGTCGTCGCCGCGGGGGTGGTGTGGAATTCGTGCTTGACAACCTAACGCCGCCTAGGTAGCTTGCCGGTCTCTGCCCAACCTAACCGTCGTTAGGCAATCGATGAGACGGAGGATAGGCGTGATGACAGAGGATCGCTATGACGTCATCGTCGCCGGCGCGCGCTGCGCCGGCGCCCCACTGGCGGCGCTACTCGCCCGCGCCGGCGCCCGCGTCGCGGTGGTCGAGCGCGCGACCTTTCCGAGCGACACGCTCTCCAGTCACCTCTTCGAGGTCGACGCGCTCGCGTTCTTGGACCGGCTCGGCGTGAGCGCGGCGCTGGACGCGACCGGCGCGCCGCTCGTGCAGCGCACCGATACGCGCGTCGAGGACCTCCGGATCGAGATCGATCTGCCCCAGCGGCCGGGTGACGTCGGCGGGATGCGCTCGGTGCGACGGATGCTGCTCGACCCGCTGCTCGTCGCCGCCGCCGAAGAGGCCGGCGCCGAGGTGCGCATCGCTGCCGAGGTCACCTCGCTCGTCGAGGACCGCGGTCGCATCGTCGGGGTGGGCGTCAAGGCTCGCGGCGACGAGCGCGAGCTCCGCGCGCGTCTGGTGGTCGGCGCCGACGGGCGCCACTCGACCGTCGCGAAGCTGTGCGGCGCGCGGCGCTACAACGTGACCCCCAACCAGCGCCTGCTCTACTGGGCGTTCTTCGAGGGCGCCGACATGGGCGCCGAGCCGACCTTTCTCACGCACCGCTGGGACGAGCGTTTCATCCTTGGGATTCCCTGTGACAGCGGTCTCTACCAGGTCCTGATCTGGCCGGAAATGCACGAGCTGGAGGACTTCCGCGCGGATCCCGCAGCGGCGTTCATGGCCCACGCGTGCACCTGCGCGCCGATTGCGCAGGCGCTCGCCGACGCGCGGCAGGTCGGCAAGGTGCTCGGTGCGGTGCGCTGGGAGGGCTTCTTCCGCGACGCTTCGGGCCCGGGCTGGGTGCTGAGCGGCGACGCGGGGCACTTCAAGAGCCCCTCGCCGGGCCGCGGGATCGGCGACGCGTTTCTGCAGGCCGACAGCCTCACGCGCGCGATCGTCGGCGCCCTGGGCGGTGGCGACAGCGAGCTCGACGCGGCGATGGCGCGCTGGGGACGCGAGCGCGACCGCGCGTTCGCGGAGCACTACTGGCTGGCGTACGACCTCGAAGAGGCCGGCGCGGTTCCGGCGGTGCTCGTCGAGATCCTCCGCGGCCTGCAGCGGCGCGGCGAGGCGGGACTGTTCTTTGAGGTCTTGAATCATCGACTGCGCCCCTCACAGCTCTTGACGCCACCCCGCGTCCTCGGCGCGAGCACGCGGCTGCTGGCCTCGGGGCGCGTGGATCGCGGCGCGCTGCTGCGCAAGCTCGGCGCGCTCGGCGCACAGGACATGCGCCGGCGCTGGCGCAACCGGCGCCCCGCCTACGCGGCGAGCTGAGAGCCGCGCCCAGTCGCGCGGCGCGGGCAGTTCGCTATCGAGCATCCGCGAGGCCGCGCGCGCGTCCAGGGCCCAATAGGCTGGGTGGCGGTGGCGGCGAGCGAACACGGATCGGCCAAGCGCGAGCTGGGCCGCGGCGAACGGGTGCTTCCGGGGGTCTTTCGCCTGCGCCTGCCGCTGCCGTGGCCCGGTGTGCCGCACGGCAACGCCTGGGCGGTGGCGGCGGACGACGGGATCGTGCTGTTCGACACCGGGATCCATGAGTCGGGTTCGCTGGCACAGCTCGAACGGGCGCTCGCGATGTGCAGCCTGCGCCTCGAGGACGTGCGCCTGCTGGTCTGCACGCACGCGCACTCCGACCACTACGGCCAGGCCGCGACGATAGTCGAGCGCGCCGGGTGCGAGCTGTGGATGCACCCCAACTACGAGCACATGTCGCGCTGGGCCGAAGACTCCGATGCGGCCTTCGCGCGGCGCCTGGAGATCGCGCGCCAGAGCGGCGTGCCGGAGGAGCCGCTGCGCCGCTACGCGACCGAGCGCGGCTCGCACGACTCGGGGATCGCGGCGATCGTCAAGCCCGACCGCGAGCTGCTGCCGGGGGTGACGATTGCGACGGACCTCGGCGAGTGGAGCGTGCACGAGACGCCCGGCCACGCGCCCTCGCACGTCTGCCTGTTCCAGCCGCAGCGACGCCTGCTGATCTCCGGCGACCATCTCCTCGGGCGCATCTCGCTCTACTTCGACTACGGCTACTCCCCGGATCCCGTCGGCGAATTCGTGCGCTCGCTCGACGTCGTCGAGGCCCTCGACGCGCGCCTGTGCCTGCCCGGTCACGGACGCACGTTCACCGACGTGCCCGCGCACATCGAAGGCAACCGCGAGCTTGTCGCCGCGCGCATGCAGCGCACGCTCGACGCGCTCGCACCGGCGCCGCTGACCGCGTTCGAGGCGGCGCCGCTGATCTACGACGACGTCCCATTCTCATCGCTGACCGCCGCGTGGCTGCTGACGGAGACGCTCGCCTTCCTGCTGCACCTCGAGGTCACCGGCCGCGCGCGGCGCATCCCCGGCGAGCCCGAGCGCTGGGCCGTGGCAGACTGAGCGACCATGCGCATCGACGAGCTCCTCGCCGGCCCCGGCCCGGTCTTCTCCTTCGAGTTCTTCCCGCCCAAGACCGAGCGCGGGGAGCAGAACCTCTATCGCGCGCTCGCTGAGCTTGGGGCGCTGGACCCCTCGTTCGTCTCGGTCACCTACGGCGCGGGCGGCTCGACGCGCGAGAAGACGATCGAGATCGTCAAGCGCATCAAGCACGACTACGGCTTAGAGGCGATGGCGCACTTCACGTGTGTTGGAGCCACCGTCGCGGAACTGCGCGCGACGCTCACCGAGATGGAGGGGGCTGGGATCGAGAACGTGCTCGCGCTGCGCGGCGACCCGCCGGCGGGGCAGTCCGAGTGGACGAAGACCGACGGAGGTCTCGAGTACTCGAGCGAGCTCGTGCGGCTGATCCGCTCGGACTACCCGTTCGCGATCGGCGCCGCCTGCTTCCCCGAGACGCACATCCACGCCGTGAGCCCCGAGGCGGATCTCGAGTACCTCGACGAGAAGGTACGGGCGGGCGCGGACTTCCTGATCACGCAGCTCTTCTTCGACAACGCGTGCTACTTCAACTTCGTGGCGCGCGCGCGGGCGCTCGGCATCGAGGTTCCGATCATCCCCGGGATCATGCCGATCACCCAGGTCGGGCAGATCGAGCGGATGGCCGCGATGTGCGGCGCCGCGATCCCAGAGGGCTTGCGTCGCGAGCTGCACCTGCGCGACGACGCGCCCGAGGCAGTGCTCGACTTCGGCGTCGCGTACGCGACGCTGCAGTGCTCCGAGCTACTCGCCGCCGGCGCGCCGGGCATCCACTTCTACACGCTCAACCGCTCGCCCGCGACGCGCGCGATCCTGGGCGCGTTGAAGCTGGCGCGACCATGGGAGGGTGCGCGCGCGAGCGGTCCGGACACCGCACAGACCACGCGCGCGGCGCCGACTGCGCGCGCGGCGCCGACCACGCGCGCGGCGCCGACTGCGCGCGCGGCGCGCGGCGGGGTCGGCTACGACGGCGTGATCTCGAGCCCCTCGGCGACGCGCGGCGAGCCGTCGGGCGCCTCGTAGCGCACGTCGACGGAGTCGTTTTGCCGGTAGGTGCCGACGCCCCAGGCGCCGAGCAGCCAGCGCCAGCCGCTGATGCGGTCCTTGCGCAGCTCGCGCTCGAAGACGAGCGCGCCAGCGCTTACGCGGTAGTCCTCGCCGAGGCGCTGCGCGACGCCGTTGAGGTAGACCTCGTAGGGCGGTCGGACGTCGCTGGGGAGCTTGACCAGGGATCGCGCCATCGCGAGGGGATTATGCACCCGCGTGGCGGCGTACCCTGAGCAGCGATGGGCGAGATCCCCTACACGGTGCGCCGCTCGGCGCGCGCGCGCCGCGTGCGGGTCAACGTGCACGCCCACACCGGCGTGGAGGTGGTGCTGCCCGAGCGCGCGCCGGAGCGGGCCGCGGCGGCGGCGGTGAGCGAGCTGCGGCCCTGGATCGAGCGTCGCCTCGCGGAGGGGCGCGTCGTGCTCGAGCAGCTCGCGCGGCGTGGCGGCACGATCCCGTATCTCGGCAAAACGCTCGAGTTGGTAGCGCAGCCCGGGCGCAGTCGCGCGCATCTGTGCGGTGAGCAGCTGCTCGTGCCCACGGGCGATCCGCGGCCGGCGCTCGAGCTCTTTTACCGCCGCGCCGCGCGCCGCGAGATCGCGCCGCGTCTCGATCGCGCGACCGCGCTCGCGCGCACCCCCTACAGCGGCCTCTCGATCCGCGCGCAGCGCACGCGCTGGGCGTCGTGCTCGGCGAACGGACGAATGAGCTTCAATTGGCGTCTGCTGCTCGCGCCCGAGAGCGTGCTCGACTACGTCGTCTGGCACGAGGTCTGCCACCTCGAGATCCTCGACCACTCGCCGCGCTTCTGGGCGCTCGTCGAACATCGCTGGCCGCGCTGGCGCGAGGATCGCGACTGGCTGCGCCGGTATGGGGCGACGCTGATCTTGTGAAAGCGTGTCTGGAGGTGCCGGCGCCGATCTTGTGAAAGCGTGTCTGGAAGTGCCGGCGCCGATCTTGTGAATGTATTTTTGGAGTTTGTTCAGCTACCGAATAGTTGAGCGACTGAAGATTCTCCCATTTTTGAATGGTCTCCGCCGCCTCCTGATCTGGTGCGTGCCCACCCTGCGCTAGCCCTCCAGTGTCCGTCGCAGCGCGACGTACGGCGTCTCGCCGGCGCGCAACTGCACGAGGCGGCGCCGGAAGCGTCCGGTGTAGGCCTCGGCGGAGCCGTCGCCGCGCAGGTCGACGCCGCCGCGTGGGCGGGAGAGCGGGCCGCCGCGTCCGGTGATCTCGGCGCGGACAGCGACCTGACGCGCGGGCTCGTAGCGGCGACGGGCAATTTGCAGCGCGTGCCGCCGCGCGCCGGGGGCGAGCTCGTCGATGCGCCGCTCGAGCGCGTCGAGCGTGTCGCCGAGCGTGTCGAAGTGGACGTGCTCGACCCGCGGTCCGTTGCGCACGGTCAGCGTCCAGTTGTGCGCCATTGCGCGATGATGGCAACTGGCGCGGTCCAGGTCGGTCGAGATCCGGCGATCGGCTGAGGATCGCGGCGCCGCAGTCGATCGCGCTGCGCCGGATCGCGCGCGCCGTGCCGCGTCAGCTGCGCTGGTCGACCGGCACGTAGTCGCGGTCGCGCTCGCCGGTGTAGATCTGGCGCGGTCGCGCGATCTTCTGCTCGCCGTCCTCGACCATCTCTAACCACTGCGCGATCCAGCCGCTCGTGCGGCCGATCGCGAACATCACGGGGAACATCGCGACGGGCAGGCCGAGGGCCTCGTAGATCAGGCCGGAGTAGAAGTCGACGTTGGGGTAGAGCTTGCGCGAGGTGAAGTAGTCGTCGTCGAGGGCGCGCTTCTCGAGCTCCGTGGCGACGTCGAGCAGCGGACTCTTGCCGCGCACCTCGAAGACGTCGTCGAGGTATTTGCGGATGATGCGCGCGCGGGGGTCGTAGTTCTTGTAGACGCGGTGCCCGAAGCCCATCAGGCGCTCGTTGCCCGCCTTGACGCCCTCGAGGAAGTCGGGAATGTTCTCGACCTTGCCGATCCGGCTGAGCATGCGCAGCGCCGCCTCGTTGGCGCCGCCGTGGAGGGGGCCGTAGAGGGCGGCGACACCGGCGGCGACCGCGGAGTAGGGGTCCACCTGGGTCGAGCCGACGGAGCGCACGGCGCTGGTCGAGGCGTTCTGCTCGTGGTCGGCGTGGAGGATGAAGAGCACGTCCAGCGCGCGCTCCAGGCGCGGATCGGGCTGGTATTTGAGCTCGGTCATTTTGTACATCATCCCGAGGAAGTTGCCGGCGTATTCGAGGTCGTTGTCGGGGTAGACGTAGGGCTGGCCCATGTTGTGGCGGAACGCGAACGCGGCGAGCGTTGGCATCTTTGCGAGCAGACGGATGATCTGGATCGCGCGGACGTCCTCGTCGTGGATCTGGTTCGCGTCGGGGTAGAACGTCGAGAGCGCGCCGACGGAGGCGACGAGCATCCCCATCGGGTTCGCGTCGTAGCGGAAGCCCTGCATGAAGTCCTTGACGTTCTCGTGCACGAACGTGTGGATCGTGATCTCGTGGATCCAGTCGTCGAGTTGTGCCTGCGTGGGGAGCGCGCCCTTGATCAGCAGGTAGGCGACCTCGAGATAGCTGGAGTGCTCGCAGAGCTGCTCGATCGGGTAACCGCGGTGCTGGAGGATGCCGGCGTCGCCGTCGATGTAGGTGATCGCGCTGCGGCAGGAGGCGGTGTTCGTGTAGGCGGGGTCGTAGGCCATCAGGCCGAAGTCCTGCTCGTCGGTCTTGATCTGCCGGAGGTCCATCGCGCGTACGGTGCCGTCGGTGACGGGCAGCTCGTACGTGCGGCCCGTGCGGTTGTCGGTCACCGACAGGCTTTGCTCGCCCCGCGCGCCGTTGCTCTGGGCCTGCTGGCCGACGGCCTCACCATCTTTGCCCAGCTGTGTCTCGGTGCTCATGATCCCTCCTGTCGGCCGCTCTTGGCTACACCGTAGCGGCTCCGTTTCAGCGCTGCGCAATACGTCCGCGCGCGACTACGGAACGGATGCGCGCGGGCGGTCGCAGTGCCGATGCGCCGCGGTGCGGGCCGCGACGCGGCGCGTGCGGCAGACGCGAGTGCGGGCGGTGCGGATGGCGCGGGCGCGGACCCGCCGCGAAGCCGATGCCGCCGTCCTCCTGCGATGCCTCCTCGGGCGTCTGGCGGATCGCCCATCGCACCAGCAGGAAGAGCGCGACGATCGGGATCTTCAGGATCACCATCAGCCAGATGAAGGTCCAAGCGTCCACTCTTACGTAGATCGTACTACCCCGCGCATGCGGTTCTGGTGCGCCCCGCGAGTTGGCCAGCGCCCCCGCGAGATGGCCAGCGCTCCGCGAGTTGGCCAGCCCCCCCGCGAGTTGGCCAGCGCTCCGCGCGGGCGACTTCAGTCGCCGAGCGGCAGCGCGGCGGCGGTGAACTGCGTGAAGTCGCGCAGCTGGCGCACGCGCGCGACGATCTCCGGTCCGGAGAGGTGCGCGACGCGCTCGGTGCCGAACTGCTCGACGTTGAACGACGCGAGCGCGGTCCCGTGCGCCATTGCCTGGCGCAGCAACTCGTCGGAGAGCTCCTCCTCGATGTGGGCGGCGATGTAGCCGACGAAGCCGCCCGCGAACGTGTCGCCCGCGCCGGTGGGGTCGACGACGGTCTCCAGCGGGAACGCGGGCAGCGAGAAGAAGCTCTCCGGGGTGATCAGCGCGGCGCCATACTCGCCCTGCTTGGCGACGATCACGCGCGGGGTGGGGGGGCCCCACGAGAAGACCTCGCGCGCGGCGGCGAGCAGGCTGGCCTTGCCTGTGAGCTGGCGCAGCTCGGAGTCGTTGAGGATCAGGCAGTCGCACTGCGCGATCGCCTTCAGCAGGGAGTCGCGCGCGGCTTCGATCCAGAGGTTCATCGAGTCGAGCGCGACGAAGCGCGCGTCGGGCAGCTGCGCGCGCACGTCGCGCTGCAGGTCGGGCTGGATGTTCGCGAGGAACAGCACGTCGCTGGCGCGCGAGCCCGCGGAGAGCTTCGGCTGGAAGCCCTCGAAGACGCCGAGCTGCGTGTCGAGCGTCTCGCGCGAGTTCAGATCCCAGCCGTACTTGCCGCGCCAGAAGAAGGTCTTGCCGCCGGGGATGCGCTCGACGTCGGCGATGTCGACCCCGCGGTGGCGCAGCACGTCGAGCTGGGGCTCGCCGAAGTCCTCGCCGACGGGCCCGACGACGCGGACCTCCTCGAAGAAGGAGGCGGCGAGCGCGAAGTGCACGGCGGCGCCGCCGAGCATCCGGTCGCGCTCGCCGAAGGGCGTCGAGACGGTGTCGTAGGCGATCGATCCGACAACGGTGATGGACATCGGCGCGCACGATATAGCCTCCCCCGCGATGCGCGCGATCCAGATGAGCGAGTTCGGCGGCCCGGAGGTGCTGGAGCTCGTGGAGCTGCCGCGGCCGGTGCTCGGGCCGGGAGAGGTGGGGATTCGGGTGAGCCGCGCGGGGTTGAACTTCGCGGACACGCACACGCGCACCAACTCCTACGTGCGCAAGGCGACGCTGCCGCTGGTGCCCGGCGGCGAGGTCGCGGGGGTCCGCGAGGACACCGGCGAGCGCGTGATCGCGCTGACCGGCACCGGCGGCTATGCGCAATTCGCGAAGGCGCCGGCGGCGCACGTGTTCCCGATTCCGGACGGCCTCGACGACGGGACGGCACTCGCGCTCGTCCTGCAGGGGACGACGGCGTGGCATCTTTACCGCACCGCGGGACGCGTCGCGGCGGGAGAGAGCGTTGTGGTGCACGCGGCGGCGGGCGGAGTGGGCTCGCTGGCGGTGCAGCTTGGGCGCCCGCTGGGGGCGGGTCGCGTGATCGCGACGGCCTCCAGCGCGGAGAAGCGTGCGCTCGCGCGCGAGCTCGGGGCCGACATCGCGATCGATCCCGATCCGGAGGGGTTGACCGAGCGGCTGGTCGAGGCCAACGAGGGCCGCGAGATCGACGCCGTCTTCGAGATGGCCGGCGGTGCCGTATTCGACGCCTCCTACCGCGCGCTGGCGCCGTTCGGGCGGATCGTCGTCTGCGGCATCGCCTCGCAGGAGCCCAACCGCGTCTCGACGGGATCATTGCTGCGCCACTCCCGCGCGATCGTGGGCTTCTACATCTTTCACTGCCTGCCCGCGCCGTTCGGAGTCGGCGCCCCCGGCATGTTCGCGGATGCGCTCGCCGACCTCTTTGCGCGAGCCGCGCGCGGCGAGCTGCGCGCCGTCGTCGGGCGTACCTACCCCTTGGGGGACGTCGCGCAGGCGCATATCGACCTGCGCGAGCGGCGCACGACCGGCAAGCTACTGCTGGACCCCCTCGCCTGAGCGGCGTCTCGCGAGGCGGGCCGGCGTTCCAACGGGGACGCGGCCGTGACGTTTCTTCACCATCCCGGATGGGCGAACGGGCCGGCGATGAGGCCGAGCACGTAAGCTCTTCTCTCTCGATGTCGAAGACCTTCGCCGAGCTCGGTCTCTCCGAGCAGACTTTACGCGCGCTGCGCGACGTGGGTTACGAGGCGCCGAGCCCGATCCAGGAGGAGGCGATCCCGCCGCTGCTGGAAGGGCGCGACGTGATCGGGCAGGCCCAGACCGGGACGGGCAAGACGGCGGCGTTCGGGCTGCCGATCATGGAGTACATCGACGCGGAGGATCCCGAGGTGCAGGCGCTCGTGTTGACGCCGACGCGCGAGCTCTGCATCCAGGTGACGCAAGCGCTGCGCGCGTACGGGACGCACCGCGGCGTGGATGTCGTGGCGGTCTTCGGCGGCGCGCCGATCCGCACGCAGCAGGCGCAGCTGCGGGCGGGCGGCCACGTGGTCGTGGGAACGGTGGGCCGCGTGCTGGATCTGATCTCGCGCCACTCGCTCGTGCTGCACGACTGCCGCTTCGTGGTGCTCGACGAGGCGGACGAGATGCTCGACCTGGGCTTCCTGGAGGACGTCGAGCGGATCCTCTCGATGACTCCCAGCGGCCGCCAGACGGCGCTGTTCAGCGCGACGATGCCGCCGCCGATCGCGAAGCTCGCGGACGCCTACCTCTACGATCCGGTCGTCGTGACGGTGAAGGCGGCGACGCTGACGATCGACACCGTTGCGCAGTTCCAGCTCCCCGTGGACGCAAAGAACAAGGCGGAGAAGCTCGTCGAGGTGCTGCGCGCGGAGATGGGACCCGCGGGCGCGCGTGACGGCGATGACAACCAGACGATCGTGTTCGTGCGCACGAAGATCCGCTGCGACCAGCTGTTCCGCACGCTACGCGACCGCGGCATGAACGTGCGCGCGCTGCACGGCGACATGTCGCAGGGCTCGCGCGACGGGGTGATGCTCGCGTTCAAGGGCGGGCGCGTGCCGATCCTGATCGCGACGGACGTCGCGGCGCGGGGCCTGGACATCTCGACGGTGACGCACGTCATCAACTACGACGTGCCGACCTCGCCGGACACCTACGTGCACCGCATCGGGCGCACGGGCCGTGTGGGGCGCTCGGGGCGCGCGATCACGTTCGTGGAGGATCGCCAGAAGCGCGAGCTGGAGGCGATCGAGCGTCACATCGGCACGTCGATCGCGCCGTGGGAGCAGGGCGCGGTCGCGGCGCCGACGCCGGTGCGCGAGCGTCCGCGGCGGCACTCCAAGCCCCGCGTCACGCGCGACCGCGACGGCAAGGAGCCCTACGCGAAGCTGCTGCTGGGCACGGGCCGCGCGGGTGGAGTGAAGGTCGCGGACATCGTCGGCGCGGTGACCTCGGCGACCGGTCTCGACGGTGAGGCGGTGCGCGAAGTGCTCGTGCTCGACCGCTTCTCGTTCCTCTCCGTGCCCGACTCCGAGGCCGATCGCGTGATCGAGCAGCTGCGGGATCGCGAGATCCGCGGGAACGCGCTGCGGCTGGAGCGCGTCGGAGCGTAGTCGCTATGGTGCCTGCTCCACCGCGACCGCGAACAAGGGAAGGGCCAGCATGTCCACCGCCACGATGCAAACCACAGAGGGGCCGATCGTCTTCGAGCTGTTCGACGAGGACGCGCCCAAGACGGTCGAGAACTTCCGCAAGCTGACCGCGGACGGCTTCTATGACGGCCTGACGTTCCACCGGATCATCAAGGACTTCATGATCCAGGGCGGCTGCCCGCAGGGAACCGGGACCGGCGGTCCCGGGTACACGTTCGAGGACGAGATCAACCCGCACAAGATCGTGCGCGGCGCGCTCGCGATGGCCAACGCGGGGCCGAACACGAACGGCTCGCAGTTCTTCATCGTGACCGCGCAGAAGTGCCCGTGGCTCGACGGCAAGCACACCGTGTTCGGGCAGGTCACCGACGGCATGGACGTCGTCGAGCGCCTCGAGGGCGTCGCGACCGGCGGCGGCGATCGCCCGGTCGAGCCCGTCGGGATCGCCTCGATCGAGCTCTCCCCATGAGCTAGCCTTACTCGTTACAAGCGATAGCTACGCGCGAGCGAGATAGGGGATTGACGATGGCGACGGTCGAGCAGCACGCACCCCGGACCTCCGACGACACGGCGAACGGGCACGCCGCCGTCAACGGCGCGAGCGCGCCGGGCGAGGGCATCCCCGTCGAAAACCCCGCGACCGGTGACGTCGTCGCGACGGTTCCCGACCTCGACGCGGCCGCTGTCGCCGCGCTCGCGGCGCGTGCTCGTGCGGCGCAGCCGGTGTGGGAGGCCTACGGCTTCGAGGGGCGCGGGCGCGTGCTGCTGCGGATGCAGAAGTGGGTGATGGACAACGCCGATCGCATCGTGCGCACGATCGTCTCCGAGACCGGCAAGACCTGCGAGGACGCGCAGCTCGCCGAGATCTCCTACGGGGGCGCCGCGTTCGGCTTCTGGGCCAAGCACGCGCCGGAGTACCTCGCCGACGAGCACGTGCGCTCGAGCAACGTGATCATCAAGGGCAAGAAGCTCGCCGTGCGCTACAAGCCGCTGGGGCTGATCGGCGTGATCGGCCCGTGGAACTACCCGCTGACGAACTCCTTCGGCGACTGCATCCCGGCGCTCGCCGCCGGCAACAGCGTGATCCTCAAGCCTTCCGAGATCACGCCGCTGACCTCGTTGCTGCTCGCCGAGGGCCTGCGCGAGTGCGGCATCCCCGAGGACGTCTTCCAGGTCGCCACCGGCCGCGGCCAGACCGGGGCGGCGCTGATCGAGCAGGTCGACATGATCATGTTCACCGGCTCCACGCGCACCGGGCGCAAGGTCGCCGAAGCGGCCGCCAAGCGGCTGATTCCGTGCTCGCTCGAGCTCGGCGGTAAGGACCCGATGATCGTGCTCGCCGACGCCGACCTCGAGCGCGCCGCGAACGTCGCGACGTACTACTCGATGCAGAACTCCGGGCAGACCTGCATCTCGATCGAGCGCGCCTACGTCGAGGCGCCCGTCTACGACGAGTTCGTCGCGAAGGTCACCGACAAGGTCCGCGCGCTGCGCCAGGGCAACCCCGACGGCGGCCCCGGCACCGTCGAGATCGGCTCGATGACCTTTCCCCCGCAGGTCGACATCGTCGAGGACCACGTCAACGACGCGCTCGCGAAGGGTGCCCGCGCGCTCACCGGCGGGCACCGCGGCAACGGCAACGGCAACGGGCACTACTTCGAGCCCACCGTGCTCGTCGACGTGGACCACTCCATGAAGATCATGCGCGAGGAGACCTTCGGCCCGACGCTCCCGATCATGAAGGTCGCCGACGCCGAGGAGGCCGTGCGCCTCGCCAACGACTCCCCCTATGGCCTCGCTGGCTCGGTCTTCAGCCGCGACACCGCGCGCGGCGAGGAGATCGCACGGCGCGTCGAGGCCGGCGCGGTGTGCGTCAACGACGCCGTCATCAACTTCGCCGCGCTTGAGCTGCCGATGGGCGGCGTCAAGGCCTCCGGCCTCGGCTCGCGCCACGGCGCGCACGGCATCCGCAAGTACTGCACCGAGCAGGCCCTGCTGATCACCCCGCGGCTCGCGCTCAAGCGCGAACCGCACTTCTTCCCGTACACCAAGCGCGGCACGAAGATGCTCGGGCGGGTGTTCAAGGTGCTGTACGGGCGGGGGAAGCGCGACTGAGAGGCCGCTTGCCCTCGTCGGTGGTGGGTCCTAGCCCCACCCCGGGATGCCCTTGGTCATGCTTGGCCAAGCATGCTAAATTGTCAAGGCATGCGTGTGAATGTTGGCCAGGCAAAGACAGACCTCTCGGGGCTTCTCGCCCGCGTCGAGGCAGGTGAAGACGTCGAGATCGCGCGCAACGGAGTGCCCGTCGCGCGTCTGGTGCAGGTCGAGCAATCCGCTGGTCCCGGTGCCAAGTTCCTGGCCGCGCACGGATCGCTGGCCGGGAAGATCTCGATCGCCGACGACTTCGAGTTCAGCGAAGACGAGCTCGCCGCGATGCTCGACGAGCACGATTGAAGCTGCTCCTCGATACCCAGGTTGTACTGTGGCAGCTGGAGGGTCAGCGAACACTGACGCCGAATGCCACGGAGGCGATCGAGCGGGCCGTCGAGTTGAGCTTCAGCGTGGTGTCCTTCGCGGAGATCGGCGTGAAGGTCGCCGTCGGCAAGCTCAGGGTGCCGAGCGATCTCCGTAAGCACGTCGTCGGCAGCGGGATGCGCATTCTCGGTCTCTCTCCCGAGCACGGCCTTGGCGTCGCCGACCTCCCGCTCCACCATCGCGATCCCTTCGATCGGCTGCTCATCGCGCAGGCGCGCCACGAGCGGCTGACGGTCGTTACGTCCGATGAGCGCTTTGCCGAATACGACATTTCTGTCATCGCGGCAGCTTGAAGGTCGGACGCTGGTTCAGCCAGTCCTCGCGCGCTTCGATGCTTGGAGCTCACCGGCGTCGAGCAGCTGCTCGATCGTGGCGCGGGTGCGCGCGAAGGCGCGCGCGTCGCGCAGCAGCCGCGCGTAGGTGTTGGCCCCGAGTCCGAGCGAGTAGATCTCGAAGGCAACCGCGGCCGGCCGCGGTAGGCCGGCGAGCTGGGCCTGGCGCTCGAGCTCGGCCAGCCACGCGCGGACGCCCTCGGCGATCGCGTCACGCACCGCGCCGGGCCGGTCGTCGAACTCGCACCCCGCGGCCGCCCAGAAGCAGCCGCCCGCGAAGACGCCGTGTTCGAGGTAGTCGACGTAGCGCTCGCAGTACGATGCCTACTCGCCTGCTCGAGGATCGGGCACGCGAGCCTCGGTGAGCGTCTGCCTGGACTCCTGGGCGGTCCTCGCCTGGCTGGATGGTGAGGAGCCCGCGCTCTCCAGGGTCGAGGAAGTTCTCGCCGATCGCCCCGTCGTGAGCTGGGCGAACCTCGTAGAGGTCTACTACCGGATAGCGCGCGATCAGGGAAGCGCCGCCGCTGACGAGACGCTGCGAGATTTACGCGCCGCGCTCGCATCGGACCTTCCGGGTGCCGCGCGGATGATCGAGGTCGCGCGCCTGAAGGCCCGAGCTCCGATCGCGCTTGGGGACTGCTTTGCGGTTACGACTGCCGCGGCCCACGATCTACGCCTCCTCACTGGAGACCCCGAGATCATCGGTCTTGCGGACCGCCCCTGTCAAGTGGAGGATCTGAGGCCCCTCTGATCGAAGAGCTGAGCGTAGCGGCACCGCCAGCAGCCGCTCGAGCTCCGCGATCGTCTCCCGCGCGTCGGTGTGGTGCACCGTCACCATCCCCAGCTCCGCCGCGGGCGGCAGGTTGAACGGCAGGTCGTCCACGAACACGCATTCCACCGGCGCGCGCCCGATCGCCTCCGCGCCCAGCTCGTAGATGCGCGGCGCCGGCTTGCGGATGCCGACCTCGCCGGAGATCACCACGCCCTCGAACAGCTCCGCGAGCAGCTCGCGCGGGTAGCGCGACGTGCCCCACGAGTTCGAGATCAGCCCCGTCGCGACGCCCGCCGCGCGCGCGGCGCGCACCGCGGCGACCATCGACGGCTCCGGCTGCGCGCCCGCGAACAGCCGGTCGATCAGGCCTTCCGCCACCGAGAGCCCCAGCAGCCGCCCGAGCTCGCTCTCGAAGTCCGTCTCGTCGATGCGGCCCTCCTCGAAGCCGATCAGCAGCTCGCGCGCCGCCGGGTCCCCGCGGAACGCCTGCGCGAGCGCCGCCGGGTCGAGCCCCTCCGCCTCGCAGAACGCGCTGAACGAGCTGAACAGGTTCGTCGTCATCACGCCGCCCCAGTCGACCAGCAGGCCGCGGATCGGCGCGCCTTCACGGCTCGAACCGCTCACCGAGCGCCACCTCCTCCGCGTGCGCCGCCAACTGCAGCACGCCCTCGCCGAAGTGCACGAGGTAGGGGTCGTCGGTCATGCCGGCCTGCGCGCGCTTGTAGTTGCCCTCCATGAACACCACCGACTTCCACACCGCCAGTGTCACGTACCAGCGCAGCTCGCGCATCGAGCGTCCCGAGCGCTCTTCGTAGCGCGCGATCAGCTCCGCGCGGGTCGGGAATCCTTCCGCGCGCGTCACGCGGCCGAGCGCGTCGCGCAGGCCGCCAGGTTGGTCGCCCGCCTCGCTCCACATCATGCACAGGTAGCCCAGGTCCGCCAGCGGGTCGCCGATCGTCGCCATCTCCCAATCCAGCACCGCGCTCAGACGCGCGGGCGCCTCCAGGGCGTACATCGTGTTGCCGAGCCGGTAGTCCCCGTGCACGATCGTCGCGGGGCCCGACTCCGGGATGTGCGCCTGCAACCACTCCGTCACGCGCGCCACGGCCGGGATCTCGCGCGTCTTGTTGATCTCCCACAGGCCCCCGAAACGCCGCAGCTGGCGCTCGAGGTAGCCCGTTGGCTTGCCGAAGCCCTCCAGGCCCACCGCGCGCCAGTCCACCGCGTGGATCTCTACGAGCGCCTCGATCAGCTCCCGCGCGATCCGCTTCCGCTCGGCGGGGTTGTCGAGCGCGTCGGGCACGCTGAAGACGATCGGCTCGCCCGCGATCTTCTCCATCACGTAGAACGGGCTGCCGATGACCGCCTCGTCGTCGCCCACCGCCAGCACCTCCGGCACGCGCGCCGGCGTCTCCCGCAGCGCGCGCAGCAGCCGCGCCTCGCGCACCACGTCGTGCGCGCTCGGCGGCAGCGGCGGGCGCGGCGGGCGCCGCAGCACCAGCTCGCTACCGTCCGCGCGCTCGATCAGGTACGTCACGTTCGAGTGCCCCTCGCCGATCGGCTCCGCCCGCAGCTCGCCCGCGCCGAGGCCGTGTGCGTCGAGGAACTCGCGCAGCGGCTCCAGCACCAGCAGCGGCGGGCGCGCGTCGGGAGCGACGTCGGCGTGCGTCGCGACGATGTCATCGGGGGCCGCAGGGGCGCTCATCGGGTGCAAAGCTATCCCACCCGCGCCGCGCGCGGGGCGCGAAGCGAGCGCCGGTGGGCGCGGAGTCCCCGCTGCGCCTCGCGCGCGCGGCTCAGTGCCTTTGCGTCGCGCGCAACCGCAGCCTGCTCGTGCGACTCGCGCTCGCGCTCGCGCCGCTGCTGTCGCGTGCGCGGACCGCGATCAGCACGCTCACCGTTCGTCGTGCGCCGAGTCTCGCCAGCGCGGCCGGGCGCAGATGGATCTTCACGACCCCGATCCTCCCGGCGGCGATGCGCAGGGACGCACTGCCGAGCGTCACTGCTGCCTTGCGCGCGCGACGACGGTTGCCGCGCGCGGCCGCGCTTGCGAAGGCTCGCGTCGTGCGCAGCGTGACCGTTCCCGCGCAGTAGCTCGCGGCAAACTCGCAGGTGATCGTCACCTTCACCGCGCCGTGCCGCGCCACGAGCGGCCCGCGCTGGATGAGGAGTGCCAGCCTGGGGTTGGAGATGAGGCCGGGACAGCTCATCGCGTCCACGCGCGCCGTGCTCGGCAGGCGCGCGACGAGCGACTCGACCCTCGCGTCCGCGCACGCGATACCGGGTGCTGGGCACGAGGGGGCGAACAACGACGGTCCCGCAAACTCGAACGCACCCATGTCGACAATCGCCGGTTCGGCGCCGTGGCAGCCTCCCCGGCTCGCGAGGATCCGCGGCGTGCCGGCGATGTCGGTGGCGAGCCCCGCCGGTACGAGCGCGCCCGAGCCGGCGTCGATCGTGGGGCTGGCGCGGGTCTCCGAGCCGTCCGGGTTCAGCAGCGGGTTCGCGCAGATGTTCCCCGCTCCCGCGACGGCCGGGCCGCCGCTCTGGTTGCAGACATCGCTGTAGGCGAAGGTCGGCGCGTTCGCGGTGAACCCGAAGATCTCCGGCTGCGGTGAGTTGCCGTAGAGGATCGAGTTGCTCAGCGCGAGCGAGTCGTTTGGCGAGCCCCAGATCGCGCCGCCCTCGCTGCCGGCGCCGGCGTCGACGCTGTTGGCCACCACCGTGGAGTCCAGCAGCGCGAGGCCGCTCGCGGGGCAGGCTCCCCCGCTGCAGTCCGGCGGCGGCCCGCCGACGTAGATCGCTCCGCCCCAGCCGCCCGCGGCGGTCGAGTTGCCGGTGAAGAGGTCATCGACTCCGGTGAATACCCCCGGCTGGGCCGGCGTCGAACCTTGCGTGGCGCTCGCGAACGCGCCCAGCGCGCCACCCTCCGGCGGCTGGCCGTCGTCGGAGGCGACGCGGTTGCCGGTGAACCGGTCGGCCGTGCTCTGCACCGCGAGGCCCGTGATCCACTCGCCCGCGCCGCCCGCGGCGAGCCGTGGCGTTGGCAGCTTCTGGGTCGCTTCGATCGCGTTGTCCGCGAACACGTCGTCGGACTGCGTCACGGGGTAGCTCGCCTCGCCGGGCGCCGCGCTCACGAACAGCCCCGCGCCGACGCGCTCCTGGGTCGCTTGCGCGCCCGCGATGCGGTCGTGTTCGAAGCGGTTCCCCACCAGGGTCAGGGTTTGGCTCGGCTGCAGCGTCACTTCGGCGCCCCCGCCGACCCACGCCGCCGTGTCGCCTTCCCCCGCGTCCGGGCCGCCGAAGGTGTTCCCCGTGAGCCGCACCGCGCCCGCGCCGCCGTCGTGGCCGGCGACGACGAGCCCGCCGCCCGCGGTCGCGCCGTCGGCCGTGAAGCTGCTGCCTTCGACGAGCAGCGGCGAGGAGCCCAGCAGCGCGAAGCCGGCGCCGCCCGCGGCGCTGTCTCCGGAGAAGGTGTCGTCGATGATTCGCGTGGGTGCGGTCGCGGTGCTTGCCGCGGGGAGCTGGATCGAGACGCCCGCGCCGTAGCCGCTCGCGTCGAGGTCGTTCGCGAACGTGTCGTCGCTAAGCGTCACCGCCTCCCCGGCGCCCGACAGCGCGATCGCCTGAGCTTCGCGCGTGCCCGTGAACGTCAGGCCCGAGAGGGTGAACTGGACGTCGGCGGCGCTCTGGACGATGCTCTTCCCGGAACCCGTCGGTTCGAGCACCGTGCCGCCGTCCGCGGCGCCCTCGAGCGTGAACGCGGCGGGGTTCGCGACCGTGACTTCGGCGGGGCACGGGCCCGCCGGCAGTTCGAGCACTTCGCCGGTCTTTGCGGTTTCCATCGCGCTCGCCAGTCCCGGGCACGAGACCGGGGTCGCCGCCTGCGCCGCGGGCGCCGCCACGAGCAGGGCGCCGAGACCGAGCAGTGCGCAACAAAGCCGCGGGTGGACACGCACGAACCTGAATGTACTACAGCCCGCGCGGCGTGGAGCCGATCGGCGCAGCAAGTTACTGGCGCGCCGCGGAGTCCGCGAATCGGCGCGACTGCGCGCGCCGCGAAGTCCGCGAATTGCCGCAAAGCAACCGCAACATCGGCTCCGCTACGGTGTCTTAAGCGAGGTCGCACGCCAACGTGCCCGCCTTTCCCTGTAGGCGGCATGGGCTGCTCTGCGAGCACGTCCGTGTGTCCCTGCTTCTGTAAGCCCCCGGAAGGATTGGAGCCCCTCGAATGTCGCGAATCCGCGTACTCCTGTGTGCACTGCTCACGTGCTCGATGCTCGGCGCCGGCGCGCTGGGCGCGAGCGAGGCGCTCGCCTCCCACACCCAGGCCGACTACTTCGAGCCCTCGACGGAGCTGCTGAACACGCACACCCGCGAACACGCGCTCGCGCAGTTGAAGCACCTCGGCGTCCACGCCCTGCGCGTCGAGCTCTACTGGCAGTACGTCGCGCCCGGGGGCAACAGCGCGAGCAAGCCGAGCTTCGACGCGACGAACCCCGCGGCGTACGCGTGGGGGCCCTACGACTGGATCATGAGCAAGGCCCAAGAGCTCGGCTGGAAAGTGCTGCTGACCGTGACCTCGCCGGTGCCGCGCTGGGCGACCTCCAACCACAGGGCGCCCTACGACACCAACCCCAACGCGCGCGACTTCAAGGAATTCATGACCGCGGTCGGACGTCACTACGGCTCGCAGGTCTCGCTGTTCGCGATCTGGAACGAGCCCAACGACGCCGCGTTCCTGCTGCCGCAGTTCAACTCGGCCGGGCAGCCGACCTCGCCGCGTATCTACCGCGGCCTCTACCAGGAAGGCTACGCCGGGCTGCAGGCCGCGGGGCTCGCGCATCCCAAAGTGCTGATCGGCGAAACCGCGCCCGCCGGCTATGACAGCCTCACGCGCCGCGAAGCCCGCGAAAACGGGATTCACGATGTCGCCCCGCTGGCGTTCCTACGCGGCATGCTCTGCCTCAACTCCCACTACCGCAAAGCCGGCTCCTGCACGCGACTGACCGCGTCTGGCTACTCCCATCACGCCTATTCGACGAAGGCCGGTCCGTACTACGTCTCGCCGGTGCGAGACGACGTCATGATCGGCACGCTCTCGCGTCTGGAAAACGCGCTGAACCTCGCCGCGCGCGCGGGCGCGATCAACGGCGGCCTGCCGATCTACCTCACCGAGTTCGGCGTCCAGAGCAAGCCCAACCGCTTCCTCGGCGTCTCCCCCGCGCAGCAGGCCGAATACGACGCGATCTCCGAATACATCGCCTACCGCGACCCCCGCGTCGCGGCCTTCTCGCAGTACCTGCTCAAAGACGGCGCCGTCGGCGGTGCCCCCGGCGCCGGCGCGCACGGCGGCTTCGTCGGCTTCCAGTCGGGCCTCGAGTATGTCAGTGGCAAGCCCAAGCCGCTGTATTCCGCGTGGCCGGTGCCGCTCGCCGTCTTCCGTTCCGGGCACGGCTACTACCTCTGGGGACTCGTGCGGCCCGCAACGGGCGCCACCAAGGTCACGCTCCTCGTCAAGACGAGCGGCGCCAAGAAGTACCGCGTGCTGAAGAAGCAGAGCACCAATTCGCTCGGGTACTGGAGCTTCAGCTCCAGCGTGCGCGGCGTCAGCTGGCGCGTGCGCTGGACGAGCGCCACCGGCGTCAAGTACGAAGGGCCCCCGATCGGGGCCAACCGGCCGGTTTAGCGCCGGTCGCCACGCGCCGGTCCTCGCGGCCTGGCGGCACCAGCCTGACGGCATCGTCATCCAGAGTGACGGCATCGTCCTCCTAGAGTGGGAGGGCGATGCCGGAGCTGCCAGAGGTCCCAGGGGCCTAGTTCGATGCCGGAGCTGCCCGAGGTCGAGATCACCGCGCGCCGGCTCGACGCGGCCCTGCGCGGCGCGCGCATCGAGTCCGCGCTCGCGCCCGGCATCAACGCGCTGAGGACCTTCGATCCGCCGCTCGCTGCACTCGCCGGTCGCGAGATTGCGGGAGTCGCGCGGCGCGGCAAGCACCTGATCGTCGCCGTTGGCCCCGCTGCGCGGGCGCGTGAGGTGCGCGGTGATGATGCGGCCGGCGGCGAGGCGCGTGAGGACGAGGCGCGTGAGGACGAGCTCGTGCTGCTGATTCATCTGATGTCGGCCGGGCGACTGCAACTCTTCGACAAGCGTGCGGGGCCGCGCGACCGCACGGCGCGCCTGCTCCTGCGCATCGACGACGGTCGCGAGTTGCGCCTGCGCGAGTTTGGCTCCAAGCAGGCCGCCTGGGTGAAGCTGCTGCGCGCCGCGGAGCTCGCGCAGGACGAGTCGCTGACGCGGCTCGGACCGGAAGCGTGGCCCGACCCGCCGGAGCTCGGCGAGCTGCTGCGCGCGCCGCGCCCGTTGCACGCGATGCTGCGCGACCAGCACGTGATCGCGGGTATCGGGCGCTCGTGGGTCGACGAGATCCTGTGGGAGGCGCAGCTCTCGCCATACAAGCGCGGCGCCGATCTCGATGAGGACGAGTCGCGGCGCCTGCGCGCGGCGACGATTGCGGTCCTGGGCGGCGCGATCGCGCACTACGAGGCGGTCGTTCAGCTGCCGATTCCCGACAAGCTGCCGCTACCGCTGCGGGTGCACCGCCATGAGGGGCAGCCGTGCGCGCGCTGCGCGAGCACGCTGCGCGCGGTGCACTTCGAGGATTACGTGATCGCCTACTGCCCGACCTGCCAGACCGACGGGCGCCTGCTCAAGGACCGGCGCCTGTCGCGGCTGTTGAAGTAGTGCTCAGCGCTGCGGGTGTCGCGGCGGCAGCTTGACGATGCCGATGAAGAAGTCGTCGATCTGGTGCACGATCTCGCGGAAGCGCTCGAAGTCGACGGGCTTGGTGATGTAGGCGTTGGCGTGCATCCGGTAGGAGCCGACGATGTCGTCCTCCGCGGCCGACGTCGTGAGCACGATCACCGGGATCATCGAGAGCTCGGGGTCGCCCTTGATCTCGGCGAGCACCTCGGCGCCGCTCTTGCGGGGCAGGTTGAGATCGAGCAGCACGAGGTCGGGGCGCTCGCGGTCCGCGTAGTCGCCTTCGCCGCGCACGTACCTCATCGCCTCGACGCCGTCGCTGACCACCGAAAGCACGTTGCCGACCTTCTGATCGGTGAAGGCCTCGCGAATCAGCAGCACGTCGCCGGGGTCGTCCTCGACGAGCAGGACCGAGATCAGCTCGGCGTTCATTGCACAGCCTCCTTGGCGATCGGTAGGGTCAAGCGAAAGCACGCTCCGCCGGCGTAGTCGGTGTCGAGCCAGATGCGTCCACCGTGATACTCCACGATCTTCCGGCAAAGCGCCAGTCCGATGCCGCTGCCGTCGTAGGCATCCCTGGCGTGCAGGCGCTGGAAGATCAGGAAGATTCGTTCCGCGTACTCGGGATCGATGCCGATCCCTTTGTCGGCGAAGGCCAGCTGCCACTGCTCGCCCTCGCGTCGCACGGAGATGCGCACCGCCGGCGGCTCGGCGCCATGAAACTTCACGGCGTTGGAGATCAGATTTTGAAAGAGGGAGATCAGCTGCGCGCGATCGCCGCGGATCGTTGGCAGCTCGTCGGCCTCGACGCGGGCGCCGCGGCGGGCAAGGCTCTCCGCGAGCGCGGAGCGCACCGCCGCGAGCACGTCGCCCAGCGCGACCGGCTCGAGCTTGCGCCCGCTGCGCCCGACGCGTGAGAATGCGAGCAGGTCGTTGATCAGGCTCTGCATCCGCTTCGCGCCGTCGACCGCGAAATCGATGTACTGGTCGGCGCGCTCGTCGAGCTGGCCGCGATAGCGGGTCTCGAGCGCTTGGCAGAAGCTCACGACCTTGCGCAGCGGCTCCTGCAGGTCGTGCGAAGCGACGTAGGCGAACTGCTCGAGCTCGGCGTTGGAGCGCTTGAGCTCTCCGGCCTGCGTCTCCAGTCGGGCGTGTGCGGATTCCACGCTCGCGAGCTCGGTCACGATCCGCTCGCGCATCGCATCGATCTCGGCGCCGACCTCGGCGACCTCGCGCGGGCCGCTGGCGACCGCGAGCGGACGCGCGAACTCACCCCCCGCGACGCGGCGCGCTTCCGCGCCCAAGCGTTCCAGCGGCAACGTGATCGTCCGGCGCAGCAGAACGCCCGCGGCGAGGACGCCGCCGAGGATCAGAACGCCCGCGAGAATCAGCAGCAGCTGCAAATTGTCGGCGGCGCTTTCCAGTTGCGCGCGTGTGTGGGAGTCCTCGCGGACGAGCGCCGACTGCAGGCGCGTGAGGGACGCCCTGATCGCGTCGAACAGCCGCTTGCCCGCGACGTCCTCGATGATCGAGCGGTTGGCGGGCTGGCGACCGTGTGCGAGGGCGGGCGTGACGAAGTCTTCGCGCCACGCGCGTGCTCTCGCGCGGACCAGCTCGACGTCGGCGGCAACCGCCGGTCCGACCGCGTGCTCGCGCGCGCGCAGTTCGGCGTACGCAAGCGCTTCCCCCGCCGAGCCGCTGCGGTAGGGCTCGAGGAAGCTCGACTCGCCCGTGATGAGATAGCCACGCACGCCCGTCTCCTCGTTGATCAGCGCGTTTTCGAGGCTCAGCGCCGTGCGTCGAGCCGGGCCGACCTGATCGAGCAGGAGCCGACGATCGCGAGTCAGCTGCGCGCTGGCGAGGAGCGCCAAGCCGATTCCGACCACGGCGAGCACGAGCAGCAACCCGATTGTCGCCGCGAGCAGCCGCCCGACGCTCATCTCCGCTATCCAGCGCGCGACGGGCGAACGTGGCCGCGTCGCGGCACTCGGCGTGGGGACCTTGCGCGGGGCGCTCATCGTTTGGGCTCGAGCGCATCGCTCATCGCGGGGCGCTCGAGCATACGCCGAGCAGCAGCATCGCGACGTCGTCGCTGAGCGGGCCGCCGTTGAACCGCTCGGCGCCGGCGATCAGCTCCTCGAGCAGCTCGTCCGGTCGGTCGCGCCAGTCGGGGCGCCGATCGATCAGCGCGGCGATCAGGCGGTGCAGGCCCGTTTCGCCGAGGCGCTCCGGGCTGGGGCCGACGCGACCCTCGACGATGCCGTCGGTGTAGAGCAGGATCGTCCAGCTCGTGGGGAGCTCCGCGCGCTCGGCCTGCCAGGGTCCCTCGCCGATCCCGATCGCGGCGCCGCCGTGCTCGCCGCCAAGGGCGCCTACCGAGGTGCCATCGATCAGCACCGGTCGCGGGTGGCCGGCGCTGATCATCCGTGCCGATTCCCGCGTGGGCTCGATCTCGAGTGTGCAGAGCGTTGCGAACAGATTGGGCAGATGGCGCTCGTGCTCGAACACGTGTCGCAAGGTCTGCAAGAGGACCTCGGGCTGACTGCCGACGAGGGCGAGGGCGCGCCAGGCCGCGCGCAGGCTCACGCCGATCGCGGCTTCGTCGGGCCCGTGACCGCAGACGTCACCGACGACGACGTGCAGGGTGTCGTCCCCGCGCTGCACGAGATCGAAGAAGTCGCCGCCGAGCAGCGCGCGGCTGCGCCCGGCGCGATAGCACGATGCGACCCACACGGAGGAGCTCTCGAGCAGGGGTGCCGGCGCGAGGCCTTTTTCCAGGCGCGTCATCTCGCGCGCCTGCGCCTCGGCGAGGAGCAGCTCCCGCTCGGCCTCCTCGGCCTGGCGGCGGCCGATCGAGTAGCGGATCGAGCGCGTGAGTTGGTCGCCGCTGACGAGGCCCTTGACGAGATAATCCTGGGCGCCCGCCTGCACCGCCGCGACCCCGGCTGCCTCGTCGTCGAGGCCCGTCAGGACGATCAGCGGCGTCCCGGGCGCCTGCAAGCGAAGTCGCGCGACGGCATCCAGTCCGGTCGCATCGGGAAGCCCGAGATCGAGCAGCACGCAGTCGATCGGTGGACCGAGCGTCGCGAGTGCCTCCCGCAGCGTGCGGCTGCGCACGATCTGCGCGCGCGGGAGCCGTTCGGCGAGCTCGTCCTGCACGAGGCGCGCGTCGCCGTCGTCGTCCTCGACGAGCAGCACGCCGAGCTCCTCGTGCGCGGCCACCTGGCCGTTGCCGGCTGTCACGGGTCGACCGCGGGGTGCGTGGGCCGATCGGCGCGTCCGCTCATCCGGGCCATCTTATTTGCGCAGCAGCCGCGCCTGGCGGCAGCGGTTGGGTAGATCGACCAGCAACTGCGCCCCTTCCGCGCGATCGCGGTCGCGCAGGACGGCGTGGACGTTGCGCCCGGCGGTGTCGAGATGGATGCTGACCAGGCGCAGGCGCCGCTGGATCGGCCCCTCGACGCGCCGGACGCTCTGTACCTTGGCCAGGGGCACCCAGTCGGTCACTCGCCGCAACCGGCCGCTGGTCGTGACGGCGTAGCGGTCGTTGGCGCCCCATGAGAGCAAGCGAAAGCGCAGGGGCGACTTCCAGCGCGCACGCGCCGGCGGCGCGAGGCGGGCGTCGGGCAGGCTGGGGAACACCCTGGCTACCAGCGCGGCGGCCTGCTCGTGGCTGCCCACGGGCAGCAGCGCACGCGCGGCCTTGCTCTGGTTGCGGTCCTGGCGGCCCTTGGACTTCTGGCTGGCGACGTCGACTTCCAAGCGACACCAGCCGAATGGCCTCCAGGCCAGGGGCTCGACCATCCGGACGGCCTGAATGCGTCCGCGGGGAATCGTCTCGGCTGAGGTCTCGACCAGGCCGGAATGCAGGCGCAGCCCGTCCGGGGCGTCGGCGACCGTGAGGCGGTAGTCGTCGTTGAAGCGACGGAAGAAGCCGAACACCAGCCCGATCAGGCTGGCGGCGCCAATGCTGAGCGCGGCTGCCGCGGTGGCGGGCGCGACGAGCGCGAGGATGACGAGGGCCGCGATCGCCAGCTCGAGCACGAGGCCGATCCCGCTGAGCAGGATCGATGCGAGCAGCCGACCGGTGGGGACGGTCAGTAGGGCCTGCGCGGGCGGCTCCGGGGCCGTCTCGGCGAGGCCCTGGCTCAGCGCCAGCAGGCGCGTCCTCAGCGTCTGCGCCTCCCGCTCGGTCAAATAGGCGAGCCGGCCGGCCTTGCCGCTGCCGCTGGCGAGGCGGATTCGCAGCTCGGACAGGCCGAAAGCACGGGCAAGCCCGGGGCGCACGGTGTCGATCGCCTGGATCTGGCTCAGCGGAAAGCGCTCCGAGGTCCGTCGGATCAGGCCGCTCTCGACCCGCAGGACGCCGCCCTCGACGCGCCATCGCGTGACCAGCCAGGAGATCACCCCGAGCACGAGGATCACGGCGAGCGCGCCGAGATGGATGAGGTCGCTGCTCAGCGAGCCCTTCTGGCTGCTGAGCAGCGGCAGGATCACAACTACGACGATCGCGATGACACCGCGACCGGTCCGCACCAGCGGCGAGAGCGGATGCAGCCGCTGCCAGTTGCTGGGAACGTCCGCCGCGCTCACAGCCCCATCGCGTGCGACTCGCCCAGGGACGTCAGCTGGTCGCGCAGGCGCGCGGCCTCCCGAGCGGGGAGCCCGGGGATGCGCGCGTCGCTCGCGGCCGCCGCGGTGTGCATCTGCACGGTCGCCAGCCCGAAGGACCGCTCGAAGGGACCCGCGGTGACCTCGACGTATTGCATGCGTCCATAGGGGATCACCGACGTGCGCCGGAACATCACGCCGCGCCTGACCAGCAGATCCTCCGCGCGCTCGGTGTAGCCCCAGGCGCGCACGCGCCGTCCGGCGATGCCGTCGGCGATCACCCCGGCGACGATCACGCCGACCGCGGCCACCACGGCAGCCGTCGTGGCGTCGAGAGCGATCGCGATGGCGAGCGCGACGGCAAGCGCTCCCACCGTCGTGGCCAGGACCTCGTAGCGCCGTAGGACCCGCAGCCGGGGGGAGGGCGTGCTCCAGTCGAGCGCGGCCCCGCTGACGTCGGCGTCGATCCCCATGTCCGCGACGATACCCGCGATCGGCTGATGGCATCCTCGCGTAGGTGCCGACATCCCGGGGCGGGCGCCGCGCCTGCAGGTAGCGTGAGAGCCCGAGCAGGCCTCGACGGGGCGCGGGCGCCCTGCGGCGACTACGATCCAAGCGTGATCGAGCAAGGTCAAGAGGCTCCCGACTTCGAGCTCCCCGACCAGGACGGCCGGCCGGTCAAGCTGTCGGACTTTCGCGGCGAGTTCGTCGTTGTCTACTTCTATCCGAAGGCGGCGACGCCGGGGTGTACGACCCAGGCCTGCGGCGTGCGCGATCGTCGCGCCGACTACGAGCGCGCCAACGCGGTCGTGCTCGGCATCTCCCCCGATCCTGTCGCGAAGGTCAAGAAGTTCCACGACAAGGAGGGGCTGAACTTCGCCCTGCTTGCCGACGAGGGTCACAGCGTTGCGGAGCGCTACGGCGTTTGGGTCACCAAGAGCATGTACGGGCGCGAGTATCTCGGGAACGAGCGTACGACGTTCATCGTCGACCCCGACGGGAAGGTCGCCGAGGTTCTGCGCAAGGTCAAGCCGGCTGAGCACGACGAACTGGTGCTGAAGGCGCTGGGGCGTGCCGCGCGGCCCGGCGGCTAAGCACGACGACCTGGTGCTGAAGGCACTGGGCGCGCCGCGCGGCCCGGCGGCTGAGCACGACGACCTGGTGCTGAAGGTGCTGGGCGTGCCGCGCGGCCCGTGGTCTGACTCGGAGCGTGCGCTGCGGCTTGACGCACGCGAGGCAGGATGCCGAGCGCACACAGTGCTCGGTCTCCCCGCGGCGCTCACGTGGACGATCGCAAATCCAGCTCCAGCACCGAGCGAATCCCGTCCTGCGCCTCCATCAGGTCGAAGGCGCGGTTGACATCCTCGAGTCCCATGCGGTGCGAGATGAACGGGTCGACGTCGAGCTCGCCGCGCAGGTAAAGGGCGACCAGCTCGGGCACCTGGTCGCGGCCCTTGACGCCGCCGAAGGAGCTGCCGCGCACGCGCCGCCCGGTGATCAGCAGGCGCGGGACGATGTCGAGCGTCTCGCCCCTGCCGGCGACGCCCGCGATCGTGCACAGGCCCCAGCCCATGCGCGCGGCTTCGACCGCCTCGCGCATCACCGCCACGAGGCCGGTCGCCTCGAAGGTGTAGTCCGCGCCGAAGCCGTTGGTGCTCTCCAGTACTCGCGCGACGGTGTGCTCGTCGGCCTGCCAGCACTCGGTCGCGCCCTGCCCACGCGCGAGCTCCAGGCGGTCCGGCGAGAGATCGACGCAGACGATGCGCTCGGCGCCGCGCAATCGGCAGCCGGCGACCGCGCCGAGGCCGACCATGCCGGCTCCGAAGACGACGCACGTCGAGCCCTCCTTGACTTCGGCGGTGAACATCGCCGCGCCGAGCCCCGTGGAGAGCCCGCAGGCGAACAGGCAGGCGCGATCGAGCGGCGCCTCGCGATCGACCTTCGCCAGCGCGATCTCCGGGAGCACCGCGTACTCGGCGAATGTCGAGGTGCCCATGAAGTGCCGGATCGGCTCGCCGCGACGCGAGAGCCGTGTGCTGCCGTCGGGCAGGTAGCCCAGATTCTGCTGCTCGCGGATCGCGAGGCAGAGGTTCGTCTCCGGACTGCGGCAGTGCACGCACTCGCGGCACTGCGGCGAGAACAGCGTCACCACGTGGTCGCCCGGCGCCAGCGACTGCACGCCGGCGCCGACCTGCTCGACGACGCCCGCGCCCTCGTGGCCGAGAACCGTCGGCGCGTACCCGGAGGGATCGACGCCTGAGGCTGTGTACATATCGGTGTGGCACACGCCGCACGCCACGAGCCGGACGAGGACCTCGCCGGTGCGCGGCTCGGAGAGGTCGACCTCCTGGACGACGAGCGGCTCGCCGAACTCCTCGAGGACCGCCGCGCGGATCTTCAACGCAACCGCGCGGCTCCGAGGAACACGTAGTCGGACACGCATCGATTCTCGCAGCCGACTGCGCGGAGCGCAACACTATGATGCGCGCGTTTCCCGCACGGCGGGTGTGGGCATTCACAAACGAACGCCTCGAAAGGAGAGTGGCATGCCGCTGAGCACGATCCTCGAGCTTCCCGAGCGCGAGCTCGACGACTGGGACGACGAGGAGCTGGACGCCGACGATGATGAGCTGGACCTCGACGAGTATGACGAAGGCTTGGACGAGGAGGGCGATGCTGGAGGGCTGTGAGATCGATATGCGCTGCGTGGACGCCCGCGCGCGCCTTACGCTTGAGGTGTGCCGCTAGCCTCGACCTCGATCGGCCATAGCCTCAGCTCGTTCCTGGAAGCGGTCGGCCAGTTCTTCTCGGATCTGGCCGCCGTCCACTGGGGGGCGCTCGCGCTCGGCCTGCTGTTCTTCGGCCTGAACCTGACGCTGCGCTCGCGCGCCTTCTTCCACAGCCTGCGCGCGGCTTACCCCGCCGTCAGCTTCCAGTGGCGGCGCATCTGGGGCGCCTACTTCGCGGCGGTCGGCTTCAACAACATCGTGCCCGCGCGTGGGGGAGACGTCATCAA
Organism: Solirubrobacteraceae bacterium; assembly: GCA_035483545.1. Classification (GTDB taxonomy): domain Bacteria; phylum Actinomycetota; class Thermoleophilia; order Solirubrobacterales; family Solirubrobacteraceae; genus Palsa-744. The sequence goes on along the minus strand of DATHPS010000011.1, from coordinate 31,903 downwards.
GCTCTTCCTCTGCCGCAGCTCGATCCCAGGCTCCACCTACCCGACGGTCGCGGCGGCGTTCTTCGTCGAGTCGATCTTCGACGCCGCGGTCGGTGTGCTGGTCTTGATCTTTGCCTTCACCCAAGGCGTGTTCCCGAAGCCCCCGGACTTCTCGAAACTCAGCTCCTTTGACATCTCCTACCTCGCGGAGCACTTCCGCTTCACGCTCTTTCTGATCACGGCGCTTGCGATCTTCGGCCTCGTGGCGTTTGCCCTGCTGTCGGTCCGCGCGAAGGCCTTCTGGACGCGCATCCGCCAGGGGGTCACGATCCTCGGCGACCGCCCCCGCTACCTCCGCGAGGTCGCCGCCTGGCAGGCCGGCGCGTGGCTCTGCCGCTTCGCCGCCTTCTGGTTCCTGCTCGACGCCTTCCGCGTCGGCGGCTCAGTCGAGAACGTGCTGCTCGTGTTCGGCGTCAACCAGGTCGCGGGGGCGGTGCCGTTCACGCCCGGGGGCGCCGGCGTACAACAGGCGCTGCTCGTGAAGGTCTTCGCGCGTGGCCCCACCGCCGTCGTCGCGGCCTACTCGGTCGGGCAGCAGATCGCGATCGCCGTCTTCACCGCGCTCGTCGGTCTCGGCGCGGTCGTGTTCATCTTCCGCTTCCGCTCCTTCAAAGAGGTCATCGCCGCCGGGCACGCCTCGCGCGAGGCCGAGCGTCGCGCCGAGCGCGCCGGCGCCTACTGAAGGCCCTCGCGCGCCTCGCGCACGAGCGTGACGGCCTCGGGGAAGACGACCGCCATTACGGAGCGAATCTGTTCGGCCTGAGCCGCCGCGTCGCCCTGAAGATTGACGCGGTTGATCGCCGCGACGGTCATATCGACCGCGAGCTTGATCGCGTTGTCGGCCCACGCCAGCCGCTGCTGGCCCTGCATCTGCTGGGCGAAATCCGCGAGGCGCCGCTGCAGCTCCTCGGGGTCGCCGAACAGATCTCCTAGGCCGCCGCCCTCCATCGCCCCATCCTAGCGCTGAGCCCATAGACTGCGCGGCCCGTGCCGGAGAAACCCGAGAGCGAGATTCCGCCGCAGGCCGACGCCGTGCCCGCGAAGGGCGAGAAGCAGGTCGCGGTCGCGCCCACCAAGAGCGAGATCCGCGAACGCGTCGCCTACGAGAGCGCACGGCGGACGCGCCTCGGCGTACCTGCGACGGCTGGCGGAATCCTCTACCTGCTGGGCGCGATCACGCTCAGCGCGACGCTCAAGCAGGTGCCCACGGTCGGTTTGATCCAGGGCGTCGCGCCCGCGATCGACGGCCAGGTCAATCCCGCGGTGAGTCCGCGAGCTGCGGAAATCCGCTTCTTTGACCACCACGCCTTCGGATTGATCGCGGGCGCCGTGCTGAGCGCGGCCGCGATCGGGGTACTGCTCGTGATCCTGCTCTTCCTGTTCGACGCCGCGCGCTTCCGTCGTCCCCAGACGGCTCCGATCGCGCGCCCGCTGATCCTGATCGGTGGTATCGGCCTGCCCGTGCTCACCGTCGTCGGAGAGGTCGTGCAGGCGATCGGCGCGCACAACTTCGTGACCGGCCGCGACTTCACCACGCACGCGGTCGAACAGGTGCTCACCAAGAACAGCGCCTACGAAATCCTCGGCTACATCACGCCGCTCACCGCGATCGCGCTCGTGGCGGGCATGATCACGCTGATGGTCTCCACGGTCCGCGTCGGCCTGCAACCCCGGTGGATGGGGATCGTGGGCGGCGTCGCCGCGGTGATCCTGCTGATCCCCTCGCAGGAGCTGAGTCTGATCATGGCGTTCTGGATGGTCGGTACCGGCATTCTGCTGATGGGGCGCTTCCCGAACGGAGATCCCCCCGCGTGGGCGGCCGGCGTGGCGCGGCCCTGGCCCTCGCAGATCGAGGCGCGTGCCGAGCGCGACGCGCGGCGCGCAGGCGCCCGCGCCAAGCGCCCCGCGAAGGGGCAGGGGGGCGCAAGCAGGTCCGTGCCCGAGCCCGTCCAGCCAAGCGCCGCAGCGAGCGGTGGCGGCAAGCGGCGACGCAAGCGCGGCTCGCGTCGCTGAGCGCCCGGCTCGGGTCTGAGCGCCCCGCTCGGGTCTGAGCGCCCCGCTCGCGTCATCCCGCGCAGCGAGCGCCGATGATTGGTTTTCCCGCTGGGCGGGAATAATCGACCTGGGAACGTGGGAATTGCCACAAGCGTTCCTCGCTCCCACACCGCAAAGCTTGAGATGCCGCCCTCCGCGGCGGCTGGATGGAGGGCGTCATGGAGGCAGCATCGATTCACCGGCCGAACGCAGTGTCCTCGGTTCCCCCGCGCGACGTGCGGGGAGACGAGATGGGGCAGGCGGTCGCGTCGTGGAAACCGGCCGATCCCGGCCCGCTCGGGCTCGCGGGCTTCGCGATGACGACGTTCGTGCTCTCGATGTTCAACTCGAGTCTCGTCAACGAAAAGGGCCTGCCGGTCGTGCTGGGCCTCGCGCTCGCGTACGGCGGGATCGTGCAGCTGCTCGCGGGGATGTGGGAGTTCCGTACCGGCAACACGTTTGGCGCCGTCGCGTTTTGCTCGTACGGAGCGTTCTGGATCTCGTTCTGGGCGTTGCAGGTGTTCTACGCCAAGCAGATCGGCGGCAACGCCGGACACGCCGTCGGCGTGTACCTCGCGGCATGGGCGATCTTCACCGCCTATATGTCGGTCGCCGCCCTGCGCGTCAGCGGCGCGGTGCTGCTCGTCTTCGTGCTGCTGACGGTCACGTTCATCCTGTTGGCGATCGGTGCCGCCGGCCCGCACGCGAACGTCACGCACTGGGGTGGCTATCTCGGCCTCGCGACGGCCGCGGCGGCCTGGTACGCATCGTTTGCCGCGGTGCTGAACTCGACTTTCGCGCGCACCGTCCTGCCGGTGATGCCGCTGAAAAAGGCGTAACGTCGAGCGAGGAGGCGCAGGCCGACCAATCACACGGGGAGCGCGCGCAAGCGAGAGACGGAGGGCAGAGCGATGGCAACCGAACCCAAGCCGACCGGTAGTACCGAGGAGCTCGATCGCGAGCTGGCGGACCTGCTCGAGGTCGAGAGCTTCGCGCCGCCGCGCGAGTTTCGCGAGCAGGCGCTGCTGAGCGATCCCGCGGTCTACGAGGAGGCGGCCCGCGACCCCCAGGGGTGGTGGGCCGGGCAGGCCGAGCGCCTGCACTGGTTCGAGCCCTGGGAGACGGTCCTCGACGATTCCAACCCGCCGTTCTACAAGTGGTTCGTCGGGGGTCGTCTGAACGCCTCTTACAACTGCCTCGATCGCCACGTGCTCGCAGGCAGGGGCGAGCGTGTGGCCTTTCACTGGCACGGCGAGGCGGAGGGGGACAGGCGGGACATCACCTACGCGCAGCTGCTCGCGGAGGTGCAGCGCCTCGCCAACGCGCTGAAGGGCCTGGGCGTGGAGCGTGGCGACGTCGTCGGGATCTACCTGCCGATGATCCCGGAGGTCGTCGTCGCGATGCTCGCCTGCGCGCGCATCGGAGCACCGCACAACGTGGTCTTCGGCGGCTTCTCCGCGGAGGCGGTGCGCGAGCGGATGGAGTTCTCGCAGGCGCGGGTCCTGATCACCGTCGATGGCGCCGCGCGCAAGGGCAAGACGGCGCCGGTCAAGGATCGGGTCGACGAGGTGATGGGCGACCTGCAGACGCTGGAGCGGATCGTCGTCGTGCGCAGCAAGGACGTGCCCTGTCAGATGCAGGAGGGTCGCGACGTCTTCTACGACGAGATTCTCGCGGAGGCCGACGCGGAGTGCCCCGCCGAGCCGCTTGACGCCGAGCATCCGCTCTACATCCTCTACACCTCCGGCTCGACCGCGAAACCGAAGGGCATCCTGCATACGACCGGCGGCTACCTCACCGGGGTCGCGGCGACTCACCGCTACGTGTTCGACCTCAAGCCCGAGACCGACGTCTACTGGTGCGCGGCCGACGTCGGCTGGGTCACGGGCCACTCCTACATCGTCTACGGCCCGCTGCTCAACTGCGCCACGTCGGTGATGTGGGAGGGCGCGCCGGACTATCCCCACAAGGGCATCTGGTGGGAGCTCGTCGAGCGCTACGGCGTCACGATCCTCTACTGCGCGCCGACGGCGATCCGCGCGTGCATCAAGTGGGGCGCGCAGTGGCCCGAGCAGCACGACCTCACCTCGCTGCGCCTGCTCGGCTCGGTCGGCGAGCCGATCAACCCCAAGGCCTGGCTCTGGTACCACAAGGTGATCGGCGCCGAACGCTGTCCGATCGTCGACACCTGGTGGCAGACCGAGACCGGGGCGATCATGATCACGCCGCTGCCCGGGGTCACCACCACCAAGCCGGGCTCGGCGACGCGCCCTTTCCCGGGGATCGAGGCTGAGGTCTTCGACGAGTCCGGCGGCTATCCGATCGAGGAGGGTCAGGGCCTGCTCGTGCTCACGCGCCCGTGGCCCTCGATGCTGCGCACGCTCTACCGCGAGGAGGGGCGCTTCATCGAGACCTACTTCAAGCGCTTCGGCAACGAGACCTATCTCGTGGGTGACGCCGCGCGCAAGGACGGCGACGGCTACATCTGGGTGATCGGCCGTATCGACGACGTCGTCAACGTTTCCGGGCATCGCCTCTCGACGGCCGAGGTCGAGTCGGCGATTGTGGCGCACCCCGACGTCGCCGAGGCCGCCGTGATCGGCCAGCACGACGAGGACACCGGCCAGGCGATCGTCGCGTTCGTGACCCTGCAAGGAGATCTCGCGGGTGACGAGGCGACTGTCGAGGGCATTCGCGCCACGGTCGCGGAGCGGATCGGCAAGTTCGCGCGCCCGCGCCGCATCATCTGGGCCGAGGACCTGCCCAAGACGCGCTCGGGCAAGATCATGCGACGCCTGCTGCGCGACATCGCCGAGGGGCGCGCGCTCGGCGACGTGACCACGCTGCGCGACCCCGCCGTGACGGCTCAGCTCGAGCAGCAAGTCAAGGAGCTGCAGGCGCAGGAGGACTAGTGCGCGGGGTAGGGCCTGGGGAGTTGGGGTCATCCCCAATAGACGCGCGCGTGGGCGCTGGGATGATGACCGGTATGGGATCGACCGCCGGAGTGCGCAAAGCCCGCGGGCGCCGCTATCGCTACCCCCAGCGGGGCATGCTCGCCGGCGTGTGCGCGGGCGTCGCCGAGTACTTGGAGATCGACGTGACCGTGATCCGCTTCATGACCGCGATGGTCGTGGTCGCGGGTGGGATCGGAGTGGTGATCTATGGGTTGGCTTGGGTGCTGACGCCGGTCGCGCCGGGCAGCGAGGGGGTGGGTCGGCCGCGCGGCGCGTGGCGGGAGGCGGTGCTGATCGTGCTCGTCGTCGTCGGCGTCCTGGTCACGCTGCGCCACACGGGCCTGTGGATCGGCGATCAATTCGTGTGGCCGCTCGTGCTGGGCTTCGGCGGGATGACGCTCGTGTGGCACCCCGCGGTCGTCCGCCCCAACGCCGACGGGGCCGATCGGCGTCTCTCCTGGCGCGAGTACCTGCGCAGCCGCGGCGGTCGCATCGACGGCCCGCGGCTGGTGGTGGGCGCGCTGCTGGTGGCGTTCGCGTCGGCGTCGCTGCTGCACGCGTCCGGCGTGCTGCGCAACCTCGGTGACGCGATCGGCGCGGTCGCGATCGTCGCGGTCGCGCTGGGGCTGCTCGTGGCGCCGCTGTTCGTGCGGCTCGCGCGCAACCTCGCGACCGAGCGCGCGGCCAGGATTCGCGAGCAGGAGCGCGCGGAGGTGGCGGCGCACCTGCACGACTCGGTCCTGCAGACGCTCGCGCTGATCCAGAAGCGCTCGGGCGATCCGCGCGAGGTGGCGGCGCTCGCTCGCCGTCAGGAGCGCGAGCTGCGCAGGTGGCTGTTCGAGCGGCCGAACGGCGCGGGCGGGGAGAGCGTCAGGACCGCGCTCGAACGCGCGGCGGCGGAGGTCGAGGAGCTGCACGGCGTGCCGATCGAGGCGGTCGTCGTCGGCGACGAGCCGCTGGAAGCGCGGCTGGAGGCGCTGGTGCCGGCGGCGCGCGAGGCGATGACGAACGCGGCGAAGTTCGCGGGCAGCGACCGCGTGGACCTCTACGCGGAGGTCGGCGCCGAGCGCGTCGAGGTGTTCGTGCGCGACCGTGGCGGCGGCTTCGAGCTGGACGCGATCCCGGAGGACCGCCGCGGCGTGCGCGACTCGATCGTCGGGCGCGTGGAGCGCCACGGCGGACGCGTCGCGATCCGCAGCGCGCCGGGCGAGGGTACCGAGGTCGAATTGGCGATGGAGCGCGCCCGGGCATGAGCGCCTCGAGGGCGCTCTCCCGGCGGTGGCCGAGGCAACCAAAGGATGCCCCATGAGCCTCGCGCGAGTGGTGCTCGTCGACGACCACCGCCTGTTTCGCGCCGGGGTGCGCGCGGAGCTCGCCGGCCTCGTCGAGGTCGTCGGCGAGGCCGGCGGCGTCGCTGAGGCGATCGCGACGATCGCCGAGCGCGAGCCCGACGTGGTGCTGCTCGACGTGCACATGCCCGAGGGCGGCGGCGTCGAGGTGATCCGCGGCATCGCGCCGACGCAGCGGCCCGTGCGCTTCCTCGCGCTCTCGGTCTCCGATGCCGCCGAGGACGTGATCGCCGTGATCCGTGCGGGCGCGCGCGGCTATGTGACCAAGACGATCTCCGGCCCCGAGCTGGCCGACGCGGTGCGACGCGTGGCTGAGGGGGACGCGGTCTTCTCGCCGCGGCTGGCGGGCTTCGTGCTCGACGCGTTCGCCGGCGGCGCTCCGGTGCCCGAGGACGTCGAGCTCGACCAGCTGACCGCGCGCGAGCGCGAGGTCCTGCAGCACATCGCGCGCGGCTACATGTACAAGGAGATCGCGCAGCGCCTGGGGATCTCGGCCAAGACGGTCGAGGCGCACGTCTCGGCGGTGCTGCGCAAGCTCCAGCTCTCCAGTCGCCACGAGCTCAGCCGCTGGGCGGTTCAGCGCCGCCTGGTCGATCTCGACGGACCCTAGGGGAGATTCCCGATAGTGCGACGCGGTCGGCTGGGAGTACAGTCACCACACGTCTGGCGCTCACGGCGCCGGGCAACGCTACGAGCAATCGTTAGGAGAACGCATCGATGCCCGACACACTGGATGCGGCGTCCGCAAACGCGGAGCTGATCATCGAGACGCACGGTTTGACCAAGCGCTTCGGCGCGCGCACGGCGCTTGACGGCGTCGACCTGCGGGTGCCGCGCGGCTCGGCCTTCGGCTTTCTCGGGCCCAACGGCGCGGGGAAGACGACAATGATCCGGGTACTCCTCGGCTTGACGAGCGCAACGGCGGGCAGCATGCGCCTGCTCGGCCATCCTGTTCCGGCGGAGCGCGCGGCGGCGCTGAGCCGCGTGGGCGCGATCGTCGAGGAGCCGCGTTTTCACCCGTACCTCACCGGGCGCGAGAACCTGCGCATCGTCGCGGCGGTCCGCGGACCGGAGGTGCGCGACCGGATCGATCCGGCGCTGGCACGGGTCGGGCTCTCCGACCGCGCCGATCAGAAGGTCAAGAGCTACTCGATGGGGATGCGCCAGCGCCTGGGCGTCGCGCGCTGCCTGCTCTCCGATCCGCTGCTGTTGATCCTCGACGAGCCGACCAACGGCCTCGACCCGGGCGGCATCCAGGAGTTCCGCGAGATGATCCGCGCGATGGTCGAGCAGGAGGGGCGAACGGTGTTCATCTCCTCGCACCTCCTCGACGAGGTCGAAAAGACGTGCGACGCGGCCGCGATCGTCGATCGCGGCAAGGTCGTCACGCAGGGCGCGATGGCGGAGCTCGCGAGTGGCGGTGAGGTACGTCACGAGCTGATCGTCGGCGTCGACGACGTCGATCGCGCCCTGAGCGCGATCGGGACGAGCGAGCTCGTCAAGGATGCCCACCGCTCCGACGAGGGGATTCGCGTGGTGCTCGTCGGCAGCCCGCAGACGGCGGCGCAGCTGAACGCGATCCTGGTCGGCGCGGGCGTCGGCGTGATGCGCCTGGAGCCGGTGCGCCAGAGCCTGGAGGCACGTTTTCTGGAGATCACCGCGCGGTTGGATGCCCCCGCGGAGCGCGAGGAGGTGCGGGCATGAGTGCGACAGTCTCCTCTTCCACGCGCAGCGGCCGCGAGCTCGGCTCCGGCGGCGGTCTCGCCGTCGCGTCACAGATGTTCGGCGCCGATCTGTTGAAGCTGCGCAAGAAGCGCGGGACGCTGATCTGGGCGCTCGTGCTGGCTCTCGGTCCGCCGCTGATCTTCTTTGCGGTGACGGCGATCCAGCATGCCTCGAACCCGGCCAAATATGGACCCGCGGGCGGCACGGGCAACTTCTCAGACGGCTTGCGCGTGATCGCACTGCTCTTCGGGCCGCTCGCCGCGCTGCTGATCGGTGTGGAGGCCGGTACCGGCGACGTCTCCGTCGGCGTCTTTCGGGAGCTCGTCGTGACCGGCCGCTCGCGCGCGGCGCTGTTCGCCTCACGTGTTCCGGCGGCGCTGGCGCTGTGCTTCTCGATCATGGGCGCCGCTTACGTGGTGCTGCTCCTCGGTACCTTCGCGTTCGCGGGGAATCTGGCCACGCCCGATCTGGCGTTGATCCTCAATGGTCTGGGCTTCCTGCTGCTGAGTACCGGGATGCTGTGCGCGGTGTCGGTGGGCTTCGCGGCTTTGACGACGTCCAAGCCCGGGGCCATCATTGCCTTGATCGCCTGGCAGATAGTCGCCAGCCCGGTGCTGGCCAACATCAGCTCGCTGGGCAGCGCTCGCAAAGGCCTGTTGAGTCAGGCGGTGTCCCACTTCAGCCCCGTGCATGTCGAAGGCGGCGGTCACGGCGCGACCGTCACGATGTCCGGGGGTATCGGTCTGATCGTGCTTGTGGGCTGGCTGGTGGTGTTCCTCGGGCTCGGCGTGTGGCGGACGCGCACGATGGACGCCTGAGCGGCGCCGCCGGGTGGCGTCGGGCGGCGCCTCGGCGGCTCCCACCGTCGTCCAGACGTTGCGCCAACCACGACGCTCCGCCGGCATCCCGCAGGTAGTCGCGCATGCCGTCGAGCACGACGGTGGGGCGCGCGACCGGGAACGCGCTGGGTGTCGTCTAGTGCACGGCGTGAGCGATGCTACTCGCGCTCCGGGACGAGTGCCTAGACTGACACCGATGGTCACGACGGCAGCCACCAACGGGTCCGGGACGATCGTCTCCGCGACCGATCTCCGCCGCCGCTACGGCGAGGGCGAGGCCGCGATCGACGCGCTGGACGGCGTCAGTGTGACCTTCCCCAAGGGTCGCTTCGCCGCGATCATGGGACCCTCGGGGTCGGGCAAGTCGACGCTGATGCACAACCTGGCGGGGCTCGACCAGCCGACGTCGGGCTCGGTGTGCGTCGACGGCGTCGAGCTGACAGAGCTCGACGAGAAGCACCTGACGCAGCTGCGCCGCGACCGGATCGGCTTCATCTTCCAGACCTTCAACCTGCTGCCGGTGCTGAGCGCGGAGGAGAACATCCTGCTGCCGCTCTCGATCGCGGGGCGCAAGCCCGACCAGGAGTGGCTGGATCGTCTGATCGACACGATCGGGATTCGCGATCGGCTGCACCACCGTCCCGCGGAGATGTCCGGGGGTCAGCAGCAGCGGGTGGCCGTCGCCCGCGCGCTCGTCGCGCGTCCGGCGGTCGTGTTCGCCGACGAGCCGACCGGTAACCTCGACTCGAAATCCTCGGGCGACGTGCTCGCGCTGCTGCGCCAGGCGGTCGACGACTTCGACCAGACCGTCGTGATGGTGACGCACGACGCGCACGCGGCGTCCTTCGCGGACCGCCTCCTGGTGCTGGCCGATGGGCGCATCGTGCACGATCGCGAGCAGGCGAGCATGGAGGATGCGCTCGACCTGATGAAGTCGGTGGGCTGACGGCGGCGGGTGCGCCGGGGTGAAGGGAGCGATCGCGGCTAAGCTGCCGAGCGAGATGACGACCGCAGCCACCGATCAGACCGATCCGGAGCTGGAGCAGGCCTCCTGGGATCTAGAGCCGCTGCTCGACAATGAGGGCGAGGTGGGCGTCGAGCGACGGCTGGCGCAGGCGCTGACCCGGGCGCAGGTCTTCGCGGACCGCTACGCCGGCAAGCTCTCGGAACTCGACGGCGCGGGGCTGGCGCAGGCGGTGCGCGAGCTGGGGGCGATCTACGAACTGGTCGGTCGCGTGGGCACGTACGCGGGCCTGCGCTTCTCGACCGACACGGCGGATCCGGCAAACGGGGCCCTGCTACAGCTCGTGCAGGAGCGCGAGACGGCGATCGAGACGACGCTGCTGTTCTTCGACCTCGAGTGGGCGGCGCTGCCTGACGTACGCGCGGAGGAGCTGCTCGCGCACGACGACCTCGACTTCTGCGCGCACCACCTCCGTAACGTGCGCCGCTACCGCGAGCATCTGCTGAGCGAGCCCGAGGAGAAGATCCTCGCAGAGAAGTCGCTGACGGGCGCGAGCGCGTGGGCGCGGCTGTTCGAGGAGCTGACCTCGGCGCTGGAGGTCACCCTGCCCGGTGCAGGCGAGCTGCCAGTGGCGGCAACGAGCGCTCGCGACGGGGCGGGCCGCGAGTCGGCGACCGAGGCGAATGGTGCGGCGGCGACCGAGCGCGTGGCGCTCGACGTGGCTTTGAGCCGCCTCGCGCTCCCGGACCGCGAGATGCGGCGCACGGCGGCAGAGGCGGTCACGGCGGCGCTTGCGCCGGGCCTGCGCACGCGCGCGTTCGTGCTGAACACGCTGCTCGCCGACAAGGGCGTCGACGACCGATTGCGGCGCTACCCGAACTGGCTGGCGGCGCGCAACCTCGCAAACGAGGCCAGCGACGAGTCGGTGCGGGCGCTGATCGAGGCGGTGCGCGGCCGCTACGAGCTGGCGCGGCGTTGGTACCGGTTGAAGGCGCGGCTGCTGGGAATCGAGCGCCTCGCGGACTACGACCGGATGGCGGCGGTGACGCAGGACGAGGTGACGTTCACCTACGCGCAGGCGCGCGAGCTCGTGCTCGACTGCTACGGCGGGTTCTCCCCCGAGCTCGGCGCGCTGGCGGGGCGCTTCTTCTCCGAGCGCTGGATCGACGCGCCCGTGCGCCCGGCCAAGCGCGGCGGCGCGTTCTGCGCGTCGGCGGTCCCCACGGCGCACCCGTACGTGCTGCTCAACTACACCTCGCGCCGGCGCGACGTGCTCACGCTCGCGCACGAGCTCGGCCACGGTGTGCACTTCGCGCTCGCCGCGCGCCAAGGAATCTTCCACCAGGGCACGCCGCTGACGCTGGCGGAGACCGCGTCGGTGTTCGGCGAGACCGTCGTCTTCGGGCGTCTGCTCGCGGAGGACTCGACGCCGACCTCGCGCCTGGCGCTGCTCGCGGAGAACCTCGAGGACACGATCGCGACGGTCTTCCGCCAGGTCGCGATGAACCGCTTCGAGGAGCTCGCGCACACCAACCGCCGCGAGCGCGGCGAGCTCTCCGTGGAGCGCATCGGGGAGCTGTGGGCCGAGAGCCAGGTCGAGCTGCTCGGCGACTCGGTCGAGATCACCGAGGGCTATCGCAGCTGGTGGTCGTACATCCCGCACTTCATCAACACCCCCGGCTACGTCTACGCCTACGCGTACGGTCAGCTGCTCGCGCTCGCCGTCTACGAGCGCTACGAGGAGCGCGGGCCGGAGTTCGTCCCGCAATACCTGGAGCTGCTCGCGGCGGGCGGCTCGCGCAGCCCCGAGGAGCTCGCGCGGATCGTCGACGTCGACCTCTCGGACCCCGGCTTCTGGGACGCGGGGCTCGATCTCGTGGAGCGCCAGCTGGAGGAGGCCGAAGCGGCCGCTCGGGCGGTGGAGGGGTCGCCGGCGTAGGGCGCCTCGTGGGTTGAGCGTCCGCCGTGGGACGCGAGCCTCGTCAAGAGGCCTCCTCCGTCGCCGCCAGCAATGGGGGCGACTTCGGTGTGGTGCGCGTGCGCTGCGTTACGAGCACGCACGTGGCGACGCCGATCGCCGCCACCACTACCCCGGCCGTGAGCGGCTCACCGAGCAGCAACGCCGACCAGACGATGGTGAGCAGGGGCTGGGTGAGCTGGAGCTGGCTTGCCCTCGCGACGCCCGCCTCGGCTAGCCCGCGATACCAGAAGAAGAACCCGAGGAACATCGATATTACGCTGACATACGCGAAGCCAGCGAGCGCCGAAGCGCCCGGGTCGATCGGGGGGTGGAGGGCCAGTGCGATGGCCGCGACGGGCAGCGAGATCGGCAGCGCGATGAGCACACCCCACGCGATCACCTGCCACCCCGGCATCGCGCGTGCCAGGCGCCCGCCCTCGGCGTAGCCCACCGCGGCGATCAGCAGGGCTGCCAGCAGGAGTAGGTCCGAGGAGTCCACGCCGCCGGTTCCGCGCGCGAGCGTGTACAGGAGCACGATCGCGGTGCCGCAGGCGCTCGCGAGCCAGAACAGCGGACCCGGCCTGTCTCCCGAGCGAGCTACCGCCGCGAGTGCGGTGGCGGCGGGCAGCATCCCGATGACGACGGCGGCGTGACTGGAGCTCGTGTTGCGCAAGGCGAGCGCGGACAGCAGCCCGAAGCCGATCCCGCAGCCGACGGCCACCGCGAGCAGCCCCGGCCAATGAGTGCGCGACGGCAGTGGCGCTCTCGCTGCGATCAGGCAGGCGCCGGCGAGCGCGGCGGCGATGACCGATCTGCCGGCGCCGACCAGATACGGGTCGAAGCCGCGCTCGGCGAGCACCGTGGCGGGGAACGAGAGCGAGAACGCGAGCACCCCGAGCGCCGCCCAACCCAACCCTGGAAACGCTACCCCCGGCCCAACAATAGCGCTACTCTTCTTACTCATGATTGATGGTAGCAGTATCGACCGCGTCACAGCGGTGCTGCGCGAGCGGGCACAGGCGCTGAGCGCGGGCGCCCGCATGCCCTCGACCCGTGAGCTCACGGCGCAGCTAGCGGTCAGCCCGGTCACGCTCTCGCGGGCGCTCGCAGCACTCGCGGGGGAAGGGGTGCTGGTGACACGGCCGGGGAGCGGCACCTATGTCGCCGAGCGCGGCCCCGCGGCCGACCCGCTCGAGGATCTGTCGTGGCAGACGCTCGCACTCGGCGACCGCACCGTCGACGCGAGCAGCGTCGCTTTCCTTCTCCGCGGCGCCGAGCCGGGGCAGCTCTCGCTCACGGGCGGATACCCTAATTCCTCGCTGCTGCCGGGCAGGGCGCTCGCTCTCGCGATCGCGCGCGCGGCACGGCGCCCGGACGCGGCCGAGCGGCCGCCCGTGGCCGGCATCGCCCCGCTGCGCGAATGGTTCGCACGGCAGGTCGCGGGCACCGTGTCAGCCGACGATGTCCTGATAACCGCGGGCGGCCAGTCCGCACTGTCGGCCGCGTTCCGCGCGATTGCACCCAGCGGCTCCTCCGTGCTCGTCGAATCACCGACATACATCGGTGCGATCGCGGTAGCGAGAGCCGCGCGCCTGAACGTGATCCCGGTGCCGACCGATGAGCACGGTGTGCGGCCCGACGTGCTCGCCGAGACACTCGCATTGACCGGAGCGCGTCTGTTCTACTGCCAGCCAACCTACCAGAACCCCACCGGCACGATCCTCGCTCCAGACCGCCGCCAGGCCGTGCTCGAAGTCGCCCGCGACGCGGGCGCGTTCGTGATCGAGGACGACTACGCACGCTGGCTCGGGCACGGCGCCACGGCCCCGCCGCCGCTGATCAGCGAGGACTCCGACGGCCGCGTCATCTACATCGGCTCCCTCACAAAGGTTCTCTCGCCAAATATGCGGGTCGGCGCGCTGATAGCACGCGGACCGGTAGCCGAGCGGATCCGCGCCCACCGAGTCGTGGACGACTTCTTCGTATCGCGCACCCTCCAGGAGGCCGCGCTCGAGCTGCTCACAGCCCCCGCGTGGCGTACACACCTGACACGGCTCGCAGCGGCCCTCTCAGAACGCAGGACCGCCTTGCTCCGTGCGCTCGCCACGACAGCACCCGACCTGCACCTCGGAGTAGCGCCATCCGGCGGACTGCATCTCTGGGTGCGCCTACCCGACGGGATCGACGACGTCGCGCTCGCCGAACACGCCCGCGCCGCCGGAGTCCTCGTAAGCCCAGGCCGCCCATATCACCCCGCAGAGCCACCCGCGCCGCACCTCAGGCTCTCATACGCCGCCGCCGCCAACACCCGTGAGCTCGCAACAGCAGTCCAGCGGCTGGCAACAGCACAGCGCGCGTGAACTCGACCGGGGCGTCCGTGGCTCTCCGATCAGGGCGCCGAAACGGCCACCCCCCGCGCGTGTGGCTATCGAGGTGGCGCGACGTGCCGATACAACCACATGACCGTTCGCGGCGCGCTGCGCCTAGCTCGTGTCACGCGACCCGCGCGGGCCGCGTGCGTGGTACTGGTGGCCGGTGCGCTGATCTCTGCAACCCTCGCGCCCTCGGCCGCGGCGGCGCCGGCCCTCGCGCGGGTCGCGCAGCCCCCCGCCTATCTGAAGCTCGCCGAAACTGGTCTCGCGCAGAGCGCGAGCTGGCGCACGGGCGGCTGGTACTGCGAGTACCTCGGCTGCACCGGTGCGTACCCGTTGCTGACGGTGTGGGGCGACGTACGGATGTTCGAGTCGGTGGATGCGATGGAGCTCGCGGCGCCCTCGCGCGAGCACCACGCGCTCGTAGATCGCTTTGGCCACGCGTCGGAGCGCTACTGGAACCCCTATCTGAACGGCTACGCACCGTATCCAGACGATCGCTTCCGCGGCGCGGAGGCGTGGTTCGATGACAACGGCTGGCTCGGGATCGCGTTCGTGCAGGCCTACCGCGCGACCGGCGAGCGCCGCTACCTGCGCGACGCGCAGCGGGCCTTCGACTTCGTCGCATCGCAGGGCTGGGACACCGCGGACGGTGGCGGGATGTGGTGGAACACCGACCATCCCTACCACTCCGGCGAGGCGCTCGCGGCGGACAGCCTGCTGGGGACACTGCTGTACAGCATCGACCACGAGCACTTCCAGCTCGACGAGGCGCGGATCTTCATCGACTGGGGCAACAGCCACGACATCGGCTTCCACGGCCTCTACCTCAGCGGCGGTCCGGGCAGCACCGTGATCGACTACATCGAGGCGCCGCTGATCTACGCGCAGTACCTCCTCTGCCAGGCGACCGGCAGCCAGGGCTACTGCGCCCACGCGGCCGCGCAGGCGAAGTCGATGACGGAGATCTACGGCGTGCAGTACAACTTCGCGCCGCTGTACGACTCGATCTTCTTCGAGTGGATGATGGCCTACGGCAAGGCCGTCGGCGACAGCCACTGGCTGGAACTGGCCGCGACGAACGCCGCGGCGGCCGCGCAGCACGCCGCGACGAGTCGCGGGTTATGGCTCGGCAGTTGGTGGGGCGGCCCGATCCGCGACTCGCAGACGGTGCCCGGCATGTTCCGCACGATGGCCGGGACCACGAGCCTGTTCGCCTGGCTCGCGTACTACTCCGGCTGAGCGCCACGCCGCGCTCCGCTTTCGCGCCCGCGTCACATGAGCGGTCTCCGGTCGGCAACATCTGGAGTGCGCGATTGGCGCTACGCTCGCGCGACGGTTAGCGACATCACCAGCTCTGCCATCCGCGCGTGCGCGGCGCTTGTCGCGTGCGCGGCGCTCGTCGCGACCCCGGCGACGGCGGCCGCCGAACCGTCTCCGCCGGCGCAAAGCTATCTGGCTCTGACCGAAGCGGGGGTCGCACAAAGCGCGAGCTGGCGCGCGGGCCACTGGTACTGCGAATACCTCGGCTGCACCGGCGCCTATCCGCTGCTGACGGTTTGGGGTGAGGTGCGGATGTTCGAAGCGGTCGACGCACTCGAGCTCGCGGCGCCCTCGGCGACACACCGCGCGCTGGTGGATCGCTTCGCACGTGCCTCCGAGCACTACTGGAACCCACATTTACACGGTTACGCCCCCTATCCCGACGATCGTGGCCGCTCGGTGGAGGCGTGGTTCGATGACAACGGCTGGCTCGGGATCGCGTTCGTGCAGGCCTACCGCGCGACCGGCGAGCGCCGCTATCTGCTCGACGCGCAGCGCGCGTTCGACTTCATCGCGCTCGAGGGCTGGGACGCGGCGGGCGGGGGTGGTCTGTGGTGGAACACCGATCACGAGTACCTCGCCGGCGAGGCGCTCGCGGCCGACAGCCTCCTGGGGATGCTGCTCTACGGAATCGACGACCAGGCCGCCCAGCTGGTCGAGGTGCGGATGTTCATCGAATGGGGCAACGTCCACGACATCGGCTTCCGCGGCCTCTACGCCAGCGGCGGTCCGCACAGTGCGGTAATCGACTACATCGAGGCGCCGCTGATCTATGCGCAATACCTGCTCTGCGGGGCCAGCAGTGTCGAGGCCTATTGCGCGCACGCAGCCGAACAGGCGCAGGCGCTGACCAAGGTCTACGGTGTGCAGTACAACTTCGGACCCGTCTACGACTCGATCTTCTTCGAGTGGATGATGGCCTACGGCAAGGCCGTCGGCGACGACCACTGGCTCGAACTGGCCCAGACCAACGCGGCGCAGGCCGCCCAGTACGCCGCGATCCCCGGCGGCCTGTGGCTCGGGAGCTGGTGGGGCGGCCCGATCGAGGACTCCCAGACGCAGCCCGGCATGTTCCGCACGATGGCGAGTACCACCAGCCTGTTCGCGTGGTTGGCGTACTACTCGGGGTGACAGAGCTCAGTCTCGAGAGGGAGTCTGCGCGTGCGACCGCCGCCTCTCGAGCTCCGGTCTCAGCCGTGGCAGTCGACCGCAACCTCGAGTGCCGCGCAAACCTCGCGCATGCGGTCGTCGCTGAGCCGTCCGAGGCGCTCGACGAGGACAGCGACGGAGACGCTCTCGACCGAGTCGAGGTTGATCGCGGATCGCCGCGGCACCGGGCTATCGCCCGGCTCGACGATGACCTCACTCGCGAGGCCGCGGATCGTGGTGGTGCAGGGCGCGAT
The DNA here is from genome assembly GCA_035483545.1 of Solirubrobacteraceae bacterium. GTDB lineage: Bacteria > Actinomycetota > Thermoleophilia > Solirubrobacterales > Solirubrobacteraceae > Palsa-744. The sequence continues at coordinate 14,941 of DATHPS010000011.1, read as the reverse complement.
CAGCGTTCGTCTGAGGCGCGGGATCGCGGCGTCGCGTGAAAGCACGACAGCGGGTCGCCGGCCGATGTGCGGCAGTTCGCACCACCACACCTCGCCCCTTGTGGGGAGAGGCCTCGAGCTCATGATGCCGCGGCGGCCTCTCGGAACGACGCAAGGTCGCCCCACGCGTCGCGCTCGGCGAGGGGGTGCTCATCGTAGGCCGCGTAGGCCGCGTCGATCTCGGCGGCGCGATGCCGGTCGATCAGCGCTGTAAGCGCCTCGTCCAGGAGAGCCGCATCCGTCAACGCCGAAAGCGTTCGGCGCGCGCTCGCCAGTAGATCCCGGTCCACCGTCGTGCTCACTCTGGCTCTAGCCATGCCAGTACTATGCCACAAATATGCCACAAGCCGCTGAGGCCGGCGCGGGAACGACGAGCCACTGAGGCCGGCACACGAAGCACGAACGAGCCCCGTTGGGGCCGGCACACGCAGCAGCACGAACGAGCCCAGTTGGGGCCGGCGCGAACGCGCGCCTCGCTCGGCGGCTCAAACCCTAAGCAATCGCCTCGATCGCGTCCGCCGCCGCCGTCAACCCCCCAGCCTGCGCGTACGCGCGGCTTACGTGCCCGGCGCCCTCGCGACACTCCCACGCCTCACGTACCGCGTCGAGCAGTCGCTGCGGCGTCAGGCGCCGCGGCGAGAGGCGCACGCCCGCCCGTGCGAACTCCACGCGCCGCGCCGTATCCAGCTGGTCGCGCCCGAACGGCACCACGACCACCGGCACCTCCGCCGCGAGCGCCTTCTGCGTGATGCCCATGCCGCCGTGGCACACCACGCACGTCGCGCGTCGCAAGATCGCTTCATGCGCCGCGAAGCGCTCGACCCTGCTACCAGGCGGCACCGCGAAGATCGCCGGGTCGTGCGCCGCGCTCGTGCCGATCACCGAGATCCCTGCCGCCGGCAGGGCTTCCAGCGCCACGTGCAGCAGGCGCTTGTCGCGCTGGCGCTCCGTCGAGCACGTCACCAGCACCAGCGGATCCGCCAATTCCGCCAGCCACGCCGGCTCCCGCTCCGCGGGCGGGGGCGACGGTGTCTGCTCCGCGAGCGGCGGGGAGGGTGTGTGGGATCCCGGCGTCGCGGGGGAGGGCCCCCAATTCGTCGGACCCACCAAGCGCACGTTCGCCGGCCAGTCGCTGCGCGGATACTCAAAGCCCTCCGCCGTCAGTGCCAGCATCAGCGGTGGACGTTCCAACACTTCGCCGTAGCGCTTCAGTCGCGCCAGGCCGTGTTCGCCGCGCAACGCGTTGATCGACGGCATCGCCGCGCGGTCGAAGCTCGCGGCGATGAGGCGCCCGAGGATCGCGTCGCGGAGCGTGCCCACGACGCCATCCCGGGGGCGCAGCCCCAATCCAAATGGAGGCGCCTCGCGCGAGCGAAACGGCAGGAGGTACGGCGAGTACATCGCCCACGGCCGGCCCGACGCCTCCGCGACCGTGGCCGCGCCCCAGCAGTTCACGTCGATCACGATCACGTCCGGGCTCCACCGCGCGATCGCGCGCTCCAGGTCCGGTGCCTCGCCGCGCGCGCGCCGCGCAAAGGTTTTCAGCACCGACAGCTCGGCTTTCGGCATCGAGCGCTCACGCCAGTCTTCGATCTCGACGCGTTCCACCGCCGGGTCGATCGCCCAGCCCTCGATCCCGATCCCCGCGAGGTGCTCCAGCTCGCCCGCCAGCGCGACTATCGCCGTCCGATGGCCCCGCGCCGCGAGCTCCGCGACGATCGGCACCGCCGGATACAGGTGCCCCCGCGCCGGTGACGTGTACGTCAGAACCCTCACTTCGCCTCCGCCACGACGGCTTCGATCGCGCTCGTCAGCGTCGCATGCACCTCGCGGCGCGCGAGGCCGAGCTCACGCGAGAGCAGCTGCCACGTGTGCACGTCGCACAGCGCGATCAGCGTCGCCCGCCGCCGCGTGTGCGCCGGCTCCTGCACGCCCTCCAAGAACGGGCCGAACACGTACCCCACCCAGTCGTAGTGCAGCTCGCGCGCCATCTGCGAGAGCTTCGCGAGCGCCGGCGCGCCGCCGTTCCGCCACGCGCCGATGCGCAGCGAGCGCTCGCCCCAGTCTTCGTAGTGGTCGAGCAGGTTCTCCACCGCCGCTTCGATGTCGCCCGCCGGCACTCCCCAGCGCTGGTCGAAGACCTGCGACGCGCTGCGCGCCAGTGCCTGCATCAGCAGGCCCTCCTTCGATCCGAAATGACGCAGCAGCGTCTGCTTCGTCACCCCCGCCCGCGCCGCCAGTGCCTCCAGCGACGAGCTCTGCCAGCGGTTCGCGTAGAACTCATCCGCCGCCGTCTCCAGCAGCGCCTCGCGCGTGCGCTCCTGCGCCTGCGCCCGCGCCACCTGCTTATACGGGCGACGTTCGACGGCGCTCACGCAAACCGCCTATCTCCGTAGGGACGTGCGGCTGGGGCCGTTGAGGGTCGAGTGAGGCGAGGACGCACGATCAATCCTGCAGCGCCAACGCCGCCGGCACCGACGCCGCGAGATAGCCCGGGATCGCGAGGATCGCCAGCGCCGTCGCGATCACCAGCGCGAGACTCCGCAACGCCGGCAACGCCGTCACCGAGTACACCACCGGGAAGTTCACCACGTTCGCCAGTAGTCGATCCGCCAACTGCTGGCCGTAGATGCCGAAGATCGCACCCGTCAGAGCGCCCACGCTCAACAGCAACAGACTCTCGAGCAGGATCGTCCGCCACAGTTCCGCGCGCGGAAAGCCCTCCAGCTTCAGCTTCGCCAGGCGCGGGCGCCGTTGCCACACCAACGCCCCCATCGCCGCCGCCATCGCCAGCACCGCCGCGATTGGGATCAACGTCGCGATCTGCGTCAGGCTCGCCAGCGCTTCGCGGCTCAGCGCGACCTGGCGCGCCGCGTGCCGCTGCGCCGTTTGCACCGCGAGACCCATATCGATTCTCCGCCCACCACCCAGCGCCCGTTCGATCTCGCGCGCCGCACGCCCCGGCGCCACGCCCCGATCGAGCACGATGCTGTACGCACTCGCGTCCGCGCTGCCCCACGCTCGCGCGTAGTCCGTCGCGTTCATCACGATCGCCCCCGGCGCCCAGCCGATGTTCGTCGACAGCGCCGCCACGCGGAAGCGCATCGGGTCCGGGCTCGGCAGCGTGAACGCCTCGCCGACTCGCAGGTGCTCTTCGGCCGCGATCGCCTGCGAGAGCACCAGCCAGCCGCCCCCGCGCACCCGCGCCGTCGCCTCACTCACGTTCCCCCGCACGAGCTGGTCCCCCGGCAGCAGCGGGCTCGCTTCGCGCGGCGGCGCGATCACCAGCGCCCGTCGCTCGCCGATGTCCAGCAGCCCGCTGCGATACAGCTCCACCGCGCGCACCCCCGGCAGCCGCGCGAGCCGCGCGCGGTCCACCGGTGCGAACGGCGTCGTGTTCAACAGGTCGTACGCGCCCGCCGGCGCGACCCACACCGCCGTGAACGCGTTCGTGTCGCGCGCCGCGTTTTCCAGGCCCGCCAGCAGGTCCCCGTGCGCGCCCTCGATTGCCACGCTCCCGAAGACCGCGATCGCGCCCGTCGCCGCGATCGCCACCGCTCGCGCCCGTGCCGCGCTCAGCTCCATCGCCGCCACGTGCGGCGTCGGGCTCGTGACCCCGCGCGCCACCCGCCGCACCAGCGCCAGTGTCGCGCTCAGCGCGAGCGGCAGCTCCAGCAGCAGCGCCGCCACCAGCAGCACCATCCCCGCGATCGCCGCCTGCGGCGCAGCCAGCAACAGCGCCGTCGCGCCCACCACACACGCCACGCCCGCCAGCGCCCGCCGGCCGCCCACGCGCACCGCCGATCCAACCCGCGACCCGCTCGCCGCGAGCGGGTCGCGCGCCACGATGTCGCGCAGCGGGCTCAACACCGCCACGACCGCCGCCAGCATCCCGCCGCCCACCGCGATCGCCACGCTCTGCCAGCTCACCACGCGCTGCGCCCCCACCGCGAACGCCAGCGACAGGAACGCCGGGTTGGAGTGAAAGAGGTGAATCGAGAGCTCCTCGCCCAGCGCCAGTCCCAGCGCGCTCGCCACCGCGCCCAGCGCCAGCGCGTCAAGCAGCAGCAGCCCGATCACCGTCCGCGGCTCGTAGCCGTCGCGGCGCAGATCCGCGATCAGCCGCCGTCGTTGCGGAACCGTCAGCAGCATCGCGTTGAACGCGAACAGGAAGCCCACCAGCGCGCTGATCACCGAGAACAGCGCCGTCGACTGGTCGCTCGCCGCCGCTGCCTTCGCGAACAGCCGCGTGTCGTAGCTCGCCGACTCCACGTCCAGGCGCCCCGCCGCCAGCCGGTCGAGCGCCCCGCGAACGCGGGCTTCCGCGCCCGCCGCCGGCTGCACCAAGATCCGGCTCACCCGCCCGCCGAGTCCCGTCATTTCCTGTGCGTAGGACAACGGCGCGATCGCCACCGGGCTCGCGATCAGCGCGCCGATCTGACGTTCGTGAAGCTGCGCATAGAGTGGCGCCTGCACGCTCTGTCCCGCAACCTGAAACGTCACTTCTTCGCCGAACTTGCGCACCCCGATCCTCCGCGCGAGCGGCGCCGGCAGCACCACGGCGCCGATTCCGCCGAACGGCGCCAACGCCGTGTCGCGCACGAGTGTCCCGCCCAGCTCCTTCAGGCTCGAATCGGCTCCCACCAACTCCACCGACTCGCTGCCGCGCGGGCCGATCGCGTTCGCTCCCGCTTCCAGCAGCGGCGCCGCTACGCGTACCCCCGGTATCGCGCGCACCCGCGCCAGCGTGCTCGCCGGGAAGCCCTCGGGGGCGCGCGCCACCAGCTGCAACGTCGCGCGACCCGCGATTCCCCGCCACAGCTCCGCCACCGAGCTCTGCAAGCTCGTGCTCGACACCTGCGACGCAAACAGCAGCGCCACACCCGCCGCGATCCCCACCACCGCCAGGGACTCCTGCACCAGGCGCGCCCGCAACCGCACGCGATAGAAGCGCAGCGCGTTCGCGAGTCTCACGGCGCCGCCGCGCCGACGATGCCGCTGCCGCCTGCCCCGGTGCCGCTTGCTCCAACACTGCTCGCCCCGACGTACGCCCGGTCCGCTTCGTAGTCCGCGAGCCGCCCGTCGCGCAGCGCCAGCACCCGGTCCGCATAGTGCGCCGCCATCGGGTCGTGGCTCACGAGCACCACCGCCACGCCCCGCTCGCGGCAGAGCTCACGCAGCAGTTCGAGCACTTCGCGCCCCCGCTGCGTATCGAGACTCCCCGTCGGCTCGTCCGCGAGCAGCAGTCGCGGCTTCGTCGAGAGCGCCCGCGCGATCATCACGCGCTGGCGCTCGCCCATCGAGAGCGTCTCCGCGCGGTGGTGCAGTCGCTCGCCCAAGCCCAAACGCTCCAACAGCGGCGCGATCTCACGCTGCGCCTCGCGCCAGCGCAGCGTCTTGAGCAGCTTCAGGATCGCGTTGTCGATCGCGCTCACGCCGGGCAGCAGATCGAAGTTTTGCCGAATGAAGCCGAGCTCGGAGAGCCTGAAGTGCGACGCTTCGCGCTCAGACAGCGAGGATACGTCGCGCCCACCAATCACCACCGCGCCCGCCGTCGGCTCCAGCAGCGTCGCGACCATCAGCAGCAGCGTCGTCTTGCCCGAGCCGCTCGGCCCGTACAGCGCCACCATCTCGCCCGCATCTACCCGCAGCGACACGCCATCCACCGCGCGCACCGTCTCCCCACCCACCGACGGGTAGTGCTTGACCAGGTCGCGCAGTTCGAGCACCCGCGTCTCCCCGCTAGCGCGCCGCCACGCGTGCGATGAGCGCCATCCTCACTCCGATACCCTCCCGCTCACGCGCACCGCGATCGCGTCGTTCGAGCGCTGGATCGTGCCACCGAAGCTCAGCCCCGAGCCGCGCGCCGCGCTGTAGGTGCCCGTCCCGTGGCTGATCGACAGCGCGCCCGAGAAGCTCGCCGTCGCATTGCCCCTGTGGTAATTCGCGCTCGCCTCCCCCGAGATCGAGCCGCCGCGTGCCACGATGCTCACTTCTGCCGTCACGCTGCTCGTCGAGACGATCCGCAGGTGCACGTAGATCGTGCCCGCCAGCGTCCCCCTCGCCGTGCCCTGCTCGTTGAGAGTGAAACCCCGTTTGCTCGTCAGATGCAAGTCGCCGCTCTCGCTCAGCGAGATCGTCCGCGCCGCGCGTGCCAGTCGGGTGCCACCCGCCGGCCGCGCTTGTCGAGTCGCTCGCGCGGGTCGCGCTGGTCGGCCCGCTCGCGTCGGTCTCACCGCTCGCGTCGGTCTCACCGCGCCCGCTGGTCGGCTCGGACAGGGGACAGTCGCAACGGCGTTGCCCCGCGAGCCGTCCGCGTAGGTGAACGCCGCCGCGAACGGCAGGCCGCCGCGCGGGCAGTGCGACGGCACCACGACCGTCGCCGCGGCGCGCGTCTGCCTGCGCGCGCTCGCCCCGATCGTCAGTGAGAAGCTCACCACCGACGCATCCGGCTCGCCCGGCACCGTCGGGATCGGCGGAATCGATAGCGCCAGCTCTTCTCCATACGGCGCGCGCGCCGTGAGCGCCTCCGCCGTGAGCGCCATTTGCACGCTCAGCGGCTTCGCGCCGGCGCCCCAGATCTCGAACGTCGGCTGCAGATTGTGCGCCGGGCCCAGGAACGCCAGCAGTTTCAGATCCTCGACCACCGGTTTGGCGCCCAGGTTCCCCACGACCACCGCTTGTCCCGTCCCGATCTCCGAGCCCGCCGGGCAACCGCGCGCCCCCAGCGTTTCCAGACGCACCGCGCTGCAGCTGCGCAGAACCGGGATGTCGAGCGTCAAGCCCGCCGGGAGCGCCAGCACCGCGTGGCGCACCGGCGAAGGCACTCCGAGTTCGCCGCCCCCGTAGTGGATCGTGAACGTGAGCGCCGCCTTCGCGTGCAGTCTGTCCGGCGATAGCGACGGCGCGATGCTCGCCGATGTCGTCGACGGCGCAGCCGTAGCAGTCGGCGCCCCCGCGGCGCCGAGTCCTACAAGCAGGGCCGCCAGTGCGACGCCGATGCCCCGTATCTGGAGCTTCCCAAAGTTCATTTTACCCACAGTAACGTGAATTTAGGGGTTTGTCAACCCTGTGCTAGCTCGCTAGCACAATATACACGCACAAATCCTGCCGCTCGCGCACGTCGCGCAAGCACGCGCCGCGGAGCGCGCCTGCGCTTCGATCGCGCGTGTGCTCACCAGCGACTCCACGCCAATGTCTATGTTTTTTTCGTGTTCCTTCCGATCGGAATATTTCCGAGCTGGAAGATTCTCAAAAAAATGAACTCAATCTGCACGCACGTCGGCGCTTTGCGCCCGTGCAATCAGAACAGGCCTAGTCCGCGGCCCGCGTGCTGCACGAAGTCGAACAGCGGCTGCGGCACGATCCCGAAGAAGAGCGTCGCCGCGCTCGCGAGGACCGCGACGAAGACGACCTCCGCCTGTGGAGCGCTCGCTTGAGCGCCGCCTGGGGGGACAGGGTCGGCGTGTGGGTGCTCCTCGACGTCCACCTCCTGTGAGCCGCCCGCAATCGCCGGCAGCGAGCTCGCCGGCAGCGCTCCTGTCGGCGGCGCTCCTGTCGGCGGCGCTCCCGTCGGCGGCGAGCTCGCCGGGAACGGCTCGGCTCCGGCGGTCCGCTCATCGCTCTGCGGCGCCTCGCGCATCCACATCGCGGCAACTACCGGCAGGTAATAGCCGAGCGAGATCATCGAGCCGATCACGATCACGACACCGAGCCACGTGTAGCCACCCGCGACCGCCGCATCGATCAGGTAGAACTTCCCCATGAAGCCCGCCGTCGCCGGGATCCCGGCGAGGCCGAGCATCGCGAGCGTCATCGGCCACGCCAGATATGGCCGCTCGCGCCCGAGCCCCGCGAGCGAGCGCACGTTGTCGCCCGCACCCGTTTCGCGCTCGCGCGCGAGGATCACCGCGAACGCGGCCATGTTCATGAACAGGTACGCCGCGAGGTAGAAGACCGTCGCGCGGATGCCGAGCTGCGTCGCGACGACGACGCCCGCGAGCATGTAGCCGGCCTGCGCGACGGCCGAGTACGCAAGCATCCGCTTCAGCGAGGACTGGCCCAGCGCGCCGACGTTGCCGACGATGATCGTGATCGCCGCGAGTGTCGCGATCGCCGGCCCCCAGCTCTGCTGCGCTTCCACGAGCGCTACGTCGAAGAAGCGCAGGAACACGCCGAGCGCGGCGACCTTCGTCGCGACCGCCATGAACGCCGTCACCGGCGTCGGCGCGCCCTCGTATACGTCGGGCGTCCACTGATGGAAGGGCGCGACCGACGCCTTGAAGCAGAGGCCGGCGACGCACAGCGCGATGCCCGTGAGCAGCAGCACGTTGCCGCTCAGGCCGTTGGCCGAGATCGCCGCCGCGATCGCGCCGAAGTCCGTCGCGCCCGTCGCGCCATAGATCAGCGCGAGCCCGTACAGCAGCGTCGCCGACCCCACCGAGCCGATGATCAGGTACTTCAATCCCGACTCGAGCGAATGCTCGCGGCGCATTTCGCTTGCGCACAGCACGTACAGCGGGATCGAGAGCAGCTCCAGGCCGACGAACACGATTACCGTGTTCTGCGCCGCCGCCAGCAGGAACATGCCGCCGAGCGAGGTCAGCAGCAGCGCGTGGAACTCGCCGTGCGCCGCTTCGCGCGCCGCCAGCGAGCGCCATGCCAGCAGCACCGCGCCCGCCCCGCCCGCGACGAGGATCAGGTTGAGCGCGAGCGAGAGATCGTCGATGCGCAGCGCCCCCGCGACGATCGACTTCTGCGCGTTCCACTGCCAGATCGTCAGGCCCGCGCTCGCGCCGAGCACCACGAGGCTCAGCGCCGGCACCACGTGCTCGCGTGCCCGCCGCGAGCCCAGCAGACCCACGAGCAGCACGATCGCCGCGCCGCCCAGCAGGGCGATCAGTGGCGAGAGGCCCGCGAAGTCGACGTGCGGGCCTTTCAGCGTTGTCGTGGCGACGTGCGCCGGGAAGGGGGGGACGTAATTCATGGCGCCGTGCTCGCGGTCGCGGGTGGAGCGGCTTTGAGGTCGGTCTGCGCGGAGGCCACGGCCGCCTTCACTGAGCCTTCGCTGCGCTGCAGCGCGAGCTGCGGATAGACCGCGAAGAAGACGATCACCGCAACGAGCGGCACGAGCACCGCCGCATCCATCCGCGTCAGCTCGCGCGATTTCACGCCGCCGCCGACGCGGTTGTGCATCGCGCCGATAAACATGCGCAGTGCGTAGACGCTCGCCATCACGACGCCGCTGAACGCGATGATCGCGATCGCGAGCTTCGCTTTGAAGACGCCCAGCAGGATCAAGAACTCGCCCACGAAGTTCGATGAGCCCGGCATCGCGAGCGTCGCCAGCGCCACAATCAAGAACAGCGACGCGAGCACCGGCGCGCGGAACGCGATGCCGCCCATCTCGCGGATGTCCTGCGAGCCGCCCGCGCGCTGCGCCAGCAGCGCGATGATGAAGAACAGCGGCGCGACGACGAGGCCGTGGTTGACCATCTGCAGCAGCGCCCCCTGCGCGCCCTGCGGGTTCAGCGCGAAGATCCCGAGCGTGATGAAGCCGAGCTGTGCGACCGAGGAGAAGCCCGCGATCAGGCGCGCATCGGTCTGCGTGAACGCCATCGCCGAGCCGTACAGGATCGAGGCCAGCGCGATCAGCAGCATCAACAGCTGGAAGTGCACGGCCGCACGCGGGAACAGCGGCAGCACGATCGCGAGGAACCCGTATGCGCCGACCTTCGAGAGCACGCCCGAGAAGACCATCAGCACCTCGATCGGCATCGCGCGGTAACCGTCCGGCATCCAGCCGTGCAGCGGGAACGCCGGCATCTTCACGAGGAACGCCGCCGCGAAGAACAGGAAGATCCACTCCTGCGAGCCCGTGCTAAGCGGCAGGTGGCGCAATGCGGAGAGCGAGAAGTTCAGCGCCGTGCCGTGGTCCTGGGCGGCGAGCACGCCGGTCGCGATCGCCGCGGCGAGCATCAGCAGCGAGCCGACGAGCGTGTAGATCACGAGCTTGATCGTCGCTTTGACGCGGTCCGGCCCGACGCCCCAGCCGCCGATCAGGAAGTAGAACGGGATCAGCATCAGGTCGAAGAACGCCACGAACAGCGCGAGGTCCTGCGCGAGGAACGCGCCGAGGACTGCCGACTCGGCGAGCATGAAGTGGAAGTAGAAGAGGCGCGGACGGTCCCACGTGCGCAGGTTCGCGGCCAGGACCGCGGCAGCAAAGAGCAGCGTCGTGAGCCCCACGAGCAGCACATTCAGGCCGCTGACGGCGAGCTTGTAGTGGATGCCGAGCGTTGGGATCCAGGCGACGTCGGTCACGTGTTGCAGCGCGGCCCCGCCGACGTGGTAGTCCGCGATGTAGCCGACCGCCAAGCCCAGCGCCACGACCGTGCCGAGCAGCGCGAGCGCGCCGGGGAGGCGCTCGTTGCGCCGCGCGACGATGGCGCCGAGCAAGCCGCACGCAAGGGGGAGCCAGATGAGGATCGAGAGCGCCGGCATCAGGACTGCAGCAGGAAGTAGAGGCCGAGCGCGCCGACGCCGAGCACGAGCAGTGCGGCGTAGTAGCGCAGGAAGCCGTTCTGGACCGCGCGTACCGCGGCCGAGCCGGCGCGTACGATGCCGGTGCTGCCGCCGATCAGGGTACCGTCGACGAAGACGCGCTCGAAGGTGTAGCGCGCGAAGCGTCCGGTCGTCGCGGCGGGGCGCACGACGAGCAGGTCGATCGCCTCGTCGAAGTACCACTTGTGCCACAGCAGCGTATAGATCGCGCCGAAGCGCTCACGCGCGGCGATCGCGATGCTCGGCTGCTTGACCCAGATGCGGTACGCGATTGCGATCCCCGCGAGCCCGAGCAGCGTGCCGAGGATCAGGCCGAACACGAGCAGTCCGTCGCGCGTGTGCGGTTCGTACAGCGGCGAGCCCGCGAACGACGGGCGCAGGAAGTTGACGACGACCTGGTCGACGCCGGGAATTTGGACGAGACCCGCGCCGATCGCGCCGACCGCGAGCACGCTCATCGCGAGGCGCATCGGCAGGGCGCGCTCGGCGACCGTGTGGTGTGGGCCGGGGAAGCCGACGTCGGTGTCCTCGAGCTCGCCGTTCGCCGGGTTCGTCGGGTGCTCGGCGTGGTGCAGGTGGCCGCCTTCGAGCTCGCGCGCCTCGGCGACAGGCTCGCCATAGAAGGCGCGGAAGATCATCCGGAACGTGTAGATCGCCGTCAGGAACGCGCCGATGTAGCCCACCACGTACAGCGCCCAGTGCCAGCCGCCGCGCTCGGCCGTCACGAGCAGGATCTCGTCCTTGGAGAAGAAGCCCGAGAACGGCGGGATGCCCGACAACGCGAGGCCGCCGATCACGAAGCACGCGAACGTGAACGGCAGCGCCTTGCGGAAGCCGCCCATCTTCTCCAGCGACTGCTCGCCGCCCATCGCGCCGATGATCGAGCCCGCGCCCATGAACAGCAGCGCCTTGAAGAACGCGTGCGTCATCAGGTGGAACATCCCCGCCGCGTACGCGCCGACCGAGACTCCCATGATCATGTAGCCGATCTGCGACATCGTCGAGTACGCGATCACGCGCTTGATGTCGGTCTGCACGAGCGCGATCGTGCCCGCGATCAGCAGCGTCGCCGCGCCGATCACCGCGCCGACGTCCTGCGCGGCGGGGGCGAGTTCGAAGAGCACGTGCATGCGCGCGATCAGGTACACGCCGGCCGTCACCATCGTCGCGGCGTGGATCAGCGCGCTGACCGGCGTCGGGCCCTCCATCGCGTCGGGCAGCCACGTGTGCAGCGGGATCTGCGCCGACTTCGCGAACGCGCCGACGAGCAGCAGCAGGCAGCCCGCGACGATGTCCGCTTCGCCGGAGTGGAACACGTGCGGCGCGTCCTTGAAGACCGCGAGGTATTCGAGCGTCCCGGTGTGCTTGAAGATGAAGTACGTCCCCAGCACGAGTCCCGCGTCGCCGAGGACGTTGATCACGAACGCCTTGATCCCCGCGCGGGTCGCAGTCGTTCGTCGATACCAGAAAGAGATCAGCAGATAGGAGGCGGCACCGACGAAGGCCCAGCCGACGATCAGCAGCAGGAAGTTGCCCGCGAGCACGAGCAGCAGCATCGAGAACACGAAGAAGTTGAGGTACGCGAAGTAGCGCGCGAAGCCGCGGTCCTCTTCGAGGTAGGAGACCGAGTAGAGGTGAATCATGGTCGAGATCCCGCTCACGATCAGGATCATGTAGACCGACAGCGGGTCAACGAGGATCGAGGCGTGCGCGTCGATGCCGACCGTCACCGCGTAGCTCCACAGCGATGAGGTCAGCTCGCGGTGCGCGGGCGGTTCGCCCTGCATCGCGATCAGCGCGCCGAGCGCCGCGAGGAACGCGAGTCCGATCGCAGCCGTCCCGATCCAGCCGGCGGTCCGGCCGGGCAGCACCCGGAAACCGAAGCCGATCACGAGCGTCCCGAGCAGCGGGAACGCCAGCACCAGCCAGCCGTAGGTCGTCGCGCTCATCCCTGGAGCTCCCTGAGCTCATCGACGTCCAGCGGCAGCTGGCGGCGGTAGATCGCGACGATCATGCCGAGGCCGATGCAGACCTCGCACGCCGCGACCGTCATCACGATCAGCGCGAGGATCTGCCCGTCGCCGTTGCCCCACATGCGCGCGAACGCGATCAGGGAGAGGTTCGCGCCGTTGAGCATCAGCTCCAGGCAGAGCAGCACGACGAGCGGGTTGCGCCGCGTCATCACGCCGATCGCGCCCAGCGCGAAGACGATCGCGGAAGCCGCGAGGTACCACGCGATGCTCACCGGCGCTGCCCTCCGACGCCCTCGGCCATCGTGCCCGTGCCCTGCGGGCGCGTGAGGTGCAGCGGCGCGAACAGCTCAGGCTCGTCGTCGAGGCCGCCGCGCCGGCGCGCGAGCACGACCGCGCCGACTGCGGCGATCAGCAGCAGGAACGACGCGGTCTCGAACGCGAGCAGGAAGCGCGTCAGCAGCAAGTTGCCGATGTAGGCCGGCGTCCCGTACGCCCGCGGGCCGGGCGCGTACGGAGCGCCGTATTCGCCAATCGCCTTCAGCCCCGAGCCGAGCAGGGCGATCAGCAGCTCGACGAGCAGCGCCCCGCCGAGCAGCGCCGAGCCCAGGCGTAGCCGCGCGCCGCCGGTCTGGGCGACGCCGCCACGGCGTAGCCGTTCGCCCAGAGTGTCGCCGCCGTCGCCGACGTACGCGACCACGAACACGTAGAGCACCATTACCGCGCCCGCGTAGACCACAACCTGGACCGCCGCGACGAATTCCGCGCGCAGCAGCAAGAACAGCACCGCGAGCGAGAGCAGGTGGCCGACCAGCGCCAGCACGCAGTAGAACGGGTCGCGCAGCACGACCACCCCGACCGCGCCCGAGATCGCACCCGCAGCCGCGAGAAAGAAGAGCAGCGCGCTCATCGCTTGTGCTCCCGCTGCCGCTCATGCGGGGAATCGGTAGTTCTATTTTTAGAGTTCGTTTCGATCGGAATAGTTCCGACTTGGAAACTTCTCCAAAAAGAGAACTCAATCTGCGCGCGCGGTGCGCTCATCCGTGCCTTCGTCCATGCCGCCATCGGTTCTGCTGCCGCGCTCATCCGCTACTCCCCCTCGTTCCTCAGCGGCGTGCGCTCCAGTGGCTCGGCGAGCAGCATCTCCTTGGTGAAGATCAGGTCCGAGCGGTCGTAGTCGGAGAGCTCGTAGTCGTGACCCATAGTGATCGCGTCGAACGGGCACGCGATCTCGCAGTAGCCGCAGAAGATGCAGCGCGACAGGTTAATCTCGTAGACCGCCGCGTAGCGCTCGCCCGCGGAGACGCGATTCTCAGGCGTGTTCTCGGCGGCGACGACGCGGATGCAGTCCGCCGGGCACGCCGCGGCGCAGAGCGAGCAGCCGACGCACTTCTCCAAGCCGCCCTGCCCCCCGTCATGGGGGGTCTCGTCGAAGCGGTGCAGCTTGTGGCGTCCGCGGAAGCGCGGGTAGACCGGCGTCTTCTCCTCCGGGTACTGGACCGTGACGGGCGTCTCAAGGAAGCGGCCGAAGGTCGTCATCAGGCCGCGCACGGTCTCGCGGAACGTGCGCCAAGTGCTGCGCGTCGCGCCCGGCGCGGGAGCGCGCTGGACCTCGATGAGGTCATCGCCGGGGGTCCACATCAGTGCGTCACCACCACGAGCACGGCCGTAACGAGCGCGTTGAGGGTCGCCAGCGGCAGCAGGATCTTCCAACCGAAGCTCATCAGCTGGTCGTAGCGCAGGCGCGGCAGCGTCGCGCGGACCCAGATGAAGAAGAAAGTGAAGAGCGACATCTTGAAGAGCACCACGAACGGATCGACCCAGCCCGGCGGGTGGATGCCGAACGGCAGCAGCCAGCCGCCCAGGAACACGGTCGTGACGATGCCGGAGACCACGAGCACGTTGAGGTACTCCGCGAAGTAGTAGGACGCGAAGCGCCCGCCGCCGAACTCGGTGTTGTAGCCGCCGACGAGCTCGGCGTCGGCCTCCGTCAGATCGAACGGCGCGCGGTTGATCTCGGCGAAGCTCGCGGTGAGGAAGATCAGGAACCCGAAGAACTGCGGCACGATGTACCACATGCCCGCCTGCGCCTGGACGATGCCGGTCAGCGACAGCGTCTGCGCGGTGAAGATCACCCCGACGAGCGCCAGGCCCTGAGAGACCTCGTAGGAGATGAGCTGCGCCGCGCCGCGCATCGCGCCGAGGAACGAGTACTTCGAGCCCGAGGACCAGCCGCCGAGCATGATCCCGTAGAAGGCGACCGCGCCGAACGCGAACAGGTACAGCGGCCCGATCGAGACGTCGATCCCGTACAGCCCGACCGGTGTCCCGAAGATGTGCTGGACGTTGCCGAAGGGGATGATCGCGAA
>DATHPS010000010.1:0-78608 GCA_035483545.1 Solirubrobacteraceae bacterium | reverse complement strand
GCAATCGCGTGATGGGTGTCTACGCCACGCCACGTGAGCTCCGACAGGACCTGAGCACCGACTCGAGCGAGGCGCAGATCGCGATCATCGACGCCGATGACCCCGCCTGTGGCATCGCCGTCCTCGCCGAGGTTCGCCGCGCGCACCCCAAGCTCAAGATCCTGCTGCTGTGTGAGCCCCCGCTCGCCCCACCGGTCCTGCGCGGCGCGATCGACGAGGATGTCGAGGGGCTCGTGCTCAAGTCGGACTCGGTGGAGGAGGTGATGCTCGCCTTCCAGCACGTCCTCGAGGGTCGCTCCGTGATGCCCTCGGGCTGGCAGGATGTCTCGCTCGAGCCCGCGAGTGCGACTCCGCTCGACTCGCTGAGTATGCGCGAGCGCGAGGTCTTGGAGCTCGCGGCGGCTGGGATGCGCAACCGCGAGATCGCCGAGCGTTTGATGATCTCGGCGAACACCGTCAAGTTCCACCTGAGGGTGATCTATTCGCGTCTCGGGGTCCACAACCGCATCCAGGCGGCACGCGCCACCCAGCCCGAGTCCGATGGAGGAGCGGAGCCGGGCGATGCGGGTGGAAAACCAACGCGCAAGAGGCCGATGCGCGATAGCCCAGACGGGCGTGCGCGACAGGGCAATTTCAAGCAACGGCATCGGCAGGAAGATCGGCTGGAGGAGACGAATACATCGGAGGCGGAGCGGTGAGCGCGTCGACGCTTTTCGCGGCGCCTCGAGTCGCCGTCCGCGCGCTTAGCGCGCGATTTGGCTCCGAGCCTGGGAATTCAGCGAAGGGCTACCCCTAGGGGTAGCCATTACCTACCCGTTCGCTCGGGGTCAAAGACCACCCCTCCGGACGATTGTGGAGCGCGTCGGTCAGACACTAGTGTCCCGGCCGCGACTTTGCCCGAAGTGGGTCTGTCGCTACCTGTCATGTCAATCGGAAGCACTCAAGTTCCCCTCTCAAGGAGGAGGCACGCATGAAAATGCGATCACCAAGAACAAGGAAATGGACCGCGGGCCTAACGGCCGCGGCTGGAGCGGCGGTGCTTGCGATGAGCGCGCTGACGGCTGGCGCCGTTGCCGCTCCCAACCCGGGCCCCGCAGGCGACGGCCCGCAGAGCGCCAACATCCCCTACGTCGCGTGGGTGGGTGAGCACGTGCGCATCGTCGCGTGCGACCCCGTCATCAACTCGGATCTGCAGTACGCCAACTATGCCGTCGAGGATTGGTCGGGCTATCAGTTCCAGCCGCCCACGCCCGACGGGGACGCCGGCAACAACCTCGGTCAGATCTTCGACCCGGGGCCGTCCGCGTTCTTCCAGTCCTCCGAGCCGGCTCATGAAATCGGCGACGGGGGCCACGAGGGCTGCGTTGCGACCGACTACAAGTCGCTCAACCCCGGTCTCTCGCGCATCCGCCTCGTCGTCAGGGAACAGGGCAGCGACGAAATCGTCTACTCCCACCAGTTCCTGGTGATCTGGCTCACGGCCAACAAGCCCACGCTCTCCGAGGCGAGCCTCAGCGGCTCCGGGACCGAAACGTTCCAGTCGCAGCTGAGTGGCGAGGGTCAGGGCAACCTGTCCCACTTCCTCGGCGACCCGAGCGGCGACGGCTCATTCGTGCCTTCACCGTTCAGCCCCGAGGGCGCTACCAACGAAGACAAAGGTCTGATCCAGATCAAAGTCACGGGTAGCTTCCCGGTCGTCAAAGAATCTCCGCTGTCGAACATCCTGGAAAGCTCCTCCTACACGCTGCCCGAAGCGTGGGAAGAACTCGCTAAGAACCTCGCGAGCTCCTCGGAAGAAACAGAAGCTCCGGGCACCAACCCCGGGCTCTGGGACATCCACGGCTCGCCGGGCAACGGCAACGGCAACGACAACGCCAGCTCGACCGAAGGCCCGCTGAAGGCGGACTTCTACCGTCCCGCGTTTAGCGACTACACGTCGGGCGCAACCGCGACCATCGGGCCATTCGACCCGCAGGCCGCGGAAGAGACGCTCCTCAGCAACGGCGAAGTCAACGCCGACGACGCGCCGATGCCGGCGCTCCGCGTCGACGTCAGGATCGCGCCGAACACTCCGGGCGGCATCAACGGAGTCGGCCAGATCTCGGGTGCCAGCAAGGCCCAGATCTACAGCCGCAACTTCAACGGCGACGCCGAAGAAGCAGACAACCTCTACAACCCCTACTACGGCGAGTACATCCCGGCGACGAACCGCCCGGTCAACGAGGCGTCGGGCATCGACGGCTCGAGCCCCGGTGGCGACTTCCCCGGGTTCCTCAACAAGCACCCCGAACCGTACACATTCTGGAACTCGGTGCTGAGCAGCGAACCGCGCTCCGCGCACGCCACGGGCTGCCTCAGAAGGGCCCCCGGCAAGTCGACGGACGCGACCGAAGAAGACGACTACTTCACCCCGGGCGGCGATCTCCGCGAAACGTTCTACACGGACGAGCGTGGCGAGGCCTACGTGACGTACACGCCGGGTGATGGTTTCTACTTCGAAAACCTCGGTGTCTCGTCCGATACGAACAACGGATGCGACCTCGAATCGCTGTACGAAAAGGAAATCGGCAACTCCTCGATCACGGCCACCGGTGTGTACCCGTACGAGCCTGTCGATTACCGGCCGGTGACCTCAGAACCGCTGGTCAAGACGGTCAAGTCGCTGTGGCTCAAGGAAACCTATGAGTTCCCGAAGGGCACGTCGCCGGCTGACCAGAACATCCGCATCATCGTCGCGAAGGCGCAGGACATCGATGGCTACCCGTTCGTGGGCGAGGAAGTGTGCTTCAACACCACGTCCAACAGCGGGATCGCCTCCTTCGATGGCCACATCGTCGACACCGAAGGCCTGCTTGGCTTCGGCGCGGGCACCACGGTCTACCTCAGCGGCAGCACCGTGATCGATCCGTCCAACGAAGGCACGAACTACCTCTGTGAGACGACCAACTCGCAGGGTCTCGCAGCCATCGAGGTGACGAACAGCACCGAAAGCGAAGTTGATGTGACGACGCACTACATCAACGAGGGCATCACGCGCGACCACATGTTCTCCTTCGCGGGGAACGCGGCCAGCGTGAAAGCAGAAGAAAAAGCAGCGAAGACCAAAGCAGAAAACGAAGAAAAGCGGGCAACCGAAGAAGCGGCTAAGAAGAAAGCCGACGAAGAAGCGACCGCTAAAGAAGAAGCAGAACACAAGACCACAGCGGAAATCGAAGCGGCTAAGAAAGTTCGCGAAGCCGAAGAGGCCGCTGAAAAAGCAAAGCACGAAAAAGAAGCGGCAGCAGAAGCAGCAGCGGCCGCCTCGCAGCAGGTCCAGACGGTTGCGACGACTGTCGCGGCCGCGGTCACCGGCACCACGTCGGGTACTCCGGCCGCTTCCGGCAGCACCACCAGCGGTGGCGCCTCCGGCGGTGTCTCGGCCTACACGGCAGGCTCCAAGGGCCACAAGGCCCACGCTGCATCGAAGAAAAGCAAGAAGCACAAGAAGGCCAAAAAGTCCAAGAAGAAGAAGTAAGCAAGCAGCGCGATAGTTAGCAGCACGGTGGAGGGCCCGCACCTGGCGGGCCCTCTGCCGTTAATGCGCGGCGCCGCACAAGCGATGGCTCGCCTCGTATACGCCTGCGCATTCAGTTTCTCGAGAATCTTGCGCGCGAGAATAGTTTCGCACTACAAGGATCTCCAAAAAGACAACTGGCCACGGCGGGCCGCCTCGCGCTCGGCAGTCCTGTGGTCAGGCGTCGAGCGAGCGCTGCAGCTGCTCGAGCACGCGCACGACGCGCAGGCCGCTGTGACCATCGGAGCGCGGTCGCGCGTCGGTGCGAACGCACTCCAGGAAGTGTTCGCACTCCACGCGCAGAGGCTCGACGCTTGAGATCTGCGGCGAGAAGATCTCGCCGGAGCGCGCGACGTACTCGCCCCACGAGCGCACGTCCTCGTCGAAGCCCTTGTCGTAGACGGTGAGCTTGCCCTCGAGCTGCATGTCGTCGAAGGTCGCCATGCGCCGCGCCCCGACGACCGTCAGGCGCCGCTCCTTGTGCGGGTCCAGCCACGAGAGGTGCAGGTGCGCGACGATCCCCGAGGGAAAGCGCAGGTAGCAGAAGACGACGTCCTCGACCCCATCGCGCACGAACGCGCGCCCGTGCGCGATGCACTCCGCGGGCTCTTCGTCGATCAGGTGCAGGACGACCGAGACGTCGTGCGCGCCGAGGCTCCACAGCGCGTTCTCGTCGGCGCGCAGCTTGCCGAGGTTCAGGCGGTTGCCGTAGACGTAGTACAGCGGCCCCAGCTCGCCGGCGTCGAGCAGCTCCTTCAGGCGCGCCACCGCGGGGTGGTACTCGAGCAGGTGCCCGACCATCAGCACCGTGCCGGCCTGCACGGCCGCGGCGACCGCCCGTTCGGCGTCGGCGGCGGAGGTCGCGAGGGGCTTCTCGACGAAGCAGTGCTTGGCTGCGCGCGCCACGCGCGCGGCGAGCTCGGCGTGGGTGGGCACCGGTGTCGCGAGCACGACCGCGTCGAGCTCGGGGTCGGCCAGCAACTCGTCGATCGTGTCCGCCGTGCGCGCCTGCGGCAGCGTCTGCGCGACGCGCGCACGCGCCTGCTCGGAGGCGTCGCACAGCCAGCTCACGCGGCAACCCGGCAGCGCCGCGAAGTTGCGCGCGAGGTTCGGCCCCCAGTAGCCGAGGCCCACGACGCCGACGGTCAGCTCGCGCTCGGGCGGGATGCGGGCGCCGCCGGTCGGCTCGCGCTCGGGTGCGCCTGCCGGGTTCTCGCCCGTCGGCTCGCCCCCCGGCGCGCTCATGAGGCGAGCGCCCCGATCGCGCGTACGCAGCGCTCGGCGGCGTGGCCGTCGCCGTAGAGCGCGGGACGCTCGTGCGGCGGCTCGCTCGCCAGTGCCGCGAGCGCTGCGGCGCGGTCGAGGTCGACGAGCGTGTTCCAGCCGCTCTGCACGGTCTCGACCCACTCGGTATTCGCTCGCAGCGTCACGCAGGGCACCCCGGCAAGGTACGCCTCCTTCTGGACGCCACCGGAATCGCTCAGCACCGCGCGCGCCTGGCAGAGCAGCGCGCTGAACTCGAGGTAGCCGAGGGGCTGGGCCACGTGGACGGTGTCGAGCCCGGCGAGCTCGTCCAGCAGCCGCGCATCGCGCAGGCGCGCGCGCGTGCGAGGGTGCAGCGGAAAGACGACCGGTCCGGGGAGCGCGCGGACGAGCGCGACCAGCGCGCGCAGGCGCTCGGGATCATCGACGTTGCCGGCGCGGTGCGCGGTGACGAGCAGGTAGGAGCCCGACCGCACGCCGTGCGCCGCCAGCGTGTTGGAGTCCGCGCGCGCCGCCGGTTGGCGGCGTAGCGCGACGTCGACCATCACGTCCCCCACGACCTCGACCCGCCCGGCGATCGACTCCGCTCTGAGATTCTCCGCGGCGGTCTGCGAGGCGCACAGCAGCAACGTACTGAGATGGTCGCTGAGCACGCGGTTGAGCTCCTCGGGCATCGCGCGGTCGAACGAGCGCATCCCCGCCTCGACGTGGACGACCGGGATCTGCGCCTGCGCCGCCGCGAGTCCTCCGGCGAGCGTTGAGTTGGTGTCGCCATAGACGAGCACCGCGTCGGGCTGCTCGTGCGCGAGCAGCGGCTCGAGCGCGGCGAGCATGCGCGCGGTCTGGGAGGTGTTCGAGTCGCCCCCGATGCCGAGCTCGCGATCGGGGCGCGCGAGGCCGAGCTCCGCGAAGAAGACCTCGGAGAGCTCCGCGTCGTGGTGCTGGCCGGTGTGCACGAGCAGCTCGTCGTGCTCGGCGCGCAGCGGCGCCGAGACGGCCGCGGCCTTGACGAACTGCGGGCGGTTGCCGACGACGGTGAGGATTCGCACGCACAGCAGCCTAGAGGTTGCCCCGCGCGGAGTGGTGCTAGGGGCTGCCGTCGTCCCGCGGGCGGTGGCGCAAGGGTTGCAGTCGTCCCGCGCGCGGTGGCGCTAGGGGCTGGCGTTCGCGGCGAGTTCGAGCGCGTACCGCGCCCACCACTGCCCGGCCGCGGGGCCGCCGTTGCAGGTGCCGTCGGACTCGCCGGGGTGCTTGATCCAGAGGTACGCGTCGACCAGCGGGTTGCCGGTCTGCGCGGTGGGCGCGGCGCCCAGGCCGCGCCCCGGCGGATTGCACCACGCGCTGCCCGCCGCCGGTCCGCGTCCGTTGCGGCTCGTGTCGATCACGAACTGCTTTGCGCTCCCCAGCCCTTTGACGATCGCTTCGCCATAAGCGGTCTCGGAGGCGGTCGTATCGAAGTTCGAGACGTTCAGGGAGAAGCCGCGCGCTTTCGCGACCCCGGCTTTCCGCAGGCGAGCGGCCATCGTACTCGCCGACTGCCAGCCGGCGTTGCCGGCGTCGAGATAGACCGAGACGAGCGGGTCGGCGCTGAGATGCGCGACGGCGTATTCGAGCAGCGAGTAGTACGTCGTCTGCTCGCCTTCGGGCAGGCATTCCAGCTCGGCGAGCGCGTCGGGCTCGACGATCACGACCGCGCGTCGAGCGCCGATGCCGGCGACCATCGCGTCGATGAACTGTTCGTAGGCCGCGGCGCTCGCGGCGCCCCCGGAGGAGTACTGGCTGCAGTCGCGCCACGGGATGTCGTAGGCCACGAGGACCGGCAGCGCGCCGGCCGCGGTCGCCGCGCCGACCCACCAGTTCACGTCGCCCTCGGTGCCGCCGTGGCCGTAGGACCAGTCCCCGAACCACTGCGCGACCGGCTGCGAGGCGATCTTGTCGAGCTGGGCCGCTTCGCTCGTGCGTCCTTCGCCGGCCCATTGCTGCGCGGTGGTGGCGGCCGGCGAGTCGGGTTCTACGTAGAGGCTCCGCCCGGCGAACGGGTCGGCGGACGCGGGCGGCGAGCCAGAGGACGGTGGTTCGGAGCCCGGCAGTTCGGAGCCGGGTTGTTCGGAGCCGGGTTGTTCGGAGCCGGGTGGTTTGGTGGTCGGGGGTTCGGTGGTGGGTGGCTCAGCGGCTGGTGGCTTGGGAACCGGTGGTTCGGAGGCCGGCGGTTGGGGGGACGCGCTCGGCGGGGATGTGACCGGGGGACTTGACGGAGGCGGCAGAGGGGGAGAGGTAATCGGCGCGGATGGGAGGGCGGCTGGGGTTGGCGCCGTCGGAGCGGCCGGTGGCGAGCCGGAGTCCTTGGGGGAGCCCGTCGAGGACCGCCGACGCCGCGACGGTGTCGCCTGCGCGCGCGAATGCTTGCGACCCTTGTGCGTGTGATGGTGCCTGGTCGGCTGCGGGCGCCTGGTGGGGTGCGCTTGCGCGACCGGCGAGATCGCGCCAAACAGGACCGCGAGGGCGATCGCGCCAAACAGGACCGCGAGGGCGATCGCCGGCGGTGCGGAGGCGCGGAGGAAAGCGAGACGCACAGACGTGGATCGGGTCGCGCTGCCCGCGAGCTTGAATCGACGGGCCACGCTTGGACGATTCTCGCAGCAGCGTGCGGCGCGCACGTGAAAAGATAGGTATGTGGGAGGGGTTATTTGGCCAAGGATGGCGAGTTTCCCCCACTACGAGCACACGCTGCTCGCCGGCGCGCTCACGGAGCCCCCGGAGGATGGCGCGGCGTACGAGGTCCGCTACCGCAGCTTGCTGCGCCTCGAGCGCAAGCACCCGCTGCGGACGATCCTGATCACACTGCTCTGCATGTCGGTCGAGATCGCCTTCGTGGTCTGGCTGCTGGCGCCCCAGCACTTCCCCTCGCTCGGCGATCGCGCGGCGCTGAACGCGGCGAACATCTTCGTCGTCGTCGCGATCGGCGTGATGGAGCTGATGCGGATGGCCAACGTGGTCTCGCTGGCGGTCGCGTCGCTGGCGGTGCGCAACCCGATCCCGGTGCGCGCGCCCGCTGACCTGCGGGTGGCGTTCGCGACGACGATCGTGCCGAGCAAGGAGCCGCTGGCGATGGTGCGTCGGACGCTGCGCGCGGCGCGCGCGATCGAATACGCGGGCACGGTCGACGTCTGGCTGTTGGACGAGGAGGACGATGGTGCGGTCAAGGAGATGTGCGCTGAGCTGGGGGTGCGGCACTTCACGCGCAGGGACGTCGCGGCTTGGAACCGCCCCGCGGGACCGTACAAGGCGAAGTCCAAGCACGGCAACTACAACGCCTGGCTGGCCGCGCACGGGGGCGGCTATGACGTGCTCGCGATGGTCGACCCCGATCACGTGCCGGTGCCGAACTACCTGGAACGACTGCTCGGTTACTTCCGCGACCCGGACGTCGCGTATGTGGTCGGCCCGCAGAACTACGCGAACTGCAACAACTTCGTGACGATGGGCGCGGAGTCCCAGCAGTTCCCCTTTCACAGTGTGATCCAGCGCGCGGCGAACCTGCACAACTGCGCGATGCTGGTGGGGACCAACAACGCGATGCGGGTCTGCGCGCTGCAGAGCATCGGCGGCCTGCGCGACTCCGTCACCGAGGACATGGCGACGGGCTTTCAGCTGCACACGCGCCGCAACGCGATTACGGGGCGGCGTTGGAAGTCGGTCTACACCCCCGATGTGCTCGCGCACGGCGAGGGACCGGCGTGCTGGACGGACTACTTCAGCCAGCAGATGCGCTGGTCGCGCGGGACCTTCGAGGTCCTGCGGCGCGACTTCTGGCGGCGCTTCTGGCGCCTGCAGCCGGGCCAGCTCCTGCACTACGGGCTGATCTCGATCTTCTATCCCTCGATGGCGATCGCGTGGATCCTCGGTGCGATTGGCAGCGTGCTCTACCTCGCGGTCGGCGCGAGCGGCATCGACGTGCCGGTCAACGTGTGGCTGGCGCTCTACGTCGATACGGCGGCGCTGCAGTTCGCGCTGTACGTGTGGAACCGCCGCTACAACGTCAGCCCCTACGAGGTCAAGGGCTCCTTCGGCTTGATCGGCATGTTGATGTCGGTGCTCTCCTCGCCGCTGTACGCGTCCGCGCTGATCGGGGCCGTGCTGCGCCGTCCGGCGCGCTTCGTGATCACCCCAAAGGGGGACGCGGCCAATCCGGATCGCCTGTCGACCTTCCGCCGGCAGCTGCAGTGGGGCGGCTTGATCGGCTGCTCGCTCGTGGCGGCGCTGATCTTGCACCACGCGAGCCCGGTGGTCTGCTTCTGGCCGCTGGTCGCGTGCTCGGTCTGCCTGACGCCGATCGCGTTGTGGCGCCGCGGCGAGCGCCGGGCGCGGGCCGTCGTGCGTTCTGCCGTCGAGCGCGCCGCTGCGATCGAGAGCGGTCTGCTGCCGGAGTCGACTTCCGCGCTCGAGATCTCCACTGCGACGCTTGCGCTCGAGCGGGAGGCGGCATGACGGCTCGGATACGCAGTTCGTGTGAGGGTCGGTGTGAGGCCGCGTGAGCATCGGAAACCCGATCCGCGGGGTGCGCCTGAAGGCGCTGCGCCGCCGCCTCAAGAGCCCGCTGCATAGGCCGCGCCACTACGTGGTGCTCGCGGTCGTGGTCGCGGTGATCGCCGCGAACAGCCCGGTGATCACGCAGTATGTCTCCGCGGCGATCCACCAGTACGAAATCGATCGCCCCTCGTATGAGGCCAAGTACGGGCATTGGCAGGTCGTCGAAGTGCCGACGCCCGACCGCGTCGATGCGGTTCACACGGCGCTGCTGCAGACGGGCAAGCTGCTGATCGTGGCGGGCAGTGGCAACAACCAGCAGTTCTTCGAACGGGGCACGTTCAAGACGCTGCTGTGGGATCCGAAGACGGGCAAGGCCAAGCTGATCCCGACGCCGGCCGACATGTTTTGCGGCGGCCACGCGTTCCTGCCCAACGGCAATCTGCTCGTCGCGGGCGGGACGTCGCGCTACGAGGTGCTCGCGAGCGCGGTGAAGTACGCGGGCGGGGCGATGTACATCGAGAACGACTCGCTCGTCTCCTACACGCTCGCGCAGGGCACGATCTTCGTCGCGCCCGACGGCGCGCTGTTCAAGAGCGACGTCGCGATCACGCTGTCGGGCGGCACTCGCGCCTACGACCGGCACGGCCGGCCGATGATCCGGCCGTCGGACACCGACGTCTGGGTCGATGCGCTCGCCAAGGGCCACGCGGGCGTGGTCGCGGGCCACACGCCGTACCACATCGTCGGCCTCACGCCTGCCGAGGCGGCGGCGCTGACCGCGGAGGGCCAGCGGATGACTCTCGAAAAGCAGAACTTCCAGGGCACGAATCTGGCGTTCGAGTTCGATCCGCAGACCGAACGCTACGTCGCGGTCCTGCCGATGCCGCACAAGCGCTGGTATCCGACGCTGACGACGCTGGAAAACGGGGAGATCATGGCGGTCTCGGGGCTCGACGGCGCGGGCGTGATCTCGCCCGGCAACAACGACATCTTCGACCCCAAGACCGGGCATTGGAGCAAAGGCCCGTTCCGCTACTTCCCGACCTACCCGGCGCTCTTCCTGACCGCGAGCGGCAAGCTGTTCTACTCGGGCTCGAGCACCGGCTACGGTCCTGCGACTGAGGGCCGCAAGCCTGGCCTGTGGAATCTGAAGAACAACAGCTTCCAGTTCGTGCCCGGCTTGCCGGATCCGACCGAGACGGAGACCAGCGGCTCGGTGCTGCTGCCGCCGGCGCAGGCGCAGAAGGTGATGATTCTCGGCGGCGGCGGCGTGGGCACCTCACCGTTGGTGACCGCGCGCACGGCGATCGCGGACCTCGCCTCGCCGCACCCGACCTACACGGCGGGGCCGCGGCTGGCGCAGCCGGCGCGCTATCCGCTGTCGGTGATCCTGCCCGATGACACGGTGCTCGTGACGGGCGGCGCGAAGCAGTACCGCGGGGAGCGCGCGAGCGACAACCACATCGCGCGGATCTACCACCCGGACACGAACACGTTCACGGTCGCGGCGTCGCCGTCGATCGGGCGCGACTACCATTCGGAGGCGGTGCTGCTGCCGGACGGGCGCGTGGCGACGCTCGGCTCGAACCCGCTCTACGGCAACAGCGAAGACACCGCGCCGGGGTACTTCGAGCAGCGCATCGAGATCTACTCGCCCCCGTATCTGTTTCACGGTCCGCGGCCGGTCATCAGCGGTGGCCCGCAGCAGGTCGCGCTTGGCGCGTCGACGACCTTCACGACGTCGAGCCCGGCGGACATCCAGAAGGTCCGCCTGATCCATCCCAGCGCGGCGACGCACGACACGGATCTCGAGCAGCGCTCGATCACGCTCGCGTTCACGCGGACCGCGGACGGCGTGCACGTGACGATTCCGCCGCAGCAGAGCCTGGTGCCGCTCGGCTGGTACATGCTGTTCGTCGACAACGCCAAGGGCGTCCCGTCTGTGGCCCGCTGGGTGCAAGTGGTCGCTTAAACTGTGGGCGCCACGATGAGGCGTCGGACGGCTCTTGCCCTGTTGCTCGCCACGGCGATCGCGATCGCGATCGGCGCGTGCGCGTCGACGGTTGCACCGGAGGCGACCAGCGCGGGCAGCGCGGGCAGCGTTGGGGGCGCGGAGAGCGTGCGGAGCGCACAAGGCTCCCCCGGGTCCGCGCGCGGGCGGGCGCGCGGCACGAGTGTGGGCGATCCGCTGGCCGGGCAGACGCTCTACGTCAATCCAAACAACGCGGCGGCGCGGGTCGCGCGCGAACTGCAGGCGCGGGGCGACGCGCGCGACGGCGAATTGCTGGCGCAGCGAATCGCGAGCGAGCCGACGGCGACGTGGTTCACGAGCGTCGCGGCGCCGGTGGAGTCGCAGGTGAGCTCGCTCGTGGGCGCCGCGACGGCCGCGAGTCGGCTGGCGGTGCTCGTGGCGTACGCGATCCCGCACCGCGACTGCGCGAGCGGCTACTCCGCGGGCGGCGCGGGCACGGCGGCGCAATACATGGCGTGGATCGCGCAGCTCGCGGCGGGCATCGGGCGGCGGCGGGCGGTTGTGATCCTCGAGCCGGACGCGGTGCCGGAGGTGCTGAGCGGCTGTCTCAGCGTGAGCGACGCACTCGCGCGGCTCGCACTGCTGCGCGGGGCCATCGAAACCCTCGAGCGCGATTCCGCGGCGAGCGTGTACATCGATGCGGGCAACCCCGGCTGGATCAAGCCGCCGAGCCGGCTCGCGGGTCCATTGCGCGCGGCCGGGATCGCGCGCGCGGCGGGGTTCGCGCTGAACGTCGCCAACTTCCACTCCGACGCGGCGAGCATCGCGTACGGCACGCAGCTCTCGCGGCTGCTGGGCGGCGCGCATTTCGTGATCGACACGAGCCGCAACGGCAACGGCCCCGACACGAACCCGGCGGACTCGGTGCCGTGGTGCAACCCGCCCGGCCGTGCGCTGGGGCGTGCGCCGTCGACGCAAACCGGCGAGCGGCTCCTCGACGCCTACCTGTGGGTCAAGCAACCCGGGGAGTCCGACGGCAGTTGTCGCCCCGGAGCTCCGCCGGCTGGCCAGTTCTGGCTCTCCTACGCGCTGGAACTGGCCGGGGGTTAGCTCACGCCGCGGCGCCGACGACCGCGGTGGACCAGTCGATCACCGATGTGGGTCGCACGACGTGGCGCTGCATGCCGAGCTCCTTCGGGTCCAGCCCAAGTGCGAGGCCGACGAGCTGCGGGAGATGCAGGACGGGCATGTTCAGCTCCCGCCCGACCGTGTTTTCGGCGGCGGGCTGCTGCAGGTCGAGGTTGAGATGGCACAGGGGGCAGGGCGTGACGAGGCAGTCCGCGTCGGCGTCGAGCGCGTCGCCGAGATGCCGCCCGGCCTGCTTGAGCGAGGCTTCCTTGTTCATCGTGACGATCGGGAAGCCGCAGCACTTGCGCATGCCGGCGTACTCGATCACGGTGCCGCCGAGGGCGTCGATGACCTGCTCGAGGTAGTGGTCGCGGGGCTGCTCCCCATCGATCTGCAGGCGCTTGCGCGGACGCACGATGTAGCAGCCGTAGAAGGGTCCCACCTTGAGGTTCGTGAGCGGGCGCTTCACGCGCGCGCGCAGCGTGTCGAGGCCGATCTCCTCGACGAGCAGCCACAGGAAGTTCTTGTTGGTGAGGCCCTTCTCGTAGGAGAGACCCTCGGGGGCGAGCGTCTGGTTGACGAGGCCGCGGTACTCCGCGCTCGCGTCGAGGCGCTCCTGGCACTCGCTCTGCGCGCCCTGGCAGGTCGAGCAGATGTTCATCATCAGCTCCGCGCCCTGCACCTGCTGCGCGAGTGCGAAGGTGCGCGCGTTGAGCGTGTCCGCGAGCTCCTGGTTGTGCTCGGCGATGATCCCCGCTCCGCAGCAGCTCGCGCGATCGAGCGGCACGAGCTCGAGGTCGAGCAGCGGCGCGACCTTCGCCATCGAGCCGTGCAGCTCGGGGGTGAAGCCACGGCTCACGCAGCCGGGCCAGTAGGCGACCTTCATGCGCTCACGCTCCCTTTGGGTCCGCGTCCGCGGACGTCTCGTTGCCGGCGCCTGCTCCACCGGCGTCCGCTCCACCGCTGCCTGCACCCGCGGCGACTCCCGCGCCGACCGGCGTCGCGGCCTCGTCGTCTTCGTCCTCCCCGGAGATGTACAGGTTCAGCTCGTAGCGCTGCGGGCGGCTCTCGACGGTCTGGTAGATGCGCTGCACCGCTTTCAGGTCCTGGCTGTGGAGCTTGTGGCCGAACAGGATCAGCTTCAGGCTCATCTTCCCGCGCAAGATCGCCTTGATCGCGACGGGCAGCGAAGAGAGCAGCTCTTTGCCGGCCGCGGGGTGCAGTTTGCCGAACCACGAGTTGCCGCCGTAGGAGCGCGGCAGCAGTTCGGCCTCGTGGTTGAGACCGTAGTCGCGCACCAGCGTCGTCATCGCCGCCTCGTGGCGCTCGCCGTTGTTCTGATCGACGATGTGCTGGTCGGAGGTCGCGATCCGCCGCAGGCGCATGATCTGGCCCATCGGGTTGACATCCTTCGGGCAGGCCTCGACGCACTTGAAGCAGTGCGTGCAGTCGAAAATCCCCTGCGGGTCCTGCGCGAGGTCGTTCAGGCGCTCGTGCTGCTGCGCGTCGCGCGGGTCGCCGACGAAGCGGTAGGACTTCGCGAGCGCCGCCGGGCCGATGAAGCCCGGGTCGACCTCCATCGCGAGGCAGTCCGAGACGCACGCGCCGCACTGGATGCAGGCCATCGACTGCGTGATGTCGACCATGCTCTCGCGCGGCACGATGTGCTCGCGCTCGGGCGTGGGCTGCTTGGCGAGCAGCCACGGCGTCACGCGCTGGATCTTTTTCCAGTGCACCGCGTCCATGTCGACGATCAGGTCCTTGATCACCGGCATGTTGCCCATCGGCTCGATCTCGATCACGCCGTCCTTGGCCGACTCGCGGGCGTGGTCGAGGTGCGTGTGGCACGCGAGGCCCGGTTCGCCGTTGATGCGCACCCCGCACGAGCCGCAGATCGCCGCGCGGCACGAGCAGCGGATCCCGATCGAGCCGTCGAACTTCGCTTTCGCCTGCAGGATGCCCTCGAGCACCGAGCGGTGCGGCTCGAGCTCGATCGTGTGCTCGTCCCAGTACGGCGCCTGCCCGGACTCGGGGTCGTAGCGGCGCATCCGCAGCGTGAACTGCTCCGGCGGGCGGTGGGTCTCAGCCATCGGCGGGTCGCCTCCTTGGGGTGCTCGCGGGCCGTCTTGCGTCCGTCTGGCTCGGCATTCGCGGCGCGCGACGGGCTGGGGTGCAGTCGTTCGGGCCGATCATCAGTACTTGCGCTCCTCGGGCTGCCACTGGGTGATGGTGACCGGCGAGTAGCTGACCGCGGGCCCGTCGCCGTTCAGCGAGATGTCGATGTGCTTGAGCCACTGCTCGTCTTCGCGCGCGGGAAAGTCGGTGCGGAACTGTGCGCCGCGCGACTCCTTGCGCTCGATCGCCGCGACCACGATCGCCTCGGCGCAGTCGAGCATGTAGCCGAGCTCGATCGCGCCCAGCACGTCCTGGTTGAAGACCGTGCCGCGATCGTCGATGTAGGCGCTCTTGGCCTCCTCCTGCAGGCGCCTGACGATCTCGTGCGCCTTCTGCAGGCCCTCTTCGTCGCGGTAGACCGCGACGTACTGGTTCATCGTGTCGCCCAGCTCGTTCTTGATCTCCGAGACGCGGCGCCCGCTGCGCTCACGCGCGATGGTTGCGTCGATCTGCGCGACGTCCTCGCGCAGCTTCGCGTCGGAGGATTTCGGCATCGCCATGCCCGCGCCGCGCGCCGCGGCGTGTTCGCCGGCGCGGCGTCCGAAGATCAGCGTGTCCAGCAGCGAGTTCGCGCCGAGGCGGTTGCCGCCGTGGACCG
Organism: Solirubrobacteraceae bacterium; assembly: GCA_035483545.1. Classification (GTDB taxonomy): domain Bacteria; phylum Actinomycetota; class Thermoleophilia; order Solirubrobacterales; family Solirubrobacteraceae; genus Palsa-744. The sequence goes on along the minus strand of DATHPS010000010.1, from coordinate 63,389 downwards.
AGACGCACGCGACCTCGCCCGCCGCGTAGAGCCCCTCGATCGGCGTCGCGCCGTTGATATCGGTCTTCACGCCGCCCATGATGTAGTGCTGGCCCGGGCGGATCATGATCGGCTCGCGCGTGATGTCCACCCCCGCGAAGTCCTTGCCGATGTTCACGATCTCGCGCAGCGCCTCCAGCGTGCGCTTGCGCGGGACCTTCGTGATGTCCAGATAGATGCCCGAGCCGTCCGGCCCGACGCCGCGGCCCTCGAGGATCTCGGTCTGCTCGGCGCGCGAGACGACGTCGCGCGAGGCGAGCTCCATCTTGTTGGGCGCGTACTTCTCCATGAAGCGCTCGCCCTCGGAGTTCAGCAGCACCGCGCCCTCGCCGCGCGCGCCCTCGGTGATCAGCAGGCCGTTCTCGACGAGCGTCGTCGGGTGGTACTGGACCATCTCCATGTCCATCAGCGGCGCCCCGATGCGGTACGCCTGCGTGATCCCGTCGCCGGTCACGATCAGCGCGTTGGTCGTCGGGCGGTAGACCTGCCCCGCGCCGCCACACGCGAGGATCACGTTCTTGGCGTGGAAGAGCTCCATGCGCCCCGAGCGCACGTCGCGCGCGACGACGCCGCAGCAGCGGCCCGTGTCGTCCTGTAGCAGCGAGGTCGTAAACCACTCCTCGTAGCGGTCCACCGTCTCGTGGTGCTTCATCAGCTGCTCGTAGAGTACGTGCAGGATCGCCTGGCCGGTGATGTCCGCCACGTAGGCCGTGCGCTTCATCGAGGCGCCCCCGAACGCGCGCAGGTCGAGCTGGCCGGCGTCGTTGCGGTGGAAGGTCACACCGATGTGCTCGAGGTGCATCACCTCGTGCGGCGCCTCCGAGCACATGATCTCGATCGCGTCCTGGTCGCCGAGGAAGTCCGAGCCCTTGACGGTGTCGTACGCGTGCGAGTGCCAGTCGTCGTCGACGCTGATCGCGGCGTTGATGCCGCCGGCGGCGGCCACCGAGTGCGAGCGCACCGGGTGCACCTTGCTCATGATCGCGACGCTCGATCCCGTCTGGGCGGCGGCGAGGGCGGCGCGCTGGCCGGCGAGGCCCGCGCCGATGATGAGGACGTCATGTGAGGGCATGAACCGGGACTCTATATCGGGCCGCGCCCCGCGCGCGCGGTGCCCCGGGCTCGAGGACATTCAGTTTTTGGAGATCCTTACGTTCGCGAATGATTCCCTAGCCGAACAAACTCCATTTTGAGCTCCTGCAAAGGTGCGGGGCGCCTAGCTAGGCGCCCGCCGCGGGCCGCAGCGCCTGGCGGATCTGCGCGACCGTCACCACGCCGCGCAGCACGCCCTCGCCGTCCACCGCGACCATCGCGCCAAGGCGGCCCAGCCCCTCCGCGCGCAGCACCGATTCCAGCGGCTGGTCCTCGCCGATGCGGATCGGCAGGTTCTCCTCCAGCACCTCCGCGACCTCCAGCGCGGGTCGGCCGGCGGCGATCTCGCTCGCGACGCGCTCGGAGCGCACAACACCGAGGAAGTGGCGCGCGGGGTCGACGACCGCGAACCACGGCCAGCGGTAGCGCAGGAAGAACTGCTCCTGCGCGTCGAGCAGCCCGGTCGCGGCCGGGATCGTGACCGGCTCGCGGTCCATCACGTCGGCGACGCGCAGCCGCTGGATGCGCTGGCCGAGGAAGCCCTGCGCGACCGCCGCGCTGGCGCCCTGATAGACGATCAGCGCGAGGAACATCAGCAAGACGCCGCTGAAGCTGTTGCGGGTCGTTAGCAGCGCCAGGCCGGCCGCGCCGAACAGCACGGCGAAGCCCTGTCCGAGACGGCCGGTGACATGCGTCGCGCGGTTGCGCTCGCCCGTGCGCCACCAGATCAGCGCATGCGCGATCTGGCCGCCATCGAAGGGGAGCCCCGGGACCAGGTTGACGATCAGCAGGAACACATTGAGCGTCGCCAGCCAGCTCAGCCAAACCACGGCCGGAGAGGAGTGGACGCCACCTTTGGCCACGGCCACTTCGAAGAAGTGGTTATGCGCCGCGAGCATCGCGCCCGCGCTGACGCTGAGCACGACCACGAACAGCGTCATCAGCGGCCCCGCCGCGGCGATCCGCAGCTCCGCTCCCGGACCCGGCATCTCCCCCGCGGTGCGCGTGATTCCCCCGAGCGCCCACAGCTCGATGCCCAGCACCTGCAGCCCGTTGCGCCGCGCCACCAGCGCGTGTCCCAGCTCGTGCAGGATCATCGTCAAGAACAGCGAGAGCACGCTGGCGACCGTTACCAGGTACGCGGAGGTCTGCGAGCCACCGAGTATTTCGTGGAAAAACGGCGTCAGCCACCAGATGTAGAGGAACAGGATCAGAAACCAGCTGATTCCGACCCCGATGCGGATGCCGAAGATACGCGCGAGCTGGAAGTTGCGACGTCCGAACATCATCATCTCGTCAATGGTAGGCCCCGGCGGGGTCCGAGCCCCGCCGGGTGCCCGCGCTTTCAGATCAGGCCGAGCTCCTGCACGGCCTGGCGCTCCTCCTGCAGCTCCTTGACGCTCGCGTCGATGCGCCCGCGCGAGAAATCGTCGATCTGCAGGTCCCGCACGATCGACCAGCGGCCCTCCGCACAGGTGCATGGGTGTCCGGCGAAGATCCCCTCGGGGATGTCGTAAGAGCCGTCGGACGCGACGCCCATCGAAACCCAATCGCCGGACGGCGTGCCTTTCACCCAATCGTGCACGTGCTCGATCGCGGCGTTGGCGGCCGACGCGGCGCTCGACGCGCCGCGCGCCTCGATGATCGCGGCGCCGCGCTTTTGCACGGTCGGGATGAAGTCCTGCTCGACCCACTGCTGGTCGGCGAGCACCTCGGGGGCGGGACGGCCAGCGACCTTGGCGTGACTGATGTCGGGGTACTGGGTCGCGGAGTGATTGCCCCAGATGCTCACGTTGGTGACGTCCGCCACGCGCACGCCGGTCTTCGCGGCGAGTTGCGCGGTCGCGCGATTATGGTCGAGGCGCATCATCGCCGTGAAGCGCTCCGCCGGGATGTCCGGCGCGTGGCTCTTGGCGATCAGGCAGTTCGTGTTCGCCGGGTTGCCGACGACCAGGATCTTCACGTCGTCGGCCGCGTGTGCGTTCAACGCCGCGCCCTGCGGCTTGAAGATCCCACCGTTGGCCTCCAGCAGGTCGCCGCGCTCCATGCCCTTCGTGCGCGGGCGCGCGCCGACGAGCAGCGCGACGCTGACGCCGTCGAAGGCGACGTTCGGGTCGTCGGTGATCTCGATGCCCGCCAACAGCGGGAAGGCGCAGTCGTCGAGCTCCATCGCGGTGCCCTCCGCGGCCTTCACGGCCTGCGGGATCTCCAGCAGCCGCAGCTCGACGTCGGTATCGGGGCCGAGCAGTTGGCCGCTGGCGATGCGAAACAGGATCGCGTAGCCGATCTGACCGGCGGCGCCGGTGACGGCGACTCGTACGGGTTTACTCAAGGGTTCATCTCCTGGTTTGAGGGCTTGATTTGAGCGGTGCGGTCGTTCATGCGAGGGCGCCCGCGGCCATCGCGCGTCGCAGGTTCTCATCGATCGAGCCGAGGAACTCCTGCGTCGTCTGCCACTCCTGCTCCGCGCCGACGATCAGCGCGAGATCCTTGGTCATCTTTCCGCTTTCCACCGTCTCTATGCAGACGCGCTCGAGCGCGTCTGCAAAGTCGCTCACGGCGGGGGTGCCGTCCATCCGCCCCCGCGCGGAGAGACCGCGCGTCCAGGCGAAGATCGAGGCGATCGGGTTCGTCGAGGTCGGCTTGCCCTGCTGGTGCAGGCGATAGTGGCGCGTCACGGTGCCGTGCGCGGCCTCGGCCTCGACGGTCTTCCCGTCGGCGCTCATCAACACGCTCGTCATCAATCCGAGTGAGCCGAAGCCTTGCGCGACGGTGTCGGACTGGACGTCGCCGTCGTAGTTCTTGCAGGCCCATACGTAGCCGCCCTCCCACTTCAGCGCGGAGGCGACCATGTCGTCGATCAGGCGGTGTTCATAGGTGAGGCCCGCGGCCTCGAACGCGGCTTTGAACTCACTCTCGTAGATCTCCTGGAAGAGGTCTTTGAAGCGCCCGTCGTAGCGCTTGAGGATCGTGTTCTTCGTCGAGAGGTACACCGGGTAGCCGCGATCGAGGCCGTAGCGCATCGACGCGCGCGCGAAGTCGCGGATCGAGTCGTCGAGGTTGTACATCGCGAGCGCGACACCGCCGCCCGGGAAGTCGTACACGTCGAGCTCGATCGGCTCGCCGCCGTCCTTCGGTGCGAAGGTGAGCGTCAGCTTGCCCTCACCCGGCACCACGAGGTCGCTCGCGCGGTACTGGTCGCCGAAGGCGTGGCGGCCGATCACGATCGGCTTCGTCCAGCCCGGCACCAGCCGCGGCACGTTCGCGATCACGATCGGCTCGCGGAAGATCACGCCGCCGAGGATGTTGCGGATCGTGCCGTTGGGCGAGCGGTACATCTCCTTCAGTCCGAACTCCTCCACGCGCGCCTCGTCGGGTGTGATCGTCGCGCACTTCACGCCCACGCCGCGGCGCTTGATCGCGTTTGCGGCGTCCACCGTGACCTGGTCGTTGGTCGCGTCGCGGTTCTCGATGCTCAGGTCGTAGTACTCCAGGTCGATATCGAGGTAGGGCAGGATCAGCTGCTCCTTGATGAACGACCAGATGATTCGAGTCATCTCGTCGCCGTCGAGCTCGACTACGGGGTTTTGCACCTTGATCTTGGCCATGGTTCGTTCCTCGGGAGGTCTGGAGGCGGTCGCGGGCGAGCGATGCTATCGCGGGCGCCGTTCTGGGCGAGTACCCTGTCTGGCGATGGCGACGTTCACGAGTTCGGCGAAGGGCGATCGTGTGGCGCGGACCGGCGAGGCCCGCGCTCCGTGGCGCACGCACGAGGTGCTCAACCAGGTGCCGCCGCTGGAGGGCTGGGACGTGTTCTCCACGAACGTCCCGCTGGTGGAGGCGCTGCAGCGCGAGGGCGGCTCCTGGGTACGGGAGCGCGCGGTGGAGCTGGGCCAGCTGATCGGCGGCGAGCCGCAGCGGTGGGGCGCGCTGGCCAACGAACACAAGCCCGTGCTACACACCCACGACCGCTTCGGCAATCGCCTGGACGAGGTCGAGTTCGATCCCGCGTGGCACAAACTGATGGCGCTCGGCGTCGAGTGGGAATTGCACTCGCTGCCGTGGCGCTCCTCCGAGCCGGCCGCGCACGCGGCGCGCGCGGCGCTGTACATGACCGCGATGCAGGCCGAGGCGGGCTTCGCGTGCCCGATCACGATGACCTTCGCGGTGATCCCCGCGCTGCGCGCGCAACCCGAGCTAGCGGCGGAGTGGGAGCCGCTGTTGACCGCGAAAACGTACGACCCGCGCTCGCTTCCCGCCGCGCAGAAGGGCTCGGCGATCTCGGGCATGGCGATGACCGAGAAGCAGGGCGGCTCGGACGTTCGCGCCAACACGACGGTGGCGCGGCCCCTGAATGGCGGCGGCGCGGGCGCGGAGTACGAGCTCACCGGTCACAAGTGGTTCTGCTCGGCGCCGATGAGCGACGTCTTCCTGGTCCTCGCGCAGACCGACGAGGGTCTCTCCTGCTTCCTGCTGCCGCGCATCCTGCCCGACGGTTCGCGCAACGCCTTTCACATCCAGCGCCTGAAGGACAAGCTCGGCAATCACTCCAACGCGTCCAGTGAGATCGAGTTGCACGGCGCGTGGGCGCGGATGGTCGGCGAGCCCGGCCGCGGGGTGCCGACGATCATCGAGATGGTCGGGCACACGCGCCTCGATTGTGTGATCGGCACCGCGGCGGGGATGCGCGTGGGTGTCGTGCGTGCCACCCACCACGCCGCGCACCGGCACGCGTTCGGCAAGCTGCTGATCGAGCAGCCCCTGATGCGCAACGTGCTCGCGGATCTCGCGCTGGAGTCCGAGGCGACGACGGCGATGGCGATGCGCCTCGCGCGCGCCTACGACGAAGCCGGCACGGAGGCGGGCGCCGGCGAGGGTGACCTCAGCGAGGCTCACCTCTTCAAGCGCCTGGCGACCGCGGTCGGCAAGTACTGGGCGTGCAAGCGCGCGCCGAATCACGCGTTCGAGGCGCTCGAGTGTCACGGCGGCAACGGCTACGTCGAGGACTCGGGCATGCCGCGGCTGTACCGCGAGGCGCCGCTCGCCTCGATCTGGGAGGGCTCGGGCAACGTGATGAGCCTCGACGTCCTGCGCGCGCTCGCGCGCACCCCCGCGGCGCTCGAGGTGTTCCTCGGGGAGCTCGAGCAGGCGCGCGGCGCCGATCGCCGCCTCGACGCACACCTCGACGGCCTGCGCGCCGAGTTCGCGGATCTCGACGACATCGAGACGCGCGCGCGGCGCGTCGTCGAGCGCATGGCGCTAGGCCTGCAGGGCTCGCTGCTCGTGCGCTACGCCCCGCCCGCCGTCGCCGACGCCTTCTGCGCCGCGCGCCTCGATCGCGATGCGGGCCTCGAGTACGGCACGCTGCCCGCCGGTACCGACTTCGACGCGCTCATCGAGCGCGCCCGCGTCCAGCTGTAGGCCGGTCTTCGGACGCCGCGTTCGGTTCGCGGCCGGCTTCGGGAGCCGCGTTCGGTGTTTGGCCGGCTTCGGGAGCCGCGTTCGGTGTTGGCGGGCTCCCATGCGCAACTGTGCACCGGAATAGATGACATCAAAATGGGAGATCCTTCTATCAAAGAACTATTTCAACCTGAAGCAATCTCTCAAAAATAAACCTACAATCATCGCGGTAAGCCCCCGTGTGTCGGTGTCGTGGGCCTACCCCCCATTCGTCGCGGTACGCCCCACTCGTCGGGGTACGCCCATTCGTCGCGGTACGCCCCACTCGTCGGGGTACGCCCATTCGTCGCGGTGCGCCACACTCGTCGGGGTACGCCCATTCGTCGCGGTGCGCCACACTCGTCGGGGTACGCTCACTTGTCGCGGTATGCCCCTCTCATCGCGGCACGCGCGGGGCAGGTGAGCGCCCCAGACGCAAAGAAGCCCCGACGAGGTCATTGAGACAACCTCGCCGGGGCTTCGAAACGACGGATGAACTAGGACTTGGGGTGCCAGCCGCGGCCCTGCTTGGCGACCTTGCCTTCCTCTTCCAGGGAGGGGAGGACGCGGTACAGATAATTCTGCTTGATCCCCATCCTGGCGGCGAGCTCGGGAATCGTGATACCGGGTTGAGCTGAGACGAAGGAGAGCGCCTGCGCGGCACGCGTGCCGCTGCCTTTGCGACGGCCGGCTTTGCGTTTTGCGGCGCCGCGTTTTGCGGGAGCGGCCGGCGTCGCGGTCGCGGTTGCCGCGGGGGCGGCGGCTTTGGCGGTGCGAGTTTTGGAGCCTTTGGGGCGCCCGGGCCCGCGTTTGCCGGTGGCTTTGCGCGCGGGCGCCGCGGCGGTCGCAGTGGCGGACCTGGTCGCGGCGGCGGAGGATCCGCCCACCCCCTGGAGCGCGGCGGCGGCGGCTGCCAGACGCTCGTACTCCTCCACTAGGGGCTTCAGCTCCTTCAGGCGAGCTGTGATCTCTTGGCGCTTCTCGTCAAGGAAGTCGGTCACGATCGAGTCCTGTTCACTTGGATTAACGTGGTCCGCTTTACACGGTTAGCGGCTTACCTTACAACAACCCTCGGTCGTATACCTGCGTGCAAGCCGGATGTCACGCTGTGCGAAGTCGGATGTCACGCGGTGCGGGTGATATTTCCGAGCAGCTCACTCAAGCGCTCGAGGGTGCGCGTGGCCTCGCGTTCGGGGATTCCACCGACCAGCGCGCGACTTGCGAGCGCTCCCAGTGGTCCGAGCGGTGCGCGGAACTCATTGCGATAGTCAAAGCGCGTGCCGTCGGCCTCGGGATGCAACGCGTACTCGGTCCGCGCGTGCGAGCGGGCCGGTCCGCGGCCCTCCCAGACGGCGAGTCGGCCGGGCTCGCAGCGCGTGAGTCGCCAGTGCACGTCGAGGTTGACGCCGCGCAGATGGATTTGTTGATCCATCTCATATCCGACGCGCGGCGCTCCGGGGTCGGCGCGCTGGAGGCTGCGGTGAATCGTGACCCACTCCCCGAGGCGTTGGGGATCCATGACGGTCTCCCATACCTGCTGGGGGCTGGCGGAGATGTGGGCGTTGACGCTGACGGTGCTCATCTGGCGGCGAGTGGCTCGACGGCCTCCCACTCGCGCAGCGCGCACTCGATCGCGGCGTCGAGGGAGTGCAGCTGCACACCGAGTAGTTCGGCGGCGTGGTCCTCGGCCGGCAGCAAGTCGCTTTCCAGGCCGGGCATCAGTGCAAGAATCAACTCGGGGTCCTCGTGCGAGAGCGCGGCGGCGAGCCGCGCGGTCAGGGGGGTGGCGCCGATGCCGAGGGCGAATGTGGGCCGATGCAGCAGCAACGAGTCGGCGATGCGTCGCAGGAGATCCTCGTAGGAGAGCGCCTCCGGTCCACCGATGTCCAATGAGCGTCCCGCGACAGCCGGCGCTTGCGCGGCGGCGACGAGCAGCTCGATCGTGTCGCGGGCGTCGATCGGCTGTGTGCGGAATCGACGCCACGGGGGAAGTGTGAGTATCGGGAGGCGCTCGATGAGACGCACGAGCAGGCGAAACGAGCGCGAGCGCGCACCGATTACGATCGCGGAGCGCAGCGCGACGGAGTCGGGAAGCTGATCGAACAGGATGCCCTCGACGGCCTCGCGACTCGCGAGATGCGTGGAAATAGTCGTCGGGTCGCGCGGCACGAGCCCACCGAGGTAAACGATCCGGCGCACGCCGGCGTGGCGGGCTGCGTGCGCGAAGTTCGTCGCGCCGAGGCGCTCGCGCGTCGGGAAGGGATGCTCGAACGCGGCGCCCGGGGGGGCGCTCTCCATCGAGTGGATCAGGTAGTAGGCAACCTCCACGTCCGCGAGTGCGCGCGCGAGTCCCTCACCGGTGAGGACATCGCCGCGGACGACGTCGATTGCGGGCGGGCACGCGCTGCGGGCGGGGTCTCGCGTCAGCGCGCGCACCTCGTGTCCATCGAGCAGCAGGCGCGGGGCGAGCAGGGAGCCGACGAACCCGCTGACTCCGGTGAGGAGGATGCGCATCGCTCGCAATGATGACGGGGACGGCGCAATTGAGCGCGTCGCCCCCGCGCGGGATCACGGGACGCTCGCGCGGGATCACGGGACGCTCGCGCGGGCGGCTGCGTGGGACGAGCGCGCGTGGACCCCCACGAGTTCCTTGGAAAATGCGGGATGGCGCCGCGCCGTATCACAAGAAAGTGACGTCCGGTCCGCTCCTTGCGGGTAGAAAACGTTTTCTCTGCGATTTGCGGGAAGGCTCCTTGTGGCAAAGGTGCGCGGGTGATTTGATCCGTGACGTTGCTGCTCACCCGCTTGACCAGTGGCGCGGGCGAGCCTTTCAGACAGAGATCGGACGGGGAGCAATCTTGGCGAAGAAGCAGAGCGGCGCACGCGCTACGCGTGCGCGCAAAGTGACGTGCGATGAGTGCTACTTCCGGCGCAACCTGCTGTGTGCGCTGGATCTTGCGGAGCCGTGTGCGACGTTTCGCCCGGATGCGGCGCAGCTAAAGCCGCCGCCGCAGCTGCACTTCGTCTTTCGCCAGGAGCGCCGCACGCGCGCGGCGTGGGCCTTCCCGACGGCGCAGGAACAGGCGGCGCTGCACGCTTAGCGCGGGGTCGTGCGCGTCGCGGCGGGGCGGACGGTAGCGCTGGCAGTGGGACGGGTATATTGGGAGCTTCCAGGCAAGCTCCCAGCAGAGGCGGTGGTCGGCATGGCGGCAAAGGACAGCATCGGCAAGGCTTCGGCGGCGGCCCACGCGGCGCAGCGAAATCAATACATCAAGCGTCTGATCGAGGACGAGGAGCTGCGCGGCAACCTGCTCGCGGCGTACACGGCGGCGCGCAGCGCGTACGGGCGAGTCGGCAACGGCAAGCCGGCGGCGAAGGCGCTGTTCGAGGATCGCAAGCTGCAGCGCGAGCTGGTCGAGGCGGCGGTCGCGCTGCGGGAGGCCGGCGAAGCTTTGAAGGAACCGGCGCGACGTCCGCGCAAGCGGCGCGGGGGCGCGGGCCGCGCGTTGCTGTTGGTGCTGGTCGGCGCCGTGCTCGCGCTGGCGCTCAGCGAGGGCCTGCGCTCGAAGGTGCTCGACATGCTGTTCGGCGCGGAGGAGGAGTTCGACTACAGCTCGACGACGATCCCGGCGCAGGACGCTCCCAGCTCGGTGGGAGCCTCGGCCTCCTGAGCGGCGACGCCGCGGGGGAGCTATGACGCCGGTACTCGAGACCGCCGCGGGGGAGTTATGACGTCCGCACTCGAGATCGCCGCGGAGGAGCTATGACGCCGGCACTGGAGACCGCCGCGGAGGAGCGGACCGCGCGCTCGCCCTCGGGGGAGAAGGCGCAGCGCATCGTGGAGGCGATGCGCCGCAGCGTCGCGCAGCGCGGCACGGCGGGCTCGACCTTCGAGCGCGTATCGCGCGAGGCTGGTGTCTCGCGGGGGCTGCTGCACTACTACTTCGGCACCAAGGAGCAGCTGCTCGTGGAGGCGGTTCGCCACGACTGCCAGCTGCGTCTGGAGCGCCTGGAGCGTCAGCTGGCGGGGGCGCAGACGGCGGACGACTTCATCGCGCTGCTGGCGCGCCAGCTGCAGGACATGCTGCGCGAGGACCCGGACTTCGTGACGCTCCTGTTCGAGCTGTTCACGCTCTCGCGGCGCAGCGCGGACATCGGCGTCGAGTACGCGAACCTGATGCGCGGGATGCGCGAGCAGGTGGCCGCGATGCTGACGGTGGCGCAGGAGGACGGCGTACTGCGCCTGCACGCGGAGCCGGAAGCGGTCGCGGAGATCCTCTTTTCGCTGGGCGATGGGTTCGCGATGCGGATGCTCGCGGAGCCGGGCCGCGACTTCAGCGAGACGGTGCGCGCGGGCATCGCGTGCGCGCGCTCGCTGCTCGCGGACTGAGCGGCGTTCGGCCCCCGTCGGCGGGGTCGTTGGTCTCGTGGAGGCCGGTCCGCGCCATGGCACTCTTATAATCGGAGTGCCAATGCCGATCTACGAGTACCGACGCCCCGACGGGAGCACCTTTGAAGTGATGCAGTCCTTCGCGGAGGACCCGCTCACGCACGACCCCGAGAGCGGCGTCGCGGTCAGCCGGGTGCTGCACGCGCCGGCGGTGCACTTCAAGGGCAAGGGCTTCTACAACACCGACTACGGCACGCGCAAGCGCCAGCGCGAGAACGCGGCGTCCTCGGCGGAGGGCTCGTCCGCGGAGTCGGGATCGGGTGGCGAGACCGCGAGCGGTGAGGGCGCGGGTGGCGGCGACTCGTCCGCCGGGAAGGACAGGAGCTCCGCCGAGGGCAAGGGGGGTGCCGCGGAGGGCAAGTCCAAGAGCGAGAAGAGCTCCTCGTCGGACGCGAAGACCAAGAAGCCGGTCGCGGCGAAGAGCTGAGCGCGGCGTTCAACGCGCGGCGTGGCTCGCGCGGTGCGGGGCGGCCGACGCCGAATCAGCCCGCCATGAATCGCGCGACGTCGGCGCGCTTGGCGGATTCGGAGATCGTGAGGCCTTCTTCGCCGCTGGGCAGCGTGATCTGGCCGGTGGGCTTGAGGACGTGCGTGGGCGGTGTCCCGGTAGCGGCGAGCGCGGCGAACATGCCGAGCAGTTCGGTACCGCTCATGTCGGAGATGAGCGCGGGGGGTGCGTTCCAGGCGATCCACGGTAGGCGGAGGAAGCTCGACGGCGAGAGCAGCTGGGCCTTCATGTCGGTGAACAGCGCCTGCTGGTGTTCCTCGCGCTGGATGTCGGTCTCGTTGGGCGCGCAGAGGTTCTCGCGGGTGCGCGAAAGCGCGAGGGCTTCGATGCCGTCGAGGCGGTGGGTGCCGGCGGAGAGGCGCAGCGTGAAGCCGCCGTTCGCGGAGCCGCCGTCGAGCTTGGAGACGATGCAGCCGCCGGTGTAGCTGACGCCGCCCATCGCGTCGATCAGCTGGGGGAAGTTTTCGAAGTTGACTTCGACGACATGGTTGATGGGGACGCCGAGCCAGCTCTTGATCACGGAGACCGACTCGGCGGGGCCGCCGTACTCGTGGGCGGCGTTGATCTTCTGCAGGCCGTGGCCGGGAATTTCGACGACGGTGTCGCGCGGGATCGAGAGGCGCGCGGCGTGTCCGCCGCCGGTGCGGATCAGCATGATCGTGTCCGAGCGCCCGAAGCCTGTGGTTTCGGCGCCGGGTTCCTTGCTGTTCTTCTGGCGGCGATCGGAGCCGAGGACGAGGATGTTGTTGGCCGCGGTCAGCGGATAGCCGGTGGGGTCGAGCACGGCGGCGACGTTGCTCGGCAGCGAGGTGCGCTCGAAATGGGAGCTGACGAGGAACAGCACGAGGGAGAGCGCCAGCCAGCCGAGGATCAGCGCGAGCACGCCGAGCACGACGCCTTTGCGGGTGAGCCGCCTGGGGATGAGTCGGCGCCAGCCCGCCGGGCCACCGCGAATGCCGCCGCGTGGCCCGGGCGGGGCGCCGCCGCGACCGCCCCCGCCGCGTCGTCCGCCGCGGTCGTCGCCCAATAGCGACTCTCCCGCCCCGCGCGTGCCGCGCTCAGCGGGTCGCGGGAGCACGCTGCGCCCCGCGCGGTAGCGGGTGTACTGCGGAGCGCTCCGCGCCGCGGATGCGCTCCGGGGCGCGCGCGGGCTCTTGGCGTTCGGGCTCTTGGCGTGCGGGCCCTTGGGTGCGCCGGGGCGAGCGGGTGCGGCCTCGCGGGAAGCGGGCGCGGGCGGGCGGCGGGGGCGGCGCGGGGACGCGCCTTCTGAGTCTCGGTCGGGGGCCATCGGTGCTCTCTATATTTGCCGAATGTCCGACGAGAACCTGCAGGTTGGCGGTCGGGTGGGCGTGGGGGCGCTCGGGAGATCGTGCGCGCACCTCCCCGATCTATGCGTCGGGCCTGGCGCGTGACGCGCCAGCGGGGGCGCATCTGATGGCGGCCCACCCGCCACGCGTCAGCGGTCGCCTGTGGGTCTGCGCGACGCCGATCGGCAACCTGCAGGACGTGACGCTGCGCGTGCTGGGCGCGCTGCGGGAGGCGGATGTGGTGGCGTGCGAGGACACGCGCCACACGCGGGGGCTGCTGGAGCGCCACGGGATCGCGCGGGGCGAGTTGGTGAGCTTCCACGAGCACAACGAAGGACGTCGCGCGGAGGAGCTGGTGGAGCGGATGCAGGGGGGCGCGACGGTTGCGCTCGTAAGCGACGCGGGGACGCCGCTGGTCTCGGACCCGGGCTACGAGCTGGTCCGCGCGAGCGTGGCGGCGGGGCTGAGGGTGGAGGCGCTGCCGGGGCCGAGCGCGGTGGTGTGCGCGCTGGTGGCCGCGGGCCTGCCGGCGCAGCGGTGGCGCTTCGTGGGGTTCCTGCCGCGCGGCGGCGCGGGGAGCGTGCGGGCAGAGCTGGGGCGCCTGCTGGGGGGCGCGCGCGAGACGACGATCGCGTTCGAGTCGCCGCGGCGCCTGGCGCGCACGCTGGGGCTGATCGCCGAGATCGATCCAGCGCGGGCGCTGGTGGTGTGCCGGGAGTTGACGAAGCTGTACGAGGAAGTCCGCCGCGGTAGTGCGGCGGAGCTGGCGGCGCACTACGCCGAGCACGCGCCGCGCGGAGAGATCGTGCTCGCGATCGATGCCGCGGAGTTAGACGCGGACGGCGCCGAGGGCGGAGCGGAGGTCCAGCTGCGCCGCGAGCAGGCGCTCGCGGCGGTGCGCGAGCTGGTGCAGGCGGGTGCGAAGCCGCGGCGCGCGGCGGCGGTCGTGGCGAAGCTGACGGGGGTCGCGACGAACGAGCTGTATCGCGAGCTGACGGACTCGGCGGGCTCCTCGCCGCGCGGTCAGTGATGAGCCGGCGCGAGCGCGCGCCCGCTAGGCGGGTTTGTAGTCGGCGGTTTCGATCAGATGGGTGCCGGGGGTTGGTTCGCGCAGCCAGATCGCTGTGGCGCGTCCGCTAGCGGCAAGCGCTAGGCCGGCGGCGTCTTCGGATGTGTTCTCGGGTGAGATGGTCACGGGTGCTGGCCACGCGGCCCCGGGGGGCTGGATCGAGGCGTCGATGACCGGGTGGCGTCCGGGCGGCTGGCTCGACAGCCCGAAACTGGCTTCCCATAGGGCGACGAGTTCGCCGTGGGGGCCGCAGGCCAGAGCTTGCGGGTTCGCTTGCGGCGAGAGCATTTCGGGCTTGCTCCAGCCGCCGTCGGCGGGATGGGTCGCGACTTCGAGCGGCCCTAGCTCTTCTTCTTCTGGGCCCTTGGGAGTGGTGCGCTCGAACAGCACCGTTGCCGTGTCCTCGAGGTTGATCGCGGCGACCGCCGGAAGGCTCTTGTGCGCGAGAGTCACGGGTTTGGTGGTGAAGCGCCCGCCGGCAGGGCGTGTCGCGACTTCCAGCGGCCCGTAGCCCTCGCCTTCTCCGAGCTCCTGGCTCCAGGTGAGGACCGCGGCACCGCGCGAGTTGGCAGCGAGATTCATTGCGTAGGAAGTCTTTGACTTCGCCGAGAGTGCCTGCGCGGGTCCCTCGGGCCTGCCGTCGCGGGCAAGCGTCAGCGCTTGCACCCAGCTCGCTCGCTCGCCCGGGGGACCCTCGTGCTCCCAGGCGAGGATCGTCTCGCCACGCCCATCGAGGGCGAGCTGCACTTCAGGGTTCTCGACCGTGTGCGCGACCACCGCGGGGCTACGCCAACGACCGCCGCGACGCATGAAGACGAGGATGTCTTCCTTGCCGTTGACGGGTTTGGCGTGGCGCTCTCTGATGGAGAAAGCGACCGTGACATCGCGCCGTGCGCTCACGGCGACCTGCGGGCCCGGCGCGCGTTGTGAGGGTTCTTCACCGGCTCCGAACCCTTCCTGCCTGGACGCAAGCACGGCAAGGTCCCCCCAGCCACCCTCCGCACGATGACTGCGGGTCTCGACCGCCAGACGCGCGCTCCTTTGCCTCTTGCCCCGCTTGCCGTCGAACGTCGACTGCTCCCACACCACCGTTGCTTCGCCGCCGGAGCTCATGGCGACCTCTGGATCGCTGGCCCCGGCACTCCCAAAGCCCAGCCGGATCGGCGCAGACCACGAACCCCCAGCCCGCCGGGTTGCCGCTTCGACGGCACCCCAGTCGCCCTTCTCGGGATAGCGCGCCCACACGGCGACGGCATCCCCGGCGGCATCCCTGGCGACCCGAGGCGACTGCAAATTGGAGGCACCCGCGACCGAGAAGATCGTTTGCGGTGTGCTCCAGGCCGCGTTGGCGCTGCTCGGTGCCACGATCACGGTCGCGCGATAGGGGTGCAGGCCGCGGCGTCGTACCGGGTTGACGCGCTTCCAGGCTTGCGCGATGGGAGCTGTGAGCGTGGCCGTGCCCGGGGTCAGCGCGCGGAAGGCGTACAGCACGACAGGCAGCGTGGAGGCCGCGCTGCTCGGGCAGAGCGGCACGCGCCGCAGCACGCTGGGGTCCGACGAGCGAGCGGCAGCCCAGGGGAAGACGGGCGGGGGCGGCTTCGTGCCCGCGGGCCAGGAGAGGTACTTCTCGGCCTCGACCAACTCGACGTAGACGAACGCGCCCAGCTTGACTGTGAGCGTGGCGCCGCTCTTCGGCGCGATGCCGGGCGAGAGTGTCGTCGGGGACCTCACGCAACCGTTGGGGCCCTCCCCCGCAAAGGCGCCCGCGCGCCCGCAGGCCGCGAGCACAGCGACACAGAGCACAGCGCCAGCGAGCGCGCTCGAATATCTCATGGTCCACCTATATACGCCCGATCGCCCCATGACGTCACAGATCCGCTAAAGATTGCGCGTTGGGCGCAGCTGGCCGCGCCGGCGTCCGCGCCGGACTGACGCCCGATAGCCTGGAGAGCGCCGATGACCTTCTACGTGACGACCCCGATCTTCTACGTCAACGCGGCGCCGCACCTGGGGCACGCGTATACGACGATCGGCGCGGACATCCTCGCGCGGCACATGCGCCAGCGCGGGGAGGAGGTGTTCTTCCTGACGGGCACGGACGAGCACGGGGAGCCGGTGGCGCTGGCGGCGGAGCGCGAGGGCGTGACGCCGCAGGAGCTCGCGGATCGCAACGCGGAGCGCTTCAAGGCGATGATGGGAGCGCTGGGCGCGTCGAACGACTTCTTCATCCGCACCTCCGACGTGCAGCACGTGGCGAAGGTGCAGGAGATCCTGACGCGCGTGAAGGACAACGGATACGTGTACAAGGGCCTCTACGAGGGCTGGTACTGCCCGCGCTGCGCGGACTTCAAGACGGACAGCGAGATCGGCCCGGAGAACACGTGCCCGATTCACGAGATCGCGCTGGTCTTCGAAAAGGAGGAGAACTACTTCTTCGCGCTCTCCAAGTTCCAGGAGCCGCTGGAAGCGCTCTACGCGCGGGAGGGGCCGCGCGAAGCGGAGCGCGGTGCGGCGCTCGCCGCTGGCGCCGCGCCGGACGGGGAGGGCCACGCGGAGTCGGTCGGGTTGCAGTCCGTCGGTCTGCCCCCCGATTTCGTGCTCCCCGCGCACCACTTCAACGAGGCGCGCGCGTTCGTCGCGCAGGGCCTGCAGGACGTCTCGCTGACGCGCGCGAAGCTGACGTGGGGCGTGCCGGTGCCGTGGGACGAGGGGCACGTGTTCTATGTGTGGTTCGACGCGCTGCTCAATTATGTGACCGCGCTCTCCTACGCGCGCCCCGGCGAGGATTTGACTGACAAGTTCTGGCCGGCGTCGTTTCACATCATCGGCAAGGACATCCTGAAGTTTCACACGGTGTTCTGGCCGGCGCTGCTGATGGCGGCGGGGCTAGAGCTGCCGGAGCACGTGTTCGTGCACGGCTTCCTGCTGATGGACGACAAGAAGATGAGCAAGTCGCTCGGCAACGTGCTCGACCCGTTCGCGATCATCGAGCGCTACGGCGCCGACGCGCTGCGCTACTACTGCTTCCGCGAGGTCTCCTTCGGGCGCGACGGCTCGGTCTCCGCGGCGGGCTTCGAGGCGCGCTACGAGGGCGAGCTCGCGAACGAGTACGGCAACCTCGCGAGCCGCACGCTCGCGATGGTCGCGCGCTACCGCGACGGTGAGCTGCCCGCGGCGACGCTCGCGGGGGAGTCGGCGGTTGACGCACCGGCGGCGACGCGCGCGGGGGAGTCGGCGGTTGACACATCGGCGGCGACGCGCGCGGGGGAGTCGGCGTTTGACGCACCGGTGGCGCTCGACCCGGATCTGACCGACGACTTCGCGGGGCTCGCGGAGGAGGTGTGCGCGCTGCTGGACCGCGCGGAGATCACGCAGGCGCTGGAGGCGATCTGGCGGCGCGTGCGGCGCCTGAACCGGTACGTCGAGGAACGCGCGCCGTGGGTGCTCGCGAAAGACCTCGCGCGCGCGCGCGAGTTGGACGCGGTGCTCGCGTCGCTCGCGGAGGGGCTGCGGGTGGTGAGCGTGCTGCTCGTGCCGTACCTGCCGGTGAGCGCGGAGCGCGTACTCGAGGTGCTCGGCGCGGAAGACCGCGACCTCGCCGTCGCGCGTTTCGGCGCGGGTGGCGGTGCGGGCGGCGCCGCGGGGCGGCCGCGGCGCGTCGAGGCGATCGAGCCGCTGTTCCCGAAGCTGTGAGGCGGGCGCGGTGATCGACTCGCACACGCACCTCGACTCGTGCGAGCCGCCGAACGCGGAGCTCGTGGCGGCGGCGGCGCGCGCGGGGGTGACGCGGATGCTCACGGTCGGTCTGGACGGCGCGTCGTGCCGCGGCGCGCTCGCGGCGGCGGAGGCGTTCCCGCAGGTGTACGCGGCGATCGGGCACCACCCGAACAACGCGAGGGGCTTCGACGGGGCGGACCTCGCGGAGCTGCGCGCGCTCGCGGCGCACCCGCGCTGCGTGGCGATCGGCGAGAGCGGCCTGGACTTCTACCGCGACTACGCGCCGCGCTCGGACCAGGAGCGCGCGTTCGCGGCGCAGATCGCGCTGGCGCGCGAGACGGGCAAGCCGCTGATCATCCACACGCGCGCCGCCGCAGAGGACACCCTCGCGCGGCTCGCGCGCGAAGCGGAGGGGGTGAGCGTGGTGATGCACTGCTTCTCGATGCCGACGCACCTCGAGGAGTGCCTCGAGCGCGGCTACGCGATCTCGTTCGCGGGCAACGTCACCTACAAGAACGCGGGCGAGCTCGCGGCGGTCGTGCCGCGCGTGCCGGACGAGCGCCTGCTGGTGGAGACCGACGCGCCGTACCTCACGCCGCAGCCGGTGCGCAAGCACCCCAACGAGCCGGCGTTCGTGGTGCACACCGCGGCGTTCCTCGCGGAGCTCCGCGGGGTCTCGCTCGCGGAGCTCGACGCGACGGTGCAGCGCACCGCGGCGCGCGTCTTTGGATGGTGAGGGCGGCGGTGGCCGACACCACGGGCTCCGGTGTCGGGCGCAGCGCCCGCGACAGCGACGCCGATCGCGGCGTGCAGCGCGTCGGTCGTGCGGGTCGCGCGGCGCCGCCCCGCGGGCGCGCAGCGCCGATCCAACCTTCCCTGCGGCGGCTGCGGGAGTTCGCGATCCGCCCGGATCGCGAGCTGGGGCAGAACTTCCTGGTGGACTCGAACATCCTCGACGTCATCGGGGGCCTCGCGGCGCTCGCCCCCGCGGACGTGGTGCTCGAGATCGGCGGCGGCCTCGGCGTGCTCTCGGAGTACCTCGCCGCGCGCGCGGCGCACGTGCATGTAGTGGAGATCGACCAGCGACTGCGCCCCGCCTTGGAAGACGCGGTGGGTGGGGCGGCGAACGTGACGCTGCACTGGGGTGACGCGCTGCGCGTCGAGCTCGCGGCGCTGCGGCCGGCGCCGGGCAAGGTCGTCGCGAACCTCCCCTACGGGGTCGCCGCGAGCGCGCTGCTGCGCACGATCGAGGAGCTGCCCGGCGTGGGCCTGTGGGTCGCGATGGTCCAGCGCGAGGTCGGCGAGCGCCTCGCCGCGGCGCCCGGCGGGCGTGTCTACGGCGCGCCCTCGGTGCTCGCGCAGCTCGCGTGCGAGGTCCGCGTCGCGCGCGCCGTGCCGCGCACCGTGTTTCGCCCCGTGCCGAACGTCGACTCCGTGCTCGTCGTGCTCACGCGCCGCGCGTCCACGCCCGCGGTTGCGCCCGCGCTACGCGCGCTCGTCGCCGACGCCTTCGCGCATCGCCGCAAGACCCTCGTGCGTTCGCTCGCGCTGGCGACGCGCGCCTACGACGGCGACGCGGTGCACGCCGCGCTCGCGCAGCTCGGCCACCCGCCCGACGCGCGCGCCGAGCGGCTCGCGCCGCAGGACTTCCGAGCGCTGGCGGAGCTGCTCGCGCTCGCGTGACGGTGTCGGCCGCCGGCTCGCTGTCGCGTGGGCTCGATTCGTGGCTGCGCCGCGATCCGCGCGATACTCGGTGGATGCCCCCACCGCACTCGGAGAGCTCCGGCGAGGAGTCGCGCGGACGCGCCGCAGCGCTGGGCGCGCGACCAGCGCTGCCGGGGTGGCCGCAGGGGGCGATCGATGCGCCGCCGCTCGTCACGCGCGCCGCCGCCAAGATCAACCTCGGCCTGTTCGTCGGCCCGCCGCGCGCGGACGGTCGGCACGAGCTCGTCACGGTGATGCAGTCGATCTCGCTGTGCGACGAGCTGACGCTGCGCGCCGCGCCGGCCGCGGGCGCCGGCGATCCGGGTCGTGTGCGCGGCGACCGCGACCGCGTGCTCTGTCCTGGCGTGCCGGGGCCGCCGGAGCGGAACCTCGCGGCGGCGGCGCTCGCGGCTTTCCGCGCGGCGACCCGCTGGGACGCGCCGGCGCTGGAACTGCGCATCGACAAGCGCGTGCCCGTCGCCGCCGGCCTCGGCGGCGGCTCGGGCGACGCCGCCGCGGCGCTGCGTCTTGCGGCCACAGCGGCGGGTCGCGGCGAGGACGCGCTGCTGCTCGAGCTCGCGCGCGGCCTCGGCGCGGACGTGCCCGCGCAGGTGCGCCCGGGCCGCTGGCTCGCGCGCGGCGCGGGCGAGCTGCTGCAGGCGCTGCCCGCGCCGCGCGCGCCCTTCGGAGTCCTGATCCTGCCGGCCGCGGCGGGCCTCTCGACGGCGGCGGTGTATGCGCGCGCCGACGAGCTCGCCGCGGCGCGCGGGACGGTCGAGCTGGAAGCGCGACGCATCGCGCTCGCGCGCGCGCTCGCCGACGGCGTCGCGCTGCCGCCCGCGGAGCTGCTCGGCAACGACCTCCAGGACGTCGCGCGCGCGCTCTGCCCCGAGATCGACGCCGCCCTCGCGCAGGCGCGTGCCGCCGGCGCCGACGTCGCGCTGCTCAGCGGCTCCGGGCCGACCGTGCTCGGGCTGTTCGCCGGCTCCGAGGGCCCCGCCCGTGCGCGCGCGGCCGCGGATGCGCTGCGGCCCGAGCGTCGCGCCGCCGGCGCGCCGCCGCCGCTCGTCGCCGAGCCCGTCGGGGCGGCGTTCGGCGCGGTCCGTCGCGCGGACCACCCCATGCGTCACAATGCGCGCGCATGAGCAAGACCGCCGTCACCGATCTCATCGCGGTATGCGCGGGCGTCTTCAGCCTCGCGCTCTTCGCGGGCCTGATCCTCGTGCCCGCGTGGTCCTCGTACTCGCGCGTCTGGGAGCGCCTCGCGGCGAGCGTGCTCTCGCTGTACGTGCTCGCCGTGCTCGTCGGCGCCGGCGTGCTCGCGGGGCTCGCCGTCGTCTATTACTGGGGCTGAGCCGTGCCCGAGCTCGCCGCTCTCGACGCGGTCACCGAGGCGGTCGAGTCGGGCGCCGGGCTGCCCGAGGTCGTGCGCGCCGCGGCGAAGGCGCTCGACGCGAGCCTCGCGGTGATTGACGCGCACGGCGCGACGCTCGCCGTCGCCGCGCGCTCGCCGGCCGAGGAGCGCTCGCTGCTCGGGCGCGCCGATGACGTCAGCATCCTGCCGCTGCGCGTCGCCGACGCCGTCGTCGGCTCGCTGCACATGCGCGCGCGCAAAGAGCCGAGCGCGTCGATGCGGCGGCTGCTCGTCACGATGATCGCGTCCGAGGTCGAGCGCGTCCGCGCGCCCGACCGCGCCGCCGAAACCGCTGCGGCGGAGTTCCTGCGCGCGCTGCTCGCGCGTGAGCTCGCCGACCGCGAGACGCTGCTCGCGCGTGCCCGCGAGCTCTCGCTGGAGATCGGCGAGGGCGCGAGCATGATCGTCGCGCGCGCGCGGCCCCAGGCGCCGACCGAGGAAGGCTGGCGCGCGCGCGTGCGCGCCGTCGCCGAGCGCGGCGCCCGCGCCAGCGCGAGCCGCTCGATCGCCGCGCTCTCCGACCGCGACGGCGCGGCGGGCGCCGAAGTCCTACTGCTCGTCCCGGGCGGCGACGAGGCGCTCGCCGCGCGTGCCGCCGACGCCGTATTACGTGAGCTGCAGGTCGGCCTCTCCGGGTACACCTTCGCCGTCGGCCGCAGTCGCATCGCGGAGGACCCCGCCGACCTGCCGCGCGCGGCCAGCGAAGCGCTGCTCGCCGCGAACGTCGCCGAGGGCGCCGGCGCCGGCAGCGAAGCCGGTGCGCAGGAGGGCGCGCTCGCGTTCGAGCAGACCGGCGCCTACCGCCTGCTGCTCTCCACGATGAGCGAGAACCCGCGCGAGCTGCAGCGCTTCTACGCCGAGACCGTCGAGCCGCTCGTCGCCTACGACGAGCAGTACGAGACCGACCTCGTGCAGACCCTGGAGACATTTCTCGACGCCGACGGCAACGTCGCCGGTACCGCGCAGCGGCTCTTCACGCACCGCCACACGATCTACTATCGCCTCGAGCGCGTCCGCGAGCTTTCCGGGCTCGACGTCAGCTCCAGCGACGGCCGCGAGAAGCTCAGCCTCGGCCTGAAGGCGATGCGCGTCCTCGGCATCTCCTCCGCGCGCGGCCCCGCCTCCGAGGCCGGCGCCGGCGGCGGCCGCGTCCCGCGCGGCGCCGGGCGCCGGTCCTAGCCGCGCGGCGGCGTCCACGCGCCCGCGCGGCTCCGCGTGCCGGTCCCCAGCGGCCCCCACGTCCCGGCGCGCTAGCCGCGCGCGCCGAACTCGACGGTGTAGGTCGCGCCCGGTTCGCCCGCCGCGAGCGCCGCGGGCGCCGCGGGCGCCGCGCCGACGCCGATGTCGCGGAATTCGTCGGTGAGCACGATTTCGCGGTGCGGCGGGGAGGCCATCCACGCGGCGACGATCGCGGCCGGCGTCGCCTGCGCGCCCGTGCCCCAGCCGATGTTCTGCGCGGTCGAGACCGCCGCGGCGTGCCGCAGGTAGCGCGTCGCGACGATCCGCTGCAGCGGCGTCTGGCCCGCGCGGTTGTCGTCGCCGAAGTAGTCGCCGAGCACCATTTCGCGCGATTGGCGCGCCGCGACGCGCTGCAGGCTCCCGTTCGCGCGTAACGCCCCCAGCCGCGCCGCGCCGCGTTCGCGGTCGATCAGGCACGCCGTCGCCGCGTCGACCGCCGCGAGATCGGTGCCCGTCGGGCGCAGGCTCGCGCCGGGGCACGCGCCCGCGGGCTGCGCCGCGATGGGCTGCGCCGCGGCGGGCTGCGCCGCGCCCGGCACGGCCAGAACGAGCGCAATGACCGCCACGACAGCTACAACGCAGGAGCGCACCGCAGGACCCAAAGCGCAAGCATCCTTGCAAAAGCGCGCGCTGCGAGCGTTATCGCAGTGTTGCCCCGCACACGCGCGGATCTCCAATTGGCGCTCTCGCGCTGCGCGTGCGAGCCAGGTGCGCGCACCTATTGTGGGGGAAGGCGAACGTCTCGCTGGCACTTTCGTGCCGCGCGTGCGACGATCCTAGTCCCCTTGGGGGGTCGTCCAATGGCAGGACATCAGGTTTTGGTCCTGAGAATCGGGGTTCGAATCCCTGCCCCCCAGCTCTTTCGCCGGTGTCGTACAATTTGAGAATTGTCGTCCGACACCGTGGTAAGCTGTTCAACGTGGCGCTTAAGACGAGAACGATCGGCGGGAACGAGGTCCGCATTCCCGACCCCCAGCCGGGGGAGGTAGCCGTGATCTCCCGTTACGGAAAGGAGCGCGCGATGCTCATGCATCCGAGTGACTTCAACCGTCTCAGCCAGTTCGAGTGGCTGCTCGCCGAGGTCTCCCAACTGGAGCCGGTATCGCTGAGCGAGGACGCGGTTCGCGCGCATCGTGAGGCGGACACCCCCGGGGAGCCGATCACCGACCCGGCGCTGCTGGCGGAGATCTTCGGTTAGTGCCGCCCCTCGGACACTGCTATTGGGCAGTCGCTCCGTACAGCCCCAGACCTCCATTTCGCCTGTACGGCGAGGGCATGGCTCCGAAGCAGGTCGCTTCGCCCGAGCTCTTCGTCGATGCGGCGCGCAAGGGCATGAGCGAGTTCGTCGTGCTCACGCCCGTCAAGGCACGCCCGGTGCTCGTCATCACGCCGGTTCTGCCCGAGTACGACGAGGTGCTCGCGCTGCGCCTGCTCCGATTGGAGAAGCTCTCCTCGGATGCGGTGCGCCAGGAGGTTCGCGACGGCGGCCACCCCGCGCTGTTTCACATGCGGCCTGAGCGCTTCCCAGGGCTTCCCGTCGAGAACGCGGCGATCGTCACGTCGCTGCTGCGCCTTCCCGTCGAAGCGCTCGACCGCCGCGAGTCACTGGGCGCGCTTGACGAGAACGAGCTGCGTGTGATCCACGAGCGCGTCGCGCGCGTCCACGGTCTCAAGCTCGACGTCCTGATCTTCGAGCGCGCGCAGGCGCTGGTTGCCAAGGCTCAGCGGAAGTCCTAAGGTGTCTGGCGCCGATCGGCACCCCATGCGGCCAACAGGTCGCCGGGGCCGAGCTTGACGTCGAGCTGAGCATCTGCAGCGAATCCGCTGCGCGAGACGCCGACGAGGGGGGTATTGGCGGTTGTGAGGGGAACCTGCGGGCGAGCTGCCGCGAGCTCGCCGGCATCCGCCCGAGAGAACGGGGCGCGGTCGCGCCACTTGATCGACCCGACGAACTCGGCGCTCGCCGGCTCGCGTTCGCGATCGGCGCCGACCAGATCGACCTCGGGGTGATTGGTGCGGGTCCAGTAGGAGCTGACGCAGCGCGCGTCCGCGAAGCGGGTATCGGGCAACATGTGCTCGATACCGAGGCGCACGATCGGCTCGATCGCGTGGCCGCGGAAGGCGCTCCAGCCTTCCATGATGCGCTCGCATGCCAAGTCTCCGCGGCGGCGTTCGATCACGGGTAGCGCCGGCGCGATGAAGCGCAGCCAGAAGCGCAGGTATGGGTCGGTGACCGTGTAACGGTGGAGCTTGGTATCACCGCTGCTGCCGAAGGGAGCGTGGCGATCGAGGATGCGCTTCTGCGTGAGGGTCCTCAACGCGGTGCTGAGACTGGTACGTCCGATGCCCGAGCGGCCCAGCACCTTTGTGAACCCGGTCTCCCCGGCGCCGACGGCGGCGAGCACGGCGCGTGCCGATGAGTTGGGCGGCAGCTCGGCGCGGATGATTCGCTCGCCGGTCACGATCAGCGGCGAGGTCGGGTCGGAGAGCTCGCGCTCCAGGTAGCCGGGTACGGTGTCACCCATTCGCCACGTGGAGGCCAGTTGGGGAAAGCCACCCACCACGCAGTATGCGTCGAGTGCCGTCGTGGGCTCGGCTTTCGTCATGTCGGCCACCTCTGCCGGGTCCAGCGGCTCGATCGCAACGGGGCGCACGCGGCCGTGCAGCGGTCGGTCGTAGCGCTCCAATGCCTCCATCATGTGCAGATCGGACCCGATCAGGACGATCAGGATTGGCAGGCGTTTCAGCTGTCGGTCCCAGATCGTCTGCAGTAGCCCCTCGATGCTCGACTCCTGCTCCGCGAGCCAGGGCAGCTCGTCGATCACGAGGCAGATAGGCGTGTGCGGCGGCGATTCTCCAGCGCCGGCGGAGGTGGTCGCGAGCATTCGCAGCGCCGCTTCCCAGCTGTCCGGTCGCACGCCGGCTGCTAGCTCGGTAGCGATCGCGAGGGTGCTGCGTTCCAACTCGGTCAGAAAGCCCGCGAAGGCTTCTCTGGACGGCTGCTCCTTGGATGCGGAGAAGAACGCGTGCGGCGGTTCCTCGCGGAGCAGGAGCTCTTCGATGAGCGTCGACTTCCCCACGCCTCGCCGCCCGCGTACGGCGAGCATTTGCCCCTTGCCCGAGCCGGCAATCTCGTCAAGTCGGTTGCGCAGCCAGGTCAGCTCGGCCTCACGACCAACGAAGCCGTGGAGATGACTCTTCACGATGTCATGCTATCAAAAGTTCGCTGCACCGAACTCCGACAAAGTGAACTCCAGTCGAGCGAACTTAATGTGCAGACGCTCACTGGCAAAGTCTGCAAACACGCCTCCCGCGATCCCATCTACAGTTTGCGCGATGCCCGCGCCGATAGTGCTCGCATGAGCTCTTCGAGGACGGTGCGCGCGTGAGCGCGCTGCAAACGGCGCCGGCCGGCGCGCAGGGGGGCGCGTCCGCGTGAGCGCGCCGACGGTCGTGATTCTCGCGGCGGGTCAGGGGACGCGGATGCGCTCGGACGTGCCGAAGGTGCTGCACGAGCTGTGCGGGCTGCCGATGGGCCTGTGGCCGGTGCGCGCGGCGCTTGCGGCGGGGGCGGGGCGCGTGGTCGTCGTCGACTCGCCCGCGCGGCCGCTGCAGGCGGTGCTGCCGGAGGGTGTCGAGCTGGTGGTGCAGCCTGAGCCAAACGGTACCGGCGGCGCGGTGGTCGCGGCGGCGGGTGCGATCGACGCGGGCGCGCCGGTCGTGGTGCTGAGCGGCGACGTGCCGCTGGTCAGCGCGGAGGCGATCGCGGAGCTCGTCGCGGCGCACGAGGCCGGGGGGGCGGCGGCGGGGTCGGGCGGTGCGGCGGCGACGATGGCGACGACCGCGCTCACGGACCCGAGCGGCTACGGGCGCGTCGTGCGCGACGCGCAGGGCGCGGTCGCGAAGGTCGTCGAGACGAAGGCGCCCGGCGACGCGAGCGCGGCGGAGCTCGAGATCCGCGAGGTCAATACCGGCATCTACGTCTTCGACGGCGCGGCGCTGCTCGGGGTGCTCCCGCGGCTGACCGCGGACAACGCGCAGGGCGAGTACTACCTGCCGCAGGCGCTGGACCTGCTGCGTGCGGACGGCGCGCGGATCGCGGCGCACGTGGTCGACGACCCGGCGCTGGTCCTTGGGGTCAACGACCGCGTCGCGCTCGCGGAGGTGCGTACGCTCGCGCAGCGCGCGATCCTCGAGCGCCACATGCGCGCGGGGGTCGGCATCGTGGACCCCGCGAGCACGTGGATCGACGTCGACGTGGAGATCGGGCGCGACGCGCGGATCGAGCCGGGCTGCTCGCTGCGCGGCGTCAGCGCGGTCGGGGCGGGCGCGACGGTCGGCCCGCACACGACCGCGATCGACTCGCGCATCGGCGCGCGCGCGAGCGTGCGCGTCTCGTGGCTGCATGAAGCCGAGGTGGGCGAGGGTGCGAGCGTCGGCCCGTTCGCGTATCTGCGCCCGGGCGCGCTGCTGCGCGAGGGCGCGAAGGCGGGGACGTTCGTGGAGGTCAAGAACTCCGATATCGGTGCGGGCGCGAAGATCCCGCACCTCTCTTACATCGGCGACGCGGACGTCGGCGCCGGCGCGAACCTCGGCGCGGGCACGATCACTGCGAACTACGACGGCCGCGCCAAGCACCGCACGACGATCGGCGCGCGCGTGCGCGGCGGCGTGGACACCGCGTTCGTCGCGCCGGTGAGCGTCGGTGACGACGCGTACACGGCCGCGGGCTCGGTGATCACCGAGGACGTGCCGGCGGGGGCGCTGGGAGTGGCGCGCGAGCGTCAGCGCAACATCGAGGGGTACGCGGAGCGCCGAGATGGCGAGGCGCGTGGATCCCGATGACATTTTTTAGAGATCCTTCCGCACGGAATCATTCCGTCTGTAACGAACTCGCTTTTTTTATATCGACATTCAGGCCGGCCCGACCGCTCAACGAGCGGTGCCGCGGTGCGGGGTGCGTGCGGGCGAGGCGGCCGAGCGAACTGTGCCGCGGACCGTGCCGCCGCGCGGCGCCTTTACACTCCGAGGAACGATGAGCAGCGCGATCGATACGCGCACGCAGTCGGCGGCGGCGACGAGTCTGCCGATCGACTACAACAAGCGGCTGATGCTGTTCGCGGGGCGCGCGAACCCGCAGTTGGCGCGCGATATCGCGGGCAAGCTCGAAATGGACCTGGGCCCGGTGACGCTGAAGACGTTCTCCAACGGCGAGGTGTACTGCCGCTACGAGGAGTCGATCCGCGGCGCGGACGTGTTCATCGTGCAGTCGACGTGCGGCAACGCCCACACGGGCGTCACGGCGAACGACTCGCTGATGGAGCTGCTGTTCATGATCGACGCGGCGGTGGGCGCCTCGGCGCACCGGGTGATCGCGGTGACGCCGTGGTTCGGGTATTCGCGGCAGGACAAGAAGTCCTCGCCGCGCGAGCCGATCTCGGCGCGGCTGGTGGCGCGGATGCTGGAGGCGGCGGGCGCGGACCGGGTGCTGACGATGGACCTGCATGCGGGTCAGATCCAGGGGTTCTTCCAGAAACCGGTGGATCACATGACGGCGCTGTTCATGCTGACGCAGTACTTCGGCGACCTGGGCCTATCGGACCTCGTGGTCGTCGCGCCGGACGCGGGCCGCGTGAAGCTGAACAAGAAATTCGCGTCGAAGATCGGGGCGGAGCTGGCGATCCTCGACAAGGAGCGCCCGGCGCATCAGGTGGCGGAGATCGGCTACGTGATCGGCGACGTGAAGGGCAAGACGGCGGTGATCGTGGACGACATGATCGACACGGCGGGCACGCTCGCGGCGGCGACGCAGACGGTGCTCGAAGGGGGCGCGACGAGCGTCTATGCGGCGGCGACGCACGGCGTGTTCTCGGGCGCGGCGTTTGAGAATCTCGCGGCGTCGGGCCTGAAGGAGATCGTCGTGACGGACACGATCCCGATCGCCTCCGATCGCCCGGAGAACATCCGCGTGCTGCCGTGCGCGGAGCTGCTGACGGACTCGATCCGGCGGATCTTCACCGACGACTCGGTCAGCGAAGTGTTCGGCGGCGAGAATCAGCTGTTCTGAAACGCGCGGTCGTGATCGTGGTGGGGGTGGTGCTGTTCCTCGCGATCAGCGGCATCGTGGCGCGCTTCTTCTCGGCGGAAAACGTCGAACGCGACCACGAGCTGATCCTGCTGCAGGCGCAGGTCAAAGGCGACGTGCCGGGGATGCTCGCGCAGTTGCCGGGCTGCGCGGCGCGCCCGGCGTGCGTGGCGACGGTCCGCGGCAACGCGACGCGCCTGCGCCGCCCGGGCACGGTGCTGATCCTCTCGACGCAGTCCACGACAAACCACTCGCTGTCGAGCTCGACCGGCGTGACGCGCATCGCGTGGAAGGCCGGCGCACGCTTCCCGGTGGTGCAGTGCATCAAGGTGCACCGCAGCGGGAACTTCCTGACCGGCATCGGGGTGGCGCTGGTGTCGGTGAGCGCGCCGATCGAAGAGTCGGCGGATTGCTGAGGGGAGGCGCCGGGCGCTGAGCGCGGGTTGATGACGCGCCTTGCGGCGCGGCGATTGCTAAAGTCCCCTCCCCTCCGATGGCCGACTCGACCACCACGCAACTCGCTGTGAGCACCCGCGACGCCTTAGGCTCGCGCGCGACGCGCCGCCTGCGCCGCGCGGGCCGCGTGCCGGGGATCATCTACGGTGGCGCCGGCGAGCCGTTGAGCTTCGACGTGGACGCGCGCGAGCTGCGCTTGGCGCTGGCGCGCGCGGGGGCGGTGCTGGACGTGAGCGTGGACGGGTCGAAGGCGACGCCGGTGGTGCTGAAGGAGGCGCAGCGGCACCCGGTGCGCGGGGAGACGGTGCACGTGGACTTGCTGCGGGTGCGCTTGGACCGCAAGATCCACGCGGTGGTGCCGCTGGAGCTGACGGGCGTGGAGGACGCGCCGGGCGTCAAGGAAGGCGGGATCCTCGAGCAGCCGACGCGCGAGCTGAACGTGGAGGCGCTGCCGACGGCGATCCCGGAGTCGATCGAGCACGACGTGTCGGAGATGCAGATCGGTGAGACGCTGTTGCTGGCGGCGGTCGCGGTGCCGGACGGCGTGGAGCTGCTCGACGACCCGGAGGAGACGGTGTTGGCGACGCTCTCGCCGCCGCGGCTGCAGAGCGAGGAGGGCGGCGAGATCGAAGCGGAGACGGAGCTGGTGGGCGAGGCCGGGAAGGCCGACGGCGCCGAGGGTGCCGGGGACTCATCGGGCGGGGAGTAGCGGCCGCTGCGCCGGCCTTTCGGTGGCCGCGGCGGCGCTCGCGGAGCGGGCCGCGGCGCGGGTGACGGCGGACCGCGCGACGGCGCGGCGGGACGGGACGCAGGCGGCGGCGGTCGCGGGGCGGCGATCGACTGGCTAATCGTAGGCCTGGGCAACCCGGGGCGGGAGTACGCGCGGACGCCGCACAACGTGGGCTTCATGGTCGCGGAGGCGCTCGCGCAGCGCTGGCAGCTGCCGCGGATGCGCACGCGCTTCGGTGCGCTGCTAAGCGAGGGCCGCACCGGGCCTGCCGGCGCGCGGGTTGCGGTGCTGTTACCGCAGACGTACATGAACGAGGCGGGCCGCGCGGTGGGACCGGCGCGGGGCTCGTACCGCGTCCCGCTGGACCGCGTGCTGGTGGTGCACGACGAGATCGACCTGCCGTTTGGTGAGCTGCGCGCGCGTCGCGGCGGGGGCCTGGCGGGCCACAACGGCCTGAAGTCGCTCAAGCGCGAGCTGGGCGGCACGGACTTCTGGCGGGTGCGCGTGGGCGTGGGGCGCCCGGACTCGACGGACCCGGAGATCGTCTCGGCGTACGTGCTGGGCCGCTTTCGGCAGAGCCCGGAGGAGGTGCGCGAGCTGGTGGCGCGGGCGTGCGCGGAGGTCGAGCGCGTGGTGCTAGAGCAGGGGGATGGCGATGACGAGTAGGGATTGGTCCCTGCGGGACCCTGTCGGGGAATCGGCGGGGCGCGAGCAATGAGCCTGCGGGCCCTCCTGGGGTTCGTCGCGGAGGACCCCGCGGCGGATCGGCTCGCGCGCGAGGGCGGCAGCGCGTTCGTCTCGAGCGCGCTGCGGCCGTACCTGATCGCGGGGCTCGCGGAGATCGGGACGGGCGGTGAGGCGCGGCCGACGCTGGTGGTCGTCGGCGACGACCGCGCGGCGCGGGAGCTCGCGGGGGACCTGCGCGCGTGGCTGTATCCGCGGCGCGTGCGCTACTACCCCTCGCGCGGGGTGGCGTACGAGTCGCATCTGACGCCGCCGGCGCACCTCGTGGGGCTGCGCGTGGCGGCGCTCGACGCGCTCATCGAGGGGTCGGCGGGCGCGGCCGGCCCGGATGGCGGGGCGCAGTCGGGTAGCGGTCCTCGCGGCGGGGGCGGCGCGAGGACGCGCGAGCCGCCGGTCGTGGTGGTCTCGGCGGTGGCGCTCTCGGAGAAGGTGCCGGACCCGGCGCTGCGGCCGCGCTCGTTCACGCTGCGCCGCGGCGAGCTGCTCGACTTGGAGGAGTGCGCGAGCGAGCTGGTGGCGGCGGGCTACGAGCGCGTGGACCAGGTGCAGGAGCGGGGCGAGTTCGCGGTGCGCGGGGGAATCCTCGACGTCTTCCCCGCGACCGAGGAGCGCGCGGTGCGCGTGGAGCTGTTCGATATCGAGATCGAGTCGCTGCGGTGGTTCTCGACGTTCACGCAGCGCTCGCTGGGCGACCTCGAGGAGGTCGAGATCGCGCCCGCGGCGGAGCTCGCGGCGGAGCACCGCGAGCTCGCGGAGATCGCGGCGCTGGAGTACCGCTCGGCGCAGGGACAAGACGCGGCGGCCAAAGGCGACAGGCGCCGCGCCGGCGAGGGCAGTGAGGGCGACGCGCGCGCGGGCGGCAAGGGAGGCACGGGCGCGCGGCGCGAGGCGGCGATGCCCGACGTCGCGGAGCTGCTGCCGGTGGAGCGCTTCGGCGCGCTGCTGGACCTGCTCGACGCGGATACGCAGCTGCTGATCGCCGCCGAGGAGGAGCTCGCGCCGGCGCTGGAGGACCACTGGAGCGACGTCTGCGCGGCGTTCCACGACGAGGACGCGCACCACCTCTACGTGAGCCCGCGCGAACTGCAGCCGGTCCTGCGCGAGCGCGCGCGGGTGTGGCTCTCCTCGCTGGCGAGCGGGCAGGAGCTGGAGTTCCGCGCGCAGTCCGCGGACACCGCGGCGCGCTCGCTGGCCGAAGCGGAGCCGCAGCTGGAGAAGCTCGTGCGCTCGGGTTACCGCACCGTCGTCGCGTTCCCGCGCCGCGGCGAGGGCGAGCGCGCGGCGTACAACCTCGCGCGGCTGAAAGCGACGTGGCTGGAGGAGCCCGGCGAGGGCGACGGGCGCGGCGGCCCGCGCTCGACGATCGGCGCGTCGGTCGACGTGAGCGCCGCGCCGCTGGAGGCCTCGCTGCGCTTCGCGGCGGCGTCGCTGCGCGAGGGCTTCATCGCGCCGACGCTGAAGCTCGCGGTGTTCCCCGAGCACCGCCTGCTGCGCCGCCGGCGCGCCGAGCGCGCGCAGAGCCCGACCGGCGGCGCGAGCCGGCGCGGGGCGCTGCGGTCGTTCACGGAGCTGCGCACGGGCGACATCGTGATCCACGAGGACCACGGCGTGGCGCGCTTCGCGGGTTTCGAGACGCGCACCGTCGCGGACGTCACGCGCGACTACCTCTACCTCGAATACCAGGGCGACGACCGCGTGTACGTGCCGACGGAGCAGCTCGCGAAGATCTCGCGCTACGTCGGCGCGGGCGGCGAGCACCCGCCACTCTCGAAGCTCGGCGGGACGCGCTGGGAGACGATGAAGGCGCGCGCGCGCCGCGCCGCGCAGGAGCTCGCGGGCGAGCTGCTGAGCCTCTACGCGGAGCGCCGCCGCCGCGCGGGGCACGCGTTCGAGTCGGACTCCGACTGGGAGCGCGAATTCGAAGAGCGCTTCCCCTATACCGAGACGCCCGACCAGCGCGAGGCGATCGAGCTCGTCAAGGCCGACATGGAGAGCCCGCGCCCGATGGATCGCCTGATCTGCGGCGACGTCGGCTACGGCAAGACCGAGGTCGCGCTGCGCGCCGCGTTCAAGGCGGCGACGCAGGGCAAGCAGGTGCTGATGCTCGCGCCGACGACGATCCTCGCGCAGCAGCACTACGGGACGTTCAGCGAGCGCCTCGCGGACTACCCCGTCACGATCGACCGCGTCTCGCGCTTTCGCAGCCCCGCCGAGCAGAAAGCGGCGATCGCGGGCTTCGGCAAGGGCGCGGTCGACATCCTGATCGGCACGCACCGCGTGCTCTCGCGCGACGTACGCGCGAAGGACCTCGGCCTGCTCGTCGTCGACGAGGAGCAGCGCTTCGGGGTCAAGCAGAAGGAGCTGCTGCGCCAGCTGAAGCTGAAGGTCGACGTGATCTCGATGTCGGCGACCCCGATCCCGCGCACCCTGCAGATGTCGCTCGCGGGGCTGCGCGACATCTCGGTGATCGAGACGCCCCCCGAGGGCCGGCGCCCTGTGCGTACGTACGTCGGCGAGTACGACGAGGAGCTCGTCAAGCGCGCGATCATGCGCGAGCACGAGCGCGGCGGCCAGGCCTTCTTCCTGCACAACCGCGTCGAGTCGATCGACGAGACCGCCGAGCGCCTGCGCGCGCTCTGCCCCGGTGTGCGCTTCGCGGTCGCGCACGGCCAGATGGCGGAGGGCGAGCTCGAGGTCGTGATGATGGACTACCTGCAGGGCGGCGCCGAGGTCCTCGTCTGCACCTCGATCATCGAGTCCGGCATCGACATCCCGCAGGCCAACACGCTGATCGTCGAGCGCGCCGACGCGTTCGGCCTCGCGCAGCTCTACCAGATCCGCGGACGGGTGGGGCGCAGTCGCGAGCGCGCATACGCATATCTGCTCTACGACTCCGCCGCGGCGCTGACGCCGGAGGCCGCGCAGCGCCTCTCCGCGCTCTCCGACTACACCGAGCTCGGCTCGGGTTTCAAGATCGCGATGCGCGACCTGGAGATCCGCGGCGCCGGCAACCTGCTCGGCGACGAGCAGTCCGGGCACGTCGCGGCGCTCGGCTTCGAGCTCTACATGCAGATGCTCGACGAGGCCGTCCGCGCCGCCGAGCCCGAGGATTCGGACCCCGCCCGCCCGCCGCTGCCCGAGCCGGTGCGCCTCGACGTCAAGGTCGACGCGTACGTGCCGCCGGACTACGTCCCCTACGAGCGGGCCAAGATCGAGATCCACCGCCGCGTCGCGGGCGCGCTGGAGGTCGCCGACGTCGAACGGCTGCGCGAGGAGCTCGAGGACCGCTTCGGGCCCGTCCCCGAGCCGCTTGGCAATCTGCTCGCGCTGCAGCGCGCGCGGATCAAGCTCGGCCAGGCCGGCGCTCGCGCGGTGAGCCTGCGCGGCGAGCGCCTCGCCGTCACCCCCATCGAGCTCGACTCCACGCGCGTCCGCGCGCTGCGCGAGGCGCTCCCCCACGCGCTCTACGAGTCCGGGCGCTCGCAGGTCTCCGTGCGCGTCCCGCCCGAAGGTCCCGAGCGCTTCCCCGCCGTCATCCACGCCGCCGACGCCCTGCTCGCCGTCGTGCGCGAAGCCGCCTAAACCAGTCCCGGAGCCAACTTTGGAGCTCTTTCGCAACCTTTAAGGAACTCGTTAAGCACGACCTATGTCGTTTCCGCTAGAGTGCCCGCGTTGTGTTGAAGCCAGTCAGAGTGATCGCGGCGCTAGGCGCCGTTTTATTTTCGGTCATCGGTGTCGCCGCGTGCGGTAGCAGCGGTGTCCCCAGCGACGCCGTCGTGCAGGTGAACGGCCAGCCGATCACGAAAGCCACCTTCGACCACTGGCTCGGCATCGCCGCCTCCGCGAGCGCCGCGCAGACGAGCACCACCGCCGCCAAGCCGGTCGTGCCCGAACCGCCCGCCTACACCGCCTGCATCGCGCATCTGCAAGCGATCGAACCGAAGCCCACCAAAGGCCAGAAGGCAAAGACGCCCGCTCAGCTCAAGACGCTCTGCGAAACGCAGTACAAAGAGCTCCAGCAGCAGGTCCTCGGTTACCTGATCTCGCTCGACTGGATCTTCGGCGCCGCCGAAGAACAGGGCGTTCACGTCAGCGACAGCGAAGTCGTCAAGCACTTCAACGCGCTCAAGAAGGAATCGTTCAAGACCGAAGCCGCGTTCCAGTCGTTTTTGGCGAAAACCGGTGAGTCGATCTCCGATGTCCTGCTGCGGGTGAAGTACAGCATGGTCTCCACCAAGCTTCAGGAAAAGCTCACCAAGGCCCACAAAAACGTCTCCGAAGCCGAAGTCGCAAAGTACTTCAACGAACACAAGGCGCAGTACGGTCAGCCCGAACGCCGCGATCTGCGCGTCGTGCTCACCAAGACCGAAGCCGCCGCGAAGCAGGCCAAAAGCGAAATCGAATCCGGTAAGAGCTTCGCCAGCGTCGCCAAGAGCAAATCGATCGATCCCACCAGCAAGAGCACCGGTGGCGAATTGCCCGGCGTCGTCAAGGGTGAGGAGCAGAAGGCGCTCAGCGAAGCCGTCTTCGCCGCCAAGCAGGGCACGCTCACCGGTCCCGTCAAGACGCCCTTCGGCTACTACATCTTCGAAGTCAAGGCGACCCACCCCGCGAGCCAGCAGACGCTCGCACAGGTGAAGACCACGATCAAACAGCAGCTCGCCTCGCAGGGCTCGCAGAAGTCGCTCGAAACCTTCAGCAAAGAACTTCAGAAGAAGTGGCGAGCGCGCACCGAATGCCGCAGCGAATACCTCGTCAAAGACTGCAAGAGCTACAAAGCCCCGAAGACCGCCGCCGGCGCCGCGGGCGCCGCGGGTGCCGCCAGCACGACCGGCACCGAATAGACGCGGTCCGCGTCGGCGCGCCTCGCCAGCGACGCCCGCTGCGATCGCGGCGCTCGTAGAGGTCCTACAGCGATGAGCCAGATCGAGAGAGTCCACGCCCGTCAGATCCTCGACAGCCGCGGCAACCCGACGGTCGAGGTCGAGGTCGCGCTGCGCTCCGGCGCGCACGGTCACGCCGCCGTCCCCTCCGGGGCCTCGACCGGGGAGTTCGAGGCGAGCGAGCTGCGCGACGGCGGCGAGCGCTGGGGCGGCAAGGGCGTCACGCGCGCCGTCGCGGGAGTCGACGGTGAGATCGCGTCCGCCGTGCGCGGGCTCGACGCGTCCGACCAGCAGGCGCTCGACCGCGTGCTGATCGAGCTCGACGGCACTCCCAACAAGTCGCGCCTCGGCGCCAACGCGATCCTCGGCGTCTCGCTCGCCGCCGCGCACGCGCAGGCCGCCGAGGAGGGTCTGGCGCTGTGGCGCTACCTCGGCGGCGAGGCCGCGCGCGTGCTGCCGGTGCCGATGCTCAACGTGCTCAACGGCGGCGCCCACGCCGACAACCGCGTCGATTTCCAGGAGTTCATGATCGTGCCCTGCGGCGCCCCGAGCTTCTCCGAGAGCCTGCGCGTCGGCGTCGAGGTGTTCCACGCGCTCAAGGGCACCCTGCACGAGCGCGGCCTCTCGACCGCCGCGGGCGACGAGGGTGGCTTCGCCCCCGACCTGGACTCCAACGAGGACGCGCTACGGATGCTGGTCGCGGGCATCGAGGCGGCGGGCTACGAGCCGGGCGCGGACGTCGCGATCGCGCTGGACCCCGCGACGAGCGAGCTCTACAGCGACGGCGCGTACGTGCTCGAGCACGAGGGCCGCACGCTGAGCGCGGGTGAGCTCGCCGACTATTGGGCGCAGCTCGCGGCGCGCTATCCGATCGTCTCGATCGAGGACGGCATGGACGAGCGGGACTGGGACGGCTGGCGGACGCTTACCGAGCGCCTCGGCGCGCACATGCAGCTCGTCGGCGACGACCTCTTCGTCACGAACACGGAGCGCTTGCGGCGCGGCATCGAGCTCGGCGTCGCGAACTCGATCCTGATCAAGGTCAACCAGATCGGCACCC
The DNA here is from genome assembly GCA_035483545.1 of Solirubrobacteraceae bacterium. GTDB lineage: Bacteria > Actinomycetota > Thermoleophilia > Solirubrobacterales > Solirubrobacteraceae > Palsa-744. Next base: position 27,453 of record DATHPS010000010.1, on the reverse strand, counting down.
TCTCCGAGACCCTCGCCGCCGTCGCGCTCGCGCGCGAAGCCGGCTACACCGCCGTCATGAGCCACCGCTCCGGCGAGACCGAGGACGTCACGATTGCCGACCTCGCTGTCGCTACCGGCTGCGGTCAGATCAAGACCGGCGCGCCCTCGCGCTCGGAGCGCGTCGCGAAGTACAACCAGCTGCTGCGCATCGAGGAGCAGCTCGGCGCCGACGCCGAGTTCCCCGGGCGCGCCGTCTTTCGCTCGTAGGGAAGGAGGTTCGCGGCGGTCCGCGAATGCAACGGCATGCCCACTGCCGCCGCCCGTCCACGTGTGCGCCCGCGCCCCGCGCCGGCGCGTGTGCGCTGGGACCGCGTCGCGCGGATCGCGCTGCTGTGTGTGCTCGGGGCGCTGCTCTATCTATACGCGAGCGCGGGCATCTCGCTGCTCTCGAACTGGAAAGCGGCCGGTGAGGACAGCGCGCAGGTGCTGGCGCTCGAGCGCCAGCACGTCGCGCTCGAAGCCCAGCACGCCGCGCTCACGAGCCCCGGCACACTCGTCGAAGAGGCGCGCAAGCTTGGCATGATGCGCCCCGGCGAGCACACCTACGTGCTCAGCGGCCTGCCGAACAACTAGGGCATTCAGTTTTTCGAGAACTTTACAACGAGCAATAGTTGTTCCGTGAAAGGAACTCTCAAAAAAATACATACACGCTCGCGCTCGCAGTGGCGGTAGCAGTCGCTCGGCGATCCGCTGCTAGCCTCGCCGGCGATGTCCGATTTCGAGAACGCGATCTACCAGTGGCAGCAGGGCGAGCGTCGCCTGGCGCGCGCGCCGGCCGAGCGCGCCGCGCTGCTGCGCCGCGTCACGGACACGCTCGTCGCCGAATTGCGCCGCCGCCTGGGCGGGCGTTTCTCCTCGGAGGAGCTCGTCGAGCTCTACGGTCGTGGCACCGCGTGGTGCCTGCAGGTCGCGATGACCGCCGCTCCCGAGCACCCCTGGGCGTGGGATTCCGCGGTCGTCGTCGACGCCGCTTTCGCGCGCTATCTGCGCGAGGCGAGCGACTACGCGGGCGGCCGCAGAGCTCTCGCCTAGCTAGTCGTCGGCGCCGGCGCGGCGAATGACGATTTGGTCCTCCTCGACGAGGACCTCGATGGGGCGGTGTCCGGCCCAGTGCTCGGCGTAAATCGGGTTGTCTTGGATCGCGGGGTCGAGCCACAGGCCGTAGCCCTCCTCGCCGTGATCGAAGGTGCCTTCCAGGGGGCCGGTGCTCTTGGCGGAGGAGCGCCGGCCGCGGCCGCCACGGCGACCGCGGCGGCGCGCGGGACGTTCCCCGTCCTCGTCCTCGTCCTCCTCGCTCCCCCGTTCGGCCTTGACGCGCTCGGCCTCGGCGCGCAGGCGCTCGGCCTCCAGCGCGGCGGCCTCGAGCTCGGCGGCGATCAGGGCGTCATCCTCGGCGCGCAGATCGATCTCGTCGGAAAAATCGGTCGCGGTGGCGCCCTCCACGGCGTCCTCCCCGCCCTCGAGGTCGTTCTGGCGCTTGAACTGCTCGATGTCCTGAACGGTGACATCGAGCTGATGGGCGACCCATGCGTCGGTCCGACCCTGGCGCACCCAGGCGCGGATCTGGTTCAGCTGTGGACGCAGGGACTTTCGTGCCATCGACGGTCCGGGAGACTAGCGCATCGCCCGCGCGACCGCGCGACGACGACATCGGCTGTGCGATCGCATCTTCTCCGCGGTCTCCGCGGCACGCGCGCACATCCCCGCGCAAGCGATTTGGCTGCGGGTGCGACAGAATCCTCCGCCGTGCCGCGTTCTCTATGCATGGGAGACCCTTCCAGCCGCGCGGGCTGCGCAGGAGGCCGCTTCGCCGCGGGCCGTCCTCTATGCTCGCAGGCGGCGCAAGGGTCAGTCGCGGTGCAAGCCATGGGTCGAATCCTTCGCCGGTCTCCGGACTATGCTTGGTCCTACCACGGGGGCTACGTGACGATCGTCTGCCGGCGAAAGGGAAGGTGCACCGCATGCTGGTCCTGACGCGCAAGTCGAATCAGAGCATCATGATCGGGGACGATATCGAGGTCTCGGTGCTCTCGGTCGTGGGCGAGAAGGTGCGCATCGGGATCCAGGCGCCGGCCGACGTCCCGGTCTTCCGGACCGAGATCTACGTCGAGATCCAGCGCCAGCAGGGCGAGGACAAGCCCCCGGATGAGGTCGTCGCGGATGTAGAGCGCGCGATCGTGGATCTGGGCGAGGACGGCCGCTGACCGGCACGAGACGGCGTCCTCGGTCGCTCGCGTGCGTACTCGCGTGCGGTAGCACGCCACGCTCCCTGCGTCCTGGTCTCGCTTGCTCAGCGGCCGCCATCGGGCTAATTTGCGACAGTCGTACCCGCTGAGTCGGCGGCGCGAGGGGGTCAGCCGAGCAGTAGGTAGAGCGTGCGGAACATGACGACGGTGACGATCGCGGCGGTCATGACGAGCGCGAAGACGAGCAGTACGAAGCGGACGGAGCCGCGCTTGTTGGTGCGCTCGGTGTGACGGTTGCGGGCGCGCAGCTCGGCGGTGCGCCGCAGCGAATCGCGGCGGTGGCGATCGAGCGAGATCTCTTGCGCGAAGGCCTCCTCGATCTCGGCCACGCTCTTGCGCATGCGCATCGCGGACATTGCTTAGAGCCTAGCGCGGCGCGGCGGCGTCAAGCTACGGGCGCCTTGCCCTCGGCGCGCTCGTAGACATTGACGAAGCGCAGGTAGTTATCCGCGATCTGGCGCGCGCCGACGATTCGTTCGATCTTGCCGTCGACGTACGCTTTGAGCGGGTCCCACCAGATCGAGCGGCCGATCGCGAAGCCGACGAAGCCGTCGACGGGCGCGGCCTGCGCGAGCCAGTGATCGACCTTGGCGTCGTCGGCGCCGCGGCCGAGGACGACGCAGACGACGCCGTCGCGGCCGCCGCGGCGGGCCTGCGCGACGAGCATCTCGCAGTCGGCGCGCTCGTCGACGCCCTCGATCTTCCAGACGTCGACCTCGATCCCGGCGTCCTGGCAGGCGGCGATCGCGCGGCGCATCAGCTCGGGGCGCAGCTCGGCGTCGTAGCGCTCGCTGTCGCCGCCGACGGCCTGCAGCTGCGCGGGCTCGGCGGGGACGAGCAGCTCGAAGAGGAACTTGCGATCGCGCGCGTGCAGCCAATCGGAGAGGCGCTTCAGCTTGCCGAGCTGATCGCGGTTTTCGGCGGCGTCGCCGTCGGCGTTGTAGCGGACGAGGACCTTCGTGAAGTCGGGATCGAAGCGCTCGATGTGCGCGCCGAAGTCCTCGCCGTATTGGAAGTCGAACATGTTCTGCCCGGAGCGCTCGGCGGGCATCGCGAGCCGCAGGCCCTTCGCGCGCGCTTCCTCGGGAACGGTGGAGCCGAACTGCTCGTCGACGAGCACTCCGGTGACGCCCGGATCGGCGCCGTCGGCGACGGCGTGCAGCATGCCCTCGTAGATCAGATGCTTGGCGTCGGCGATCATCGCGGTCTGCTCCGCATCGGGTTCGCCCTCGATGCCGAAGAACTTCTTCTGGAAGGAGCCGCGGTGGTCGAACGCGAGAATGTAGAGCTTCTTGTCGTAGCCGAGTCCCATGCGCTGGACTCTATCGCGCGAGGCGTGCGTATCGCGCGAGGCGTGCGCGGTGAAGCCGTCGGTATCGCGCGAGGCCCCCGCAGTACGGCGGTCTGCGAAGTGGGCGATCTCGCGCGAGGCCTCTCCGCGGGAGCCGTGGCGGGCCTAGAATGGATCGGCGATGTCTTCGGGTGCGGATCTGTTCGTGGTGTGCAAGCAGTGCGGCTCCGAGGTCAGCCCGTACATTACGGAGTGCCCGTACTGCGGTAGCCGCCTGCGGCGCCGCGCGCCGAAGCTGCCGCGTGAGCGTGAGCGCGAGCGCGCGGCGCGCAAGGGGGGGCACCGTTCGCGGATCCCGATGCCGCCGCTGGGTCGGTTGCGCCGCGGCGAGATCGCGGGGGTGCGCGCGGAGACGCCGCCGTACGCGACGATCGCGCTGGTCGCGGTGGCGTGCGTGATGTGGGTGCTGACGAGCGGGGGCTATCTGCTGCTCGGGAAGGTCGTCGTGGTGGGGCCGCTGCAGGGCGACTGGTGGAAGCTCTTCACGTATCCCTTCGGCTACCTCGCGGGTTTCTACTCGGGCCTGTACGCGTTCGCGGCGCTGCTCGCGGTGGGGATCTTCGGGTGGCTGCTGGAGCGCCGGCACGGTCCGGCGGCGGTGCTCGCGGTGTTCTTCGGCGCGGGCGCGACGGGGGCGCTGATGGCGCTCGCGGTCTATCCGCTGCCGGTGGTGTGCGGCGCGAACGCGGCGGCGCTGGGGCTGCTCGCGGCGTGGGCGGTGCCGGACCTGGAGGCGGCGCGCGCGGGGCGCTACTACGACGGCGACCTGCTCGGCGCGGCGGCGCTCGCGGCGGTGTTGCTGGCGATGCCCTACGCGCGGCCCGAGGCGAGCTGGCTCGCGGGCGTGATCGGCGGGCTGATCGGGCTGATGCTGGGGCTCGGGCTGAGCCGGATGCGCGCGGAGTGAGCGCGGTCGCCTCGTGCGCGGTCGCGACGGGCGCGCCTATCATTGCGCGGGAGTTGCGCGATCGCAGCGACGCCGCCGCGGCGGTCGACGTCGCGATCGAGGCGCCGCGAGAGCGGGCGGCGTCGTCGTAGGCTGGCGCTCGAGTAGACAAGCAACGCGATCGGAGGAGAGTAAGCATGGAGATCCGCTTCCTGGGCCACGCGGCCTTCGAGCTCAAAGACGGTGAGACGTCGGTGCTGATCGACCCGTTCCTCACGGGCAATCCGAAGGCGGCGGTCGCTGCCGACGATCTGAGCCCGAACGCGATCCTGCTGAGCCACGGCCACGGCGACCACCTCGGCGATACGGTCGCGATCGCGAAGCGCGCGGGCGCGGAGGTGGTCGCGATCGTGGAGGTCGCGAACGAGCTCGCGGGGGAGGGGCTGGAGAACGTGCGCGACCCGAACATCGGGGGCACCGTGGAGGGCGAGTGGGGCTGGGTGCGGCTGGTGCCGGCGTGGCACACGGGGACGACGCCGGGCGGGACGGCGAGCACGCCGGCGGGTCTGGTGATCGGGTTCGGCGGCAAGGTGATCTACCACCTCGGCGACACGGGGCTGTTCTCGGATCTCGCGCTGCCGGGGCGGCGCGATCGGATCGACGTCGCGCTGATCCCGATCGGGGGGCACTACACGATGGACCGCCACGACGCGGTGGAGGCGGCGCGGCTGGTCGGCGCGGCGCAGGTGATTCCTTGCCACTACGACACGTTCCCGCCGATCGAGACCGACGTGCAGGCGTTCAAGGCCGACGTCGAGGCGGCGGGCGCGGGTGAGGTCGTGGTGCTCGCGCCGGGGGAGACGCACGCGCGATGACGATGACGCACGCGGTGGTGCTGATCGAGGCGGAACGCGACGCGCTGTCCTCGCTGGGCGGGGCACTGGCGGACATCGAGGGCGTCGCGGAGGCGTACTCGGTGACGGGCGAGTGGGACTTCGTGGCGATCGTGCGCGTCCCGGACCACGAGCAGCTCGCGGATGTGGTGACGGGCGAGATCACGGCGCTGCCGGGGGTGGCGCGCACGCAGACGCTGGTGGCGTTCCAGGCGTACTCGCGCCACGACCTCGAGGCGCTGTTCTCGGTGGGGGAGTGAGGCCTGGCCCGCGCTGGGAAGCGAGCCTGGCCGAATGGCCAGGAATCGTGTAGGCTGAATCGGTGGCGGAGGGCGGCGCACAGGTGGAGGGCGCGGCGCGCGCGGCGGCGGATGCGCGGGACGCGGCGAGCGCGGGCGCGCGCGGCACGGCGCGTTTGACGGAGCGCGCGGACTTCCGCGCGACGAGCGACCCGGCGCTCTCGGCGGACGCGGACGGGGAGCGCGCGGAGGGGGTGCAGTTGCTGGACTATCGCCAGCTGTACTCGTTGTGGGAGCGCCAGCAGTGGGCGGTGCAGGACCTGGACTTCACGCAGGATCGGATCGACTGGCACGAGCGGATCGACGCGGAGGAGCGCTACGCGCGGATGTACGGGCTGAGCTCGTTCTTCGTGGGCGAGCAGCGGGTGGCGGCGGAGTTGGGGCCGATGATGCGGGCGTGCCCGGACGAGGACATGCGGATCTTCCTGTGCACGCAGATCGCGGACGAGGCGCGGCACGTGGCGTTCTTCGACCGCTTCTACGCGGAGGTGGGGGTGCTGGAGGCGGATGACCTGGAGGGGCGCCTGGCGGAGACGAGCGCGCACCTGAACCGCGACTTCGGGGTGCTCTTCGACGAGCTGCTGCGGCGCCGCGTGGATCGCCTCGCGCAGGAGCCGCAGGATACGGAGGCGCTGGTGGAGGCGGTGACGATCTACCACATGGTGATCGAGGGGATGCTGGCGCTGACGGGCCAGCATTTCATCATTTCGTACAACGAAAACGTGGGGACGCTGCCGGCGTTCGTGGCGGGCTTCACGAACGTGGCGCGCGATGAGCATCGGCACGTGGCGTTCGGGGCGCGCTTCCTGCGCGACATGGCGCGCGCGGACGAGCGCTACGGGCAGGCGATCGCGCGGACGCTCGCGGAGGTGGGCCCGGCGGCGCAGGGGGTGCTGCGCCCGAAGTGGATGGACGAGTCCGAAGAGAACGTCGATCTGTTCGGGGTGCGCGTGAGCGACGCGCGCGAGTTCGCGGCGCGCGCGCTGGCGCGGCGACTGAAGGTGATCGGCCTCGGCTGACCCTCGGCCGCCGTAGACTGCGGCGGTGTCCGCGGTGGCGTTGAAGAGCGAGTACCGGCCGACGCTGGGCGAGGTGCTCGCGCCGCGGTGGCGGCGCGCGTCGCGGCGCGCGCGCGGCGTAGCGGTGGTGGCGGCGCTCGTGGTGGTGGCGGCGTTCGCGGGGGCGGTGGCGCGCTTGGAGCACCCGACGCTCACCTACGCGGGGGCGGTCTCGTTCAGCTTCCACTACGGGGGGCTGTACCGTGTGGCGCCCGAAGCGGGCGGCTACGCGCGGGTGCAGCGCGCGCGGGGTGACGAGCTCGAGGATTCGTTTGGGGTTGCGCCCTTGCGACTGCGCCCCTACGCGGGGACGCCGAGCGCGGCGCTGGCGCTGTACGCGACGGGCTACATCGAGGGGCTCGCGCGGCGCTACCGCGATTTCAGCCTGCGCGGGGAGGGCTGGACGCAGGTCGACTCGATCTCGCGGTACGCGGTCTACAACGTGTTCTTCACGGCGCGCGTGGCGGGGCGGGAGATGTATGGGCGCGACGTGCTCCTGCTGCCCGAACGCGCGGGCGCGCGGCGGGGGGTCGCGATTGCGATGCTGAGCGCGGTCGCGGGCGATCGCCAAGTGACGTCGCCGCTGCTGCTCGGCACGAAGGGCGCGCTCGAAGGGCCGCTGACGTCGTTCGCGCTGGGATAGCGCGCGCGCGGCGCGGGCGCGGCCACGGGCGCGGCTGAGGAGCGGCGTCGCTGCGCGGCGGGCGCGGAGCTCAACGGTGGTGTGAGGCGAGTACGGCGCGACGCGAGGCGGCGGCTACGGCGCGACGGTGCCGCCGCTCGTGGTGGCCTGCGCGGCGTCGGCGGGTTCTGCGAGGGGGGTCGTGGCCTGCGGTGTGCCGCTGCCTTCGGGGGCGGCGGGTTCGGGCGTTTCGGTCGCGGGCGCCGGTTCGTCGGGTGTCGTCGGGGTCGTGACGGCGGGCGGCGTCGCGGTGCTCGTGGTGGTGGTCGTCGTGGTTGTCGTGGTGGCTGGCGGTGCGGGGGTGGTCGCGGTGCTCGGCGCGGGCGTCGCGGGTGCGAGCTGGGTGGTCTCGGTTGTGACCTCGACGACGGGCGGCGTGGGGGCGGGCGGCTTGGGAGTCGTGGTGGCGACCTCGACGGTCGGCTTGGCGGTTGCGAGCGGGGTGCTCGCGTGCGGTGTCGCGCCGGGCGGTGTGGCGGGGGGCGGCGTGGCGCTTGTCTTGCGCGCGGCGGCGCGGCGGCGGTGCGTGTGGAGCGCCGCGGGGACGGCGCTCGCGACGGCGGCGCTCGTGCCGGCGGTGATCGGCTGTGCGGTGGAGCGCACGAGGAGCGGCGCGGCGGGCGCCGTGGTGGCGACGGCGGCGGTAGCCGTCGCGCTGTGCCGGCGGTGGTGGGCGGCGCGGCTGCTGTGGTCGGCGGCGACGGCGCCGGCGGTGACGAGTGCGGCGGCGGCGAGCGTCGCGGCGGCCTTGGTGGCGATCGCGCCGGCGCCCGCGGTGAGCAGACCGCCGGCGGCGCTGGCGCCTCCGGCGCCGGCGGCGGCGACTCCGGCGGTCGCGCCGGCCGTGGCGCCCGCGCCGGCGGTGGCGCCCGCTCCGGCGCTCGCACCGCCGGCGACGTGGCCGGCGCCGGCGGAGGCGCCGAGCTTGGTGGCGACGAAGCGCTTGAGCAGCAGCAGCGGCGCGACGGGGAGCACGGCGGCGAGGACGTGGTTGTTGTCCTTGAGGTGCTTGCGGAAGCTGCGGCAGCGTTCGCAGTCGCGCAGGTGGCGCCGCGCGGGCGGCGAGATCTTGATGAGGCCCTCGGCGACTTCGCCGAGCTCGACGCGGACCTCGTCGCAGCTGAGCTTGCGTGCCTCGGCGGCCTCGGCGAGCGATATGCGCGCGCGCACGAGCAGCGACTTGACGGAGGGCACGGTGGTCTCCATGGCGTGCGCGATCTGGTCGTAGGAGAGCGCGTCGATCTCGCGCAGCAGCAGCGCGGTGCGCTGCGTCTCGGGGAGCTGGTGCACGTCCCCGATGAGCTGGCGGAAGCTCTCGCGGCGCATGACCTGGTCGCCGGTCGAGAGGCCGTGGTCGGCGAAGTGGATGTCCATCGAGTCGACCCCGATCGCGGACGCGCGGCGCAGGTGGTTGAGCGAGCGGTTGCGCGCGATGCGGTAGAGCCAGGGCCGCACGTTGATCGCGCGCTGGTCGGCGAGGACGGCGTTGAAGGCGGCCGCGAAGACCTCCTGGAGCACGTCCTCGGCGTCCTCGCGCGAGCCGAGCATGTGTCGGCAGAACGAGAGCAGGCGTGAGTGGTAGCGCGAGAAGAGAGTCTCGAACGCGGCGTGCTGCCCGCGGCGCGTGAGCGCGATGAGGCGCTCGTCGGACTGCAGGCGCAGCAGCGGCGACGGCCCGCGCAGGGCGGTCGCCGGAACGGTGGTTTTTAGTGCGGAGACCTCCACGGTGGTCCAATCGCGGCGTGCTACGGGTTTCCTACCCCTAAAGACACCGCGGCAGTCGTTTAGTTGCGGGCGGCCGGAGCGGGGCGAGCGGGGCGGTGCGCTCGGATTGGGGAGCGCTCGCATAATGACGATAGGGCAGCGGGCATAACGGGAGCTAAACCTCGGGCTTGGGTTCAGGGAGCTAAACCTCGGGTTTGGGTTCAGGGAGCTAAAACGTCGGGCTCGCGTTCATGATGCCGCGGGCCGCGAGGCCGGAGCTCACGGGCTCCGCGAGGATCGATATGTTTTTTTAGGAGTTCCTTCCAAGGCAAAACTATTCTCGATAGCAAGGTCTCCAAAAAATAGAATGCCTGAGCCCGGGTCGACGAAGTGCCGAGCCGGGCCGACTGTCGCTTCGCGGTCGCGCCGTGGATCGGGCTCTCGTCTCCCGTCGATCTCCGCGAATCGCGCGCTGGGCGTGGGAATGCCTCTACCCGGGCGTCGGGAACGTCTCTATTAGACTGCGCGCCACGAGCCCGGGTGGCGGAACTGGTATACGCGGCCGACTTAAAATCGGTGGCCTCCCCTGGGGGCTTGTGGGTTCGAACCCCACCCCGGGTATGCCGCGCGGCGGCGGCGGCGGCGGGCAGCTACGCGGGTAGTCAGCGCGGCGGGGCGGCGGTACCCACCCCGGAGGCACCCAACCCCGGTAGTCGCGCGCGGGGGGGCGGGTATTCACCCGGGCACGCGCGCGGGGGGGCGGGTATTCACCCGGGCATGTCGTCTCCGGCGGCGGCGGGATAGAGTCGCGGGCGCGGATGGCCGACGGCACTTCCCCCATCGACGTAGCGCGAGACGCGCGCGAGCGTACTGACTGGCGGGCGGGCGGGCGCAGCGAGGGCTCGGCGGCGAGAGGTCGGCGAGCGTGAGCGCCGAGGCGAGGGCCGCCGGCGAGGCGCAGACGTTTCACGGGGGGCGCCTGGTCGCGCGGCGGCTGCGGGCGCACGGGGTGAGCCGCCTGTTCACGCTCTCGGGGGGGCACCTGTTCTCCATCTACGACGGCTGCCGCGAGGAGGGGATCGAGATCGTGGACGTGCGCCACGAGCAGACGGCGACGTTCGCGGCGGAGGGCTGGGCGAAGGTGACGCGCGAGCCGGGCGTGTGCGCGCTGACGGCGGGCCCGGGCGTGACGAACGGGATGAGCGCGATCGCGAGCGCGCAGGCGAATCACTCGCCGATCGTCGTGCTCGGCGGCCGCGCGCCGGCGGGGCGTTGGGGGCAGGGCTCGCTGCAGGAGATCGACCACGTGCCGTTCGTGGCGCCGCTGACGAAGCTCGCGCGGACCGCGCAGAGCGCGGCGGAGATCCCGGGCTTGGTCGAGGCGGCGTTCGCGGCGGCGCTCGCGCCGCACAGCGGCCCGGCGTTCGTGGATCTCCCGCTGGACTACGTGTTCATGGAGGCGCCCGACTGGGAGGCCGCGGCGGGGGCGAGCAGCGCGGCATCGGAGGCGGTCGCGGCGGCGGGCGCGAGCGGACGTGGCGCACGCGCTGAGGGGGTGTCCGCGGGGCCGGCGAGCGCCAAGGCGGATGGTGCGGCGATCGAGGCGGCGGGCGCGCTGTTGCGCGGCGCGCGGCGCGCGGTGGTGATGGCGGGCACCGATCTCTACTGGGGACGCGGCGAGGGCGCGCTGCTGGAGCTGATCGAGGAGCTGCGTATCCCGGTGTTCCTCAATGGCCTCGCGCGCGGCTGCGTGCCGGCGGATCACGAGCTCTTCTTCTCTCGCGCGCGCGGGCAGGCGCTGCGCGAGGCGGACGTCGCGCTGGTGATCGGCGTGCCGATGGATTTCCGGCTGGGCTTCGGCGGGGCGTTCGGCGCGGAGACGCGGATCGTCGCGATTGACAGGGCGCGCCCCGAGCGTGCGCATCCCCGTGCGGTTGCTGCCGAGCTGTACGGCGCGCTCGAGGAGACGCTGCGCGCGCTACGCGAGGTCGCGGGCGATCGCGGTGGAATCGGCGGCGGCGTTGGGGCGAGTGGCGGCGCTGGGGCGAGCGGCGGCGGAGCGGGCGCGCGCCGCGAGCGCGAGCGCTGGATCGTGGAGTTGCGCGACGCGGAGCGCGCGCGCCGCGAGGAGGAGCGCGCGGAGCTCGAGGACGAGCGCGCGCCGTTGCATCCGATGCGGCTCTACGCCGAGCTGGGGCGGGTGCTCGAGCGCGACGCGATCGTGATCGGCGACGGCGGCGACTTCGTCTCCTATGCGGGCCGCATGATCGAAAGCTTCGCGCCGGGCTGCTGGCTGGACCCGGGCCCCTTCGGCTGCCTAGGGAGCGGGCCTGGCTACGCGCTCGCCGCGAAGCTCGCGCGCCCGGAGCGCCAGGTCGTGCTGCTGCTCGGCGACGGCGCGTTCGGGTTTGCGGGGATGGAGTTCGACACGCTCGCGCGCCACGGCGTGGACGTCGTCGCGGTGATGGGCAACAACGGGATCTGGGGTCTCGAGAAGCACCCGATGGAGTTCCTCTACGGGTATTCGGTCGCCGCCGACCTGCGCCCCGAAACGCGCTACGACGCGGTCGTCGAGGCGCTCGGCGGCGCGGGGGAGCTCGTGGAGCGCCCGCAGCAGCTGCGCGGCGCGCTGGAGCGCGCGTTCAGCGCGGGCGGCCCGGCATTGGTCAACGTGCTCACCGACCCCGCCGTCGCGTATCCGCGGCGCTCGAACCTCGCCTGAGTCCCGCCGCGCGGGGCAAAAAAGAGGAGGCCGCCCGGCAGGGGACGGCCTCCTCAGGTCGGCCTCGAGGGACAGGCAGGGGTACGTACCTCAAAGGCCTTGGGGGTAGGGTGATCTGGGCGGCGGGAGTGCCGATCACTCGGCAATATCGCCCAGATCTATGGACCGGCTGAGGAATGTAGGACACGAGGTCTTACACTGCCTCGCGCGCAGTGTATCGCATATCGGAATAGGGCGCAACCCCAACGAGCAGAAAAATTTTAGGGACGCACCGGCGTCGATTTTGGGCGCGGGGGTCGCGGAGCCGCCGCTGCGGGGCGCAGTCGTCGGCGCCAAACCAGTAGCGGATTAACCGAGGCCGGCGAGTCGCAGGACGCCGCCGCGCAGGATGTCGTGCTCGGAGACCTCGACTGCGTCGAGCTCGAACGCGCGCATCGCCTCCGATAGCAGGATCATGCCCGCCACGATCGTCGGCGCGCGGTCCGGATGCAGGCCCACGACCTCGCGCCGCTGCGCTTCGCTCATGTCCGCGAGTCGCGCCAGCAGCAGTTCGACCGTCGCGAGCGGCAGCGCGTAGCCGTGCACGCGCACCGAATCGTAGGGATCGAGCTCCTGGTCGATCGCCGCCGCCGACGTCGCCGTGCCGGCGACCGCGATCGCGCTCGTCACCGGCGCGCGCTCCTGCGGGGGGAGCCCCTCGAGGTAGATCGCGCGCGTGTCGCGCGCGAGGCTCTGCAGCTCCGCCGGCGCCGGCGGGTCGCTGTGGATGTGGCGTTCGCTCATCCGCACCACGCCGGCCTGCAGCGAGACGTGGAAACCGGCGGTGCGGTCGTGGCCGACGACGAACTCCGTCGAGCCCCCGCCGATGTCGATCACGACCGTCGGCTCCGGGTCCGGCTCGCGGTCGCTCATCGCGCCGAGGAACGTCAGCTGTGCCTCTTCGTCGCCCGAGAGCACGCGCGCGTCGAGGTCGTACTCGCCGCGCACCCGCGCCGTGAAGTCCGCGCCGTTGGAGGCGTCGCGGACCGCCGAGGTGAGCACCGCGAGGTTCGCCTCGCAGCGGTGCTCGTCGATCAGCTCGCGGTAGTCCGCGAGCACCGCGCACGTCCGCTCGATCGCCTCCGCCGAGAGCGCGCCGCCCGAGTCCACGCCCGCCCCCAGGCGCGTCACGCGCGATTTTCGCAGCACGTCGCGCACCGCCGGTTTGGGCTCGTCCTGCGCGGAGGTCGATTCGCGCTCGACGTCCGCGATCAGCAGTCGCGTGGAGTTCGTGCCGATGTCCACCACCGCGACGCGCATCGGCGGGATGGTAGAGGGGTCGCGCGCGCAGCGGCGCCTCGCGGCGCGCGCGAGTGCGGTACGGCGACCTCCCCGCGCAGTTCTACCGGCCGCTGCCGAGCTCCGACTCCGCATTCGCGCCGCCCTCGCTTTGCTAGACTAAGCAGTCCGCCGCGGGGTGGAGCAGTCTGGTAGCTCGTCGGGCTCATAACCCGAAGGTCGCGGGTTCGAATCCCGCCCCCGCTACTCAAGAAAAGGCCCGGTTTACCGGGCCTTTTCGCTGTCCGGGGCGAAGGTGTCAGACGCCGAGGAGACAACGGTGTGAACGCAAGTGTGAACACGAAGATGCATGAGGACTCGCAGGAGCGCGCCGCCGACGACTCCGCCGCGAGCCTGCACGTACCCGATGAGCTCGCGCCGGCCGCGGGTGAGGCGGCGGTGCTGTCGATGGTCACGGTGCGCGACGGCGCGTCGTGGGCGCTCGCCTCGGGATCGCTTCTCACGGTTCCAGTCGATATCGCCGGAATGAGCTGGCAGCGGTGGCGGGAACGACAGCCTCATGCCCGCGCTCGGATGGAACATGAGGGTCGACTGGATCTCGGCCCAATCTTCTGCGCTGAACTGTTCGCTGGCGTGCGCGCGGTGCGAGCGATCATCGATCGTAAGGGCTGGCATCCGCTCATCGAGAGCATCGGTGAGGGGCGCATCGACGTGTCGAGTTGCCCATGCTCGTTGGCGATCACCGAGTCGACATCGACAGTGCTCCTTGGCCAGGGCGGCAAAGGCGACGAATACGATGTCGTGGCCGGCGTGCGGCGGCCGGTGCTGGGCGTCGTGGCGACTCTCAAAGCGCGCGAGATGCCCGAGACCAGCGACACCTGGCAGCTGGCTATGCCTCCCAACCTGGAGCGGGGACCCGATCTCGCGCGCATGTCCTCGGAGCGGTCTCTCCTGTTTTGGCCGAAAGGGCTCCTCGGCATCAACTGGCTCGGTGGCAGCGACTTCGCCCCGCCCGCGCGCTTTGTGATCGGCAGGGCGCAGTCGACAGCGTGGATCTCCCGCGTCAAGGCGGATTTCGAGAACGAGGCGCTCAGCATCTTGATCGCGTGGGACGAGCGCGCGATCGACCCGCTCGGCTGCTCGCTCGTGCTGCGGGTCGAGAGCGGCGGGCTCCCGCTGCTCGTGCGGGCTCAGCGGATCTCGGACCTGCCTGAGTTGTCCGAGGTCGTCGCCGACCCTGAGCCTCGCCAGTTGTCGTGGCGCGAGCGCACGCTCGACGTTCGCCTGCCACGGGGCGCGCGCCGAACCGACTGGGGACTCGCACTGCTCACGAGCGACGGTAAGTTGCTCGATGAGCGGCCGGTGGCGAAACGGGTCGAGCAGGTAAAGATGGCGATGCACGTCAACGGCGCGTCCGAGCCGTCCTCGGTGGTCGACATCGGTGACAGAAAGCCACAGCCGTCTGACGCCGAGCGCGATGCGGCCATACGCGCGACGATCGCGATTGAAGCCGAAGCTCGGGAAGCTGCCGCTCGCCGGCGTATCTCGACCGCGGGCGAGCTTGAGCGCTATCTGCGCTGGCGATTCTCGTGCCGCGCCGGCGAGCTGCTCGTGCTCGACCCCCATCTGCTCGACCACAAGCCGGAAGACGTTGTGAGCTTCCTGGCCGGCCTCAGCCGACCCGTTCGCGTGCTCGCCCGATCCGTCCCACCGGCTGCTCAAGCCCCACTCAGCTCAGCACCGCAGCTCGACGCGCGCCCGTTGCCGAACGGGATCAGCACTTTGCACGATCGGATCTGGATCGTCGGCGAGACGGGGATTCTCGTGGGCACGTCGGTGGGGAGCTTCCTGGCCGACCCCGCGGGTGCGCCGCGCCGCGCCACCACGGCTACCGATCTTCCGTTCGCTGATGCGGTTCTCTGGCGAGAGCGCTTCGAGGAATGGTGGGCCGCAGGGTCCTGATCCTTCGGCTCTTGCCAAGATGAGGACTCATGGGAGGCGCAGATTGAAAGCCCTTGGCGTCGATCTTGCTTGGTCAGACGCGACGACCGCAAACGAGACAGGCGTCGTTGCTGCCGAGCCGGACGGCACGATCGTCGCGCCGGCTGGACTACCGGCGTCGAGGAGGCTGTCACGTGGGCAAACACGCACGCGACCGACGCCGCGATGCTGTTCGTCGACGCGCCGCTTGTGGTCCTCAATGCGGATAAGCAGCGCTTGTGCGAGAAGCAGGTCGGACAGCGCTATGGTCGCTGGAAGGTTTCGGCAAACTCGACGAACCTCGCCAGCCCGCGTCTTGCCGGGGTGCGCTTCAAGCGCGAACTCGAAGCCTGTGGTTGGATCTATGCGGGCGGCATCGCCGGCCCTCCGCGGAGTGGCCGGGTTGTCAGCGAGTGCTATCCGTACACGACGATCGTCGGCACCGACGAGCTCGGCTACGAGCGCGAACGACCGCTTTACAAGCGCAAGCCGAAGGGTCTCTCGGCGGCAGCGTGGCGGCCCGTGCGTGCCGGGGCCTGCGATGTACTTATTCAGCGGATCGCTGATCTGCGGAACGCCTCACCGCCGCTCGATCTCCGGTCTCATTCTGTGACCGCACAACTCCTCGATGAGCAATCACCGCTCGACGACCGCGCCTACAAGCATCGCGAGGATCTAATCGACGCTTGCCTGGCGGCGTGGACTGCTGCGCTGTGGATGCAGTGCGGCACGGACAGATGCCAGGTACTCGGTGAGTACGACGTCGACGACCGGGGTCAGCGCGCAACCATCATCGCACCGGCACGACGCACGCAGCGCTCAAACGCGTAGCCGGCAACCAGCTCAGGATCGAGCGACTCGCGCCGCAGGTGCGGTGACCCATTTGGCCGTGCCCTGCGTGCCCGGACCGACAGTCTGCCAGTCACGCTTGCGGGCTGGCTGGAGTGATCTGGAGTGTGGCCAGTCGGTACATGTCGGGGATCGTGTGCGCCTTGGGTACACCGAGCCGGCAGGCCGCATGCGTGGTTGACTCGTCGCCCAGGAGGGCGAGGTTGCGCGCGGCGAAGAACGCCGGTGCCTGGCCGGGATCGAGGCCGGTTTGGAACGGCTCGCCGGCGTCGTGTACGGCTGTGAACCAGGCCCCAGCTTGTGGGTTTGTCGTGTCGAGGAATCGCTGGTCGACGTAGGTGAGCAGGATTTGACTGCCGGGCGCGCACACTTCGACGAGCGTGGCGAGGGTCGCGTCGATCGCTTCGGGCGTGAGGTAGCTGAACACGCCCTCCCATAGAACACACGTCCGCTGGCTCTGGTCCAACCCCGCGTCGATCAGCGCGGGTTGCAGGGCGTCGCTCTCGAAGTCGAGTGGGACGTAGCATACGCGCTCGGATACGTCACCGAGGGCGGCACGCTTGCGAGCCTGTGTTATGGGATGGTCGATCTCAAAGACGATGCTCGCCGCGGCCGCGGGTAGCCTGGTCGCGCGCGTGTCATAGCCGGCGCCCAGCAGCACGAGCTGGGTTGCGCCAGCCTGCATAGCCGCCGTCACGAAGTCGTCGATCACGCGCGTTCTCACTACTCCCGACAGGCGCGGACCGGGCCAGCGACGATCAATGAGCGCGAAGATAAGCGAGCGCGTCGGTCCGAACCTCGCGGCGAGCGCGACAGCGCGCAGACTCGGGCGCAGAAAAGATGCGGCGGTGCGATCCTCAAACAGGCGCTTGCCCTCGGGTCGTGCGGACTCGAGCGCGCGGAACAGGGCCATGTATTCCGCTGTGCGTGAGGGTGTCCCCGTCTTCATCGCGCGGCCACCACACGCGCGAGCAATTCCAGGGCACTGTCGAACTCTGCGTCCACGTCGATGCCCTCAAAACGCCCTGTGGCCTCCGACAGTGCAAAGCCCATGACCACAGTGCTGAGCAATCGCTCCATTCTTCCCGCCGCTTCGCTGTCGAGCCCGCCATCGCGCAGCGCGCGCAGCGCCACCTCCCTGGCGCGCGTCGCGTCCTCACCCACGGCGCGCCGCTGGAGCAGCAGACCGAACAGCGCGGGTCGCCTGTGCGCCAGGGCACGAAGCTCGCTGGCCAGCCCGCGCAGGCGCTCATCCCACGGCAGCGATGCCTCGGGCAGCTCCAGCTCTGCGAGCAGGCGCTCGACGAGCCCATCGAGCAGATCGTCCTTGTTCGTGACGTGCCGGTAGAGAGCCATCGGGGAGACACCCAGCTCTGACGCCACCAGTCGCATCGAAAACCGCTGCAGACCCTCGCGCTCAGCCACGGCCAGTGCCGCATCGAGCACGCGCTCGCGCTTCAACGGCAACGATGTGTACAGTGTACGCACAATGAGGAAAGAGTACCAGATCGTCGTCCGAGCAGTGAGAGCGAGCTGATCCGCTCCGTGGGCTCCTGGCCGGCACCAGCCACGCTTGACGAGCCCGTCCTGGAGTCGATTTCGATCGGAGCAGTCATTCGCCGCGCGGGTCCGCGGATGGTGCGCGACGCCTTTGGGCCGCTCGCCGTCTTCTTTGCCGGCTGGAAGCTGATCGGTCTGACCGCCGGGATCGGGATGGCCGTGCTGTTCGGCGTGTCGGTGTTCGTTCACGAGCGGCGGCAAGGCAGGCCGGCGATGGTCGTGCGCCTTGCGCTCATCCTGGTCGCGATCCGCGCGAGCGTCGGCCTGAGCTCTGGCAGCGCCACCGTTTACCTGGCTCAAGAGGTCGCGATCGACATGCTGCTGGGCGCCACGGTGCTTGCGTCCCTCGCACGAGGACGCCCATTCGCTTCCTGGTTTGCCAGCGAGATCGTTCCGCTACCGCGGGAGATGCGCGAATCGGACACGTTCCGACACGCGATGCGCACCATCACCGTGGTATGGGGGGTTTATTTCCTGGCACGAGCTCTGGCCCGCCTGATGGCGCTGTTTACGCTGAGCACCGACCTATATGCCCTCGTCATCGCGCTCAGCGACGCACCTTTCTTGATTGCGATCCTGGCATGGTCTGTCTACCACACGGTAAGCGCCTTCAGAAACAGCGCTCGCTGAGCCGTGGCGTGCTCTGAATGCGGTCAGCGCCCGCGTTCGGCGGCGCGATTGGGTGCGTCGCGCCTTGGGACGCTTACCAGCCAGCTCTGATGCGGAAACAGATGCCGCAGGCGCAGCGGGTCGCGTGTGGGGTTCCAGGCGGCGTCAGACTCATGGTAGGCAATAGATGGCGTACGGGTTTGGCTGTGGCTCATGCGTTGGGCGAGTCGTGTGATCCGGTCGGGGTCTTGGCCTTCCTCGCCGAGCTGGTCGCGGGCGAGATACCAGTCGGTGCCGTGTCGGGCGCGAGTGGCTTGGACGTAGGCGGTCTCCCTGCTGGTCTGCCAGCCGCCGGTGAGCACGACGGCGCGATCGACTGTCGCGCCCTGCTGTCGGTAGACGTGTTGGGCGTAGGCGAGCCGTAGGGACTCGACGTCCTCGCCGGCGAGCCGGACCGTGCGGTGCGAGCCGTCCAGTGCGAGCGTGACGGTTTGATCGCGGCTGATGTCCGTGATCTCGCCGCGGGTGCCGTTCTCTACGCGCGCCTGTCCGGGCGGCCGATGCTGAGCGATGAATGCGACGTGATCGCCTTGGCGTAGTCCATAGTGCACGCTCGACAGCGGGAGCTCGTCGGGGCCGAGTTCGCCGCGTTGGGCGCGGAGGTGTTGCGCGCGGGCGTTGAGCTTGTCGATCTCCTTGTTGGAGGCGTCCGCGATCAGGGCGACCTGGCGGATGTCGTGGTGTTCGGTGAGCTGCGCCCAGGTTTGGACTGCGCTCTCGGCCGCCTCGTCGCGCGTATCTGCCAGGTGGAGTCGTCCGCGGGCCTGGTAGTGGGCCATCGCACGCTCGGGTTCGCCGGCCCGAAGAGCTTGCCATGCTTTCTGCTCGTCGGGGTCCTTGGTGCGGTGGATGGTCTCCAGCTCGACCGCGGGCACGTGCTGGGTGAGCCGGTCGAACATGCCTCCGGGTCCGATCGAGGGGAGCTGCTTGCCGTCGCCGACGGCGATCAGCTTCGCGCCTGTGCGCTCCACCAGCTCTGTGAGCGCGTCGAGGCGTTTGTGGTCGGCCATGCCGGCCTCGTCGAGGATCACGGTCGTGTCGGGGCCGACGTGGATGCTGCCCGTGTTCGCTCGCGCGATGAGCGCGTCGAGCGTGAGGGCCTGCCCTTGGAGTGCCGGGCTGTCGGCGCTCAATCGCTCGGCGGTGGACCCGGAGACGGCGATCCCGAGCGTTTCCTGTCCGGCCAGCTGCTCGGCCCGGGCGGTCGCGTCGATCACGACGCCCTTGCCGGTGCCGGCGGGGCCGACGAGCGCTGTGGCGCGCTCGGGTCCTGTCAGGACGAGCAGCGCTCTCGCCTGCTCGGCGGTGAGCGGGCTGCCGATGCGCTCTGCGACCTCGCGCGCGGCGCTTGATCTTGCCCGGTGCCCGACATCCCTTCCGGCAGGTCGGGCGAGGCTGGTTGTGCGTCGTTCGATCGCCTGCTCTTGGGCGCGGATCGCGAGCGTCGTCATCCGGCCGCCTTCGAAGGTGAGGATTCGCCGGTCGCGGATCATGCCGTCCGCGATCTGGAGCGCGTTGTGGGGTGTCAGCTCCCCGGCGGTCTGCTCCAGCGCGACTGTGCGCAGATCCCGTGCCTCGAAGACGGCATGGCGTTCGGTCAGCCGCTCCTCGATCCGGTCCTCCACTGGTCGGAGAGTGCGGGGTGGACGATCGCCAGCGAGGAGCCGCAGCGCCTCGTCGGGACCGAAGTCGTATCGCCTGGCGGTCTCTCGCCAGGCGTTCTCGAGGTCCGAGCGCGTGGCGAGCTGCTTGGCGCGGCGGTTCTCGAGCGCGAGGTTGCGCAGCTCGCCGCGTTCGGGTGCTCTGCCGTAGCGGGCGCGGAACCTGTCGGCGGCCCGCGCGACCTCCCGCGAGCGGCCCGAGAACGCCTCCCGCAGCTCCTCGGGTACGCCCGCGATCTCGAAGTATTTGCCGTCCCGGCCGGTGCCCCGATCGATGCGGTAGCCCTCTCGGGCGAGTTCTTCTGCGAGCACGGAGCGGTAGAACGCGCCAAGCTCCCCCGCGGCGCGGAACACGGGGCGGGATGCGACGGCCACGATCCGGTCGTCCTCGCGGATCGCGCTCGTGATGACGACGTGGCTGTGCAGTTGCGGGTCGGGCGCGCTCGCGCCCGAGACGCCGCGGGCGGTCGTGTGGCGATACTCCACCGCGATCAGATCCTTGGCGGGCTCCTCGACCACCTCGCCGCCGTAGCGGCGACGGACGACCGGGACGCGCTCGCGCATGTACTCGACGGTCTGCTCGACGGCATTGGCGTGTGCGTTCTCGATCTGCTCGCGTTGCCACGGATCGGCCAGCGCCCACGCGACCGACACGGACTTCGGAGCGCTGAACACGTTGTCGATCCCGCCGCCGCGACCGCCGTCCGCGCCAGCGCGCCGCAACCACCTGCCGGTCTGCGGATGGCGGCCTTCCATGAGCGAGACGAAATCCTCACCGTCCGCCGAACCACCCGGTCGGACACCGAGCCGTTCGAGCGTCGCAGGGTCAGCCAGCCATCGCCTGGCGGCCTGCGTCATCTCCCCATCGGGGGTGAGGTAGTAGTCCCCGCGCTCCGGCGCGATGGTCTTGCCCTCCAGGTAGCGGGCGTAGGCGCCACCACGGGTCGCGGGGATGCTCGCTGCGGTCATCACATGGAGTGATGACCGTGAGAAGGCCGAAACGGCCACCGACTGCGTCACACAGCGATCACACAGCCCTCGCACGCTTGTGCATCTGGTCTGCATCGGTGGCTGTTGAGCGGCGCGGCGCTGCGAAGGCGAGGCGATTGCGAGCGCGCGAACGTGCGTTCTTCTTGCGGGATGCGAGGTCTGCTGAGTCGTCGCGAGACGCCCGGCGGGTCTAAGGCGTCCGCCGCTGGACGGCGTTCTGAAAAATTCGTTGGCCGTTTCGCCGCGCTCGCGGTCATAGACACAGAGGGGTCAATCCGATCCCGCAAACGCGAGTCATGGAAGGAGGTCCCAGCGATGATCGAGCTGACCGTCAGGCTCACCGACGAGCAGCTCGCCGAGATAGCCGAGCGTGCCGCAGCTCTCATCCCGACGGGCGCTCCGGCCGTCTCGCCGTGGCTCAACGTTGCGGAGGCCGCCGAGCGGTTGCGCTGCCGCAAGGACCGGATCTACGACCTGATCGCGCTCGGCAAGCTCCATCCTCGCCGCGACGGCCGCCGTGTCCTGCTCCACCGCGACGACCTCGATGCCTACGTTGAAGGACGCGCAGGATGACCTTCCCGCGCGAGCGCTTTGCGTTATTCTTGCGACTCATAGTGTATAGACTCATAGTAGCCAAGCGGCGACACTTGCTGTCTTGCCCGCGATCTCTCCTCTCCACGCCGCGTTCGGCGATGCGCTCCGCGAGCTGCGCAGCGAGCGCGCCTTGTCACAGGAAGCGGTGGCGCTTGAGGCCGGTCTCAATCGCGGCTACTACAGCGGCATCGAGCGTGGTGTCCGCAACGTTGCTCTCGCCAACATCGTCAAGATCGCAGGTGCGCTTGACGTGCCCGCGTCGGAGATCCTTGTGCGAGCCGAGGCGATTCTCGCCGCCGCTCGGCGACCTGGGCGTAGGTCCGGCGGTGCCCGAGGGCGAGGGGCGTGATCGCCTTGATGCGATCGACCTTGTAGGGCTGCGAGGAGGCGGGTGATGGCGGCGAAGATGGAGAAGACTCGCACGCCGGGGATCTACAAGCGTGGGAGTCGGTACGTGTTCGCCTATCGCGTGGACGGCAAGCAGCGCTGGGAGTCATGCCGCACCCTCGACGAGGCACGCCGGTCCAAGGCGGCCCGGGCGACCGACATCGAGCGCGGTGAGTTCGAGGAGCGCTCCCGGATCACGCTGCATGAGTACGCCCGCGAATGGGTCGAGCGCTACCAGGGCACGGGTCGCAGGGGCTTTCGCGAGGAGACACGCTCCGAGTATCGGGGTCTGCTCGACAAGTACGCGCTGAGCCACTTCTCGTCGCAAACCAAGCTGACCGAGATCACGCCCAGGCACATCGCGTCCTTCGTGGGCTGGCTGTGCGATCAGACCAAGCCGGCGGCGACGAAGGAGGAGCCGGAGAAGCGGATGCCGTTGTCGGACAAGACGGTGCGCAACGCGCTCGGGCCGCTCAAGGCGTGCCTGGCGACCGCTCGTCGTGAGGGCCTGATACGCCATAACCCGGCGACCGATGTGGCGCTTCCTCATAGGGCGCGAATGGACGACGACGAGGACCAGCCGCGGCCCTTTCCTCGCGTCGAGGGCGATGACGGCGAGGCGGTCGAGACGATGGAGCTGGTTGTCGAGCGTATCCACGAGTCACACCGGCTTATGTTCGAGCTGCTCGCCGCGACCGGGCTGCGGCGCTCGGAGCTGCTCGTACTCGAAGGCCGCCACCTCGCGCTCGGCGGTGAGCAACCACACGTGAAGGTCCGCCAGCGCGTGCGCCGCCGTCGTGGCGAGGGTCTTGTGATCGGCCCGCTCAAGTCTCGCTACTCCAAGCGCGACGTGCCGATACCGCGCCCGCTGGCCGATCGCCTGTCGGCCTACGGTGGCGCGCAGGGTGAGCTCGTGTTCCGCTCGGCCACCGGCTCCGTGCTCGACCCCGACAACCTCGCCACTCGCGTGCTCGCGCCCGCGTGTAAAGCGGCGGGTGTCGAGTGGGCGGGCTTCCACACGTTCCGCCATACCGTCGCGTCGCGGCTGTTCGCGGAGGGGCGCAACGTCGTGCAGGTGCAGCGCTGGCTCGGCCACCACTCGGCCAGCTTCACGCTCGACACCTACGTCCACCTGCTCGACAACGATCTCGGCGAGCCGCTTTGAGGGCGGTGCATACTTGAGAAGTGCCTGCTACACGCCAATGTCTTCAGTCGCCACCTGCCGTGAGCACCGGCGTCTTGCCTGTGCCCAACGCTCCCGCCGGCACCGAAACCTGCCGTTGAAGCGCGCGGCCAGCGGCCTTGCCACGGAATCCATTGGAAGTGATCTGGACAACCGTCATTCCCGCTGTGCCCGAGTCGATGGTGAGCACTAGCGACTCACGTTTGCCGGCGATCAGCACGTAGACGATGCCGGGGATTAGGAAGCACAGCAGGAGAATGATGGCCACCAGCACATTGGGTCCCTTGTGGTACTGAAAGTTCGCCCCGTGGTCGCTCTGCGTCATGGTCTGCCAGCGCCGCTTGGCGCCGACGATGCCAACGGCGGCCATGATGACACGGTGTGGGTCGGAGGATGTCTCGAACCGCAGGTTCTCGCCGGATCGCATGACGAAGAACGCGACGACGGCTGCAATGAGGATAAGGACGATCAGCACAGACATGGACTCTCCTTCCGTGACTTGTCTCTTGATGATCCGACAGCCGGGATGATACGGGACGCCCGCGATGGGGGACCATCCCAGGACGCTCAGCGTTGGGGCATATCGATGATCTGCTCAAGCAGCGAGCGGAGTTGCTCGTTCTGGCCGTTGAGGCTACGTACGTTGGCGGCGAAGCTCCGCTCGTGATCGAGATGCTCCCAGGCGATGTGATGCCCCGCCTCTCCGGCGAGCTGGCCCAGGAACGCGCGCAGACTGCGTGTGTTGCCCTCGCGGAATGGATGAACCGCATACATCTCGGCGTGGTAGTGCGTCAGCCGCTCCAGGAAGGTGGTGCGATCGAGACCCTTCAGGCGGTCCTCCCGAGCAAGCTCGGCGAAGATGCCCTGGGCATAGCCCGCGATGTGCTCCGGGCGGGCGTAGAACGCGTTGGGCTTCGCGATCTGGACGGTCCGTAGCTCCCCGGCCCACGGATAGAGACCACCGAAGATGCGGCGATGGAACGCTTGCCAGTGCGGCAGGTCGTAGCCGCCTGGGAGTGGCTCTGCGGTCAGCGCGCGGAGAGCTAGACCAACAATGTCCGCCTCGGCCTGCGATAGCTCCTGGGGGTCGCGAATCTCCAGGTTGTTGCGCAGTGCAGCGGTGCCTGGATAGACATACGGATCCTCCGCCATCAGAGCCGACGAACTATCGGACGGTGGTATCAGCCAGACGTTTGCGTACGAACTCCAAGCCGAGGCGCTCCAGCTCCTCGCTGTCGATCTCGCCAGCCACCCAGCGGGCCGAGAGCGCCTGATGCTCGGGGCTCATCTCGAGGCCCTCGGCGCGCAGCAAGCCATCCGCGTCCGCCGCTGCCTGCGCGCGGCCCACATGAGGGATGCTTGGTGCGGCGCCGTTTCGTGCGACAGCGGTACGTTGCATACCTCCATTGTAGGGCAGCAAGCCATCGATACGGCGGACATGGCCTACTGGCGGATGACCGCTCGAAAGTGCAAACAAAGTGCAAACATGCTCCACGCCAGTCCACGACATGGGCAAGTCGCGCGAAAGTCAAATCCCCAGCAATAGAGCCAAACAGACGGACCCGGCGACACCCCACGACACCCCCAAAATGGGCTCATAACCCGAAGGTCGCGGGTTCGAATCCCGCCCCCGCTATGTCATCTATCCGCGACGCCTACGAGCCCGGCGGATGGCGGCCGCATCAAAGAACGCTGGTATTTAGGCCGATGAGCGGTACCTTTCCCAGCGAGGTGGCTGGCACGGCCACTCGCGCATGGTGCGCGCGGCCAAGGCGACCTTCGGGTTCTCGCCCGGGGGTCGGCGCTCACTCTCCGAGCAGCAACGCCCAGCCAGCGGCGCTCCCAGCCACGCCAGCGCAGCCGCACGGATCGGGCGGTGTCGACTCGCCGCGGTGGGGAGGCGCCGCGTTCGCTGAGCGCGCTTTGGACGGTCGCCTCCGACAGATATCTCTGGTCAGCCGCTACTCGGCAAGCAGTCCTCTCTCTCGGCAGCGCTGCAGTAGATCGTCGATGAACCCGTGGGCATCGGCCCGTGCGGCATCGAGGTCGGTGATCGTTTCTCCCTCGAAGGAGACCGCGCGAGAGGGCCCGAGGCTGGCGGGCTCGGCGAAGTTGTCGGCGAGGGCGTGCAGCGCGCGGTCGATCACTTCGCGATGGTCGGTCGCGTGGCGCGCGAGACGGTCGGCGATGTCGGCGATGCCGGCGGGCCAGCGGCGCACCACGTACACGAGGTCGTAGGCGTCCTTCGGCTCGCCACGGTCGGCGAACGCTAGGGCCTTAAGTACGACGAAGGTGGCTGGGCCGCAGACCGGGATCATGCGGCTCGCCGTCTCGCCTTGCAGAGTGAGGCCTTCGATCCGGACTTCCTGGCGCTCGGTGAAGGCGAGCTCGAGGCCGGGGGCGACGAGGGCGGCGAAGTCGCCCTCAAGCGGTTGTATCCGCCCGCCTGTTTCGGCTCCAGGGATGGGCGGGATCAGGAAGTCGACCGTGACTCTGAGGTTGCGCAGTTTCCAGCGCTGCGGGGTGGGGTTCCCGCGGTCGTTGACGTCGGGCTCAAAGCCCTCCTGACGCAGTCGTCGGCTGATCTCGCTGTACTGCTGGTCGTCGAGCAACGCGACGGCGAGCCCGACGTCGAGATCGTTAGTGCCGCAATGACCCTCTTCGCTCTCGGGATCCCCTCCGATTTGCTGGTCGATGAGCAGGCTCGGGACCAGTCCGCCGACGATGCATAGTTGCCCGAGAAGTGCGCCTAGAGTCACGGCGAGGGTGAGGCAGGCCTGTTCGACCTGTTCAGTCTCCTCGCGTCGGTAGCCGCCGATCTGGCGGGGCTTATCCGGAGTCGGCATGCTGGCGTAGGTGATGGGTGCGCAGATGGCGGGCGGCCTCGTCGGCGCGCTCGGGTAGATGGAGCAGATCGAGATAGACCTGCACGGGCGCGACGCACTCGAGGCCGTCCTGTCGTTGCTCTCCGGTAAAGACCCCGACGTCGTCTGGTGCAACGAGCTGAATGTTGGCTCCCTTCTGCCCGGTCCGCATGCCGATGCGTTCAGCGACGTCGTGCGGGTCACCCTCGATGTAGACGGTGTTGAGCCGAAAGCTCGCGAACTGGTCGAGGACCCATGCCGCTGGGAGGCCGGTGAAAGCGTGGCGGACATCCAGCGAACCAAGTTGCTCGTCCACGCTGCGGGCAAGCTCGATTCCGCTGCCGCTGAGATGACCAGGGACTATTTCGTGGCGGTCGAAGCGGTAGTCCTGTGCCCAGGCGTCGAGAAGCAAATCGGGATCGCGCGGGCGGAACTCGCGATCACGATGCTCAAGAAGCAACTCGTCATCGAGTCGGCGCACGGTGCGCGAGACGCTGCCGTCGTCAAGGCCGGTGGCCTCGACAAGGTCCCTCTGTCGCCACCAGCGGCTGGGGTCAATCAACAGCGTGCGGGCAACACGAGCGCTCTTGGGAGCAAAAGGCGAGGACGGGCGCCCGGGCGAGCGGTACCGGTTGGGCCGCCCCTGTACGTGAACGTAGAGGTCGCTGTCGCGTATGTGGGCGTTGCCTGACAGATCGATCCAGTTGAGCTCTGCTTCGTCTGCAGCTCGTGCGCCGGAGGAGGACATGTAGGGGACGACCAGTAGCGCCACGGCGTCGTCGCGGGAATACTCACGCAGCTGCCGGGCCGCGTCCGCGATCCGTCCGGGCCCGCTCGAGGACTTGACCTCCACCGCCCATCGCCGCCCACGTGCATCGGAGACGAGTAGATCTGGGCCGCGAGAGTGCGAGCTAGCTGGCTCTTCGACGTCAAAGCGGGTGTCCGTTTCGCCGAGCAGCTCGGCGAGCAGCTCGGGAAGCCGGCGATACGCTTCGCGCTCGGTTGCGAGGGGCGTTGCCTGCATCAATACCGCGTCCTGTAAACCATTGCAGGTCACCTATTATACGCAGGACGGCTAATCCTGCAAGAAGAGCGCTTCCTGCAACATTTCGCAGGAGCAACCATTCTCACAGGCGGTGGTCGGGACCCCTTAGGCAAGTGTCCATCCACCGAACTAGTGTTCGATCCATGGCTGTCGCGCACGAAGCATCTAGGCTGGATTGCTTGCTCGGGTCACTCGACCGCGACGGCCGTGCGTTTGAGCTGCTGTGCCGCTGGTTCTTGCAGAACGACCCCGAGTTCAGAGCCGAATACGAGCAGGTATGGCTATGGGCGGAATGGCCGGGCCGCTGGGGTCCCGACCGGGGCATCGATCTTGTTGCGCGGACGTTCGGCGGCCGTACCGACGCCGTGCAGCGGAGTCTGTCAAGTCGATTGAGATGCTTTGTCCTTGAATTTGGTGAGTAGCGTCCTCTGGTTTGTTGATCCAGGCGGCGCGCGGGGGGCTGGTGGGCGTGGCGGGCGACGGACGAATCGTTCGGGTGTCGCGGCGTAGG
>DATHPS010000009.1:0-151897 GCA_035483545.1 Solirubrobacteraceae bacterium | reverse complement strand
AACACCACCTCGCCACCTTCGCCGCCGGCGCCCGGGCCGAGGTCGATGACGTGCTCGGCGATCGCGATCGACTCCGGCTTGTGCTCCACCACCAGCACGGTGTTGCCTTTGTCCCGCAGTCGCAGCAGCAAGTCGTTCATCCGCGCAATGTCGTGCGGGTGCAGCCCGACGGTCGGCTCGTCGAAGACGTAGGTCACGTCGGTGAGGGAAGAGCCGAGCTGGCGGATCATCTTGACGCGCTGCGCCTCGCCGCCGGAGAGCGTGCCCGAGGGGCGCGCGAGACTGAGGTAGCCGAGCCCGATCTCCACAAACGAGTCGAGCGTCCCTCGCAAGGACGCCAGCAGCGGCGCGACGGACGGCTCGTCCAGGCCCCGCACCCAAGCGGCGAGATCGCTGATCTGCATCGCGCTGGCGTCGGCGATGTTGATCTTCTTGATCCTCGACGACCGCGCCTGCGCGCTGAGCCGCGTCCCGTCGCAGTCGGGGCAGGTGGTGAAAGTGACCGCCCGCTCCACGAAGGCGCGGACATGTGGTTGCAGCGAGTCGACGTCCTTGGAGAGCATCGATTTCTGGATCTTCGTGATCAGACCTTCGTAGTTCAGGTTGATACCGTCGACCTTGATTTTGGTCGGCTCCTTGTGGAGGAGATCGTCGAGTTCCTTCTTGGTGAGCTTCTTGATCGGCTTGTCCGGGTCGAAGAAGCCGCAGCCGCCCAAGATGCGCCCGTACCAGCCGTCCATGCTGTAGCCGGGGATCGTGATCGCGCCTTCGTGGATCGACTTGCTCTCGTCGTAGAGGGCCGAGAGATCGAAGTCGGTAACCGAGCCCCGCCCCTCGCAGCGTGGGCACATGCCGCCCAGGATGCTGAAGCTTCGCCGCTCTTTCGTCGTGCGGCCGCCGCGCTCGATCGTGACCGCCCCGGCACCCGAAATCGAGCCGACGTTGAAGGAGAACGCCTGGGGTGAGCCGATGTGCGGCTTGCCGAGCCGGCTAAAGAGGATGCGCAACATCGCGCCCGCATCGGTGGCGGTGCCGACCGTCGAGCGAGCGTCGGCACCCATCCGCTCCTGGTCGACGATGATCGCAGTCGTCAGCCCTTCGAGCACGTCGACCTCCGGTCGCGCGAGTGTCGGCATGAAGCCCTGCACGAAGGCGCTGTAGGTCTCGTTGATCAGTCGCT
This sequence comes from Solirubrobacteraceae bacterium, assembly GCA_035483545.1. Classification (GTDB taxonomy): domain Bacteria; phylum Actinomycetota; class Thermoleophilia; order Solirubrobacterales; family Solirubrobacteraceae; genus Palsa-744. The sequence continues at coordinate 150,717 of DATHPS010000009.1, read as the reverse complement.
GCGACTCCGCGGCGATCGTGCCGAACACCAGCGAGCTCTTGCCCGAGCCCGAGACGCCGGTGAACGCGGTCAGCCGGCGCTTGGGGAGCTCGACGCTGAGGTCCTTGAGGTTGTTCACGCGCGCGCCGTGCACGCGGATCAGATCCTGGCTGTCGGCGGCGTGCCGCGCGGGCGTCTTCGTCTTCGTGGCCACGATGCCCCTCACTCTAGTTGCGGCTCGGTCGCCGGCGCTTCTCGATTCCTGATCGAGTCGCCGACGCTCAGGCTCGAGGGCGCGACGCGCAGGATCGAGCCCGCGTGAGGTGGCCAAGCACGCAAACTGCGCCTGGCGCGGCATTAGCGCGCCCGCTCGTCCGCTCGTCGATAGCCGAGCCGCGCGGAGATGCGATCCGCGGTGGAGATCAGATGCGGCCCCAGTTCCTCCACGAGCCCCCGCAGCGAGATCATCGAGCTGTGCGCGGCCATTCCCGCCGCCGCGACCACCTCCCGCGACTCGCCGCGCACCGGCGCCGCGATCGCGATCAGCCCCGCCGCTAACTCTTCACCGCTCGTCGCGAGCCCCGCCAGCGGGATCGCCTCGAGCTGCTCACGCAGCGCGCTTTTGCTCGCCACCGCCCCCGGGCCGTGGCGCCCCAGGCGTGCCTGCGCGATCAGCTCGCGCCGCTCGCGCGCCGGCAAATGCGCCATCAGCAGCTTGCCCATCGCGGTGTAGTGCGCCGGCAGCCGCGAGCCCGCGCCGATCCCGAGCTCGATCAAGCTCTGTCCGCGGCGGCGCCCGCGCACACCGTCGAGGTAGATCAGCTCCGGACCGTCGAGCACCGCGATCCCGACGGTGAACGTCGAGCGGCGGCTGAGCTCCTCGATGTACGGACGCGCGTGTTCGCGCAGGCTCGTCGCGTTCATCGCCGACATCCCCAGGTCGATCACGTGCAGCGCCAGCCGATACTTGCGCCGCTCGCCCTGACGCAGGTAGCCGAGCGCTACGAGCGTGATCGCGTAGCGGTGCGTCGTGCTGCGGCTCAGGCCGAGCATGTCCGCGAGCTCCGCGATCCCCAGCAGCGGCCGCTCGCGCGTAAAGCACATGAGGATTGCCAGGCCCCGCTCCAGCGATTGCGAGTAGCGCGCTTCGCCGCCGAGCGTCAACGCGTCCTCCCAACCCGGCTCCACCCATCCCCGCGCGAGGTGCGCGGACTCGCGCTCGCGTGCGTTCGCCGCGGCTTGTTGCGCGCCGCTGAGCGACTCGGGCTTGCTGTCACTTGTACTCATCGCGGGCAATAGATAGCAGACCATTGTCCGCAACGCCTCGCCGCCGGCCCGCTACCGCGGGACCGGCGCCCGCCGTACCGGCGACGCGCGGCACGACTGCGCGCGATTGCGCGATCGCGTGCGGAGACGCACAAACGATCTCGCGCGGACCTGCGCAACAGTTGGCGCGTGCGCGTGTTGCAGCATGGCGTGCTCCACCATCCCCACCCGCGTGTAAAGCTCCGCGCGACGCTCCTGCTCGCGCTGCTCTGCGGCGGCGGCCTTGCGGTCGCCCACCCAGCCGCGGCCGCGCCGTCGTTGAGCTGGTCCGCGCCGCAGGAAGTCGACGGGGGCCACGCGCTGCGCGCGGTCTCCTGTCCGTCGGACACGCTCTGCGTCGCCGTCGATGACGCCGGGCGCGCCGTGGTCGGCGCCCGCGCGGCGAACGGAGCGTGGTCGTGGTCCACGTTCGCGATCGACGGCGGCAGGCCGCTGAGCTCCGTCTCCTGTCCCTCGACGGCGCTCTGCGTCGCCGTCGACGGCGAAGGGCGCGCGGTCGTCGGTGTCGACCCCTCCGTCGGTCCCGGCGCCTGGTCGCCCGTCACGATCGACGCCGCCACGCCGCTGGCCTCCATCTCCTGCCCCTCGAACGGCCTCTGCCTCGCGGTCGACAACAAAGGCAACGTCCTCGCCAGCACCAATCCCGCTGCCGCCGCCCCGGGAGCCTGGTCAGCGCCCGCCGCGATCGCGACTACGCTCACGTCGGTCTCCTGCGCGAGCGCCGCGCTCTGCGTCGCGGTCGACGGCGAAGGCCACGCGCTGACCAGCAGCGAGCCGACCGCGGGCGCCGGCGCGTGGCATCGACGGCTGATCGATCCGGCGCTTGGGCTCACCGCGGTCTCCTGCTACGCCGGCGGCTCGTGTGTCGCGGTCGACGGCGTCGGTAACGCGCTCGCGAGCGCCGATGCGCCCGCCAACGTCGGTCCGGGCGCCGGCTCGGGGGCGACCTGGAGCGCGACCGTGTTCGACACCGCGGGCGCACCGAGCGCGACGTCGTGCGCGGCCACCGGTCTCTGCGTTGCGGTCGACAGCGCGGGCTATGCGTTCGCGAGCGACAGCTCGGCCGCCGCCCCGCCGACCTGGAGCGCACGCAACATCGACTCCGCGTCGCTCACCGGAGCTTCGTGCACCGTGGAAGGGCTCTGTGCCGCGGTCGACGCGAGCGGGCGCGTGCTCACCGCGCAGCTGCCCGCGCCGCTCGCGAGCACCGCCTCCGCCGCTGAAATCAGCCACACCACCGCGTTGCTCACCGGAACCGTCGATCCGAACGACGCCGGGCTGAGCGCGTGTCGCTTCGAATACGGCAGAAGCCCGAGCACGATCTCCGAAGCAGGCGTGACTCCCGCAGTAGGCGCGACCTACGAAGCGAGCGCGCCTTGCACCAGCTCACCCAACGGCAGCGCGCCCGCGCCGGTCGACGCCGTGCTTGCGAATCTCACTCCCGACACGACCTACCGCTATCGGCTCGTCGCGAGCACCGCGGTCGGTACGAGCGAAGGCGCCGAAGCGACCTTCCGTACGCTCGCGCCAAATCTCGTAGAACCGCATCCCTCAATCAGCGGTACCCCCGCCCCCGGCCAGCGCCTGACGTGCAAATCGGGAGTCACGACGACGACCGCCGTGACGCTGGCATACACCTGGCTCCGGGACACCAGGGCAATCGCGGGTGCCGCTGTCTCGAGCTACACGGTGAGCAACGCCGACGTCACACACCACCTGCAGTGCCGCGTGAGCGCGACCACCTCCGAAGGTGCCAGGAGTGCGACGAGCGCGTTCGTGACCGTGCCCGCCGGAGGCCTCGGCACGCTCTCCGAGACGACCGTCGGCACGCCCCACGCCGGGCGTAACTCGGTCAGTGTGCCCGTGAAGTGCTCCGCGCAGGCCGCCGGCAGCTGCACGCTTAAGCTGCGCCTCACCGTGCTCGAGACCCTCCAGGGCAATCGTGTCCTCGCGCTCGCAGCGCGGCGCGTGACGGTCACAGTTGGCGCGCGCACGGCACGGCTGAAGCCCGGGCAGCAGGCTACGCTTACGGTCTCCCTGAACACGACCGGTAGGCGGCTGCTCGCACAGCGCCGACGGCTCGCGATGCACCTCTCCGTCGGCGGGACCGTTCTCGGCGCGATCAGCGCGTCGCTCAGGAGCACCACAGTGACGCTCTCGAGCTCCGGCAAGGCCGCCTCGCGCCGGACCTCGCGCGGTAAGCGGTGAGCGCCGCCCGTCACTCGCTGCGCGTCGGCTGCCTCGCGCTGCTCGTCCTCGCGCTCGCCGCGACCCCCGCCGGGGCGCGTCCGCGTGCGGCGCGACCCGCGACTCGCTCCCATCTGCGCGTAAGCCGACCGCGACCGCCAACCCACAGCCGCCATGCCCACAAGGCCAGCGGCGGCGCCACGCCTGCGAGCGTGCTCGCGCCAACCCCGTACATGGGCTGGGACACCTACTTCACGTTCGGCGCGCACTACGAGGAGGCGTCGGTGCTCGCACAGGCCAGCCAGCTCGTGACGCGCGGCCTGACGCGCGAGGGCTACCGGTACGTGTGGCTGGACGTCGGCTGGTGGCAGGGCACTCGCAACGCGGCCGGCGAAATCACGGTCAACCCAACGCAGTGGCCGCACGGCATGCGCTGGCTGACGAGCACCCTGCACGCGGCTGGCCTGAAGGTCGGTCTCTACACCGACGCCGGCAGCGAAGGCTGCGGCGGCGCGCACCAGGGCAGCTACGGCCACTACGAACAGGATGTCAACACGTTCGCCGCGTGGGGCTTCGACGCGGTGAAGGTCGACTTCTGCGGCGGCGTGCGCCAGGGCCTGGAACCGGCGGCCGCGTACGCGGCGTTCCACGAGGCGATCGTGCACAACGCGAGCCACCGCCCGATGCTGCTCTCGATCTGCGATTACCTGCAGCCGGGCCAGTTTGCGAGCGAAGTCCCCTCGCTCGAAAACTCCGCCTTCAGCTCCTACACGTTCGGGCCGAGCAGCGGCAACAGCTGGCGCACCGACACCGACGTCGGCGTGCCCGGCGACGTCGAATTCGGCTCGGTGCTGCGCAACCTCGACGCCGACGCCGCGCAACCCGAAGCCGCCGGCCCCGGCCACTGGAACGACCCGGACTACCTCGGCCCCGATCAAGGGATGTCCGACGCCCAGTTCCGCACACAATTCAGCATGTGGGCGATGCTCGCGGCACCGCTGATGGTCAGCGCCGACCTGATCTCGCTCTCGAGCGCCAGCCAGACCACGATCTCCAACCGCGAAGCGATCGCGATCGACCAGGACTCCGCGGGCCTGCAGGCGCGCTTGCTCTCCGCGAGCGGCAACGGCCAGGTGTGGGTCAAGCCCCTCGCCAACGGCTCACGCGCCGTCGCACTGCTGAACCGCGGTTCGGGCACGATCCGGATCGCGACCACGACGAGCGCCGTCGGCATGGCGCCGGCGCGCGGCTACCTGCTGCGCAACGTCTGGACCGGCGCGGTCTCCACCGCGAGCTCAGGCGGCGCAATCGCCGCGAGCGTGCCGGCGGACTCGACGGTTTTGATCAAAGTCTCGCCCGAGTAGGCTCGTCAGCCAGGCAGTAGACCCGTCAGCCAGGCGTAACCTGCGCTTCGGGCGGCACGGCGGTCTCGTTCTGACGTGTCGCGTAGACCCTGAGGTCCTGGAGCTGCTCGACCGATTCGTAGTTGGCGATCCCCCGGCGCTGGGCGGCGCGCAGATGTGTTGGTAGCGCTGCATGCAGCTCGTTGGGGAGCGCGTCGGCTTCCAGTGCGCTCCACAGTTCCTCTTCGAGCGCGCTCTTCGCACCGGCGCTGTTGACGAGCTCGGCGCGCCCGGCGGGCTGACTGTAGTCGTAGAGCTCGAATTCCTGGCCGGCCGGTTCGAGCTGGGTCGTTTCCGGGCGCCAGTTGGAGTACACCGCGAGCTTCCCGCGCTGGCTGCGAAGCGCGACGACATGGCGCGGTGCCTGCGCCGCGTACGGTTCGCTGGCGAACTCCGTGACGTCCTCGTCGGTCGCGTGCACGATCCACTGGCGCCCCGGCGCGGAGGCCCGCGCGCAGATCGCGGCGAGATCGTGGCGCCCCGCGAGATGCGCGTAGCGCCGCTCGCCGCGCCACTCCTGCGAGCCGGTGGCGAGGGTGAGCAGCAGTCCGACCACATCGACCGAAGAGCTCAGCTGGCTGCGCGGAACGGCGCTCGCGGCGGTCACAGCCGTGCCACGGGGGCGAAAGTCGCGCACCGAGAGGGGGACGCGGATCGCCTCCTCGTAGGCGGAGGCGCCCTTGCCGCGCAAGCCATGCGAACCGCCGTACTCGCCATGGTCGGAGGTGAAGATGACAACCGTGTTCGCCTCGACAGCCGGCTGTGAGGCGAGCGTTTGCATGACCCGGCCGATCTGCAGGTCGACATAGCTCTGCAGCAGCAGATAGGTGTTCATCAGGCCCGCCCACATCCCGAGGGCTTCGGGTCCTTCGAAGGGCACCTCCCCGAACGAGCGGTTGGCGGTGTCCTGCAAAGAGCGCTGCAGCAGGGGCTTGCGCTGGGCTTCGAGCATTTCCGGGGTCTCGAAGTTCGGCGGCAATTCACTCGCGAGTACCGGCGGCGCGCTCTCCTGCGTGACTTTCTCGGTGAAGCGGTACCACCACGCGATGTCGTGCGGGTTCACGAACGAGACCGTCGTGCACCACGGGCCATCGCCCCCCGCCGCGCGGAACCAGTCGGCGAACTGCGTCGCGATTTCGGGGTCGACCGCCGTGCCCTGGCCCGGCGCCCCGTTGGGCGAGGGGTAGGTACCGCCCGCGAACCCATAGGGCTCGAGCGACGCGTTGGGATCGGGGTTCAGATGCCACTTGCCCCACCAGCTCGTCTGGTAGCCGCGCTCGCGCAGCAGCGTGCCCCACGTCGGGAAGCCCGGGCTCAGCAGGCTGTCGCCGGTGATCATGCAGCCGGTCTGGTGCGAGTAGAGGCCGGTGATCAGCGCGCCGCGCGAGGGCGAGCAGTCGTTGGACGCGGTGTAGTGGCGTTCGAAGTTGACCGCGCCGTCGCGCAACGCGGTCAGGTTCGGCATCACCGTCGCCGGTGTGACGCCCGGCGGCATCCAGACCGGCGTGCGCAGCTGGTCGACGAGGATGACGAGGATGTTCGGCGCGGCTTTCGGACCCCTGCCGCGGCGGCGAGCGGTCCGCTGCGGCGTCCGCGCCGCCTCTGCGACGCCCGGCGCGAGGCCGCCAACCCTGCTTCCGAGCAGCAGCCCGCCCGCGGCGAGCAGGCCGTGCTTGATGAAGGAGCGGCGGTCGCTGGGCGGCGTTTGCGGCATGCCTCGAATATCGACAACAGCGGCGGCCTCTCGACGGAGCGCCGTCTTGGAAAGCCAACGCGATCTTAATTTGACGAGATTGGTCGCGTCGTGCGACTGCACCCCGTCCGCGACCTACCACGCGACCCCCCGCACGCTATCGTGCACGGAGGTGCGCCGGGAAGCCTGGTCGGCAACGTTTCGCGCTGTCCAAACCGCTATGCCCCGCGATCGCTACCGCTCCCGATGAAACGGCTGCCCGTCCTGCCCTCCGCGTGGCGCCGGGAGGCCCTGCGCACGAATCTGTGGCTGGTGCCGACGCTCGAGATCGTGCTCGCGGTGGCACTGTTCGCCGGGACCTACGCGCTCGACCGCGCGGCCTACGATGGCAACCTGCAGTTGCCCTCGGTCGTGATCAGCGGCACGGCGGACGCGGCGCGCCAGATCCTTACCGCGGTCGCGGCGGCGCTGATCACGGTGGTGACACTGGTCTTCTCGATCACGATCGTGACACTCACGCTGGCCTCGACGCAGTTCGGGCCGCGGATGCTGCGCAACTTCATCCGCGACCGCATCACACAGCTGACACTCGGGAGCTTCGTCGCGACGTTCGTCTACGCGATTCTCGCGCTCGTCTCGATCGGGCCGGGCACCCACGGCGAATTCGTGCCGCACGTCTCGATCACGGTCACGATGGTGCTAGTCGTGGCCGATGTAGCGATCCTGGTCGTGTTCATCGACCACATCGCCAAGTCGATCCAGCTGCCGCAGGTGATCGCGAGCATCGCCGGCGATCTCTCCCGCGCGATCGAGTCCGAGGCGGCGCTGCCGGTCTCGGGCGACGGCGCGAAGGCCGGCCCCTCGCTATCGGAGATGCTGGTGCGCCTCGACGAGGACAGCGGCGTCGTGCGCGCACCGGGTAGCGGCTACCTGCAGTACGTGAGCATGAGCACGCTGATCGATATCTCCACGCGCAGCCACGCCGTGATTCGCCTGTTGCACCGCCCCGGGCACTTCGTCGTGGAGGGCCAGCCGCTGGCCGACGTGTGGCCGGCGGCGGCCGCGCCGGGCGTCGCGCGAGCGCTCGGCGGCGCGCACGCAACCGGCCCGCACCGGACGCTGACGCAGGATCTCTCCTTCGCCGTCGACCAGCTCGTGGAGATCGCGATCCGGGCACTCTCGCCGGCGGTCAACGATACGTTCACCGCGCTCGCCTGCATCGACTGGCTCGGCGATGGGCTCGGCAAGGTCGCCGCCCGCTGGCGCCCGGCCGCGGTGCACCGCGACGTCGCGGGCCACGTGCGTGTGATCACCGTCACCGTGAGCTTCCGCCGCCTCGTCGAGCGCGCACACGACAAGATTCGCCAGGCCAGTCGCGGGATGCCAGCGGTGATGATCCGCCAGCTCGAAGGGCTCGCGAAGGTGATGACGTACGCGGTCTCAGCCGAGCAACGCGAGCTGCTGCTCGAGCAGGCCGCGATGATCCAGCGCGCGAGCGAGGAGTCGGTGCCCGAGAAGCGCGACCGCGAAGACGTGCGCCGCCACTACGAGGCGGTTCTGGCATCAGCCGCAGCCCGGGCATCGGCGCCGGCGGCGGGACCAGCCGCCGAAGCGCCCGCGAGGTCGGGCGCCGAGCCGACCTTGGAATCGGCCGCGAAGCCGGCCACGGGGCCGGTCGCCGGGCCGGACGCCGACGCTGGCTGACCTTCGATGTCGGCGCTCGCGGCCGGCGCGAAGCGTGGCAGCTCGAGATCGATGCGCGCCCCGCCCGCGAAGCCGACCGACGCCCGTACGTACCCGCCGTGGGCCTCGGCGATCGCGCGTACGATCGCGAGGCCGAGGCCGGTCCCGCCCGAAGCACGATCGCGTGCGGCGTCGGTGCGGTGAAAGCGGTCGAAGACGCGCTCGCGCTGGTCGGCCGGGATCCCCGGGCCGTTGTCCTGGACGACGAAACGCACGCGGCCGCCGGCGCCGCGCTCCAGATCGAGGCGCACGAGTCCCGCCCCCGGCGCCGTGTGCTCGATCGCGTTACCGATCAGATTGCGCAGCGCCTGCGCGAGGCGGTCGGGGTCCGCGTCCAGCGTGCCCGACGGGATCTCGCCAAGCTCAAAGCGGCGGTCGGCGCCTAATAGGCTGATCCCGTCCCACAGCTCCGCGACGAAGCGCTGCAGCGCGATCGGCTCCAACCGCAGGAATTGTGTCTGCTCGCTCTTGGCCAGCAGCAGCAGATCGTCGACCAGTCGCGTGATCCGCGCGACCTCGGCCTGTACGAGACGCTCCACGCGCCGCACCTCCTGCTCCTGCGGGTGTGCCTGCGCGGCGAGCACTTCGAGCTGGCCGCGGATCACCGTCAGCGGCGTGCGCAGCTCGTGCGAGGCGTCCGCGACGAACGCGCGCTGGCCCGCGAAGGCGTCGGTGAGCCGGTCGAGCATGTGGTTGAAGGCATCGGCGAGCACCCGTACCTCCTCGCCCTCGCGGGCGACGTCGTGGATGCGCGGATACAGGTCGCCCGCGTCGACCTGCGCCGCGACCGCCGCCATCCGCCGCAGCGGACGCGAGAAGCGCGTGCCGATCAGCAGCGAGCCGAGCAGCGCGCCCACGAGCGTGAGCAAGCCCGCGAGGATGAAGGCCCGCGCGACGCCGCGCTGGGCGTGCGCGACGCTCGCCAGCGGCTCGCCCACGCCGACCCTGATCCTGCGTCCCCTCACCGAGCGACCGCCGGGAACCGGCACCTCCTGCACGAGCAGCCGCAAGTCGCCGATGTCCGGTACCTGCAGCGTCGAATAGCCCGTACTCGCGCTCAACAGATGCCGCGAGAGTTGGTTCTCTTGGGCCTGCTCGGCCGCGGTCTCGCCGTTATCGGGTGCCGGGCTGCCGAACAGCTCGGGCCGATTCGTGCTCGTCCCGGCGCCCGGAATGGTTGCGAACAGCAGCGTCGAGCTCGCACTGAACGGCTGCGCACGGATGTAGCGGTCCGCCGCCGCCGCGGTGCTCGCCGGCGATCGCGCGCCCGAGGTTCGCAGGGCCTGCGCGAACTCGCCCGCATCGCCGCGGATCTCCTGGTCGATCTGGTTGCGCAGCTGGCTGCCCGTGCCGCGGTACACGACGACGAAGGTGACCGCTGAGGAGACCAACACGACGAACGCGATCCATGCCGCCAGGCGCCAGCGCAAGCCGGTCGGCAGCCGCAGGCGGCCACGCCGCTCAGCCGGCATGGCCGAAGCGATAGCCGACCGCGCGCACCGTGTCGATCGGCGCCGGGCTCTCCGGGCGCGCGAGCTTACGGCGCAGATAGCCGACGTACACGTCCACGATGTTGGTCGCCGGATCGTGCTGATAGCCCCAGACCGCGCTCAAGATCTGCTCGCGCGAGAGCACCCGCCCGCGGTTGCGCAAGAGGTGCACGAGCAGCTCGAACTCAGTCGTGGAGAGCGTCACCGGCACGCCTGCGCGCTGCACCTTGCGCGTCAACAGGTCGACCTCGACATCCTCGCCGCGCAGCGTCGTCGAAGTGCCCTGCTGCGTCGCCACTCGCAATTGCGCGCGCACGCGCGCCAGCAGCTCCGCCAGCGAGAACGGCTTGACCAGATAGTCGACCGCGCCCGCGTCGAGGCCCGCGACACGGTCCTCGATCTCGGCCTTCGCCGTGAGCACGATCACCGGCAGGCTCGGCTTGGCCGCGCGCAGCGAGGCCAGCACCTCCAGGCCGCTGCGGCCCGGGAGCATCAAATCGAGCACGACCGCATCGAAGCCTTCGCTGAGCGCGCGTCGCTCCCCCGTCGCGCCGTCCAGCTCGGCCTGCACATGAAAGCCCTCGGCCTCCATCCCGCGCCGCACGAAATCCACGATCCCGGGCTCGTCCTCGATCAGCAGGACCGCCGGTGGCATCGACTGCTCACGGATCGCCTCCGCGGGACGCTGCATCGGCCAAGCATAGGCCCAAGCCCCTTCGCCCCCCGACTCCAAGAGCCTTCTCATGAAGCGGTTATGGGTTTCTTATGGATCGTGCCGACACTCGAATACAGATGGCGGTCCGCGAAGCGACACCACCGCGCGAGCTGTTGCTCACGCGCCTGCGCGCTGGCGGGCCCGACGGCAACGAGCGCCTCACCGTCCAGAGCGGGATCCTGCTGATCGTGCTGCTGGCGGTGCTCGGCGTGACGATCCTGCGCATCGGTCAGCTGCTCTCCATCCACCTCTTCGTCGGTCTGCTGCTGCTCGGACCGGTTGCGCTGAAGCTCGCCAGCACCGGCTACCGCTTCGTGCGCTACTACACCCACGAGCCGCGCTATCGGCGCAAGGGGCCGCCCGCGCCGGCGCTGCGCGTCCTCGCGCCGCTGGTCGTGCTCAGCACGATCGTCGTGTTCGCGAGCGGCGTCGCGCTGCTGCTACTGGGGCCGAGCTCGCGCAGCTCGCTGCTGCTCGTCCACAAGGCGAGCTTCTTCGTTTGGCTCGCCGCGACCGCGATCCACGTGCTCGGGCACCTGCCCGAGGTCCAGCGCTATCTCGCGACACGCGGCGAGTTGCGCGGCGCCGTGTTCGCAAACGCCGCCGCTGCCGGTGAGCGCGTGCACGACACCGCAGCGCGTGCCGGACGCGGCGGTCGCGCTCTCTCACTCTCGGCCGCGCTCGCGGCCGGACTCGTGCTCGCGCTGGCGCTGATCCCGCAGTACGGGCCGTGGCTGGGGTATCACCGTTTTCACTGAAAAGGCCAACCGCGGCACGTGACCGCAGTCGTGCAGGAGCTGGCGCACGGTCTTGTTGGAGGCGACGCGGTCGTGCGGGAGTCGGCGAACGCGCGAGCAAACTTCTATGGAAGTTCTCACACCCGCTTTAGTCGCCGCTTTATCTCCCGCGGCACACTGAGCAAGAGCTGGATCGACGATATCCACGATGACCCACGAAACCCCACCCACCCAGAACCCCCACACCACCCGCACCCGTGACGCCGCGTTGCGCCGCCTCGCCTACGCCAATCGCTGGCTACTCGCGGGCAGCGCGGCGCTCACGGGCGCGTTCACGGCGGTCGCCGCGAGCGCCTTTCCCGGCCGCACCGTCAAGGCGAGCGCCGCGACCGGTGCGACCCGCGCGGCCAGCGCGGCGCGCTCCAGCGCCAGCCACACGAGCAGCGCATTGAAGCCTCCCGCGCAGGCGCCGCAGTCCAGTGAAACGCAGACGACCACTCCCTCCCAGGAAGCCGGCGCATCGCAGGAATCGGCAGAATCGTCCCCCGCGCAAGAAACCGCCCCCGCTCACGAATCGGCCCCTGCTCAGGAATCCGCGCCGGCTCAGGAATCGGCGCCGGCCAAAGAATCGACTCCCGCTCAGGAATCGGCCCCTGCTCAGGAATCCGCTCCCGCGCAGGAATCCGCGCCGGCCCAGGAAAGCTCCCCCGCGCCCGCGCAGGAATCCGCCCCCGTCACCTCGGGCGGATCGTGAGGCGCGTCGATGTCGCGAGCCGCTCAGCTCACACCTAAGCAGTCCACCGCTCCGGGCCGCCATGTGACAAGCCGCCGGGGCGGCTGCGACCTTGCAAGTGCGCGCTGGGACGCTCTGGGCAGCGGCGTCGTGCTGCGAGTCACCGACCCCGGGTCGCTCACACGCGCACGCGCGATCGTCGTCGCCGAGTTGGACGCGATCGACCTCGCCTGCAGCCGCTTTCGCAGCGACTCCGAGCTGGTCCGCCTCAACGCGCTTGCGGGCGGACGCGCCGTGCGGGTCTCCTCGTTGTTGATCGAGGCGCTCACGGTCGCCCTGCGCGCCGCCGAGCTGACCGACGGCGCCGTCGACCCGACCGTCGGCGCCGCGCTCGTGCTTGCCGGCTACGACCGCGACTGGCGGCTGCTCGACAGCGCCCCCGTGACCAGCTCGGCGCCCTCGCGTCACGTGGCCGCGGTGCGCGCACGGCTGCTAAGCGGGTGGCAGTCGCTTGCGCTCGATCCCCACAACGCCACCATCCGCGTCCCGCGCGGCGTCTCGCTCGACCTCGGTGCCACCGCCAAAGCATGGGCCGCCGACCGCGCCGCGCGGGCCGCGCACGAAGCGTGCGACTGCGGCGTGCTCGTGAGCCTCGGCGGCGACATCGCCACTGCCGGGCCCGCGCCGGCCGCCGGCTGGCGCATCCATGTCACCGAGGATCACCGCTCCGGCCCCGGCGCGCCCGGGCAGACGATCTCGATCCGCGCCGGCGGCCTCGCGACATCGAGCACCGCCACGCGCCGCTGGCGGCAGGGCGAGGCAACGATGCACCACATCATCGACCCCGTCACCGGCGCGCCCGCCGCGGGCATCTGGCGCACCGTCAGCGTCGCCGCCGCCGATTGCACCGACGCCAACATCGCGAGCACCGCGGCGCTCGTGCGCGGCGACACCGCCGTCGCCGCGTGGCTCGCGGACCGCCGCCTGCCCGCCCGCCTCGTCGCCCACGACGGCGCCGTGCTCCACGTCGGGGATTGGCCCGCCGCCAGACGCGCGCCGGCGGTGCGACCGGCCTTGCGCTTCCACGAGCGGTGGGCGGTAACTGAGCGCGACGCCTACGCGCAGTGGGGAGACGCCGCGTGAGCGCGCTCGTCCCCACGCTCGCCGCTGCCGGCAGCTCATCCAAGCTCGACTGGTACCTGACACGCTCCACCGGCACCGTTGCGCTGATCCTGCTCACCGGGTCGCTCGCGCTCGGCGTCGCCGATGTCCAGCGCCTCAGCACGCCACGCTGGCCGCGCTTCGTCGTGGACTCGCTGCACCGCAACGTCTCGCTGCTCGCGCTCGTCTTCCTCGTCCTGCACATCCTCACCGCCGTCCTCGACAGCTTCGCGCCGATCTCACTCACCGCGGCCGTCGTCCCGTTCGTCAGCAGCTATCGCCCCCTGTGGCTCGGGCTCGGCGCCGTCGCCTTCGACCTCATGCTCGCGCTGATCCTCACCAGCATGCTGCGCCAGCGCATCGGGCACACCGCCTGGCGCGTCACGCACTGGCTCGCCTACGCCTGCTGGCCGATCGCGCTGCTGCACTCGCTCGGAACCGGCAGCGACGTCAAAAGCACCTGGCTGCTCGTCGTCACCGTCGCCTGCCTCGCGCTCGTCGCCGCCGCCATCCTCGCGCGTGCCCTCTCCGGCTTCTCCGGTGCCAGCATCCGCGGCCGCGGCGCCGCGATCGGCGGGGTCGCCGCGTTCGCGCTCGGCCTGCTGATCTGGCTGCCCGGCGGACCGCTCGGCGCCGAATGGGCGCGCCGCTCGGGCACGCCCACCGCGCTCCTCGGCCACAAGAGCTCGAGCTCGCAGAGCACCGGCGGCAGCCGATGAGCGCCCCCGAGCCCCCGGGCCTGCCGCGGCTGCTCACCGGCATCCCCGAGCACGGCGCGCTGAGCCTGCGCGAGCACCTTGCGCTACACGGCGAGCTCCCGACCTTCGGTGCGCGCAAGCGGCGCGGTGCGCAGGAGCTGATCGAGCAGGTCGAGCTCGCCGGCCTGCGCGGGCGTGGCGGCGGCGGCTTTCCCGCGGGCGCAAAGCTGCGCGCCGTCGCCGGCGCCGCGCGCTCCCCGCTCGGCGGAGGACCCGTCGTGCTCGTCAACGCCGCCGAGGGCGAGCCCGCGAGTTACAAGGACCGCACCCTGCTGCAGGCCCTCCCCCACCTCGTGCTCGACGGCAGCGAGCTCGCCGCGCGCGCCATCGCTGCCGAGGAGATCGTGCTCGGCGTCTGCGAAACCGCGACCGCGGCGCTCCGCAGCCTCGGCGACGCGCTCGCCGAACGCGCTTCCCAGCAGTCGCGCGGCGCGCCCCGCGTCCGCCTCGTCGCCGTGCCCAACCGCTACGTCGCCGGACAGGAGTCCGCGCTCGTCAACCACGTCAACGGCGGTCCCGCGGTGCCGACCTTCACGCCGCCGCTGCCCTTCGAGCGCGGCGTGCGCCGGCGCCCGACGCTCGTCGCCAACGCCGAGACGCTCGCGCACATCGCGCTGATCGCCCGCCACGGGCCCGATTGGTTTCGCGAGCTCGGGATCGCCTCGCAGCCCGGCTCCGCGCTCGTCACGCTCTCCGGCGCCCAGCTCGCCTACCCCGGCGTCTACGAGATCGAGATCGGCTCCCCCCTCTCCGCGCTGATCGAGGCCGCCGGTGGCCTCGACGGTCAGCTGCGCGCCGTGCTCGTCGGCGGCTACGCCGGCGCCTGGGTCGACGGCGCGCTGCTGCGCGGCGTCGCGCTCTCCGACGAGCATCTCGCGCCCTACGGCGCCGCGCTCGGCGCCGGCGTGCTCGTGCTGCTCTCCAGCGAGTCCTGCCCCGTCGCCGAGCTCACCCGCCTGACCCGCTGGCTCGCCGCGCAGAGCGCCCGCCAGTGCGGCCCCTGCGTCTTTGGTCTCGACGCGATCGCGACCGTCGTCGAGCAGCTCACGCTGGGGACCGCCGAGCGCGGCGCCCAGCAGCGCCTGCAGGCGCTCGCCGCGCTCGTACGCGGACGCGGCGCCTGCAGCCATCCCGACGGCGCCGCGCGCCTGGTCTCCAGCGCGCTGGAGGTGTTCGCGCAGGAGCTCGCCGACCACGCGCGCCACGGGCCTTGCGCCGCCTGCGAGCGACCGTCCGAGCTGCCCCGGCCGCGCCCCTCCGCCGCAACGACGGGCGGCGCGAGCGCCAAGCCCAAGCCCGCGCCGCGCGAGCTGGTGAGCACACCATGAGGCACCGCCTACGCGTCAACCCGATCGCGTGCGAGGCGCACGGCATGTGCGCCGAGCTGCTGCCCGAGCGGATCTCCCTCGACGAGTGGGGCTACCCCGTGCTCGACGCCAAGCCGCTCTCAGCCGAGCTCGTCGCTCACGCCGAGCGCGCCGCGCAGGCCTGCCCCACGTTCGCGCTGCTCGTCGAACGCCGCCGCGATCAGTGAACGATCACCTTTCCGCGCATGCCTTCGGCGGCGTGGATCGTGCAGCGATAGGCGAACGTGCCGGCGTGCGTGAAGCGCACGGTGAACGAGCCGTTCGTTTGCGTGCGCGAGTGAAACGCGCTCGCGGTCACGTTGTGCGCGACGCCTTCGTCGCGCCACAGCCACGTCACGCTTTCACCACGGCGGATCGCGAGCGTGCTCGGGTGAAAGCGGATGTTCTTCAATATGACGATGTGACTCGTCGCGCCGCGCGCGCCTTGCGCGCCGGCGCCACCAACGTGCACACCGGCCAGCGCCACCGCCGGGAGTGCGATCGCCGCGACCGCGCTCAGCGCAATCGCGCCGTGGGTCATCTGCCTGCGCATCGGCTTCTCCTCTCGTTGGTTCGCTCACGACTCATCGCCCTGCTTGCCACCTGGGTTGAGCACATACCACCCCAGACGCCGCGCCGCTCGAAAACTTCCTCGCTCCGTGGCGCTACCCTCGTGCAGAGATGCCCCGGCTCGACCCGCAGTCGCTGCCACAGCACATCGACCGTCTCTATCGGGCCGCGTGGGCGCTGTGCGGCTCGCCGCACGACGCGGAGGATCTCGTGCAGGAGACGTTCACACGTGTGCTCGCGCGTCCGCGCTTCGTGCGCGGCGAGGGCGAGCTCGCGTATCTGATGCAGGCGCTGCGCAACACGTTTCTCAGCCAGCGCCGCACCGCGGCGCGTCGCCCGCGTAGCGCTAGCGCGACGCTCGAGGAAGTCGAACCGGTCGACCCTCGCGCCGGCGCGCGTCCCGAGGAGGCGCTGCAGGCGCGGGAGGTCCTCGCCGCGATCTCCGCGCTCGCCGAGGGTCAGCGCCTCGCGCTGATAGCGGTCGATGTCGTCGGTCTCTCCTACCGCGAAGCCGCCGCCGCGCTTGGCACGCGCGAGGCGACGATCGCGACGAGGGTCTTCCGCGCCCGCGAGCAGCTCGCGCGCGAGCTCGATCGCGACCGCCGCGCGGCGCCGGCGGACCACGAGGCGCAACCCCGCCCGCACCTCGCGCCCGAGCGGAAGCTCCAGGAGCGCGGCGGCGTCCTTGCAAGTGAGACGACCCATGGCTCCTAACGACCCCCGCGACAGCGAGCGCGGCCACATCGACGCGCACGACAGCGAGCGCCGCGAAAGCGCCGCGCTCCAGCAACGCGCGCTCGCCGGCATGCGCGCCCTGGAGAGCGTGCGCGCGCCGGCCGCGCTGCGCGAGTCGATTGAGGAGCTGACGAGCTCCGCCGCGCGCAAACGCCGCCGCAGCGGACCGCGCCGGGCCGCGCGCGAACGCCGCCGACACAAGCCGCGTCGGCCCCTGATCGAGCTCGGAGCGGGCACGCTGGCGGCAGCGATCGCAGCCGTCGTGCTCGTGCTCGTACTCGGCGCAGGTGCCGCCCGCACACCGACGGCGCCCGCGCCGGGTGTGCCCACGCCCGTGTTGGCGGGCCCGCCGGGGGCCACGGCCGCGCCGAGCACAATGGAGGCCGCCCGCATCGCGCTCGCGCCCGCGAGCCGCGCCGCACCGGCCGAGAGCACCCGGCGGCCGGGCACACTCGCGGCGTCGGTCCAAGGGCTCAGCTTCCCCTACTGGGGAGGCTGGCGCGGCTGGCGCGCCGCCGGCGCGCGCAGCGACCGTCTCGGCGCCCGCACGATCACGACGGTCTTCTACGCCTCCGCCGGCGGCAGGCGCATCGGGTACGCAATCGTCGCGGGCCGGCCGCTACAGGTGCCGAGCGCCGGGACGACGGTCGCGCGCGGCGGCACGCGCTTTCGGGTGCTCGACGCGGCCGGCGCGACGATCGTGACCTGGCGCGAGGCCGGGCACACATGCGTCCTCGCCGCCCGCGGCGTCGGGGCCGGTACGCTGCTCAGCCTCGTCAGCTGACCCGTCTTAGGGTACCCTAACTGCGTGCCGATCTCGTCCAGGAGATACCCGCTTGTCGTTCGCTGAGACGGTCCTGCTGGGGGCGATCGCGGGCTTCACGATCTACATCGGGCTGCCGCTCGGGCGCATGGAGCGCGTGAGCGGCCGCACGCGGCTGGCGCTCGCGATGTTCTCGGTGGGGATCCTCGCGTTCATCTTCATGGACGTCAGCGCCCACGGGGAGGCGATCATCGAAGCGGCGCTGCGCACCTACAAGCGCACCGGCAGTGGCCTGCCGCACGCGCTCGGCCTGTTCGCGCTGCTCGCCGTGGGCTTCACCGCGGGCGCGGCCGGGATCGGCACGCTCGAACGGCGCCTGCGCGGCGCGCGCGTCGCCGTCAAGCCCCCGGTGGCGGGCGGCGAGCAGACGGCGACGATCCCCGCACAGGAACTGCGCGGCTACGACCACGAGGTCGACGCCGCGCGCCGCGCGGCGCTGCGCACCGGCATGACGATCGCGCTCGCGATCGGGCTACACAACTTCGCCGAGGGGCTCGCGATCGGGGTCTCCGCGAAGAGCGGCGCGATCGGCCTCGCGACGGTGCTCGTGATCGGCTTCGCGCTGCACAATGCGACCGAGGGCTTCGGGATCGTGGGACCGCTCGGCGGCGTCAAGCCGACTTGGCGCTGGCTGGCCGTGGCGGGTCTGATCGGCGGCGGACCGACGTTCCTCGGCACGATCGTCGGCTACCAGGTCGACAGCGCCGCGCTGCAGCTCACCTTCTACGCGCTCGCGGGCGGCGCGATCCTCTACGTGATCGGCGAGATCTGGACCGGCGTGCGGCGCCTGGGGCACCGCGAGCTCGGCCTCTACATGCTCGCCTTCGGCTTCCTCGTCGGCATCGCGACCGATCTCGTCGTCGGCTACGGCGGCGCCTAACGCGGGTCGATCCACCGCCTGGCTGCGCGGCCAGGAAGCCGCCGTGGCGGCGGGTCTTTGTTGTACCGTGCCGGGATGGCAACTACGCACGACGACGGCTACTTCCCCCGGGGCGCCTCGATGCTGCGTCGCGTGCACGAGGAGAAGGCCGTCGGACTGCTCTACGGGCAGCGCGCGCTCTGCATCGGCGCGGTCAAGCCGCTGAACTACGTCGGCACGAGCGCGCACACGCGCGACAAGCTGACGCCGTTTCGACGCATCACGCATACCGCGGCGATGTTCGAGGCGGTCTTCTTCGGCTCCCGCGCGGAGGCCGACCGGGTGCTTGGCGCTGTGCACCGTATGCACGAGCGCGTCGTCGGCGAGCTGCCGCAGGACGCCGGCTCGCACTATCCGGCAGGCACTCCCTACGCGGCGCTCGATCCGGCGCTGATGGTTTGGACCGTCGCCGTGATCGCGGACTCCGCGATCTGGTTCTACGAGCATCTCGTGCGCCGTATGAGCGCCGCCGAGCGCGAAGCGCTGTGGCAGGACTACATCCGCTTTGCCGAGCTGTTTCAGACCCCGCGCGCGGCGATGCCGCAGACGTACGCGGACTTCCGCGCGTGGTACGCCGGGCAGCTCGCGGGCCCCGATCTGTTCCTCACCGAGGAGGCGCGCTACATGGGCCACGCCTCCGCGTTCGCGATCCCGATGGCTGCGAGCCGCGTCCTCGCCAAGCAGGTGCACGACCTCGTACTGCTCGGCTCGCTACCGCCGCGTGTGCGCGAGCTCTACGGGCTGCGCTATACGCCCGCGCAGGCCGCGGCGTGCGACGCGGTGCTCGCGAGTGCGCGTCTGGCACGTCCGCTCGTGCCCGCGCGGCATAAGCGCGGCTCCTGCGCGGCGGAGTTCGCGGGCGTCGCAAGCGTCGAGCGGCGCCGGATCGAGCGCGGCCAACCGACCCCGCAGATCGTCTAAAGCGCTTTTCCCAGGCTCAAGGGCATTGAAAGCGAGGCCGATGCGGTCGGGATGCCCCCAGCCGAGCTATCTGTCAAACCGACCCTGCGGCCGGTCGAGAAGCGTCCCGGCACGACCGCGAAGCGCTCCGGCGCCGCCGGCACGAGCCTGGCCGGCGCGCGTGAGCGCGAACGTCGTCAGGAGGCGCTGCGCCGCCAGCGCGCCGACGAGCGCGCGCAGACGATGGCGAGCGCGGGCGAGCTCGGCTACCTGCGGGCGCAGCTGCGGGTCGCGGCAAACCTCACGGCGCAGCTGGCCGCGACGCACGAGATCGAGGAGATGGCGCAGCTCGTCGTGCGGGAGCTGCACTGCACGTTCGCGTTCTACCTGGCCGCGGTGCAACGCCTCGACGGTGACGGGATGCTGCGCCTGGTGGCGAGCGCGGGACCGCTGGCGGAGGTGATGACGGAGTTCTTGCTGCTGGAGCAGCCGGTGAGCGCGGGCGTCAATGGGCGCGTCGCGCGCTCGGGCTGCACGGCGCTCGTGCAGGACACGCGGGCGGACGCGGACTACGTCGCGCGTGACCCCCAGACAGACCCGCGTTCGGAGCTGAGCGCGCCGATCTTCGTCGACGGCGCGGTGTGGGGCGTGCTCAACATCGAAGCGGTCGAGCCGGGCGCGTTCGGCGAGGCCGACGCGGTGCTCGTGGAGACGATCGCGGCGAGCCTCGGCGCGGCGGTGCACCGCGCGGGGCTGCTCGCGGACATGGAGCGCACGTTCACGACGACGCTCGCGGCGCTGACGAGCACGGTCGAGGCGAAGGACGACTACACGGCCTGCCACGGCGAGGACGTCGCGAGCCTCGCGGCGCGCGTCGCGCTGCGGATGGGGCTCTCCCGCCACGAGGCGCGCGACGTGCGCTACGCGGCGATGCTCCACGACATCGGCAAGATCGCGGTGCCGAGCGAGATCCTGTTGAAGCCCGGCCCGCTGACCGACGCGGAGTGGCTCGTGATGCGCAGTCACGCAGCCGTCGGCGGCGACCTGGTGGGACGGATCGAGGCCTTCGCGCACCTCGCGCCGGCGGTGCGCGCGAGCCATGAGCGCTGGGACGGCGGCGGCTACCCGGACGGTCTCGCGGGCGAGCGCATCCCGCTCGCGGCGCGCATCATCGCGGCCTGCGACACCTACGACGCGATCGTCACCGACCGCCCCTACCGCCCCGCACGCACGCCGCAGCAGGCGGCCGCCGAGCTACGGCGCGTCGCGGGCGCCCAGCTCGACGCCGCCGCCGTCCAAGCGCTGCTCGCCGAGCTCGCCGCAGCGGATTGACAGCGCCACGGCGCCAGCGCGCCGACGGTGGGGCGCAGTCGCGGAGGCGCCTCCAAAACCCGAACCGCTGTCACTGCGAATGTCCAGCCAGGCGAGGGCGAATCTCCGACTGCGGGCCATACAGGGTTGCAGCGCGTGCGACGAGACTGCACGTGGTCGATTCGTCGGAGGAGCAGCCAGCGTGCCACCCCCCACCCCCCAGATCGTCGCACTCGGCGGCGGCGGCTTCTCGATGGAGCGCGAGAACCCGCTGCTCGACGACTACGTGCTCTCGCTCGCGGGCCGCGCGCGGCCCGCGGTCTGCTTCCTGCCGACGGCCTCCGGTGACGCGGACCACTACGTGGTGCGTTTCTACCGGCGCTTTTCGGCGAGCTGCGAGGCGAGCCACGTCTCGCTGTTCCGCCGCGACCAGGGCACCGGCGGCGTCGAGGAGAACCTCGCCGCGCACCTGCTCGCGCAGGACGTGATCTACGTCGGCGGCGGCAACGTCGTGAGCATGCTCGGCGCGTGGCGCGCGCACGGCCTCGACGGTGTGCTCGCGCGCGCGTGGCGGCAGGGGATCGTGCTGTGCGGCCCCTCCGCGGGCTCGCTGTGCTGGTTTCGCGATGCGCTGAGCGCGTTCCACGGCGCCTCGCGCCGCGTGCGGGGCCTCGGGCTGCTGCCGTACTCCAACTGCGTGCACTACGACGCCGAGCCGCAGCGGCGCGCGGAATACCACCGCTTCGTCGGCGACGGGATGCGCCCGGGGTTCGCCGCGGAGGACGGCGTCGGCCTGCACTTCCGCGGGACGCGCCTGGAGCGCGTCGTGAGCTCGCGCCGCAACGGGCGCGCCTACCGCGTCGAGCCCACCGACGGCGGCGTCGTCGTCGAGATCCCGCTCGAAGCGGCCTACCTCGGCGCCGACGCGGGGGGCGCCGCGCTGGGCGCGGCGTGTGCAGCTGCATGAGCGGCTCCGGCGCGGCACGCGATGCGGGCGCCGGGGGCGGCGCGAGCGAGGCCGCGGCGGTGGCGCCCGAGCAGCGGCGAATCCTCGCGATGGGCGGCGGGGGCTTCACGATGGAGCCAAACAACCCGCTGCTCGACGACTTCGTGCTCTCGCTCGCGCGCGCGCCGCGCCCGCGGATCCTGTTCCTGCCGACCGCGGCGGGCGACACGACGGGCCAGATCAACGCGTTCTACGCGCGCTTCGCGGGCCGCGGCTGCGTGCCGGAGCACCTCTCGCTGTTCCGCCTCGCAGATGTCGAGCGACCGCTGGCGGAGATCGTCGCCGAGCAGGACATCGTGTACGCGGGCGGCGGCTCGATGCGCAACCTGCTCGCGATCTGGCGCGCGCACGAGCTCGACACGATGCTGATCGAGGCGTGGCGGCGCGGCACCGTGCTCGCGGGCCTCAGTGCGGGCGCGATGTGCTGGTTTGAAGGCGGCGTCACGCGTTCCAGCGGGCCGCCCGCGCCGATCGCGGGTCTCGGGCTCCTGCCGGGCTCGCTGACGGTGCACGCCGACGGTGAGCCCGAGCGTCTGCCGGTGTGGCTGCAGAGCGTGCGCAGCGGCGCGCTGCCCGGCGGCTGGGCGCTCGATGACGGTGTCGGCGCGCTGTTCGCGGGCGAGCGCTTGGAGCGGATCGTCAGCTCCCGTCCCGGTGCGGGCGCGCAGCGCGTGGACGCGATCGCGGGCGAGCTGGTGCGCGGGCGCCTGGAGCCCGAGCTGCTGGGCGCCCCCCCGCGGGGACCCGCGACGAGCTTCGACGAGGACATTCAGGAGCTGCGCCACGTCCACCGCATGCGCGCGCGCGTCTCGCGCGAAGAGCGCCCGCGATAGTAGCCGCAAGTGCGGCACGCGGCAGTCGGGTAATCGGAAATCCCCGCGACGTCGGGGGCGCCGTGCGGTATCGTCGCGGGGGCGGTGAGATCCACGATGTCGAGTCGGCGGGCGGTCCTCGCGGCAACGCTGCTCGCAGCGTTCTGTCTGCTCTGCCTGCAACCGCCGTCGTCGGCGCGCGCGACGGCGACGGTGACGCTGCACGCGGCTTTGACGCCCGAGCATCTCGGCGCGGGCACGACGATCCACTTCGGCTTCGCGATCGCGCCCACCCCAGGCGAAGTACCGGCCCCGATCCGCGAGATCGACCTGCTCTACCCAGCGAACCTCGGGATCGCGACCAGCGGCCTCGGGCTATCGACTTGCCGCGTCGCGACCCTCGAAGCGGACGGGCCGCCGGGCTGCCCGTCGGATTCGGTGATGGGCTACGGTGCCGCGCTCGTGGAGGTGCCCTTCGGCCCGGAAATCCTGCAGGAGACGACGCGCATCACGACCTTCATGGCGCCGATTCACCATCAGCGGCTCAGCCTCCTCTTCTACGCCGACGGCGAACACCCCGTATCCGCGCAGCTCGTCTTCCCGGGCCTCGTCCTCCCCGCGGCGGCGCCCTTCGGTGGCGACCTCAACGCGAGGCTGCCGCTCGTGCCGAGCGTCCCCGAAGCACCCGACGCGGCGCTCGTCGAACTGAGCACGACGCTCGGGCCCAGCCACATCACCTACTACGAATACAGCAAGGGCCACACGATTCCCTACCACCCGCGCGGCATCCTCCTGCCCAACACCTGCCCCCGCGGCGGCTTTCGCTTCGCTGCGCGCTTCGCCTTCAACGACGGCACGCACGCGAGCGCCGCCGCGACGGTGGCCTGTCCGGCCCCGCGCACACCAACCAGGCGTCGCTCTCGTCGCGGTTAGCATTTCGCGATCGTCCGCGCGGACGGGCTGGCTCACACTACGCTTCCGGACAGAGATGAGCGCGAGGTCGAGCATACGGCGAGGCGAACCGTCCTCGGTCCCCTACGGGAGGCTGCATCGAGGATCGGGCGATCACATGAGACCGCCCGGCCGCGGCATCGCACTGGTCGTCGCCATCCTGCTGCTGAGCGCGCTCGTCACCGGCGTCGCGCAGGGCAGGGTGGTGTTCGTTCACGGCAAGGCCTACGGCGAGCTGCTCTCCCAGCGATCGCAGCGGGCGGCGGCTACGCGGCTCGTGGCCCGCGGGCCAGGGGCCGCGCCGCTCACGGTCGGCGGCGCGCAGGAACCGGTCAAATACGGAGGCGGTCCGCTGATGATCTCATCGAAGCTCTACCTGATCTTCTGGGAGGGAAGCAAACTCAGCTTCCCCTCGAGCTACAGCGAACCGATCATCCAGTACGCCAAGGACCTGGAAACCGACCAATCGCTAACCACGGACGAGTTCTCGGTCGCCGAGCAGTACACCGACGGTGTTGGCACCCACATCAGCGGCAAAGTCACGTTCGGCGGCGTCGTATTCGACACGACGCCCTATCCCGCGCTGGAAGAAAGCAATGGTTGTACGACCGCGAACGCCCCCTGCGTGACCGATACCCAGATTCAGGGAGAGATCCGCAATCAGATCACAGCCAACGGGTGGCCAACCAACCCGGCGAGCGCGCCCGAAGCGCAGTATCTCGTCTACACGCCGAAAGGCGTCGCCACCTGTGTCGCCAAAGGCGAATGCTCGACCACCGAATACTGCGCCTACCACTATCAGGTCACCGGTCTCAGCCCCGGCAATCGGGTGGCTACATACAGCGACCTCCCCTATGTCCCGCTGTGCGACTCCGGACAGGCTCCCACCGGTGTCGACGGTGACAAAGACACCGACGGCACGCTCGATTCTGAGATCCATGAGATCGTCGAGTCCGCGACCGACCCCAACGACGAAACCGGCTGGATCGAACCCAAGGAAGGCAACGAGGTCGCCGACAAGTGCACCGAAGTGATGCCCTTGAGCGAAGCCGAAATCTACGGCGCGCCGCTCGGCGGCAGCCTGAGCGCGCACACCGCCTTCAACCAGCTGATCGGCGGCCACAGCTACTACACGCAGCAGATCTGGAGCAACGAACCGACACAGACTCCAGTGAGCCCCAAAGGCGAACCGGCCGGCTGCGCGGCGCGGATCGGACCGACGCCGACATTCACCGCGCCCAGCGGCGTCAAAACGGGTGTATCGGCAAGCTTTGAAGCGCGCGCGTCGTCCGACATCACCGCGCCAATAAGCAGCTACGAATGGAACTTCGGGGATGGCTCGCCGATCGACACGACGAGCAGCGACGAAGCGAGTCACACCTATGTCGCGGCCGGCACCTACCAGGTCTCGCTGACCGTCACCGATAGCTCGGGCAGCGCCAACGCCTCGACCCAAACGCAGGCGGTCGCCGTCAGCGGGCCTACCATCGGGCCGCCGACGGCCTCGATCACCGCACCTGCCAGCGGCCAGACCTATGCCCTCGGCCAGTCTGTCGCGACGAGCTTCACCTGCACCGAATGGTCGGGTGGGCCGGGAATCAAGTCGTGCCTGGATTCCAACGGCGACCAGAGCCCAGGGGTGCTTGACACGGCCACGGCCGGCTCGCACACCTACGCCGTGACCGCGACCAGCGCCGACGGGAAAACAGCGACCGCGACGATCGAATACACCGTCGCGGCGAGCGCCGGCGGTTCGGGCACGGGATCATCGGGAGGCGGTTCGAGTGGCGGCGGCACGGGCTCATCGGGAGGCGGTTCGAGCGTGGTCGGCAGCACGGGAGGCTCGAGCGGGTCGCCGTCGAGCGTGTTCTCTAGCGCGTTGTCAGGGCTGGGGTCGGTGGGCGCCAAGCCGCCGACGCTCACCCGCGCCCAGCAGCTCACGAAAGCACTCGCGGCCTGCCGTAAGCTCAAGAAGTCAAAGCGCGCCGCGTGCGTGTCCGCGGCCAAGAAGCGCCTCGCGCCCAAGCAGGCGAAACGCAAGCACCCGAAGCCGCGAGCGAAGAAACCATAGGTTGCTAGCGTGAGCGCGGTGTGGCCGAGCGTCTCCTACGAGGACTGGAGCGATACCTGCGACACGCTGCACGCACACACCCAGGTCCTCGGCAAGCTCGCGGTGGCGCTGGCGCCGCCCGAGCCGCAGCTCCAGCACGCCGCGCTGTGCCTCAGCGCGCGTGGCTGGGAGACCGCGCCGCTGCCGGCGCCCGACGGCTCGGGAGCGCTCGTCGTCGCACTCGACCTGCGCACCCACGAGGCACTCGCCGAGCACAGCGACGGGGGTGTGCGGCGCGTCGCGCTTACGCCGGACCGCCCCGTGGGTGAGGTCACGCACGAGCTGCTCGACGCCGCGAGCGAGCTGGCGGGTGCGATCGCGATCGACCCCACTCCGCAGGAGGTCGCGTGGACGGTCCCACTCGACGCCGACGACGAGCACCGCCGCTACGACACCGATCGCGTCGCCGACTACTTCGCCGCCGCGACCCACGCGGCGCTCGCCCTGAGCGAGTTTCGCGCGCCCTACCGCGGGCGCTCGACGCCGGTGAACGCGTGGTGGGGCTCGTTCGATCTCGCCGTGAACCTCTTCTCCGGCGAGCCCGCCGAGCCGCCGTCGCGGGACTTCATCATGCGCAACGCGATGGACGCCCAGGAGGTCGCGCTCGGCTGGTGGCCGGGCGACGGGCGCTACCCCAAAGCCGCGTTCTACGCCTACGCGCACCCCGCGCCGGAGGGGTTCTCCGGCGCGACGCTATCACCGCAATCCGCGCGCTGGGACGCGACGCTCGGCGAGTACCTGCTCGATTGGGACGACGTCCGCGCGAGCCCCGACCCCCACGCCGCCGCGCTCGCCTTCGCGCGCTCGGCGTTCCGTCACGCCTGTCGTGTGTGCGAGTGGGACCCCGCGCTGCCGGCGAGCGCGGAAGGGACGCCGCCGCCGGTGGTGTGAGGAACGCCTCCAAGCGCGGGTGAACGCCGACGCCGGGAGCCCGCGCGCGAGCACACGCGATACTGTCGCCTGCGATGAGAGCCATCCAGATCGTCGATCTCAGCGGTCCCGCGAGCGCGCTTGCGCTCGTCGACGCGCCCGAGCCGCAGGCGCCACCGACGCACATGCTGAGCACCGGCGAGGGCGTGCTGATCGACGTGCACGCCGCCGGCGTGTCCTTCCCCGAGGTGCTGCAGACGCGTGGGGAGTATCAGCTCAAACCGCCGCTGCCGTTCGTCCCGGGCAGCGAGGTCGCGGGAATCGTGCGGGCGGCGTCGGCGGACGCGGGCGTCGCGGTGGGCGAGCGCGTCGCCGCGTTCTGCGCGCTGGGCGCCTTCGCGGAGCGCGCGGTCGCGCCGCCCTTCCTTACCTTCCCCCTCCCCGACGCGCTCGATTTCGCGCAGGGTGCGGGGCTGATTCTCAACTACCACACGGCGTACTTCGCGCTGCACCTGCGCGGGCGCCTGCGCGTTGGCGAGACGGTGCTCGTGCACGGCGCCGCGGGCGGCGTGGGCACCGCGGCGCTGCAGGTCGCGCGTGGCCTAGGCGCGCGCACGCTCGCGGTCGTCTCCAGCGACGCGAAGGCGCAGATCGCACGCGACGCGGGCGCGGACGAGGTGCTGCGCGCGGACGGGCCGTGGAAGGACGAGGCGAAGGCGCTCGGCGGCGCGGATGTGGTGCTCGACCCGGTCGGCGGCGAGCGCTTCACCGACAGTCTGCGCGCGCTGCGCGAGAATGGGCGCCTCGTCGTCGTCGGCTTTACCGGGGGTGCGATTCCGGAGGTCAAAGTGAACCGTCTGCTGCTGAACAACGTCGAGGTCGTCGGCGCGGGCTGGGGCGCGTACGCGCTGGCCAAGCCCGAGCTCTGCCGTGAGGTCGGGCAGGCGCTCGCGGACATGATCGAGCAGGGCTTCGTGCGCCCGCTCGTCGGCGCGCGCTTTCCGCTGGAGCGCGCGTCCGACGCACTCCAGGCGATCGACGAGCGGCGCGCGACGGGCAAGGTCGTGCTCGACGTGCAGAGCGCCTGATGAACTTCGAGCACACCCCCCGCGCGCGCGAGCTGATCGCGCGCCTCGACGAGTTCATCGCGCAGGAGGTCACGCCGCGCGAGGAGCCTTACCACCGCGAGCTGCTGGGCGGGGAGAACCCGTGGGTCGTGCTGCCGGTGATCGACGAGCTGAAGGCGAAGGCGCGGGCCGCGGGCCTGTGGAACCTGTTCCTGCCCGGCAGCCCCGCGGTCGGCGGCGAGCCGCAGGGCGCGGGGCTGACGAACGTCGAGTACGCGCCGCTCGCGGAGCGCATGGGACGCTCGCTGATCGCGAGCGAGGTCTGCAACTGCAACGCGCCCGACACCGGCAACATGGAGGTCCTGCTGCACTTCGGCTCCCCCGAGCAGCACGAGCAATGGCTCAAACCCCTGCTCGCGGGCGAGATCCGCTCGGCGTTCTGCATGACCGAGCCCGACGTGGCGTCCTCGGATGCGGGGAATATGCAGGCGACTGCGACCCTCGACGGCGACGAAGTGGTGCTGAGCGGTCGCAAGTGGTGGAGCACCGGCATCGGGCACCCCAACTGCCGCGTCGCGATCTTCATGGGGCTCAGCGACCCCGACGCGGACCGCTACCACCGTCACTCGATGGTCGCGGTGCCGCTCGACGCGCCCGGGGTGAAGGTCGAGCGGATGCTGAGCACGATGGGCTTCCTCGACGCGCCCGGCGGCCACGGCGAGGTCTCCTTCACCGACGTGCGCCTGCCCACGAGCGCGATCGTCGGCGGCCCCGGGCAAGCGTTCGCGATCGCGCAGGCGCGGCTCGGGCCGGGCCGCGTGCACCACTGCATGCGTCTGATCGGCCTCGCGGAGCTCGCGCTGGAGCTCGCATGCCGGCGCGCGAGCGAGCGCGTCGCGTTCGGCAAGCCGCTCGCGAACCTCGGCGGCAACCGCGAGCGGATCGCCGACGCGCGCATCGCGATCGACCAGGCGCGCCTGCACGTCCTGCACGCCGCGTGGCTGATCGACCGGCAGGCCCCGGAGATGCTGGGCGCGGTCTCGCAGATCAAGGTCGCGGTGCCGAACATGGCCCAGCGCGTCCTCGACATGGCGATCCAGCTGCACGGCGGCGCCGGCCTCAGCGACGACTTCCCACTCGGCGCCGCGTGGACCGTCGCGCGCTCCCTGCGCCTCGCCGATGGCCCCGACGAGGTCCATCGCGGCGTGATCGCGCGGCTGGAGCTCGCGCGCTATGGCCGCGGGAAGTGGGGCTCCTGAGGCTTCTCCGCCGCTCGCCGCGCCATCCTGTGCGCAGTGGCGCAAGACAGCACGCCAGCCCCCAAGGGCAAGCGCCCGATCGAGCATCGCTACGGCGTGGTGCTCGGACTGACGATCGTCGCGGTGCTGTTCTCTATCCTCGCGCCCGACACCGCCGTCGGCCGCGGCGTGTCGGTGCTGCTGCAGAGCACGATGCTGCTCGCGGTGATCGCGACCTCGCGCGAGAGTCACGCCGAGCGCAACACGCGCACCGCGCTCGCCTTCCTCGCTCTGATTGCCCTGGCCGTGCTCGTGCAGCAGTCGGTCGTTCCCGGATGGGTGGGCGCCGCGGCCACCGCCGCCGCCGTCGCGGCGGTGCTCGTCGTGCTCACCCGTGGCATCGTGCGTCTCGTGCGCGACCGTGGCGTCACGCTGCAGGCCGTCTCGGGCGCGCTCACCACGTACCTGCTGATCGGCCTGCTGTTCGCGCTCATCGTGCGCGTGCTCGTCGGCGTCAGCCCCCACCAGTACTTCGAGCAGGTCTCCAGCTCCGTGATCACGCAGAGCCAGGAGATCTACTTCAGCTTCACCACGCTCACCACCACCGGCTACGGCGACCTCACCCCTGCGCTGAGCGCCGGCCGCGCGCTCTCGGTGCTCGAGATGCTGATCGGGCAGATCTACCTCGTGACCGTGATCGGGTTGCTCGTGGGGAACCTGCGGCGCGGGCCCGCGCGGGCGCCGGAGCGGTGAGGAGGCGCTGCCCCCCACCTCTGTGCATTCCGGCATGACATTCGTGCCGCCTTGAGGGTGATGTCGTGGAAGAGCGCGTAGTAGGCCGCTGAGACCGCACGGCGATGGTCCGCCGTTTTCGGTCGCCCCGGGCCGGCATCGACCCCGGCGAGCTCCTGTGCCTGCTCGAGCAGCTTCCAGGGGTCGATCGGGTGGCTCAAGACTCGTTTGAGTCGCGACCCGCGCCGCGGGCCGGCTGTTCAGCCTGCCGCTGCGGATGGACGGCGACGACGATCTGCGGGAGCTCGACTTCGATCGCCGTGGCGAGCCTCAGGCGTCCTCGCCCTGCTCGTCCTCGTCTCGCCCCACCCCCCGCAGCCACCCCGCCAGCTGCTGGCCGATCGAGTTGACTGACTCCCCCGCCTCGCGGAAGCCTTCGCGGAAGCGCTCGGCGTAGAAGGAGACCGCCTCGCCACCCTCCGAGCGCGCGTCGGTGGGCTCGTCGCGCTTGGGGTACTCGCCGCTGACGATGCGGTCGAAGTCGCCGGAGCGCACCCACTCCATCAGCTCGTGCGCGCGGCGCACCGGCAGCGGATGCGTGACACCGAGGTCGAGCATCAGCCGCGTCAGTCGCTCCAGGCCTCCCCCACCCTCCTTGTAATCGAGTCCCTGGCGCATGAAGACGTCGAGGTCGAGCTCGTCGACCATCGCGCCGCCCGCGATCGACATCAGCGTGCGGCAGACGACGAGCGGGTCACGCGTCACGAGCGCCGCGGCGCGATCGCTGCTGAGCTCGGTTGCTCGACTCCACTCCAACAGTGCGGTACGCACCGGCGCGAGCGGTAGCGGCAGGCGCGCGGTGCGTGTCAGCCCGATCAGGATCACGAGCGCCGTGCGGTAGAGCTGATGGTCGGAGAGCACGTGCGCGGCCTCGTGCGCGAACACCGCGCGCCGCTGCTCGGCGTCGAGCAGGCGCACGAGTCCGGACTGCACGACCACGATCGGCTTGCGCGCGCCGATCGTCATCGCGTTTGGCACCGGTACCTGCGTCAAATAGAGATCCGGGACCTCCGCCATATCGAGCGTCGCGTACGCGAGCGCGTGCTCGCGCCAGACCGCGCCGAGTTGCTCCTCGGAGAGCCGCACCGAGGAGCCCAGATAGCTCTGGCGCAGCGCGCGCTCGTAGCCGAGCTCGATCAGCTTGCGCACGACGCGGTCGAGATGCGGAATCGCTTTGAGCGCCGCCGACGCCGCGCGGTCCGCGGGATGCTGAAAGGCTCGCGGCGAGATGCCCGTCAGGCGGTAGCCCTCCGCGGGCGAAGTCGAACCGGAAGCAGCCATCCCGCTCCACCCTACCGGCGTCCGCGCGAAAGTCATAGCGCCGACCCGGTCTGGTCCAGCGAGCGATGCATGCGAACACCGAATCCGAACACTCGATGCATCCGCTAAGGTCGCGCCGGTGTCCTTCCCGGGGTCAGCGGTGAGTGAACCGCTTGTAGCGGTGATTACGGGTGCCTCCAGCGGCATCGGCGAAGCGACCGCGCGGCGCCTGGCGACCGAACCGGGTGCGCACTTGGTGCTCGTCGCGCGCCGCGAGGAGCGTCTGCGCCGGCTCGCGGACACCCTCCCCGCGCCGTGCGAGGTCCTCGCACTCGACCTCACCGACGAGGACGCGCCCGCGCGCGTGCGCGCGCATCTGCAGGAGCACCACAGCGGGCGGTTGGCCCTGCTCGTCAACAACGCCGGCGCCTCCTGGCGCGGGAGTTTCGCCGAGACCGGCTACGCCAACGTGCGCCGCACGATGGACGTGAACTTCGACGCAGTCGTGCGCCTCACCGAGGCGCTGCTGCCGCTGCTGCGCGCCAGCGCGCCGAGCGCGCTCGTCAACGTCGCGAGTGTTGCCGGGCGTGTCACGCGTCCGCGCAGCGGCGCCTACTCGGCGAGCAAGTTCGCGCTCGCGGGCTGGAGCGACGCGCTCTACGCCGAGGAGCTCGAGCACGGCGTGCACGTCGGCCTCGTGCTCCCCGGCTTCATCGCCACCGAGGGCTTTCCCGCCAGCGAGCTCACCGCCAAGCCGCTGACGTCTTGGATGGTCTCCACGCCCGACCGCGCCGCCGAGGCGATCCTCGACGCGGGTCTGCGCCGGCGCCCCGAACGCTACGTGCCGCGCGGCTACGCGCTCTTCGCCGCCGCCCGAACCCTTGTGCCTGGGCTCGTGCGGCGTGTAATCAGCGGTGGGCGCGGCGCGGTCCTCACGACGAAGACCGGCGCCGAACAGGCGAGCACGCCAGACGCGCCGTAGACCTCGCTGCCGTACCGCGCCGCATCGGCCGCGGCACCCGATGCGCCAAGGCATTGCGATCGCAAATGCCGATCAATCGGCCAACGTCGGCGATCGCGCTCGTGCGTTGCGACTTGTGATCCGATGAGCGGGATGCGGCGAAGGTTTATCGAGCTCACGCGCGAATAACAGCCTCATAACCCCCGCGGGGGTGGGCTGGAGCACTTTTTCGGGTAGTCCAGCCTTACGGTAGAGCAACTTTTGGTGCCCCGATGGGCTCCAACTCGAGGGGCTCGGCGTAATCCGAGCTGGCCGACTTCGCGCGCGCAACTACACGGCAGGAAATAATTGACAACGCAACTACTATGCCCTATAATTCCGACTCCAGGCATCGGATTAGAGAGCGGCACAGCCAACCAAAGGCCGGCGAGCCGGGGCTCTCATCTCTCAAGTAGAAGGACCGAGCATCATGTCAGACACTAAGCGCCACATAACCACTCTAGACACTCTGGACTCCGTTCCCCAGACTTCGCCCACGCCGGCGCTGGATCCCGTCTACAGCGAAGAGCGCGCCGGACGCGCGGAGGCGGCGCTGCGCGCGCGCCCCGTCGCGAGCGCGGAGAGCTTCATCCCGGAGTCCGTCGACCAACTGCTCGCGCACTCGCGGCGCTACCCGCTGCTCACTCCCCACCAGGAGATCGAACTCGCGCAGCGCATCGAGCGCGGCGACCTGCACGCCAAGGAACTGCTCGTCAACTCGAACCTGCGCCTCGTGGCGTCCAACGCGCGGCGCTACCAGAACCAGGGCCTGCCGCTCGCGGACCTCGTCCAAGAGGGCATGCTCGGCCTGATCCGCGCGAGCGAGAAGTTCGACTGGCGCAAGGGCTTTCGCTTCTCGACCTACGCGACGCTCTGGATTCGTCAGGCGATCCAACGCGGCCTGGAGAACTCCGGCCGCACGATTCGCCTGCCCGTGCACGTCGCGCAGCGCACCCGCAAGGTGGGCCGCGTCGAGCGCGAGCTCTCCGTGCGCCTCGGCCGCGAGCCGACCGCCGAGGAGATCGCGACTGAGACCGGGCTCGAGCTCGAGCAGGTCGAGGAAGTTCGCCACCAGCGCGCCGCGCTCGTCAGCCTCGACCAGCAGGTCGGCGAAGACGGCGACACCGCGCTCGGGGACCTGCTGCCCTCCGACCAGGAGCCGCCCGAGGAGACCGCGTATGAGAACGAGCGCGAGCGCCTCGTGCACCGCGCGATCGCCTCGCTGCCGGACACTGAGCGCACGGTGCTCACGTTGCGCTTCGGGACCGGTCCCGAGGAGCCGCAGACGCTCACCGCGATCGGCAAGCGCCTTGGCTTCTCGGCCGAGCGTGCCTCGCAGCTCGAGCAGCGCGCCTTGAAGAAGCTGGCGGAGTCGCCAGAGCTGGCAGCGCTGCGAGAGGCCGCCTGACCATCCTCTAGAGGGTGGCGCAGCCGGCCGCAGGCCGGCGAGCCGGGCCCTCTTCGTTCATTAGGATTGCTCCCATGCCGCAGACCAAGACGGCATCGGAGCGAGTGGTCGAACTGACGATCGCCGTCGGCGAACGCGTCCTCGCCCCGATCGAGCGCTTCATCGGCAAACGCTCGCTTGTCGGCGAC
This sequence comes from Solirubrobacteraceae bacterium, assembly GCA_035483545.1. Taxonomy (GTDB): domain Bacteria; phylum Actinomycetota; class Thermoleophilia; order Solirubrobacterales; family Solirubrobacteraceae; genus Palsa-744. The sequence goes on along the minus strand of DATHPS010000009.1, from coordinate 117,486 downwards.
GCGACGTTCTTCCCGCTGGAGCGCTTCCCCTGGGTGGGGCACGTCGAGGAGCACTGGGAGGTCATCCTCGAGGAGCTGCAGGCCGTGCTCGCCGACCGCGAGGCGCTGCCGAACTTCCAGGACATCTCCAAGGACCAGATCGAGATCACCGACGACGACCGCTGGAAGACGTTCTTCCTGTACGGGTACGGCTTCGAGGCCGAGCTCGGCGTCGAGATGTGTCCGCGTACCGCCGCGCTGATGCGCGAGATCCCGGGGATGACGACCGCGATGTTCTCGATCCTCTCGCCGCGCAAGCACATCCTCGACCACCGCGGCCCCTACAAGGGCGTGCTGCGCTACCACCTCGGCCTGATCGTGCCGCAGGACTCCGAGCAGTGCCGCATCCGCGTCGGCGATGACATCCGCCACTGGGAGGCCGGCAAGTCGGTGGTCTTCGACGACACCTTCAACCACGAGGTCTGGAACGACACCGACGAGACCCGCGTGGTGCTGTTCGTCGACGTCATGCGCCCCCTGCCATTCCCAGAGTCGAAGATCAACGAGCTGATCGTCAAGGCGATCGGTATCTCGCCCTTCATCCGCGACGCGAAACGCAATCAGGAAGCTTGGGAACGGCGGTATCGGGAGCGGCGCCGGGACGCTCAGACGCTCGACACGTCCAGCCCCGTGCCCTGAAGCAAGGCGTTGGCCTTGGCGTTGAGGATCGTGAACTCACCGGTCACGATCAGCAGGCCGAGCACGATCATCACCGCGCCGCCGACGCCGACGATCAAGGGAAAATGGCGCTTGACGATGGCAAGCGCGCCGGTCATGCGCTCGAAGGCGAGCGCGATCAGCAGAAACGGGATCGCGAGGCCCGCGGAGTAGAACGCGAGCAGCAGTGCGCCGTGCGCTGCCGAGTCCGAGACCGCGGCCTGCGTGAGAATCGCGCCGAGCGTGATGCTCGTGCACGGCGTCCACGCAATCGCGAACGCCGCGCCCGCGAGCAGCGGGCCGCCGCGGCCGGCGAGGCGCAGCAGCGACTCCGAGTGCCATTGGAAGTTCAGCGCGTCGACGAACGGGGTCGCGAGGAAGACCACGCCCATCAGCACGATCAGCACGCCGCCCGCGGTGCGCAGCGTCGCGATGTGGTCGTTGAGCAGCGAGCCCAGCTGCGTCGCGGTCAGCCCCAGCAGGATGAAGATCGCCGAGAAGCTGGCGATGAAAAGCAGGCTCGGCACCAACACGCGCCGCGCCCCCGCGCCTTCGATGTCCGCCGGCGCGACCCCGATCACCGTCGAGAGATAGCCCGGCACCAGCGGCAGTACGCACGGCGAGAGGAAGGACACCAGCCCCGCCGCGATCGCCAGCGGGATGCCGACGCCCGTCGCGGTGTCGCTGGCGGTGCTTGTTGCCGCGAGCAGTCCGAGCGCGTGGATCATCGCTGCGAGGACCCGTTCGGCTCTGGCCACGAGCCCGCGTGGGTCGGATCACGCGCCGCTTCGGCCGCTGTCGCTTCTTCGGCGCTCGCCGCGCCGGGCTCGCCGAGCGTGGCGCGCAACTCCGCGACTTCGCGCTCGAGGCGCGCGACGCGCTGCGTCAACTCCGCTAGCGCCGCATCGGACGCGCCGGTCTCCGCGGCAGCGGTGGGCCGCGCAAACGACGCGGTCCCGGCGCCGGTCGAGTCGGCCCCGGTCGCGGATTGAGCCCATGCGTCCGGCCGGCCGACCCCAGCGTTCTCCTCGGCGTCATCCTGCAGCAGCTGCACGTAGCGGTCCTCCTTCTGCCCCGGCCGGCGCCCGAGGCAGGCGACGAGCTCGCGCCCGATCAGGCGCTCGAGCGTCTCGTGCACGAGGCCGAGGTCGGCGAAGAGGTGCATGCGCTCGGTGCGCTGCTTGAGCTCCCCGGGCGTCTGCGGCCCGCGCAGCATCAGCACGCACATCACGGCCTGCTCGTCCTCAGCCATCGGCAGCGCTTCGGCGAGCAGATGGCGGTACTTCGGCGTGCGACTGCCGGCGCCGCTGGCGTAGCGCGTGTAGCCGCGCCGCTCGAGGCGGTGCAGCGCGTCGCGCAGAATCGCCTCGTCGTATTCCACGACCGGATCGCGGTTGGTCGACTGGTTGCACGCGAGACGCAGCGCGTTGAGCGAGAGCGGGTACTGGTCGGGCGTTGTGCGCTGCTTTTCGAGCAGGCAGCCCAGGACGCGGGTCTCGGACGCGGAGAGGTTCACGCCCTTAACCCTAGTGCGCGTGGCGATACAGTCGTGCGGATGGGCTCCCACGGCGAACGCGGCGGCGGCGAAGGGCGCGGCGGCGGCCGGGGCAAACAGCTCAAACCCGAGGACATCCCTGACAAACCGGTCTCGCTGCGGCGCATCGCGCGCCTGTTCATCCCCTACCGGCTGCGCCTGGGCCTGCTGCTCGCGCTGATCGTCTTCGGCTCGATCCTCAGCGTCGCCTCCCCGTTCCTGCTGCGCGAAGCCGTCGACAAGGGCATCGTCGGGCACGACCTCACGCTGCTGAGCTGGCTCGTGGGCGGGATGATCGCGCTGGCGATCATCAACGGCGTGATCGGCGTCGCGCAGACGTGGATCTCCAACGAGGTCGGTCAGCGCGTGATGCACGATCTGCGCGCCGCGGTCTACGCGCACCTGCAGCGCATGTCGCTCGCGTTCTTCACGCGGACCCGCTCGGGGGAGGTGCAGGCGCGGATCGCCTACGACATCGGCGGCATCGACGACGTCGTCACGAGCACCGCGACCTCGACCGTCTCGACCGTCGCCACCGTCGCCGCGACCGTCGTCGCGATGTTCGCGCTCAGCTGGCAGCTGACCGTGTTCTCGCTGGTCCTGCTGCCGTTCTTCGTCTGGCTCACGCGGCGCGTGGGCAACGAGCGCCGCCGCATCCAGTCCGTGCGCCAGGGCCGCCTCGCGGACATGTCCACGCTCGTCGAGGAGTCCCTCTCGGTCTCCGGCATCCTGCTCGGGAAAACGATGGGTCGCTCCGGCGAGCTGGTCGAGCGCTTCTCCACGGAGTCCAGCGAGCTCGCCGACCTCGAGGTGCGCGCGCGCATGGCCGGGCGCTGGCGCATGGCCTCGGTGCAGATGAGCTTCGCGATCATGCCCGCCGCGGTCTACTGGTTCGGCGGCTACTCGATCGTGCACGGCAACGACGCGCTCTCGATCGGGACGATCGTCGCGTTCACGACGCTGCAGACGCGCCTGCTGTTCCCGATGCAGCAGCTGCTCTCGGTGGGCCTCGAAGTCCAGACCTCGCTCGCGCTGTTCGGGCGCATCTTCGAGTACCTCGACCTGCCCGTCGACATCGTCGAGCGCCCCGCCGCGCGCGCGCTGCGCGACGTCCGCGGCGACGTCAGCCTCCAGGACGTCTGGTTTCGCTACGACGAGGGCGCGCCGTGGACGTTGCAGGAGATCGACGCCGAGATCCCCGCCGGCACGCGCACCGCGCTCGTCGGCGAGACCGGCGCCGGCAAGACCACGCTCGCGTACCTCGTCGCGCGGCTGTACGAGCCCCAGCGCGGTCGGGTCGCAGTCGACGGGGTCGATATCCGTGACATGACGCTGGAGTCGCTCGCCGCGACCGTCGGGCTCGTCTCTCAGGAGACCTATCTGTTCCACGCCTCGATCCGTGCGAACCTGCGCTTCGCGTGCCCCGACGCGAGCGACGCGCAGATCGAAGACGCCGCGCGCGCCGCGCAGATCCACGAGCTGATCGCCTCGCTGCCCGACGGCTACGACACCGAGGTCGGCGAGCGCGGCTACCGCTTCTCCGGCGGCGAGAAGCAGCGCATCGCGATCGCGCGCACCGTGCTGCGCAACCCCCCCGTGCTCGTCCTCGACGAGGCGACCTCCGCGCTGGACACCGAGACCGAGCGCGCCGTGCAGCTCGCGCTCGACGACCTCAGCCGCGGGCGCACCACGATCGCGATCGCCCACCGCCTCTCGACGATCCGCGACGCCGACCAGATCCTCGTGCTCGACGCCGGGCGCATCGTCGAGCGCGGCACGCACAGCGAGCTGCTCGAAGCCGGCGGGCGCTACGCCGCCCTCCTCAGCGGCGCGGAGATCGGCGAGGAGCGCCCCGGGGCGGGGTCGTCGACGGCGGTGGTGTAAGGGTCAGTCGAGGTCGAAGGCGGCGTGGATCGCCTCGCCAAGCGCGGGCTCTTGGCGATCAAGCAGCACTCCGATCTGCTCGCCTAAGGAGCTCACCGGGATCGTGGTGACGTTGTCGCAGCTCACCACCGAGGGACCGGTGAGGCCGTTCGCCGCATCGACGGGCACCTCTGTCGAGAGTCCGCGAATTGTTGTCGTGATCGGGGCGACGGTGACGGTGCTCAGATGCGGGCGGACGAGCTCGCGGGTGAGGACCAGGACCGGCCGCGCCTTGTCGAGCTGGGCGATGTGGATCGGCCGCATCAAGCGAGCGAGGAGGGATGGCCGACCGCATGCTCGGCCAGTCCCGCAAGCTCGGGATCCGGGCCGGTGCGCGCCAAGATCTCGGCGTCGCGCGCGGCTACCGCGCGGCGCCGTTCGCGCTCGAGCGCCCGCGTGAGGACTCCCGCTCGGCTGCGTCCCACGCCCGCATCGACGAGGCCATCTACGAACTCGACGAGGTCGTCTGGCAGACGTACAGCGATTTGCCTGCTCATACCGGTATGGTACCAAGTTGGTAGCGTTCATCGGGTCGTAACCGAGGCGTGGCTCGCGCGCGCACCGCCGCGTCCGATCAAGGAATATCTAGGCGAGTCTTCCCGACTCGCCGGCCGCAAGGTTGGCACCCCCAGCGAGGGCAGACCATTCGTCCACCAGCTCCGAGCCCCCCGTGTCGCGTCGCAGCCTGACGGAGAACGGACGGGCCGCAGCTGCGCGCGCACGCGCGAGCGCGGAGGCGGCGAGCGAGCGCGTCAACGAGCTGCGTCCCCGCATCCCCGCGCTCGATGCCGCACTCGGCGCGGGCGAGCGCGACAGCCGCAGCGGCGGCAGCGTGCTCGCGGGCGCGCTCGCGTTCAGGCTGTTCGTGCCGCTGCTGCCGTTCGCGCTGCTGATCGTCGCGATCCTCGGCTACGCCACCACCGAAGACGCCCGGACGCCGTCGTCGATCGCGCACACGCTGGGCGTGCGCGAAGCGGCGCTGACGACGATCGCGGACTCCGCGAAGCTCTCCGGCGGGGATCGTCTTAGCGTGATCGCATTCGGCCTGCTCGCGCTGATCGTCGCCTCGCTCTCGGCGGTGCGCGCGCTGCGCGCGATCCACGCGCTGGCGTGGGGACTGCCGCTGGGACGCTTCCCGCGCACGCCGGCGGCGACGCTCGCGTTCATCGGCTGGGCGATCGTCTTCTTCGGGCTGTGGGCGCTCGGCGGCTGGGCCCGCAAGACGCTCGGACCCGTGGGGATTCCGCTGACGATCGCGCTGCTCGGTGGCTTCTTCGCACTGTGGCTGGCGGTCTCGATGATGCTCCCGCATCCCCCGGGACTCTCCTGGCGGGCTTTCATTCCCGGAGCCGCGCTGGTAGCGGTCGGCATGGAGGGTATCCAGCTCGCGACGGTCCTCTACCTCTCGCACAAGGCCGAACGGGTCTCGGCCTCCTACGGCGCGCTCGGGATCGCGCTCGTGCTGCTGTTCTGGCTCTATCTGCTCGGCCGCCTGATCGTGGCCTCCGCGTTCCTGAACGCGACCGTCTGGGAGCGGCGTAGCTAAGCGACGGCGTCGATATTGAGCCGCACGTAGTCCACGACAACCGGCTCGCCCAGTTCGGCGAGCACGGTCTCCATAAATCCTTCGCGCAACTCCAGGGGCAGCTTCTGCACGTGCGGTCCGAGCACGATCTCCGCGAGGAACGCGCGCGGATCGTCTGGCTCCTGTGGCGCGGGCTGCAACCAGCACTCGGCTGTGGCAAAACCGGCGGCCAGCAGGCGCTCGCGCGTAGCGTCGGGCGCGGCGTAGTGCCACGGCGGGCGCCAGTCGCGAAAGTGCTCGGCGTAGGGCTCGCGCGCGAGCACTTCGCTCGCGACGCCGCGCAGGACGTCGATGTTGCCCTCTCCCCCGCACTGCGCGAGCAGCCGCCCCCCGGGCGCCAGCGCGGCGTGCAGGCGCGCAAACAGCCGCTCGTGGTCGGCGATCCAGTGGAAGGTCGCGGTCGAGAGGATCGCGTCGACGGGCGTCTCCGGCTGCAGCTCCAGCAGGTCGGCCTGGCGGATGTCGACGTCGGGGCCGAGCCGCTCGCGCGCGGCGGCGACCATCGATGCGGAGGCGTCGATCGCGATGACGCGCCCGCGCGGCAGGCGCGCGATCAGCGCCGCGGTGATCCGCCCCGAGCCGCAGCCCGCGTCGAGCACGGTCTCATCGCCGCGCAGCTCGAGGCGATCGAGCACGGCCAGGCCGAGCGCCTCCATCGGAGCGGATATGCGGTCGTAGGTCTGACCGTCCCACTTGCGCACCTCGGGCATACAGCCGTACGCTATCACGCACGACTAGCCTCGACACAGACGCAGCTACGGACGGCGGTGCGCTACTACGCCGACTTCCGCGAGGAGATCGACAAGCACCTTCGAGAGCTGCCCCCCCTGCCACGCGATTGGCGAGCGGGCGGGCGGCCCGCCGTCCTCGACGGTGAGCGTGGCGCCGGGGATCGCGGCGGCGTAGCGCTCGGCGAGCGCGAGCGGGTGGCCGGGGTCGACCTCGTCGCGGCTGGCGACGACGACCGTGGGCGCCGCGAGGCGGCCAAGCTCGTCCAGGCTCGCGAACGGCCGCGAGCGCGGCACGATTTCGAGCGCGTCGGCGACGGCGTCGGGATGCGCGTGCGCGGCGAGCCGCTGGCGCACGACGCGCGCGACCGTCTCGCGCCACGCGGGCGGCACCGCGGCGAAGTCGTAGGCGGCGAGGAACCCATCGACCCCGCCCTCGCGCAGCCCGCGTGCGAGCATCGAGCGGTCTCCTTCGGGAGCGGTCTCGGAAGGCCCCGCGGCGAGACCGACAACGGGGGCCGCGGGGTCGAACGCGGGCGTGACGATCCCCAGCGCGGCGACGCGCTCGGGGTGTGCCAGCGCGAAGCGCAGCGCCGTGTGTGCGCCCATCGACGCGCCGGCGAGCGCGGCGCGCGCGATCCCGAGCTGGTCGAGCACCGCTTGCAGGTCGCGCGCGAGCTGCTCGTAGCCGTAGGCGGCGGGATCGGGCGCGGGGCTGGACTGACCGTGCCCGCGGGCGTCGTAGGCGACGACGCGGTAGCCGGAGCGCTCGAGCAGGCGCGAGCCCATCACGACGTAGCGACGCGTCGCGGTGAGCCCGTGCAGGAGCACGATCGCGGGCCCCTCCCCCGCTTCCTCGCCGGCGAGTGTCGCTCCGTCGGGTGTGGCGATGCGCAGGGTGCGCGCGGCACTCTTACTGGCTTCGGCGGGCACCCTCACGCTGGCGCTGCGTCAGACACCGACGGCGGCGTGATCGCGCACCAGCGCGGCGGCGCGCTGGGGCTGCTCCCAGAAGAACAGGTGCCCCAAACCGTCGAGGATCTCCAGCTGCGAGCCGGGGATCAGACGATGGATGATGGCGGCGTTCGCGACGGGAATCATCAGATCGAGGGTGCCGTGTGCGACGAGCGTCGGCAGCTGAAGCTGCGGCAGGCGGGCACTCGTGTCGTGCGCGGCACAGGCCTGCATCTGGGCCATGATCACAGGGACCGCCACGGCCCGGGTCATGCCGATTGCGCGGAACGTCTCGAACGCGTCGGGGTGCGCGGCGTCGAAGGCCGGTGAGACGTTGACCTCCCAGGCGGTGCGCACGGCGAGCGCGCGATCGCCGGAGGACATGCCCGCGGCGAGGCGCTGGATGACCTCGGGGCTGGCCAGCGAGCTGCCGGGCCCGCCGCAGTAGGTGCAGCCGAGCGCGAGCGTGCGGATGCGCTCGGGCCGCGCGAGCGCGAGCTCCTGCGCGACCATGCCGCCCATCGAGATGCCGAGGACGTGCGCGGAGTCGAGGTCCAGCGCGCCGAGCAGGCCGACGGCGTCCTGCGCGAGGCCAGCGATCGTCAGCTCGCCCTGCAGGGGACTGCTCTGACCGACGCCGCGGTGGTCGTAGACGATCACCTCGAAGCTCGCGCGCAGCTCGTCGAGGAACGGCTCGGCCCAGTGCGAGAAGGTGCCGCTCATCCCCATGATCAGCAGCAGCGGCGGCCCGGAGCCGCTGCGCTCGTAGGCGAGCTTGACCTCACCGGTGTCGATCACGGGCATCCTCATGCGATCCTACCGATTTCCACTTGGAGATCGTCCGCGCGGGCCACCGCCAGCCACGAGCCGGCGGGCGCGGGACCTCCATGTCCCGCGTCGAAGCGCCGCGCGCGAAACACGCCCGCGACTTCGCAGCTCGCGCCGGAGCAGCGAGCGAGAGACATGCTCGGGGACCTGCGACTCACTCGCGCCATGGGGCGGCGAGTCACCTTTGACACCGCCGGGGTGTCGGCGTAGCGTTTGCTATCAGGCGAATAATCCGAAATATGTGATGGCATAGGAGACGCGCGATGGACTACCTCTTTCACCAGAACATGCGCGTCTTCGGCGGCGACGCCGCCGCGCGCAACCAGGCCTATGAAGTGGCGTTCGCCCAGCTGCGCCCAACGCTGGGAGCCGCGAGCAACGTCCCGATCGGCGGCTTCACCGAGATCGTCAACAACACGACGGCCACCGCGACGATGCAGATGCTCGCCGGGAGGATGGGTCTGACGACGGTCTATCTGATCGCCTGCGGCAAAACCGCGCTCGCAAAAGGGCCGGAGTATGTCGCGGTCGGCGCGTCGGCGGCGACGCCGATCCTCGCCGCCGGACGCATCGCGATCGACGCCTCGCACAACAAAATCACGCTCATCCACGACCCGGCGCCGGCGCTGCCGCCGCCGCCGGGGTGGTGCAAAACACTGCCGCCGGGAGCGACGCTCGACTATCGCGGCGTCGTCTACCTGATCGCAAACGTCGGCGGCACCGCGATCGCGGTCGGCTTCCTGCATAACATGTACACGGATCCCAACACGCGCACGCTGATCGCCGAGCAGATCCCTCATTTCGGCGCTCTGATGGCGGCCGAACCGACGATGGCCGGCGGCCCGGTGTATATCGGCGGCGACTTCAACGTCTTGCCAATCCCGCGCAGCCTACCCGCCTACGGGCTCTACACGCCGTACGCGATCGGAATCCCGGCCTTGCCGCCGCCGCCGCACCCCATCAAGCCCGGTGGCACGACGGCCGCGGGGAACCTGTACGACTACTGGTACTCCGATCGCGCGCCCGCCGAACCGTGGCCACCGGGGTTCGTGTCACCCGTTGCGGGCGTCTACACGCCGACGCTCTTCTACCCCGACATGTCCGACCACTGCGGCGTGGTCCTGCGCATTCGCTGATCCCACGCGCTCCATCCGCGCAGCGGCGTAGGATGGCGTGCATCGCTCAAGTCAACGACATCGTCGCGCGATAGCCAACCTCGTGCGCGCGCGCAATCGCGATCGAGGCTTCGGCGTGGCGATCCGCCACCGGGCTGCCTGCGTGCTCGGAGCCACGGCGGTATCGCTCGGCGCGGTCTGCGCTGCGGCGCTCGCGACACCGGCTGCACCCGCGAACGACGAAGTCGCGAACGCGCAGGCGATCGGCGGCCTGCCGAGTACGGTGAGCGGCACGACCGTCGGCGCGACCGTCGCGCCCGCCGAACCGACGACCTCCTGCGGCGGCGCCACGACGACCAACTCCGTCTGGTACACCGTGCATGCGTCGAGCACGAGCGCGCAGCGCATCGGCGTGGAACTGGCCGCGGCGGACTCGCTCGACGCGAGCGTCGACGTCTACCGCGCGGTGCGATCGCAGTTGCAGGAAGTCACCTGTGAACAGACCGGCGAAGAAGGCAAGGCGTCGCTGACGTTCAAGGCCGCAAAGAACGGCGTCTACGACATTCGCGTCGCCGCGCTCGCGGGCTCGCAGCTCGCGGGTTTTACGCTCAGCGTGTTCCTGCCGACGCCCGCGGCGACGCCGCCCGGGCAGTCGCTGCCCTCCAGCGGGGCGAGCGGACAGGTCGACCGCATCCAGGACGTCAACGCCGCGTACGCCGTGACGATGCACGCGGGTGTCAGCTACCTGATCAACCTCACGAACAGGACGCGCCACGGGGCGTGCGTGAGCGGCGCGCTGTTCGCGCCGGGCACGACGTCCTTCGAAGGCGCAAGCTCGCTGCTGCAAATCGAATGCGGTGGCTACAAGCTGTTCACGCCGGGCCCCGGCATGGGCGGTCGCTACACGTTCGAGATCACTCCGCGCGAGCAGCACGCCGGCGTCCAGCGCTTCCACCTGCAGGTCGCGCCCGCCGGGCCCGAGGAGACCGCGCCCGGACAGGCGCTCGGCAACTACGGGGTCGCACGCGCGCGTCTGAACGGCGGCGGGGTGCAGATCCTGCGCCTGTACCGCATCGACGTCGCGAGCCACTCGAACCTCACGCTGCGCCTGCGCGCGCCGCGCGCGGCGCAGTTCAACCTGCGCCTCGTCGACCAGAACGGCGATCAGATCGCCTGCCAGTGCGGCTCGCGCGGTTCGCAGACGCTCCAGCAAAAGCTGCGACCCGGCCGCTACTACGCGGCGGTCTCGGTGCGCAACGCGAGCGCCGGCGACTTCATGCTCGAGCGCGAGTCGCGCACGATCACTCGCACCGCGGTCTACTTCGCCGACGCCAGCGCGCGTCGCGGCCGCGCGAGCGCGCCGGCGGGCCGCGAAACCCCGATCCACGTGAGCGTCTCACCGGGCGCCTCGGGTCCGGTGACGGTCGAGATCGAACGCTTCGACCCGGTCTTCGGCTGGCAGTTCTACCGCCAGCTGCGCGTGCGGGTAAGCGCGGGCGCCGGCTCGATCCCCTTCACCGCGCCCGCCGTCGGGCAGTGGCGCGCGAACGCGGTCTATGGCGGCTCGCGTGTGTCGAGTCCGAGCCGCGTCGGGTTCAGCTATCTGCTCGTCAGGTAGGGGGCCTATCTCGGCAGGCCCCTAGACCGGTCGGCCGGTGCGGTAGAGCGGCTGTGCCGCGAGCATCACCCGCGTCATGAACGAGTAGGGGTCGGCGAGCTCCTCGGCGAGCTCGCACTCGGTGTAGAAGAGCAGGTCGAAGCGTCGCGGGAAGGCGGCGAGCGCGGCGGCCACCTCGCGGCCGCGGCGCTCGCGCGGGACGCCGCTGGGACCGACGATCAGCAGGTCGATGTCGCTCTTGGCGTGCGCGGTCTGCGTGGCGCACGAGCCGAACAGGTAGATCGCGCTGGCGTCGTAGAGGTTGCGCACGCGGCGCACGATCCAGGCGAGGTCCCGCTCGTCGGGGATCATTCGGAGGCCTGGTAGGCGACGAGCAGCAGGAGGTCTTGCACGGCGGAGGAGGGCAGCGACTTGTAGTCGGCGGCGCCTTCCTGCTTGAGCTTGAGCGTCCAGGTCGGCGCTGTGGCGGTGCTCGCCAACGGCGCACGGCCGAGATCGACGGCGGGGCTGAGCAGGATCTGCTGGTGGTGGATGCCGTCGAGGGTGGAATCGGGTTCGAGCGTCACCGTCTGAGTCTGGCCGGTGGGCGTGCTCAGCATCAGCGTATAGGGGCCGGTGCCGGCGGCGCGGAGGAACACGTCGAGCGAGCGCACCTTGAGGTCGAGGCCGTTGCTGAAGAACGGGAAGCGTTCGGGCGCCGTTGCCAGCGCCAGGATCTGTTCGGCTTCGGGCGCGGGGTCCAGGAACTGCGCCCAATTGGTCGGATATTCGTGGCGCGCGCTGAACAGGCGGTAGAGGCCGGTGCGGCCTTCCTCGGCCAGCGCGAGTTTGTTCAGGTTCGCCTTGGCGGCGCTCGTTGCGGCTTCGCGTAGCGGCGCGCCGCCGTCGCGCGCGGTGTAGCGCAGGTGCAGGACGACATCGGTGATCGTGTTGTAGTCGAACTGGGGATAGACGTTGTTGAGCGTGAAGCGCCAGTTCGAGACGGCGCCGGCGACCTCGAAGGGCAGGTAGCGCTCGTCTTCGAAGCGCAGCTCGAACAGTCCGCTGTCGGCCTGTGCGCTGCTGGTGACGATCTCGGTTGCGCCGGAGTCATCGAGGAAGCGTTCGTCGCTTGCACCTTTGCGCGTGTAGGCGGCGGCGCCCGAGCCGCCGAGCGCGGGCGAGGTGCGAATCTGGTTGTCGAGCAGCGTGAGTGTGGCCGAGACGCTGGTGTAGGGGCCGACGACGCAGGGCACGGTCACGCCGACGGTCTTCAGTCGGCGCATGTAGTGGCCCGGGTTGTCGAGGTCGAAGAGGATCTCGGGGAGGTCGATCTGGCAGGAGCCGGTCGCGCGCAGCTCGACCAGCGCGTAGGGGTCGAGCTGGAGCAGCGAGACGTGCTTGACGATCTCCAGCTCGCGCTCGTTCTGGGTGAGGTAGGCGCTCTGCAGGCGGCGCAGGTCGTAGTGCAGTTTCTCCCCCGCGGTGAGGCCGTGGTGCAGGCTTTCCCAGTAGCCGAACTGGATGTAGTCGCTTTCCTCGATCGCGAGCTCCCGTTCGAAGCAGCGCTCGGCGGCCTTGGCGATCGCGTAGGCGAGCTGGTAGGCCTGGAAGTAGGTGGTGCTCGTCTGGCCGATCGTCCACTCGTACAGTTCCTCGTTGGTGAACTTTTCGCGCATGAAGCTGTCCTGTGCGCGAGCGGTCTTCACGGCGATGGCCTGCGCCGCCTTTTCTTTTTCGGCGATGTCGAGGTGGATTTCGCCGGCGAGCTTCTCGGCTTCCAAACGCGCGATTTCGTCTTTTGCGACCGTCGCCTGCAGGCCCCAGTCGTCGTGGCGCTGCGAGTACTGGCCGAGGGTCGCGCTCATCTCGGCGCCGGTCTGCAGGACCCCGGCGAGCATGCGCGCGACTGCTGCGCCGGCGCTGGCGGCGTTGCCGAGGTTTTCGCCGCCGTATCCGGCGGTGACATTCGGCGAGCCGCCGGCACCGGCGACGCCGCCGTCGATTTCCGGCACGAGGTGCGCCCCGGCCGCGGTCGCGTCGAGGACGCCAGCCGCCACCTGGGGCACGATCGACTCGCCGCGCAAGATCAGCGCGGCGGCCTCGAAGTCATTCATCAGCGGGCGATTCAGATAGAAGCGTTCGCGATCGGCGAAGCTCTGCTTGCTCTTCTCGACGACGGCGATCTGCTGTTTGGCGGCGGCGATCTGACGCGCGCGGACTTCTTCGATCGCCGTTTGCAGGCTGACCTCGCCGGCGGAGCGGATCAGCGCGAGCGCTTCGGCGTCCTTGCGCTCGAGCGCGGTGAGCAGCTCGGCGCCGAGCGCGCGGACCTGCTCGCACAGCTCGAGCGCGTGGCGGATGATCGTGCGGAAACGGTACGGCGGCAACGCGGCGTTGGTTTCGCTGAGCAGGCTGCTGAGATCGACGCCGGCGGCCGTCGCCGCGACGAGCAGCGCGGGGTTGATCGGCGGCGAGAACAGCGACAGCTGCTGGACGACGCCTTCGATGTTCATGCAGTGGCGGATCTTGTAGAGACGGTCGGCGACCGTATCCCAGTAGCCCAGCAGCTGCGAGTTCGGCGGGATCTGAAAGTAGAACGTGCGCAGCGTCGGCATGCTGGGCACGCCGCTCGGGGTCGGCGCACCGGCGTTCACCGGCGGGATCGCGTTTTCGGCCGCGACGAGCGCATTGGAGAAGGCGTCGAGGCTCGACTCCAGTTCGCTGTAGGTCTTCTGCTTTGGCTTGACCAGCGGCGGCACGACTTCGGGGCGGGGGCCGAGCAGTTCTTCGGCGAGCACGTAGAGCTGCGTGGCGAGGTTGATCGATTCCATTGTGTCCTGACCGAACAGCTGGTCCCCCCAGGCGATCAGGTTGTCGATGTAGTGCATGACGATCGCGCGCTGGTAGGCAACCGGGCGCATCTGAGCGATCATGTCCGGGTCGAACGGTTCCGCGCGCCACTGTTCGACCTGCTTTTCCAGCGTCGCGTTGTGTTTGTTGATCGCTTCCATCAGCGCCGCGATCTGCTCTTCGGCGTAGTTTGTCGCCGTCATTTCGTGGAACGGCCTGGTCACCCAGTAACGCTGGGGCACGCCACCGGCGCCGACGCCGGTGGGCTTGAATACATATTCGTACCACTGCTTGGCCAGTTCGAATTCCTGGTTGGTGCTCAAAGCGTTGGCGACGAGGAACGGCACGTGGAAGAAGAGCTCCCAGTTGTACAGCGCGTAGCCGTCCTCGGGTTCGAAGTCGACTGCCTCCTGGGGGTATGGTTCCAATACCACCGCGGTCGGCTTGTAATAGGTGGCGAAGTCGAATTCGACTTCGGCGACCTTTGCCGGTTCGAGCTGCAGCTCCTGCGCGTAGAGGCCCTGCAGGCCGTCGATGTTCAGGCGAGCGACGAATAGCCTCGCGAACGGGTGGTAGAAGGGCCAGAACCTGTACTCGGCTCGGTAGAACGGTTCATAGACGTCTTCGGGCCGTGCGGTTGAGAAGGAGCCTTCGTTTTCATAGTAATTCGTCGCCGCGACGAAATACTCGCGCGCGGAGTCGCGATGAAAGAACGGCAGCCTGGAGTCGAACGTCGGCGACTGGTGCGGCGTGATGAGCCGGTAGTAGTCGGCGCGTTCGAGCACGAGCTCGCTCGGCAGCTTGTCGTAGAGCACGTAGGAGGCGTTCATCGGCCCGATGCGCGGGCGTGTGCCCGAGAGGAAGTGCATCTTCGGGTTCCTCAGCCAGTCGCCGTCGAACGTGGTGCCGGCGGGCGTGTCGATCGCCGGCTTGAGGACTTCGTGGTTGAGTTCGCCGACCTCCTCAACGGGAGTGCCGCCGCCGACGTTCTCGAGCAACGACAGGTACTCCTTGGCGACGAAGGCCTCTACGCCGCTGCCCGCCCCGCCCAGCAGGAAGGCGCCGACGTGCGTGCGCGGGCTGGTGTGGACGTGCTGGCCCTTGATCTGTTTCGTCTTGTTTTTGACTTTTTCGACGCGCACGGTCGCGGCGGGCGCGACTTCGTCGAGGAACACGTCGATCTCCAGCAGCTGCCCGTTGAACGAGGACTTGAGCGTGATGTCCGACGATTGGAATCCGGGGTAGGGTTTGTTCGATTCGGTGACCGCATCGGTGGGGGCGGCGAACACGAGCGTCTTTGGCGCGGTCTGTTTGGGCTGCCACTTGCCCTGCTTGTACTGGCTCCAGGCGAGCTGGACCTCGAGGTGCACGCTGGGGGGCGGCGCCGGGGTCGCGCTCGACTGCGCCGGTGGGACGTCCTGGCCGTGCTCGTCGGCTTTGACGGCGACGAGCGCCCAGAAGATGTACTGCCTGCCGCTCCAGACGAGCGGCAGCACGTGGTCGCTGTTGATGTCCAGTTCGACCTTCTCCCAGGCCGTCCATAGCGAGGAGGCCAGCAGCTTGCGCATGTAGTACGCCGGCGGCGAGCCCTGCGTACGGGCGAGCACGTGCAGTACATCCTCGCCGTTTTCGGAGTCGTGGAAGTAGCCGCACACGTCCAGCCGGGCCACTGCCTCGAGCTTTTCGAGATAACCCTGCAAGGCCGCTTCGACGGCTTCTGCCGAGAGGCTCGCCTGCTTGAGCTCCTGCTGGAGTTCGCCGAAGAACGGCGAGGCGTCGGCGCGCAGCGAGGGGTCGATCCAGTTCTCGGGAAAGAGGAACACCTCGCGGTTGGCCTGCCACACGCGGTACTGGCCCATCCACTGCCACTGCGTCCAGCCACTGTCGACGCCGGCGTCGACAGTGGCCTGTGCCTCGAGGCCGAGAAAGCAGCGCTGCACGAACATCTGCACGGTCGCGGTGGCCTGGACGAGCCGTGAGGTGGCCATGCACGAGCACATCTCGACGTCGATCAGGAAGTAGGCGAAGACGTCGTCGGGGCGCAACCAGGCGCTGACTTCGGCGGGCGGCGCCTGCGCGAGTAGGTAGGAGACGAGCGCGTCGCGTTGGGATTCGCGCAGCGGGTCGCGCAGCTGCTTGGCGAGCGTCAGCCACTGTTCGTCGGGATAGTTGGCCTTGACGCTCTGTCTGATTTCGTCGGCGGTCGCGCTCGACGGCGCGGGCGCGATCCAGTCGGCGAGTTCGGCCGGGATGCCGGTGCGCGCGAGGATCGCCTCGCACGGGACGATGCGGGCGAGCGCGGTCTCGGATTCGTAGTCGTGGGGGTAGCTCAGCGCCAGCTCGCCCGTGGCGGCTGTGCTCGTTGGGTCGCCGCACAGCGCGGCCAGCATCGCCGGCTGCCACTGAGTCTGGGTGGCCAGACGCGTGAGGTATTCGCTCTTGGACGCGCCCGCGGTACTGAGGAGCGTCGCGAAGCTGGCGTTTGGCACGGGCACTTCGCCGCGCAGCTTCGCGCCGGCGATCAGCCGTGCGAGCCGGTAGAAGCGCCCTTCGGCGGTGTTCTGCGGGCTGCCCGGCAGCGCGGTCGGGTCGAGCCAGCCGGCGGCGACGCCGCTGTCCTTCCACCACTTGACGTCTTCGACGCCGAGCTTCAGCGTCGCGATCAGCATTGCCGCCTTGGCGAGCGCGGCGTAGGTGGTGAAGTAGGACACGAATCCAGGGCTCTGCGGTGAGATCGGTTCGGTCGTGCTGGCCACGCTCTTGCCGGGCAGCGCGAGGAAGTCGGCGATTGCGTACGCGCCGGGCGTGACCGTCGAGGGGAACCATTTGCTCAGCAGCAGCTCGGCGGTGGCCGACTCCAGGCCGAGCGCTTGCGCGAGCGTCTGCACGATCAGCCCCTGGCTGAGCGTGCTCGTCTGATCGGCGAGCAACTCGTCCAGCGCGTATTCGTAGCGCGGCGCACCCGCCGCGAGCGCGGATGCGCCCGTGAGCCGTTCGCGCGCGTTCGCCGGGTTCAGGTAGGCGCCGAGCTCAGCGGTGATGAAGCTTTCCTGTTCTGCCTGGTCGAGCTTGCTCGTGCCGGCGAGGATCGCGATCGCGGTCTGGACGTTGGTGGGGCTGAGCACCGTGGCGAGCGCTTTGCCGGTGCGCGCGCCGGTGGGATCGGGTGCGGGCGCGTTTTCGCTTGCGATCTTGACGAGGCCGTTGTAGAGGCCGAGCAGCAGCGTGCCGAGCGCGACCGGTTCGGGCGCGAGCGTGGACCCGCTCTGGACGTCGCGCACCAGGTAGTCGATCTGTTCGACCGACAGGCCGCTCGCGGTCGTGGTGGCGTAGATCGCGGCAAAGCGCGCCAGCCCCTCCGGCCGGCTGGCGTCGAACGGTGCGACCGTTTCGTAGCCGGCGGCGGTGGAGCTCGGCTGCTCGACGATCGCGAGCAGCGCGATCAATTCGGAGATCGTCACGCCGAGCGCGCTCGCGAGCTCGACGTTGCGGTACAGCGTGGAGAGGTTCGCAAGCGTCAGCGCGCCGTCGGTGAAGGCGGCGATCGCGCGCGCGAGGTCGGCTTCGGAGATCTGCAGCGCGCC
This sequence comes from Solirubrobacteraceae bacterium, assembly GCA_035483545.1. Taxonomy (GTDB): domain Bacteria; phylum Actinomycetota; class Thermoleophilia; order Solirubrobacterales; family Solirubrobacteraceae; genus Palsa-744. The sequence goes on along the minus strand of DATHPS010000009.1, from coordinate 100,089 downwards.
GACCAGCGCCGGTCCGTGTTCGGCGAGCTTCGCCGCGGCCGCCGCGACTTCGCTGCCCTGCGCGTCGAGCGCAAAGATCGGGTCGGGCGGATTCAGCACCGTCAGGTTCTCGAACAGTTCGTGGTAGAGCGAATATTCCTGTTCGTCGCCGGGCAGGGTGGGGATTTCGCGCGTGGCGATCGTGACCGCGTCCGGGCCGGGGGCGAGCAGCGCGACGGCGCTCGGCGCCGACAGCGAGTATGCGGACATCGCGGCGCCGACGCAGGCGAGTTGGCGCAGTAGCAGCGCGTTGCACCGCGCCAGGCCGGGGGCGCTCGTGCTCTGCAGGCTGGCGATCGCGTTGTCGAGGTCGTACGGGTTCCAGCCCAGGCAGCGCCACAGGCGCACGAAGCGGTGGATGCGCTGCAGCGCATCTTCGTCGAGTCCGACGAGCTGCATCTTCGCCACGTCGCAGGAGCCGGGAGGTTCGGCGACGATCTCGAGCTTGCCTTCGCCGTTGACGAACTCGGTGTTCAGCAGCCGCTGCAGCTCGTGGAACTGCAGGCCGCTGCGGGCGAGCAGGATGCGCACCTGCGTGAGCACCGCCACCCACGACCCGGACACCGGCGGGTCGCTCGGGTTCGTGGGGTCAACGACCGCGTTGGCGCTTTCCCCAAGGCCCCAGTACTCCCACGGCTTGATGGTGGCCGCGGAGCCTTCGGCGGTGATGATGTCGGCCTGCATCTGCGAGAGCCCTAGCTGCTCGCGCGCGAGCGTTTCGGCCTGCGGCGAGGGGTAGCCCGCCGGTGGCTGGAAGGCCGCGATCAGCTGTGCCCGGCTGAGGTTCAGCTGGCCGAGGTAGGCGCGCGCTTCGGCGAGCGGCAGGTCGAATGGCAGCGTCCACGGATAGACCGCGCCGGTGAGCTTTTCGTAGGCGGCGTCGTTGACGTGCTCGGGGTTGGCGTTCAGCTCGGGCGTACTCAGTGTCGTCTGGCGCTTGCGCGCGCTCGTCGCGGGTGTTTCCGGGGCCTGCGGCGGCGCGAGCGCTTCCTCGAGCAGCTCGTTGACGAGATCGATGTAGGGCAGCGCGGTGTCGGTGTTCTCGCAGTTGAGCTCGATCTGCGCGATGTCGGGGCGCCGTTGCAGCAGGACGTCGCGGACGGTCGCTTTCCCGGTCGCCTGGCGCTTGTCGAGGAAGTCGAGGATGTCGGCGAGGTAGGCGGCGTCGCCGAGGACCGATTCGCATTCCTCGCATTCGCACAGCGATTCGCTTTCGAACAGGGTCTGCAGATTGGGGAACGCGGCGATCTTCGTCGCGGTATCTTTGGGCAGGATTTTGCCGACGGCGACCGCGCCGGCCGCGTCGAGCCGCGCGTTGAACTGCGTACTCAGCATCAGCGCCATCCCGTAGGTCTGCTCGGCGTGGGCCCAGGTGCGCGCCGCTTCGGTGGCCCCGAGTGCCGGCAGCGAGGCGTATGTGCCGACGAAGCGGTCGCGGCCCATCGCGTAGATCTGCTGCGCGGTCTGGATGTCGTCGTGCAGCAGCGCGCTGATCACGCTGTAGTTCGGGTTCACCTTGATCAGGCGCTGGGCGGTGAGCAGCGTCGCGCGCACTTCGGCGGGGATCTGCATTTTTGTGGCGAACTCGTCGATGTTCGTGTAGCGCAGGTCGAACGTGGGGTTGGCGTCGAGGAACTGCGCGGTCGCCGTAGGCACCGAAAACGGCGTCTGTTGGTCGGCGACGAGCCGCGCCGAGAACGCCGTCGTCGGATAGGCCAGCGTGAAGGTCCGTTCGAGCATCGTCGCGTAGGATTCGCGCGCGAGCTCGGCCGGCTGCACGTCGATGAACGACGGCACGCCGATCGCGCTGCCGTCCGCCTGCTGCTTTTCAAGCAGTGCACCCCACTGCGCGGCACTCAGCCGCGCGAGATCTTGCGCACCCTCGATCTGGCCCGCGCGGCGCTGTGTGGCGAGCTCTTCGATCAGCGGCAGATAGCCGCGCGTCATCCGTCCGACCGAGACGCCGAACTGCAGGTCGGCGACCTGTGCTTCGTTGAACGAGTCCTCGCGCTTGAGCTCGCTCCAGAAGCTCCCGCCTTCCCCGGCACTCGCACCGAGGTAGAGCGCGATGAATCGCTGCTGCACTTCGGCCGGCACCGAGACGGCGTCGAGGACGCTCGCGAACGAGGTCTTGCCGAGGCCCTGCGTCGAGTCGAGCGCCGCCCGGTTGGCGAGCGTCGCGAGCTTCTGCAGATCGGCGGGCGCCGCTGCGGCGTAGGTCGCCGGGATCAGGTTCGCTTCGATCGCGCCGTCGAGCGCTGCGCTGAGGGTGACGGGCGACGCCGAGAGCACTCCTTCCAGCAGGTGTTCGGCGTTTGCCTGCAGATCGACGCCCTGGGTCGAACTGGCGAGCACGGTGACGTTGGCGTCGGCGGGGACACCGCTGCGAAACAGGCCGTAGAAGAGTTCGGCGGGCAGTTCGGTGGTGCTCACCAGTCGCGCGGCGAGCACCCAGAACCCCAGCTGCGTCGTGGGGATCCCGGTCTGGCCGGCGATGAAGCCGAGGTCCTGGTGTTCTGAGCTTTCCTGCAGTTCGGCGGGGGTGAGGCTGCCGAGCAGCGGCGTCACGGCGCTCGCGATCGAGGCGAACTCGGACGGTTCGGCGTGCGCGGGGCCGCCGAGCGCGAGGTCGATCTCCGCCTGGCGCGAGGCGTTGAACAGAAGCGGCGAGCTCAGCAGTGTCTTGCCGACGTCGTCCTTGACTGCGACGCGCAGGTCGGCGGCGGTGCGTTCCGGCGGGAGTTGCGCCGCGTCGTAGGCGATCACGTAGGCGCCACCGCTGTCGGTGCGACCGCGGCCGATCTCGGTACTCGCGCGCAGGTCGCAGTCGTAGACCACGACTTCGGCGTCGGCGAGCGGCAGGCCGGTGTCGTCGGTGACAGTTCCACCCACCGAGTAGGGCGCCGACGCGGCGGCGAAGCCGGCGTCGCCGGGCTTGATGCCGAGCCGGTCGAGCGCGAGCACGATCAGCGCGACGGTATTCTCGTCGGCGACTCCGGTCTGCTCGATGCCGGCGAGCACCTGCAGCTTGATCACCGCCGCGGCCGTGGTCGCGCCGAAGGACTGCGTGTCGCGCTCGCTCACGTCGATCTGCAGGCCGATCACGGTCAGGGCGTCGTGCAGCGCGGCGACCTCGGCGCCGCTCGTGCCCATCACGAGGCCGGGAGTGATGTTCGTTTCGCTGCTCATGGATCCCCTTGTTTGTCGGCGTCAGCCCGCGCGTGGCGGCTAGAAGTTCAGGCTCCAATTCCACCTGTCGATCGTCACGAACACCCAGTGGTCCCCGGGCGGCAGACCAAGGCTTGCGGCGTCGTCGAAGCTCATCTGCACCCAGCCGGAGCCCGCGCGGCTGATGCTCCGGTAGGCCGCCCGCTGCGGAGCGGTCAGCCGACCGCCCGCGAACTTCGCCTCGCGGCCGCGCAGGAATGCGTTGCCCTGATCGTCGACGGCCATGTACAGGCGGTCGAGGTTGAAGCGCGTGCCGCCGGAGTGCGCGTAGATGTTCTGTCCCATCGGCGTGCTCGTGCCGGCGCCCTCGATGTCCTCCTGGGCGTCGGAGCGATACTCGCCGACGTGGCCCTTGATCGCGTTGCCCGCGGATCGCCCCGGGGCGAGCTGGTCGTTGCCGGGAGCTACCCCCGCGGGCTTCCCGTTCGCCGGCGAGGTCGGGCTCTCCGTGGAGCTCGGCGCGGGCGCGTTGTCGCTGGGCGGCGCGACGACGTCGGTGCCGACGCCGCGCAGCGCGGCGTTGGTGAGCCCGCCGCCGATCGCGGCGCCGATGAAACCGCCGGTCAGTTGGCCCGCGAAGCTCGCGCGGTCGATCGCGTTGCCCTCCAGGTCGCTGCCGGCAATCAGCTCGCCGAGGCCGACGCCGGCGCTCACGACGCCGACCGCGGCCGCTGCCAGCGCGAGCTCGGGTAGCGCCGCGATCGCGAGCGCTCCGACGGCGCCCATCACCAGCCCCTCGCCCAGGCCCTCGACGAACCCGCTCGCGAACCGCTCGGCGGCCGAGTCCGCGGGGGCAGTTGGGGCGGGGGGCGTCGCCTGAGGCATCGGCGGGGGCGGCGGAGGTGGAGGAGGCGGCGGCGGGAGTGGCGCCTCGGGTGCCGCCGCCGGCGGCGGCGCGGCGGCGTGCGGGGCCGGCGGCGGCTTGACCGCGTGCGGCGGGCGCGGCTTGGGGGCGGGCGTGCGCGGCGCGGCGGGGATGTCGAGTGGGTCGAAGTTGTAGTCGGGGATTCTGTATTCGTCGGCGGCGTGACGGGTCACGGTCCCGTACTTGGTGCGGTATGTCGCGTCGAAGCCCGAGGAGTTCTCGCTCTGCGTCCCGGTGGGGTCGGTGCAGCGGATTGGGTTCCCGTGCACGTAGGCGAAGACGTTCGTGCCGTCCGCCACGCCGAGCGGGTCGGGGCTCGCCCACCGGCCGAGCCACGGTATGTAGTAGCGCGCGCCGTGGTAGTAGAGGCCGCTCTCCTGGTCGCGCTCCTTGGCGGTGTAGCGGTAGCGCTTGAGGCTGACCTCGGCGACCGAGCGCCCCGATTGAAAGGAGGTGCTGCCGTAGGGGTAGTACTCCTCGTAGGAGATGATCGCGGCGCTCTCGTCGAGCTCGAGCACGGCCGAGCCGAGCAGGTTGCCCAGCTGGTAGCGGGTGAGCGTCGGCGCACTCGCCGATGTGCCCGCCGCGCGCCCCGCGGCGTTCAGCGCGCCGGCGGCGCCCGGCGAGCTGTCGATCGTCGTCGTTTCCAGCAGGCAGATGCGGCTCCCGGCCCCGTCTGAGATGTGGTGCGTGAGGCGTTCGAGCGTGACGTCGCCGCCCGGGCCGTATTCGCGGAAGACCTCGTAGGGGCCGAGGTAGGCGCGCTGGCTGACGCGTACGCCGTTCTGGTTGTCGGTGATCTTGCGCACGCGGGCGCCGGAGCCGTCGTAGCGGTAGTAGGTGATGGGCGGCGCGCCTTCCTTGACGATCTGCGTCGCGGTGGCCTGCAGCTGGTTGTTCCAGTCCCAGCGCATCAGCGAGAGCTGGGGCATCGCTGCGATGTTCCCGTTGGCGTCGTAGGCGTAGGCTTCGCGCGAGCCGGCGATCGTCGTCGAGGTCAGATGATTGCTGCGCGGCGGGGTATTCGGCTCGTCATAGGCGTAGCGGCGCCGGAAGCTGCCGCCGGGCGCCGAGTGCGCGAGTTCTTCGATGTTGCCGACCGCGTCGTAGGCGTAGGTCTGTTCGTAGCTGCGCATCGCCTGCGCGTCGCTCGGCAGGGGGATCGCCACGCGCGCGACGTCGCTCCAGCCGACCGGTTCGCTGGCGCTCTGACCGATGTGCTCGCGTCCGCTGGCCGCGATCAGCCGGTAGATCGGGTCGTAGGTGTAGTCGGCGGCCGGGCTGGCGACGCGGTTGTCGAAGAAGATCGTCTGTTGCGCGCCGTCGGCGATGTGCGTGACGTTGCCGACGGGGTCGTAGGTGTAGCCCAGTTCCTGCAGCGGCCCGCCGGTGCCCGGCCGCGTGCTCTGCAGGCCGCTCAGCCGGAAGCTCAGCGGATCGTACGTGTAGTTCGTGCTCGCGCCGTTGCCGTAGTCGATCCGCTGGCGTTGGGCCTTCGCGTCGTAGACGATCGCGGTGACGTAGCCGGTCGCGGCCTGGCCGCTGGCTAGCGTGACGGCCATCGCGGCGAGCAGGCTGCGCTGGTTGTAGGAGGGTTCGCTGACGCTGCCGTCGGGCAGCGTCAGCGTCAGCGGGCGGTCGAGCGCGTCGTAGCTCGAGCTGGTGGTGAAGACGTCCGCTTCCAGCGCGGGCGCGCGCGCCCAGTCGACTTCCTCGTGGTAGGCGGCGAGCAGCTGGCGCGAGGCGCGCAGCAGGTTGCCCTTGAAGTCGCGTGCCTGGGTGGTGGCGACGCCCGCGCCGTCGCGGTGTTGGTAGAGCGCGCCGCGGAGGTTGAGTTCCTGCGCGTTCGCGAGCGCCTCGCCGTAGGCGATTTCCTGGACGAGCTCCTCGCCGCCGCCGGCGCTGGCGACGTGAAGCGCCGTGGGCCGGCGCAGCGCGTCGTATTCGGGGCGCACGACGGTGCCGCGACCGTCCCATGCCCGCAGCGCCTGACCGGCCGCGTCGGCGAGCAGCCAGCGTTCGCCGGAGTCGACGCTCGCGCTGTGCACGACCGCGCCGGCCATGTCGTAGCTCTCAGTGAGCACGACGCGTTCGCGCGCGTCGGTCGTGCTGAGCGGATGCCCGTCGATGTCGAGTTCGAGCACGGTCGCGTACTGCCCGCCGGCGCCGTTGTCGGCGATGCTGCGGAAGGTCCGCCCGAGCGCGTCGGCGTACGCTCGCGCGGGCGTGTTCGCGTGCGCTTTCGCCTTGCTCGCGGCTTGCGCCTCGAATTCGCCGAGCTCGCCGCTGCTGCGCGCGGCGTACCAGGCGCTCGCCAGCACGGTGTCGTTTTCGTCGAAGCTCGCGCTGCTCCAGGGGTCGAATTCGACCGTGCGCAGCGTGCCGTCGGGGTTGTCCACCCGGATCGCACGTCCGAGCGGGTCGTAGCGGACGATCGCGCTCACCCCCCACTCGACGAGCTCGCTCTCGTCGTCGTAGGCGGGGCTGGAGTCGAAGAAGGGCTCGTACGCCTTGACCGGGTTGCCCTTGTTGTCGTACACGACCCGTCCGCTGCCCACCCAGCGTTCGGTGCACGGCCCGAACACGAGCTTGCCTTCGGCGTTGCGCAGGAGTGTCCCCGTCGGCCCCCGCGCGGGCGCTTCGCCGGGCTCGGCCTGGGTCTTGGTGAGCGCGACGCGGGCGAACCCGTCGCTGTAGGTGTAGGCCCGCAGCCACGGCGTCGTGGCCTGTTTGTGGCGTTCGCGCGCGAGCGTCAGGACCCACGCCGGTTGTGGGCGGTCGGGTTCGCGGGCCGGGTTCGCGGCCCACGCGCTGAACGCGTCGAGTTCGTATTCCAGGCGCATCGTGGGGTCGTCGCCGGGCGCGGACTCGGCGGTGCTCGTATCGAGGTGGTCGCCTTCGTCGCTGCCGTCGGGCAGCAGCTTGCCCAGCGCGGCGCTCGCCACCACCATCCCCAGCGCGTCGTAGCGCACGCCGCTGCGATTGAGGTTCGGATCGGTCAGCAGCCAGGGGGCGAGCACCCGGTAGTTGCACTGTGCGAGCGTCGTGTTGCCGACCGCGTCGGTGCGTTGGATCACGAGCAGGTCGTGGTCGTCGTAGGCGACACTGGAGACGTTTCCCCACGGATCGACGGCGCCTTGGGGCAGATAGAAGTGCGCCTGCGCGTAGGCCGACAGCGGATGCGCGGGATCGGGCGAGTAGAAAGCGCGCGAGGACGGCGCCCAGCGGCAGCCGTCTTTATCGAGGTCGACGAACGCGCCCGGACCGCTCAGCAGCGAGTCGAGCGCGGCCGGGGCGAGCTTTGCGCCGAACACCGCTTCCAGCAGTCCGGGCGTGTAGCGCTGCGAGTAGATCGCGTCGACCAGCGCGAGCCGCTGCACCTGTCCGAGCGGGAGCGGGCCGGAGAGGTCGTCGGCGCGGTAGATCGTCCGCGCTCGCGCCAGCAGGCGGCGCTGGGGCGTTGCACCGATGGGCGTTTGCTCGTATGGGATCGTGCTCGCCGCTTCGGCGGCGGCGGCGAGCACGGCGGGGTCATAGAGCGCGCCGGCGGCCGCTGCGGCGACGCCGGTTAGCTCGTAGGAGCGGGTCTCGACCGTCAGCCCCAGCCGGTACCAGTCGGCTTCGTCGGCGACATTGGTCAGGTCGTGTTCTGTGTAGCGGATCCAACTCGCTTCCTGCTGGGGGTAGGCCGGCAGGCGGCGCGGATAGGCGACCGTGGCGCTGCGGGTGAGGTTGCCGTACGCGTCGACCGCGAGCGCCAGTTCGTGCGTCACGCGGGGGTCGCCGGGGTTGCGCTCGTAAGCGCACGTCACGCCCTCGCGCTGCCAGGCGTAGAAGCCGCCGCGGGCGGTGGCGGTGGCCGGCTGCTGGCGCAGCACCGCGTGGCGGTACTCGCGCGTGACATACGGATTCACGGCGGCCGGAGTCCCGTCGAGCGCGTAGACCTCCTCGCGCAGCACTCGTCCGCGGAGCGCGCGGCAGGCCTCGCGCAGTTCTTCGGCGTCCGTTTGCACCGGCAGGATCGTCGGCTGGAGCTGCGGGGCGAGCGGGTCGCCGGCGTAGAACTCGCCGGCCAGGCGCGCCGCGATGTCTTCGCGCTCGAAGAAGGCACCGGTGTGGTACCAGGTCCGCGTCCAGACGGGCGCCAGCAGGAAGCTCTCGTCCTCGACTTCGGGGGTGGAGGTGAAGTCGCCGACCCCGGACTGCGCCGGCAGTTCGTCGCTGTCGAGCGTCTCGACCCGCGCGAAGCCGCGGAATTCGCGCTCGATGCCGTCGTAGAACCCGTGGTGGTAGGTGTATTTGGAGGTGTAGCTGCAGCGGCTGATCGCATCCTCGCTACGCACCTGCTCGACGACTTGGACGGGGAAGGGGAGCCGCGTCAGCCACGGTGTGCCCGCGGCGCGATCCTGGAGATAGAACTTGGTCGAAGGCGCGTAGCTCAGGCTGCGCTGCGCGCCGAGGCTGTTGCTCACGCTCGTCAGCAGGTAGGGCTTGACGCCGCCGGTCAGGTCGATGTAGCGCAGGGGCGCGGCGACATCTCCCGGCAGTGCCGAGGTCCAGACCAGCGCGGCGGTACCGCTGCCGAGCAGATCGAAGGCGTCTGCCTGCGTGTCGCCGCGGTCGTAGGCGGGCGACTGCGCCAGCGTGTGCCCGGCGGTCCAACTGTTGCCGGACTGGTTGAACCAGATCGTCGCTTGCTCGCCGAGGTAGACCAGGTCGGCGGTGCCGCTGCCGTCGATGTCGGCGAGGCGCACGCGGCGCACGTCGAAGCGATCGCAGTAGTCGAAGGTGGGCGCGTGGTCCATCGCGACCTTCGCGCCGAAGCGGCCGTAGCCGATGTTCGGCCAGTAACAGACTTCGCCGCTGCGGATGCGCACGAGGTCGGCCAGCCCGTCGCCGCTCATGTCGGCGAGGAAGACCGAGCCGGTGGGGTCGGCGAGGACGATCGCCGGCCCGCGCTCCTCGTCGGTCGCTTTGCTCACGCGGCCCGCCGGCGCGAAGCCGGTTTCGGCGACCCACTCGTGCCAGCTGAAGGCGTCGTCCTCGCTGATCAGCACGTCGGCGAGCCCGTCGCCGTCGAGGTCGACGAAGCGCAGATTGGCGCTCTGCCAGTCAACGTTTGCGGTCTGCTGGAATTGGCGAAACGGCGCCCAGCCGCTGTCGGCGTCGTACTCGAACCAGCCGGGCTCGGGGGCGGCGAAGCTCACCGCGCAGAGGTTCCCGTCGCCGTTGAGATCGGTTAGCGTCAGCGCGCCCGCCGTCGCCTGCGCCGGCTTTTCGTGTAGCAGTGCGAGCGGCTCCAGGCGCGCGCTGGCCGGTCCTCCGCTCGGATTCCAGGCGCTGACGTTGCGCTTGTAGTACCAGGCCCCATCGTCCTCGCAGAGCACACCCTGCAGTCCCTCGCCGTCGAGATCGACCCACCGTTCGCGCGACCCGTCGAAGGCGCCGATCAGGTTCTCCACGCTGTCGTGTGCGGCGGTGTGCTGCGTTTCGTCGATCGCGAGCGGGCTGTAGCTGAGCTGCAGCGGCGGCAGCTGCGCGGTTTCGTAGGCGCCCTCGGCCGTCCTCACCCAGCCGGTCTGCGTGACAGATGCGAGCCGGGTATAGAGCGGCAGCGTGGGGTCCGCCGGCGCGTCGCTGGTGATGTAGGCGAGGTCGGTCGAGCGCACGAGCACGGGTTCGGGGGCGAGCTCGGGCAGGTTGTGAAACATCAGCAGCCGCCGGCAGGTGCGGTAGGTGCGCACCTCAAAGCCGGAGCGATAGCTCGAGAACGGGTCGGCCCGGCAGCGCCACTGCGTCGCTTCGACGGGCGTCGGCGCGGCGGGGTCGTGCTCGCCGTAGTCGAGCACGAGTTCAAAGCACCACTGGCCGGGCAGCTCGGCGGCCTGTGCACCATTTGGCAGATAGGGCGTGTCATTGCCGTAGCGCACACGCTTGAGGTAGCGGTTGGCGGCGACCACGCGGTTGGTTTCACTCGCACTGCTCGGCACGCCGCTCGTGTCCTCCGCCTTGTAGAGGTAACTGACGGCGTTGCCGCGATCGTCGTAGCTGAGGTCGAGTAGCCAGCTGAAGACGTGCGCGGGGTTCGCGGGGTCGGCGATGCGGCTGGCGGCGTCCTGCCCGTAGAGGCTCGTGACGTTCGCCTTGGAGATCGTCCGCCAGTGCACTTCGCCGCTGTCGGCGGCTTCCCAGCGCTCGATGCGGGCAAAATCGCTCTCGACGCGCGGCCGGAACGCGCGTACCTCGTACGAGCTGGCGCCGAGCGTCCGCTGCGCGATCACCGGCGCCCATTTGCCGCCGTTTTCTGCTTGCAGCGGGATCAGGTCTTCGGCACCGGAGAGGATCATCACGTCGCTGTCGAGCGCGTCTTCGTAGCGCGGCAGGCCGGTCGCGGTCTTGCGCGTTATCGCGGGGACCGACAGTCCCCAGCCGAGCCCAAAGGGACCGTTGCCCGCGGCCGAGTCGTACCTCAGCGCGAGTGCTGGCCCCGAGCCCTGCCGGGCGGAGGAAGTGAAGACCGCGACTGTGAGCGAGGCCGTTCCGGTCGCCTGATCGACGGCGAGCTTCTCATCGATCCCGCGGACCGCCCCGCCGCCGCTCGGTAGCGAGATCGCCGGCAACGCGCCGTCGCTCGAAGCTCGTGTCTGGGCGCCCGCGCCGACGGTCGGGTCGGGGCCATCACTCGCCGCCGCGCCGCCGGCGCCAGGCGATGCTTCGGCGCCGAGTGCGGCGCCGGCAGCCGCGCTTGCACCCGCGTCGGCCGACCACCAGCGAGGGCGTTCGCCGTCGTTCATCTGCGTGCCACCATCAACGCGAGAGATCCGAATCCGCGAACGTGCAGCAAGCTTAGACTCCGAGAGGTCGAGGTGGGACTTCGGGCAACGGGCATGCTAACCCGGCGGCGCGCGTCGGATGTGACCAGGAGATGAAGATGATCTTCGGCGCGCGAAGATAGCTATCCGTGTAAGTGCCAACGGTGAAACAGGACGGATGTTCTAGGAGCGCAGCGGAGCTTTACATCGTGGACCCGGCCGGCAGGGCGACGGTAGGGCTAGAGTTGGGGCGACGCTGACACGCAGGGGCGACGCTCACACGCAGGGGCGACGCTCACACGGGCAGCACGAGTTGGTCCTCGACCTCCTCGCTGTCGGTTCCAACTGCGCGCGCGCCCTCCTCGCACGCCTCCGGTCCGTGCAAGCCGGCCACACGAACCCCGAGCAGGCGGACCGGCCGCGCGGGGGCGTATTCCGCCAGCAGTCGCTGCGCGACGGCGTTGACAACCTCCGACTCGCAGGTCGGCTCAGCCAGTGTCCGCGCGCGCGTGGCGGTCGAAAAGTCGTCGAGGCGCACCTTGATCCCGATCGTGCGCCCCGAACGGCCGTGCTTGGCGAGGCTCGCGCAGAGCTCGCTCGACATCCGCGCCAGCTCCTCGCGCAGGCGCTCGGGGTCGCGGACGTCCTCGTCGAAGGTCTGCTCGCGCGACTCCGAGACGACCTTGCGCGCAGCGCTGACGACGCCGTCGTGTTCGAAGCGCGCGCGGCGGCGCAGCTCGCGGCCGAGGTTCGGCCCGAAGCGCTCGACGAGCAGCTGCTCGGGCGCCTTCGCAAGCGCGCCGAGCGTCGTAAGCCCGAGCGCCGCCAGGCGGGCCGCGGTCTTCGGCCCGATGCCCGGGATCAGGCCCGGCCGGGCCTGCGCGAAGCGTGCGCAGGCCTGCTCGCGGCTCAGCACGACGAAGCCCACCGGCTTCTCCGCGTCGGAGGCGACCTTCGCGACGAGCTTGTTCGGGCCGATCCCCACCGAGCAGGTCAGGCCCGTCTGCGACTTGATCTCCGCGAGCAGCCGCCGCATCGCCGCGCGCGGCGAGTAGAGGCCCGCGATGTCGAGGTACGCCTCGTCGAGGCCCACGACCTCGATCTGCTCGACGTGCGCGCGCACGATCCCCATGACTCGCGCGGAGACCTCACGGTAGGTCGGGAAGTCCGGCGGCAGAAAGATCGCCTGCGGGCACAGCCGCCGCGCGCGCGCCGCGGGGATCGCCGATCCCACCCCGAAGCGCCGCGCCTCGTAGCTCGCGGTCGTCACCACCGCGCGCGGGCCGCTGCCGGCGACGACGACCGGCAGGCCGCGCAGCTCGGGGCGGCGGCCCAGCTCGATCGAGACGTAGAAGGCATCCATATCTACAACTGCGATGCTATAGTCCTCGCGTGCCACCGCCTCAAAAGCTAAACCGCGGAACGGACATCGCACCGGCGCCGTTCGACGGCTACATCCGCGTCTCCCGCGTGGGGGATCGCTCCGGCGAGAGCTACATCTCGCCCGCCACACAGGAGAAGGCGATCCGCGATTGGGCCCAGCGCCGCGGCGAGCGCTTGGAGCTCAACCAACCCGAGGAGAACGTCTCCGGCGGCACCATGGGCAGGCCGATCCTCAACGCGATCATGGAGCGCATCCGCAGCGGGGAGAGCAAGGGCATCGTCGTCTACCGGCTCGACCGTTTCGCCCGGACGCTCATCGGCGGCTACACGGCGCTCAGCGAGCTGGTGGAGCACGGCGGCGAGTTCGCCAGCGCAAGCGAGCCGCAGTTCGACTTGACGATGCCCCAAGGGCGGCTGTTCCTGCAGCTGTCGCTGGGGATGGCCGAGTACTTCCGCGAGCTGAACAAGGAGAACTGGGAGGCGGCGGCCCGATCGGCCGTTGAGCGCGGCGTGCACGTCGCCCCCTACGGCGCCTTCGGATACGACCGCGGACCCGACGGACGCTTCACGCCCAACGACGACGCCCCATTCCTTCAAGAGGCGTTCCGCATGAGAGGCGAGCAGCAACGCACATGGGGCGCGATTGCGGAGTGGCTGCAGGAGGCGGCACCACAACCGGACCGGAACTGGACCGCCCAGGCGGTACAGCGCCTCTGCGCCCGGCGGATCTACCTGGGCGAGGTCTTCTGGTCGGCCAAGCAGAACAAAGGCAGGCGAGTTCCCGCCATCAACCCGAACGCTCACGAGGCGCTCGTGAGCCCGAAGCTGTGGGAGTCCGCGCAGATGGACCCCACCAATGCATTCGGCGGCCCCGGCAACGCCAAGCCCGGCACCCCGCTGCCGCTGCTCAGCGGCGTGATCCGCTGCGCGGGCTGTCGCTATCTCATGTCCCAGGGCTGGGCCGGGTCCGGCGAGAAGACGCTGCGGGTCTATCGCTGCCGGCGCAAACACGCTGCCGGACGCTGCCCCCGCCCCTCGGCCGTCATCGCCGCCACGGTCGAGGAGTACGTCGAGCGCGCCATCTGCGCCGAGCTCGAACGCCTGCGACCCGAGTTTCGGGGAACGTCGGTCGACGAGGAGATGGCCGCCGCCCTCGGCGCCCTCCAAGACGCCCAGGAGAACCTCGATGCCTTCCGTGAAAACACCGAAGCGATCGGCCTGCTCGGAGACGACTGGAGCACATGGCTGGCGCAGTACGTCGACGCGGTCTCGCAGGCCGAGCAGCGGATCGACGCCCTCGGCGCTCGCGCGGCCGTGGGCGCGTACGGATTGACCGCCGAAGCGCTGCGAGCCCTGCCGCGCGAGGAGAAGCAGCAGGTGGTCAGGGCGTTCGTGGACGTGATCTTCCTACGGCCCGCGCAGGGAGGCCGTGGCCGCCACGCTGCTCCGGTGGGCGACCGTGCGCTCATCCTCTGGAAGGGCGACGGGCCATCCGATCTCCCCCGCCCTCGCCGGCGCGGCGGTCCCATTCGACCGTTCCTCTGGTCGGATGAAAGTGATCTGCACGCCGGGGTTGGCGCGGCGTAGCGATTGGGCGAGCTGGGCCAACCCCAACCGCAGCGCCTGTTCGGACATGGGTTTGTGCGCCACGCCGATACTGACCAGGAGCGGTCAGACCGGCCAACGAATCCAGAGAGCGTCGCACGCACGCAGTAAATTGGGCTGATGAGTGACTCGGACGTCGGGCTCTCGCTGCTCGACTCGATGGTGCTCCGCGAGGCGGTTCGCGGAGTGACCACCGGTGGTGGTGTGAAGCTACGGGAGCGACACTGGTGATCGCCGACGGTGAAACACCGATGGACCCGGGCAGCTCCGGGAGTTGGCGGAAAGCGCCCGGAAGACGTTCGGCCCGAGCCTTGAGGCGATGCAGCAGAGATGTCGGTTCACGACATCAAGGAAACGGAGTTCGGAGTCCTGCGCCTCGTGACGATCGAATTGGCGACCAGCAGGGCGCTCTTCAATACCGAGGAGCACGTAGAGGCTTCAACAGGCACGGCACTCTGCACAGCAAACGCGCCTTCTACAGTGCTGGCGAGATGATCTCTGGACTCATGCTGATTGTTACCTGGATCCGGGAGCTCAGTTGGTGGGCCGAGCACGAGCCCAGCTTCTTGATCGACGCGGCCTGAGTTACAGCCCATCGCCGCTGTCAGCACTCAAGGGCCGCGAGCCAACTTGCGGCTCATCGTGATCTATCCTGTGCGGGTTGTGCTTGGACAATGCGGCTGATGGTGCGGACGATGCCCGCTATCCGGCTGGTGCGACTGGGCGTGCGAGATCGATCCCGGACGCCTTGACCGCCTCCAATTGCGCTCGTATCTACGGATCCTTGACCGTGCTCACGTCCAGGCCGGCGACAAGCTGCGCAATCTCCGCTCGGCTCATCCCGAGCATGTCGGTCAGCCGATCGCCAGCGTCTCGCTGTCGGCCCGGCGGCCGTCGAGGGCGACATCGAGCGCGATCGTCGGCAGGTCGCTCACGGACTCTCACCGTAGTGCGCCCGGAGACGGATAAAGTCGCAGTGCTGCTGAGGCTTCCGCAGGGCGCCCTACAGTCCCGTGCGATGAGCCCCAGCCACGGTGCACCCTTCCGGGGATTCCGCGACGACGAAGAGTCGCAGTTCTTCTGCGCGGCCGGACGCACCCCGGAGGAAACCTGGAACCTCAGCGTCGACCGGTTTGCGGACATCCTCGAAACGCTCGAGGCCCTCGCGAACGCCGGTCCGATCGAGCTCTCGCCCACGCTGCTGTGCTCTTGGCACCGCGAGATCTTCGGCGAGCTGTTCCCCAACGACGCCGGGCGGCTGCGCGGCTTTCGAGACAGTCAACCCCAGCACGTCTACTTCGGCGTGCACAACCGGGGCTACCGGGGCGTCACCCCGCGCGAACTCCCGCGCCGGCTGAACAAGATCTGCGCCGAGTTCAACACCGCCGCTGCGGAGATCCGCGCATCGTCCGGCAGCGACACCTACAGCGCCGTTCATGCCGCCACACGCCTCTACGCCAAGGTGCTGCGCGCCCACCCGTTCGTCGACGGCAATCTCAGAGGCACGACCATCGCGCTCAACGCTGGGCTGGTCACGCTTGGCCTCGACATCGTCGCCTTCAAGGACCTTGCCCGGCACGACGAGCTACTGGGCATCGCGTTCGTCGGCAAACACGACCCGTACCGGCCGCTCGCCGAACACATCGCCGAACTCGTCGGCGACACCCGATCCGCTTGACCGATGTCCTATCCTGGAAGCATGGCCGAATACACCAACAACGGCGGTCCCAACAACAACGACGCTCCCAAGCGCGTCCACGCCGTGATCGACGGCAAGCGCGTCCCGCTCGACCGCACGGCCGCCCTCTACATCGCCCAGCAGACGCATCTGCTGGCCCTCGGGGACCCCAAACGGGCTGCCGAGATGGTCGCCGAAGCCGAGCGCGCCGAGCGCGAGCAGATCACCGCCTGAGCCGCATCCCTCCAAGCTGCGCTCCTCAAAACGGCGGCTCTCCCGAGCTCGATAGCCGCGCAGATGCAAAGGCATCCGCGTCGAGGTGCGCGGTGGTCAGCTCGGAGAGATCGACAGACACTCCTACGCGAATCTAGCGCCGCCTGCGGCGGGCCAGCATTGCTCATCACGTCCGCAGTCGGTGCGAGCATACGCCGGATGAGACAATTGTCTGCACCATCGGACCCATCCAGACAGACCGTTCTTTGGGAGCCAATCCACGCCACCTCGCGCGAGCGCGCCTTCGAACCGGGGCCAATGTTCTCCCATCGAGGAGAGACGACATCTTCTGCAGTCCGTTGCGACCCGTATCGTCAGCCAGCGAGAATGGAGACGAACTTCGACGAGACACTCGTAGCCGGGCTTGCTGCCGCCGAGAAGCAGGTCCAACAGAGCTACCGGCCGATCATCGCAGTGCACAAGTGGTTTGCGCGGCGGCCGGGGACCCTCTTTCGCGGGCTTGCCCTTGCGGAGCTCGTGGACCGGCCCCTAGCGGAGCACTACTTCGAAGGCCACGATCTCGACGGCGTGATCCTCGATCCATTCATGGGTGGCGGAACTTCGCTGTTCGAGGCCAACTGTCCTCATTTGCGCAAGCCCATACGACGACACAAGGGTGCCTGCCAAGGGCGTGTGCACCTGCGGGCGGCCCTTCGCAGTCGGTCGGCCAGCGGGGGACGACCCACCCAAACACACACTGTTTGCGCTGGAGTACTACTGCGATACGTGTAAGGGTCGCAAGGGGCGTCGTGGTCGCTTCTTCAAGGGCGCCGATGCAGAGGACCACGCGCGGTTCGCCCGCGCAAGAGAGCGCTATGCGTTGGCCGACCAGTCCTTCTGGCCAAAAGACCGTATTCCGCCCGGCGACGAGACCAATCGGTTGCTGCGCTGGGGCTACCGATGCTTTCGCGACCTGCACAACGAGCGGCAGCTGCTGGGCCTCGCGACGCTTGCCGAGTGCATCCATCGCGCACCCGAGGAGCTGCGTCCGGCTCTAGCGACGGTCTACTCCGATTTCATCCGCTACCAGAACATGGTCTGCCGCTACGACACAGCCGCACTCAAGGTTCTCGACGTCTTCTCCGTGCACGGTTTCCCGGTCCATCGAGTTCAGTGCGAGTCCGCCCTCATCGGCATCCCGAGGGTCGGCTCAGGCGGGTATCGTCACTTCCCGGCCAAGTACGCGGCCGCCAAGCGCTACTGCGACGCGCCGTTCGAGACGATGCGCATCGACGGTCGCAAACAGCGCGTACCTGTGCCGAGCGAGCGGATCGCATCCGACCTCGTCGACGACCCGGCCGACCTAGACCGCAAGCGAGCAACTCTGCTGCACTGCGCAAGTATCACCGCACAGCCGCCGCCCGAGAACAGTGTCGACCTAGTCCTGACGGACCCACCCTACTTTGCGAACGTCCAGTACTCAGAGTTGATGGACTTCTGCTACGCATGGCTGAAGCGCCTGATGCCCGCGACCCCGTTCTTCGACCAGGCGACATCGAAGTCCGAGGACGAGGTAATGGGAAGCGTTGTTGGCGGCCGTAGCATCGATTTCTTCGCCGAGCGTCTCTCTGAGATTTACCGGGTGGCCGCAAGAGCTCTGCGGCCGGGGGCACCGTTTGTCTTCACCTACCATCACAACGATCTCTCCTCATATGCGGCCCTGGTCGTCGCGGTACTCGATGCCGGCCTAGTGCCCATCACCACCCTCGCGTGCCCATCTGAGATGCGTGGCTCCATCCATATCAACAGTGCCGACTCGAGCCGCGTGGACAGCATTTTCGTCTTGCGTAAGCCGCCGGTCAAGGTGGTTGGCGCTCGCGCAATGCCGCTAAATGAGCGCTTGACTGTGCACGTGCAAAACCTCGTGAATGCTGGCCTCACCGTCACCAATGGCGATCGTCGCTGCATCCGTCATGGGCTTCTTGCCGGGGATGCGATGCGTGCGCTGGCGTCGATTTGGGATCGGCCGGCTCCCATCGCCGACCGCATGGATGTTGCGCGAGAAAGCCTTGTCGCGCTTTCGGAGAGCGCCGATGTTGATATCACAAAGCCGGGTACGCTCTCGCGGTCCCGTGTTGCTCGTCCATCGATGTCATGCTGGTCAAGCAGGTCCTCGATCGCGCTCTCGATTAGCCGACCGACGATGCCCGCAACGGAGTCACGATGGGATGCATAGGGTCGACCGAGCAGCCGCTCATACAACAACTCGGAATACGGAACTTCGCCAGAGGAGAGCGTCCTTGCGATTGTGGTCTTTCCGCCTTCGTATCGAACTTGTCTAACCTATGGATCCTGTCTGCCGGTAGGGTCGGCACTGTCCGGCTCATCACATCGGCAAGTAGCGGCACGATTGCGCGCAGCCTTTCATCGTAGTCGCGCTGCTTGCGGTGACGCGGACGCTCGTCGAACAGAAGTTGCTCTCCGCGCTTTGCGCGAGCGTCTATGTCTCTCAGGTCGGCTTGGTCGATGACAAGCCATTGCCCGCTTGAATCCGCCTCCTCGACAGCCAGGTAAGCAACCTCTCCCGGAGACATCCCCATGATGCATCGCAACACCAGCTAGGCCCGGGGCTCCTCGGCGATCGCGGCCAGCAGGGCGTCGCCGGTCAAGTCGGCGCCCTCGCGAGTTGTCAATGGCGTTGAGGCGTAGATCGTGATGCGACATCGATGTCCGCTTCGCCAAGCGCATCGATGTTCCTTCGACAGGGTTGCTCTTCTCGAGCTCTTCGTCACTGGCCCTGCGCGGCAGGCCCTGCGCTCCGTCAAGGCGCGCCGAGCGCGTGAGCGCCACCAAGTGGACGATCACCTTGCGCTGTACGATCGCCTTCCGTGTCGGGCCTCCTCCATCACCTAGCAAGCTTCGCCCGCTTTGCGGCCAACCGCGAGGAGCGCGAGCGCGACGACGCCGACGCGATGCGCGAGCTCGCTACCAAGCAGCTGGCGTTGGCGCGGGGGCTCGAGCTCGAATGGCTCGGCGTCGCGGGATACCGCCTGAGCTACGAGAGGCAGACAATCTACATCGACCCCTACCTCTCGCGGGTGCCGCTCTCCAGTGTCATCCGCCGCACGCCCGCGCTGGCCGACCCGGCCCTCCACGAGTGCTACCTGCGGCCGCCGGGCGAGCTCGCCGGCATACTCGTCGGCCACACTCACTTCGATCACGCGATTGACGTCCCCGAAATCGTGCGCCGCCACGGGTGCGATGCTTACGGTTCGAGCTCACTGGTCAACCTGATGCGCCTCCACGGGCTCGGCGAGCGCGCCGTCGAGGTCCAGCCCGATCGCCGCTATGAGCTTGGACCATTCACGGTCACTTTCGTACCGAGCCTGCACTCGAAGCTGCTGCTCGGCTTCGCGGTCCCCTTCGACGGCGAGCTGACCTGCGAGCATCTTGACGCCCTCTCCCCTTCGGCCTACAGGTGTGGTCAGGTGTGGGGCATCCACATCGAGGTCGCCGGAACGACCTTCTACCACCAGGGCAGCGCGAACCTCATCGACGACGCGCTTCCCCGCGGCGGCGTCGACGTGTTCCTCGCCGGCATCGCCGGGCGCAGCTTCACGCGCGACTACTGGGCGCGCATCCTGCCCCGTCTGCAGCCGCGCACGATCGTGGCTAGCCACTTCGACGACTTCTTCCGTCCCCTCGACGCGCCGCTGGGGTTCTCGACGAACGTCAACCTCGCCGCCGTCCCCGACGAGGTCGCCGCTGTGAGCCGCGATTTCGCGACCGCGACCCTCCCGCTACTGGAGCCGGTCGGCGGCCCTTGACTTTGACCCTCGGGTAGGCCGCAACCGCGGGCTACACATTCTAAGCTTCGGACTTCGCTAGGCTCAATCCTACTTTGGATGCTGGGACTAGCGGATGAGTGAGCAGTCGCGCCGCGCGAGCGATCGTCAGCTCAGGACGATCATCGAGCGCTACGGCGTGGCGCTGCGTGGCGCGGATGCGGCGGCAGCGGAGGCGGTCGTCGCGCAAGCACTCGCGGCGGGACTCGCGCCGACGACGATCCAGGTGCGCGTGATCACACCCGCGATGCAACGAATCGGCGAGCTCTGGGAAGAGGGCGCGCTGACCGTCGCCGACGAGCACCTCGCGACGGTGCTCAGCACGCTGGCGCTGCTACCGCTTCAAGAGCCGCTGCAGATCGCGCCGCCGCGCTCGCGCGAGCGCGTCGTGCTCGCCGCCGTCGAAGGGCAGGCGCACGTGCTGGGATTGCAAATGGTCGCCGATGTGCTGGGGGGCGCAGGCTTTGAGGTGCTCTATCTCGGAGCCGATGTTCCAACCCAGGCGTTACGCGCGTTCGTCGCCGAGCACGCACCCGCGGTGACGGGGTTGTCATCCACGCAGGCGCGCGACTCCCCTCGTCTCGCCGCGGCGATCGTCGCGATCCATGACGTCGAGCCGAGTTGCCGAATCATGCTCGGAGGCGGCGGCGTGCCGCAGGAGTGGCGCTCCGCGCCCTACCCGTGGGTGCCAAACGCGGCCGCGGTGCTCGAAGCGATCGAAGGATTGTTGCGCGAGGACACGCTCCCGACGCTACCCGCGGCGATCGCTCGCCGTCGCGCGCGCGGCTCGCGCAAACCGCGACCGGCCGCGCGTGCCCGCGAGGAGGAGGATGTGGCCGCCGACCTCGCCGACACCAGCGAGGTCGCGCGGCGCTATGCGCGCAGGGCTGCCGAGTACCGCTACCTCGCCTACCGCGATCCGCTCACCGCGCTGCCGAACCGGCGGGCTTTCGAGGATCGCATGATCGCCCTCAGCCAGGGCGTCGAGCGGCACAACGCCGTCCTCGTCATCGACGTCGACGAGTTCAAGGCCTTCAACGACAGCGCCGGCCATGACGCCGGCGACGAGCTGCTACGCCGCGTCGGCCAGGCGATTCACGATGCGGTTCGCGCCGGCGACACGGTTGCGCGCATCGGCGGCGACGAGTTCACCGTGCTGCTGCCAATGTGCACCGAGGCCGAGGCGACACACGTCGCCGAGCAGGTCCGCGACGCCGTGCTTCGGGTGAGCGGCGGTGCGGTGACGGTCAGCATCGGCGCCGCGCCGCTCGGCGCGGACCGGCGCAGCGCCATCCTCGACGCCGATCGCGCGCTCTACGCCGCCAAGACCGCCGGGCGCAACCGCACACAGGTCGCCGGCTAACCCGTCGCGATCGAACCTCGCGCGCTCGCGCTCGGCAGTCATGTGCAGAGCCCACAGGCTGGCTCGCGCTGCCGCACCCACAGGCAGGCTCAAGCTGCCGCGCCCCAGGCAGGCTCGAATTATCAAGCACTCCGCAGCAACTCGGCCAGGAACCCCTTGCCGAGCACGCTCAGACTGAGCAGCGACCCAAAGATTACGACGGCGTCGATGCTCTCACGACCCTGCTTGGCCCAGTAGACGTCTTCGAGGTTCAGCCACAGCGCGAACTCGTCGAGCGTCAGCGCCGCGCCGGCGCCGTACGCGCACGCGGTCGCACGCGAGCCCCAGCGTTCCTCGTTGATCCCGATCTCCAGCAGCCACAGGTAGCCGACCGTGAGCAGGCCGGCGATGCCGAACGTCATGTGGTGGATGTGCCGGCCGCCGGGCGTGATGTTGCGAAACGGGCCGCGTTCGGCGCGGATCGCGTGCGTGATCACCCGTACCGTCGCGAACGTCGCGACGAATGCGGCGGTCGAGAACAGCTGGCGCTCCTTGCGGCGGTCGCCGAAGTGCTTGTAGTAGAGCGCGCGCAGATCGCGCTCGGGGGCGAGCCACGAACGTAGGGAGGTCGAGCTCATCAGGAAGGACTGTAGGGACCCGGCTTCGGTCGCGGCTTCCCACCCGGGAGCGCGAGCCGCAGGATCGTGCGGTGCACGGTGCCGAGCTGCTTGTGTAGCGGTCCGGTGTTGTAGGGCAGCCCGTAGCGGCGGCAGATGTCGCGCACGCGCGGGGCGATCTCGGCGTAGCGGCTGGAGGGCATGTCGGGATAGAGGTGGTGCTCGACCTGGAAGCTCAGGTTGCCCGCGAGCAGGTGAAACAGCGGGCCGCCGTCGATGTTCGCCGAGCCGAGCAGCTGACGCACGTACCAGCCGCCGCGCGTCTCCTGCGCGACCTCCTGCTGGCTGAACGTGTAGGTCTGATCCGGGAAGTGCCCGCAGAAGATGATCGAATACGCCCACACGTTGCGCACGATGTTCGCGGTGAAGTTCGCGGCCAGCGTCGACTTGAAGGCGCGCCCCGCCGCGGCCCGTCGCTGCGAGAGCGACCGCGCGCCGCCCGCGGGCGCCTTTTCCGCCCGCCCCTGGGAGGCACTGCGCTCGACGAGCGATCCCGCGCGCTCCTGGAGGGCCTTCCGCTCAGCGAGCGCTCCCACGCGCCCAGGCGCCATCGCGGCGACCGCGGCGGAGAGCAGTGGAAACGCGATGTAGTCCTTGACGACCTGCCGGCGCGCCTTCACGCCGATCGCCTTCAGCTCCGCGAGTACCTGCTGCTTTGACTTCTCGCCGGAGTGGATCGCGTCGAAGTTGAGGTCGTGCAGCGCGACGCCCCACTCGAAGAAGCCCATCAGGACCAGGTTGTAGAGGGGCTGCAGCAGATAGACCGGGTGCCATTTCTGGTGCGGGTCGATGCGCATGATCTCGTAGCCGAGGTCGCGATCCTTGCCGCGGATGTTCGTGAACGTGTGGTGCTCGTAGTTGTGCGAGTGTCGCCACGCGTCCGCGGGCGAGGCGGTGTCCCAGTCCCAGCTCTGCGAGTTGATGTCGGGATCGTTCATCCAGTCCCACTGGCCGTGCATCACGTTGTGGCCGATCTCCATGTTCTCGAGGATCTTCGCCACCGACAGCGCCGCGGTGCCGCCGAGCCACAGCGGCTTGTAGCGCGAGCCGCTCAGCATCGCGCGCGCGGCGAGCACCAGCTGACGGTGGAGCTTGATCGTGGAGCGGATGTAGCGCGAGTCGCGCTCGCCGAGCTCGGCGAACACCTCGTCGTGGATCGCGTCGAACTCGCGGCCGAGCTCCTCGATCTGAGCCGGGGTGAGGCGCGCCAGGGGGCTCTCCGGCTCACCCTCGATCGAATCGGCCGGGGTTCCGGGTATCGCTCCGGTCGCCGCTGCGGGTCCGGTCGCCGGTTCAGGTCTCGACTCCGCCGGCGATCCCGGAGCTGGCTCTGGCGCTTGGCCAACCGCCTGCTCGGACGTGGCGGTGCGCGGCGGCGGCCCCTCAATCTCGTTCAGGCGCGCTGCGGCCGGTGGGCTGTGAGTAGCGGACATGTCGTGAATCCTCCGGTCGGGGTTCTAGAGCTCGATCTCGATCGCGCCCTCGGGCGCGTTGATGCAGGTGCGTAGCATTTCGCCGGGCTGACCGTGCACGTGGCCGGTGCGCAGATCGCGCACCTGGCCGGCGCGCAGGCGCCCGACGCAGGTGTGGCAGATACCCATGCGGCAGCCGTAGGGCAGCTCGGCGCCGGCGTGCTCGCCGGCGAGCAGGATCGGCTGCTCCCCATCGCTGACGGCCTCGATATCGCTCTTGGCGAAGCGGATCGTCCCGCCCTGACCGCGTTCGCCGTCACCGACGTGGGTATCGGGCTGGAAATGCTCGATGTGCAGCCGCTCTGGGTTGCCGTCTGCGCGCCAGCGCTCGCTCAGCGCCTCGAGCAGGCCGACTGGACCACACAGGAACGTCTCGCGGGCGCGCCAGTCGGGGCACACCTCGTCGAGCTCGCTCGCGGTCAAGCGCCCCTGCGCGCCGGTCAGGCGCTCGTGCAGCAGGTAACCCGGGTTGCCGGCCGCCAGCTCGCGCAGCTCGCGGCCGAAGATGACTTCGGCCGCGGTGCGGGCGCAGTGCACGTGAACCACGTCCTGCAGGCGTCCCTCGCGCGCGATCGCGCGCAGCATGCTCATGATCGGTGTGATCCCGCTGCCGGCGCTCACGAACAGGAGTTGGCGGGGCAGGGGATCGGGCAGTACGAAGGTGCCTTCGACGCCGCCCAGCCGCACGATCGCGCCCGGACGCACGCCGGCGAAGAGAAATGGGGAGACCTTGCCGCCCGCGACGTGCTTCGGGGTGATCGAGATGCAGCCGTCGGGTCGTTTGGGGTCGGAGGTGAGCGAATAGGCGCGCCAGTGGTGCACGCCGTCGACCTCGATCCCGAGCCGCAGGTACTGCCCGGGCTTGTGCCCGGGCCATTCCCAGCCGGGCTTCACGAGCACCGTCGCGGCGTTCGGCGTCTCGCGCTCGATCCGCTCGATGCGCCCGCGCAGCTCGCGCGTGGACCACAGCGGATTGACGAGCTCGAGGTAGTCGTCGGGCAGCAGCGGCGAGGTGAACGAACGCACCAAGTTCAACACGCGGCGCCGGCCGTCGGATACGCGCGGCACCGCTCCGCGTTCAGGCACGGACGCCTCGCGGCCGGTACCGAGTCGAATGGAATAGCTGACCGTACATAACGACCTGGATCAATGCTACCTCATTTGAGGGAACATCAAACATGGTATCCTGAAATTGCGATGGCAACGACCACCCGCGGCGCGCGCGCAACGCCCTCCCCCCCAGCGGCGGAGACATCCACGCCGACGACATCCAGTTACGACCTGACGGTCGAGCAGCTCGCGGCGGAGGTCGGGATGTCGGTGCGCAACATCCGTAACCACCACACGCGCGGCCTGCTCCCGGCACCGGAGGTGCGCGCGCGCGTGGGCTACTACAACGCCGAGCACGTCGCGCGGCTACGCCTGATCCTCGACCTACAGGCCGACGGCTTCAACCTCGCCGCGATCGAGCGCCTGCTGAGCGGCTCCGACGGGCTCGCGGAGCGCCTGCTCGGCCTGCGCCGCGCGGTGACGACGCCGTTCGAGGCGGAGACGCCGGAGGTGATCACGGGCGCGGAACTGGAGAAGCGCTTCGGCGCGGCGGACGCGAAGGACGTCGCGCGCATCCGCAAGCTCAAGCTACTGGTCCCACTCGGCGAGGACCGCTTCGAAGTCCCGAGCCCCGCGCTGCTGGGCGCGGCCGAACAGGTCGTTGCGCTGGGGATCTCGCTGCACGCAGCACTGGCGCTCGTGGAGCGCGTCAGCCGCGACTGCGAATCGATCTCGCGCGCGTTTACGAAGCTGTTCCTCAAAGAGCTGTGGGAGCCCTTCGAGCAGGCCGGGCAGCCCGACGAGCGCTGGGACGAGCTGATCGAGGCCGTGGGCTCGCTGCGGCCACTGGCCTCCGAGGCGCTACTGGCGCTGTTCAAGCAGCGTATGACCGCGCAGCTCGAGGACGCGTTCGGCAAGGTGCTCGAGCACCAGGCCAAGCGCAAGTAGCGCTCAGCGCGGCTGTGCGACCAGCGCGCGGGCGTCGACCTCGTCGATCGACGCGTAGCCGCTGAGGGCCATCGCGAGGTCGAGGTCGGCGAGCAGCGAGCGCAGCACATCGACGACGCCCTGCTCGCCGCCGAGCGCGAGCCCCCAGATGTAGGGGCGCCCGAGGCAGACCGCACTGGCGCCCAGGGCGAGGGCCTTCAGGGCGTCGGCGCCGGAGCGGATGCCGCTGTCGAAGAGCACCTCGCAGCGGCCGTCGACGGCCTTGACCACGTCGGGCAGCGCGTCGAGGGCGCCGACCGCGCCGTCGACCTGGCGCCCGCCGTGGTTTGAGACGATCACGCCCTGCACGCCGTGCTCGACCGCGAGCCGCGCGTCGTCGGCGTGCAGGATGCCCTTCAGCACGATCGGCAGCGAGGTGATCTCGCGCAGGAACGCGAGGTCATCCCAGGTGATCGCGGGGTTCGCGAATTCCCACGCCCAGTGGCCGATCGCGGCCTGCATGTCCTCCTCGGGCGGCTTTGCGAGCGCGGCGCGGAAGACGGGGTCCTCGAGATAGTTGCGATTGCCCTCGCCCCACAGGAACGGGAGGAAGCCGTTGGTCAGATCGGCGGGGCGCCAGCCGAGCATCCAGGTATCGAGGGTGAGCACGAGCGCGCTGTAGCCGGCGCGCTCGGCGCGCTGGACGAAGCTGTGTGCGAGCTCGCGGTCGCGCGGCCAGTAGAGCTGGTACCAGCGCGCGTGCTCGCCGGCGGCCTGCGCGATCTGCTCGATCGTGTGCGAGGCGGCGGTGCTGGCGATGAACGGCACGCCGACCTGCGCCGCGGCGCGCGCCATCGCGAGCTCCCCTTCGGGATGCGCGAGCGACTGCACCCCGATCGGCGCGAGTAGCAGGGGCGCCGGCAGCGGCGTGCCCAACACCGTCCGCGTGAGACTGCGCTGCGAGACGTCGCGCAGCATCCGCGGTTGCAGGCGCCAGTGGTCGAACGCCTCGCGGTTGGCGCGCATCGTCTCCCCCAGCCCCGCGCCGCCCTGGATGTAGCCGCGCGGGCCCTCCGCCAAGAGGTGGTAGGCGTCGCGCTCCAGCGCGCGCCAGTCGAGCGGGCGCGCGGGCCGCTGCCCGCCCATCCCGCGCAGGTAGATCTCGTACTGGTAGTTGGCGAAGGGGACCTGCTCGCTCATCCTCGACGTCTCGCTTTCGGGGGCCGCGGCACTTTAGCGCCCTGCGCAGCTTCCCGAGCAGGGGATCGCCCGGTCGCGCCGGTCAGCGTGGGCGCAACCACGGGTAGGCCGAGCGACGTGGCGGCTTCCGTCATTCGCCGGTCGTAGGTGATCACCTCGACTAAGTCCGGGCCCAGCGTTTGAGCGGCCGCGAGGTGGATCGCATCGAGGCTGCGCAGCGTCGAACCGGCAAGCTCGCCGGCGACGTCGAGCAAACCATCATCCAAGCGCACGAGGCCGATTCGCTCCAACAGGCTTCGCGCTCTGACACGCGCAGAGGCGCCGTGCGGGTGCACGGCGTGCGCGACCTCCACACGTGCAAGGGCGCATGACAAGCGTTCGGGATGCTCTGCGAGATGACGCGCCAGAGCATCCGACTCGTCCTCGCGTACAACCAGCTTGACGAGCGCTGAGGAGTCGAGATAGACCGCTATCTCAGCGCTCCTCGGCGCGTAGGCGCTCGAGCACGCGACTCGGCATCTGCGCACCGGAAGCGGGCGTCAGCGGCGCGCCCAACGCGAGCGCGTCGCCGACAGCCGGCGTCAAACGCCCGCTGGCAATCAACCGATCGATCCGGCTTCCGTCGGGAAGCGGTACGAGCATCGCAATCGGACGGCCGCGATCGGTCACCTCGAATGTCTCGCCCTCCTGCACGGCTCGCAAATAGCGACTCGCGCCCTGGCGCAGCTCCCTAATGCCGATCGCCTGCATTGTGCTACTTATAGCACAAGAACTACCTCGTCGCCCACACCTCCCCCGTCCCTGCAAAGCCGAGCGCGCGCTTGGTCGCTTCGGTGAGGTCGTATTCGCGTCCCGCCACGTAAGGGCCGCGATCGATGACCGGCACGCGCACGGTGTGCCCGCCGTAGCGGAGCGTCACGAGTGTCCCGCACGGCAGCGTCTTGTTGGCGACGCCTAAGGTCGCGCTCGTCAGCCAGCCGCCGCACGCGAGACTGCCGCCGCCGCCGTACCACGATGCGTCGGCGAGCCGGAAGACGTTGAGCAGCCCGAGGCGCCGGTGCGAGCCGCGCTCGGCGCCGTCGCCGGCGAAGCGGACCCGCAGTAACTCGCTGCCGATGCGCCGCGGCCGATAGCGCAGGCTGAAACGGCCGCGCGCGCCGGTGCGCGTGCCGGCGAGGGTCCGCCAGTCGCGACGCTCGCGAACCTGCAGCACGACCGTCGCCCCTGCGAGCGGCGCGGAGCCGCGCGGGGCACCCGCGCCGGTGCTGCGCAGCGTGCCGGTGACCGTCGCGCTCTGGCCGGCGAGGACGTCGAGGTCGGCGCGGCGCACGTGCAGCGCGGTGCGCGCCGGAGCGGCGCTCGCGAACACGGAGCTCGCGGACACGGGGGTGGCGGGCGCGGGCAGCGCAAGCGTTGCGGGGACGTACATAGGCCTCCTTGAGTCCACGCCTACGGGGTTAGCTGTCGGGCTCACGCCGGCTCGCGCGCACGAAGGCGTGCGCCGACCTGGCGTTACGGCTGCAGCAGCGGCCGATTCGCCCCATCCGGGCCACGCTCTCGCGGCCCGGCAGTGGGTCCCCCGCTCGCCGCCAACAACGGCGGCGACTCGGCGAGTTTCGCTCTCAGAACGAGCTGGAACAGGGTAGGGCAGCATTTGTAGCGGCTGTGTGTCGAATGGCACAGAGGCCGGAAACGCCCGTAAGCAGTGGGGAGCGCCCGCTGCGAGACGTCTCCGACTCCCCGGCGTGCCTGCACGACCTCGTGCGCGAGCTGCGCGAAATGCCGAGTTGCCCTTCCAACTATCAAGGCTTCGTCGGATTTGCCCGATGGTCGTTCGGATATGTCACCGCCTCTGGCCACGACGTCGACGCGCGCTGCGGCGTCCACCCTTACGCCGGCGCGGTCGCGGTCCCCGCGCTCGCGGGGCCGCTGGATCGACCATTGGCTCGAGACGCTGCAGGACATCGAGGCGCTACGCGCGGCGCACCCGATGATGGACGCGGTGATCGAGGAGATCGATGGGCGCATGATCCGCGTCGGCGATCGCTGGCTCGCGGACTTCGCCTCGTGTAACTATCTCGGCTTCGACCTCGACCCGGAGATCATCGCGGCGATTCCGGCCTATGTCGAGGCGTGGGGCACGCATCCGAGCTGGTCGCGCCTGCTGGGCAGCCCGGTGCTCTACGAGCAGATCGAGGAGCGCCTGACGGAGCTGCTGGGCTGTGAGGACTCGCTGGTGCTGCCGACGATCACGCACATCCACGCGTCGGTGATCCCGGTGCTCGCGGCGTCGGGCACGATCTTCCTGGACGCGCGCGCACACAAGACGATCTATGACGGCTGCCAGGTCGCGCGCGCTCGCGGCGCGGCGGTCCGTCGCTTCCGCTTCGAGGACCCGGACCACCTCGACGAGCTGCTCGCGGCCGAGCGCGACAGCGCGCGGCTCGTCTGCATGGACGGCGTGAACAGCATGACCGGCAACCCACCCGACCTGCGGGCGTTCGCGGAGGTCGCGCGGCGTCACGGCGCGCTGCTTTATGTCGACGACGCGCACGGCTTCGGCGTGGTCGGGGAGCGCGCGCAGGGCGAGACCTGTCCGTACGGCGCGCGCGGCAACAGCATCGTGCGTCACTTCGACGAGAGCTACGACGACGTGATCCTCGTCGGCGGCTTCTCCAAGGCCTATTCGTCGCTGCTCGCGTTCATCGCGTGCCCGACGGAGGTCAAGAACCTCCTGAAGGTGGCGGCGCCGCCCTATCTGTACTCGGGCCCCTCCCCGACCGCCTCGCTGGCGACGGTGCTCGCGGGCTTCGACGTCAACGAGCGTCGCGGCGATGCGTTGCGCGCCGTCGTGCACCGCCACACGGTGCGCGTGCTCGACGCGCTGCGCGAGCTCGACGCGCATACGCCCAACCGCTCGCAGCTGCCGATCGTCGAGATCCCGCTGCGGGAGCACACCCGCATCGACGAGGTCGGGCGGCTGCTGTTCGCGCGCGGCGTGTACGTGACGCTCGCCGCGTATCCGCTGGTGCCGAAGGCGGAGGTGGGCTTTCGCGTGCAGCTCACCGCGGCCAATACGGACACCGAGGTGGACGCGCTGATCGCGGTCCTCGGCGAGCTCGCCGAGCGCGGCGAGCTGCAATCGGCGGCGGCGCACGCGGCGGCAGAGGCAGCGTGATGAAGCGGCCGCGCGTGCAGCTCTGGCAAGGCTATCTCGCGTTTGGCGCGGTGGGCGCCTTCCTGTATCTGCTGGTGCCACCGCTGAAGGGCAACCCGGCGTTCTTTAACACGCTCGGCATGACGAGCTGGATCGCGGTGATCGTCGGCATCCGCCGCAACCGGCCGAAGTACGCGCTGCCGTGGTGGCTGTTCGCGTTCGGCTTCTTCCTGTACTGGCTGGGTGACGTCTACACCTACAGCTACCCCAAGTACATCCTGCACGGCGAAGTCCCGTTCCCCTCGATCGGCGACGCGATCTACCTGACCGTCTACCCGGCGCAGATGCTGGGCCTGCTGCTGCTCGTGCGCCGGCGCAACCCGCAGCGCAATCGCAACACTCTGATCGACGCCGCGATCTTGACGCTGGGGCTTTCGCTGCTCTCGTGGGTGCTGCAGATCGCGCCCTACCTGCACGACGGCTCGCTGGAACTGCTGCCCAAGCTCGTCTCCGTCGCCTACCCGCTCGGGGACATCATCCTGCTCGCCGCCGCGATCCGCCTCGTGCTCGACGCGGGGCGGCGACGGCCGTCCTTCTACTTCCTGAGCGCGAGCATCCTCGCGCTACTGAGCACAGACTTCGTCTACGGCGTGATGACGCTCGACAACGCCTTCCACCATCAGCTGCTGCTCGACCTCGGCTGGTTCTCCTACCAGCTGTTGTGGGGCACTGCCGCGCTGCACCCCTCGATGGTCGACCTCGACGAGCCGGTCCGCAGCCGCGAGGCCAAGCTCACGCCGCTGCGCCTGGCGCTGCTCACGGGCGCCTCGCTGATCGCGCCGATCTGCATTTTGCTCAAGGAGGCGCGCCGTGGCGATCTCGACCTGATCGTGATCATCTGCGCCTCGATGTTCCTGTTCGCCCTGGTCGTGATGCGCATGGTCGGCCTGGTGCGCCAGCAGGAGCAGTCCGCCGACCGCGAGCGGCTGTTCGCGGAGGAGAAGGCGCGCCTGACGGCGGAGATCCAGCGGCGCAGCAGCGAGGAGCGCTTCGCCTCGCTCGTGCAGCACTCCAGCGATCTGATCACGGTCGTGGGAGCGGATGCGACGATCACCTACCAGAGTCCCTCTTCGGAGAGCGTCCTCGGCTACCCGCCGGAGGAGCTCCTCGGCACGCGCTTCGACCGCATCGTCGCCAAGGAGGACGCCGGGCGCGTGTTGCAGCTGCTCGCCGACGGGGCGGGCTATGCGCGGCGCGACGGGCAGCACATCGAGTGCACGCTGCGCCATCGCGACGGCGGGCTGCGCCAGTTCGAGATCCTGCATACGAACCTGCTCGACGACGAGCACGTGCGGGGCATCGTGCTCAACGCGCGCGATATCTCCGAGCGCAAGGTGTTCGAGGAGCAGCTCGCACACCAGGCCTTCCACGACCCCGTCACGAACCTGCCCAACCGGGCGCTGTTCGTCGAGCGCGTGCGCCACGCGATCGGCCGCGCGCGGCGCGAGGAGCGCGAGCTCGGGGTGATCTTCCTCGACATCGACGACTTCAAGACGATCAACGACAGCCTCGGTCACGGCGCTGGCGACGCGGCGCTGATCGACGTCGCCAAGCGCCTCTCGGCGAGCATCCGCACGAGCGACACCGCGGCGCGCTTCGGCGGCGACGAGTTCGTCGTGCTGCTGGAGGATCTCGACAGCACGCAGACCGCGGTGGACGTCGCCGAACGGATCCTCGAGGACCTGCGCCGGCCGCTGATGGTCGCGGGCAAGGAGCTCGTTGTGCGCGGCAGCATCGGGATCTCGATCCTCGAGGGCGCCTCCGCGGCTGGCGCGGACGAGTTGATCCGCGACGCGGATGCCGCGATGTACATCGCCAAGCGCGACGGCAAGGGCGGCTACCGGCTGTTCGAGCCCGAGATGCACGCGGGCGTACTCGCGCGCCTGGAGCTGCGCGCCGACTTGCAGCGGGCGTTGGAGAACGGTCAGTTCGAGCTGCACTACCAGCCGATCGTGCGTCTGGCAGACGGGCAGGTCGCGGGGATGGAGGCGCTGCTGCGCTGGCACCATCCCGAGCGCGGGCTGGTCGTGCCGGGCGATTTCATCCCGTTCGCGGAGGAGACGGGGCTGATCGTGCCGATCGGGCGCTGGGTGTTGCGCGAGGCGTGCCGGCAGGCGGTCGCGGTGCAGCGGCTGTGGTCGGAGCAGTCCCCGCTCTACATGTGCGTGAACCTGTCGGTCAAGCAGCTGCAGCACAGCGACGTGATCTCCGACGTCGAGGACGCGCTGGCGGAGTCGGGCCTGCAGCCGCAGCTGCTGACGCTCGAGATCACGGAGTCGATGCTGATCGACGATCCGGACATCGCGGTCGTCAAGCTCAAGGAGCTGCGCGCGCTCGGCGTGCGGGTCGCGATGGACGACTTCGGCACGGGCTACTCGTCGCTCAGCTACCTGAGCCGCTTCCCGGTGGATGTGATCAAGATGGACCGCTCGTTCCTGCGTCCGGACACGACGCGCGAGGCGATCGATCTCTCGAGCGCGGTGGTGGCGCTGGGCAGCTCGTTGGCGCTGGAGGTCGTCGCGGAGGGCATCGAGCTCGACGAGCAGCTGAGCCGCCTGCGCGACCTGGGCTGCGAGCTCGGGCAGGGCTTTCACTTCGCGCACCCGATGGAGTCGGCGCACCTCGCTACGTACCTCGCGGGCAGATCGGAGGGTGGCGGGCAGGAGTCCGGCGAACCCGTGCCGGCCCCGCGCGATGCTGCGTAGCGGCACGCTCGCGATGCGGCGCGGCCAAACACGCGCGGCGCGGCGCGCGGGGGACGCTTGCGATGCTGCATGGTGGGGCACCAGCGATGCTGCGTAGTGGTGCGCTCGCCAACCGCGACTTCCGGCTGCTGTTCGCCGGTCGCAGCGTCTCGTTGCTGGGCGACGGCGCGTTCCTCGTCGCGCTCGCCTGGCAGGCCTACACGCTCTCCAACGCCCCGACCGCGCTGTCCTTCATCGGCATCGCGATGACGGTGCCGACGATCGCGCTGCTGCTGTTCGGGGGCGTGGTCAGCGACCGTCACAGCCGCCGCCGGGTGATGCTGCTCGCCGATGTGATGCGCGCGGTGCTGCTGGCGCTGCTCGGCGCGCTCGCGCTCACGGGGACGCTGAAGCTGTGGCACATGATGGTGATCGTCGCGCTCTACGGGAGCGCGCAGGCGTTCTTCGACCCCGCCAGCGACGCGATCCTGCCGGAGCTACTGCCCGAGGAGCAGCTCGGGCAGGCCAACGCGCTCGAGCAGGTGGTGCGTCCGCTGGCGCTGCGGCTCGCGGGACCCGCGCTCGGCGGGGTGCTGGTCGGCGTGTTCGGCCCGGGCTCGGCGTTCCTCGCGGACGGCGCGACGTTCGTGGCCTCGGCGCTCGCGCTGTCGGCGATGTCGGCGCGCGCCGTGGTGGCGGCGCCCGAGATCGCCTTGCAGGCGGTGCGCGCGACCGGCGCGGAACTGCGCGAGGGCTGGGTCTACGTGCGCCGCCACGTGTGGCTGTGGGGGACCTTTGCGAGCGCGGGAATCGCGTACCTGCTGTTCATGGGACCGGCGGAGGTGCTGCTGCCGTTCATGGTCAAGCACGTCCTCGGCGGCAGCGGCGTGCAGCTGGGACTAGTGCTGGGCGCAGGCGGGCTCGGCTCGGTGGCGTGCGCGCTGGCGATGGCGCGCAGCGGGCTGCCCGCGCGCGGCATGACGTTCATCTACGTCGTCTGGGCGCTGGCGACGCTCGCGGTCGCGGGCTATGGCTTGGCGAGCGCGATCTGGCAGCTGATGCTGGCGAGCTTGGCGTTCAACCTGCTGGAGACGGCGGGCACGATCGTGTGGGCGACGATCAAGCAGCGCCACGTGCCGGGTCACATGCTGGGGCGCGTCTCGAGCTTGGATTGGTTGATCTCGATCGGGCTGCTCCCCGTGTCCTTCGCACTGACGGCCCCCCTGAGCGCGACGCTTGGGGTGCGCGCGACGCTGATCGGAGCCGGGCTCGCGGGCGCTGCGGCGACGCTGGGCGGGTTGATGCTGCCGGGCATGCGCGCGGCGGACCGCACGATGTCCCCGGCGGGACGCGGCGCGATCGCGGCGCCGCCGATCGGCGAGAGCTTCGGGCTCGGTCATTAGCCGGCGGTCACGCTCGGCGAAAGTTTCGGCCGCGGTCGTTGACTCGCCGCCCTCGAGCAGCGACAATCCGGCGATGGCGAACCCCGACCGACTCAGTGGGCTGGACACGGCGTTCCTGCACCTGGAGGCGAACTCGACCGCACACATGCACGTCGCGTCGGTGATGATCTTCGAAGGCCAGGCGCCGAGTCAGCAGGAGCTGGTCGACCACATCGTCAGTCGGCTGTACCTCGTGCCGCGCTACCGCCAGCGGCTCGCGTACGTGCCGCTCGACCAGGGGCGACCGGTGTGGACGGACGACCCGCACTTCAACCCGCACTACCACATTCGCCACACCGCGCTGCCGCGCCCGGGCGACGAGGCGGCGCTCAAGCAGCTCGCGGGCCGACTCTTCTCCCAGCGCCTGGATCGCTCGAAGCCGCTGTGGGAGATCTGGCTCGTGGATCGCATGGCGGGCCAGCGCTTCGCGCTGATCGCGAAGACCCACCACGCGCTCGTCGACGGGATCTCGGGGGTGGACATCACGACGGTGCTGTTCGACACCGAGCCCGAGCCGCTCGCCTCGCCGGGACGCGTGGAGCCATGGAGCCCGCGGCCGCTGCCGGGGTCGGCGAAGCTGCTGGGCGAGGCGCTGCTCGAGCGCACGACGGTGCCGGGCGAGATCGCACGCGGGGCACGCCGGATCGTGCGCCGCCCGCGTCGCGCGCTGGACCAGCTGCGGCGCAACCTCGAGAGCATCGGCGCGAGCACGCTCGCGGGCATCAACGCGCCCGCGCCGAGCTCGCCGCTGAACGTGGACATCAGCCCGCATCGCCGCTACACGTTCGTCGACGCCGACCTCGCGCTGTTCAAGAGCATCAAGGACGCGCTCGGCGGGACGCTCAACGACGTGGTCCTCGCGTCGGTGAGCCTCGCGCTGGGCCGCTGGCTGCGGCGCGGCGGCCACGACACGACGGGGCTGACGCTGAAGGCGATGGTCCCGGTCTCGGTGCGCGCGGACAGCGAGCGCGGCGCGCTCGGCAACCACGTCGCGGCGATGTGGGCACCGCTGCCGGTCGGCGTCGAGGACCCGGTGGACTGCTTCGAGCAGATCCGCCTCGCGATGGAGAACCTCAAGCGCTCGGGCCAGGCGGTCGGCGCGCAGGCGCTGACGAACCTCGCGGGCTTCGCGCCGGGGACGATCCTCAGCCAGGCCGCGCGGCTGCAGGCGCGCCAGCGCTACTTCAACCTCGTCGTGACGAACGTGCCGGGCCCGCAGTTCCCGCTCTACCTGCTCGGGCGCCGTCTGCGCTCGCTCTACCCCGTGGTGCCGCTCGCGCGCCGCCAGGCGCTCGGGATCGCGGTGATGAGCTACAACGGCCACCTCGGCTTCGGCCTGCTCGGCGACTACGACGCGCTGCCGGACCTGGACGATATCGCGCGCGACCTCGAGCACGCGATCCGCCAGCTCGCGCGCGCGGCGCATGTGTCCGCCAAGACGCACGGCGAGAAAGCCGCACGGAACGGCAAAGCCGGGCGAACGAGCAAGACGGCGCGGACGGGTGCGGCCAAAGCCCCGCGCGCGACGCGGCCCAAGACCGCCGCCGCAAATGGCGCCAAAGCCGCGGCGAGCAAGGCTCCCGCGAAGCCACGTCCGCGCACCAAAGCAGCGAAACCGGCGTCGGGCAAAGCCGCGCCGACCAAGCGCTGAAGCGCTCGCCCAGCCTCCGGTCTGGGCAAAGCGGGCCCAGCGGAGTTCGCTTTTATGGGATCTACCTCCCTAGAATGCGAACGGGGTTGCGCGAGTTGAGTTCCCAGATCACAGGGGCGATGTAAGCGGTCCAACAGCTTTGCCGTGATAGCGGAGCTTCGTGGTGGAGCGGTGCGAAAACAGCCTGTCATCAAGGACGCTGACCGGGAGTTTTTGGCTTGTCTGAGCCCAAAACTGCGCGACGGATTGGACGGAAAGCGTGTAGAATAAGCTGTCGTATGCCCGATCAGACAAGACTTGAGCAAGAGCAGAAGACCTATGAGGCCCACCGCAGCGACCTGCTCGCTCAGGCGCCCGGGAAGTGATTAGCAGTAACCCAGACGCTCGAAGGGCAACTCAGCAGCGCCAACGAGGCCATCCCAGAACCCATTCAACTTCAGGCAATGATTGACACCGGGGCAACGGGAACGGTGATCCAAGAGGGGCTAGCTGCCAAGCTCGGGCTCCAGCCGGTCGGCGTAACAAGATCAGTACGCCCTCTTCGACTAACGTGGATTGCTACGAGTACGCGGTACGCTTCATCTTCCCCAACAACGTGATGGCAGAGGGCACCGCCATCGAGGCGCCCCTGAAGGGGCAGCACATCC
Source organism: Solirubrobacteraceae bacterium (assembly GCA_035483545.1). GTDB lineage: Bacteria > Actinomycetota > Thermoleophilia > Solirubrobacterales > Solirubrobacteraceae > Palsa-744. The sequence continues at coordinate 64,112 of DATHPS010000009.1, read as the reverse complement.
AAGGGCTCGTCGGGCGAGACGTACTCCAGCACGGAGTCTTGGTCTACATCGGATACGCCGGACAGTTCACTCTCAGCTTTTGAGGCTGGGGTAGCCTCGGCCCAGCTCTGGAGTATCGACATGCGAGCCGATCCAGAACCCCGCGCCAATACAGGTCTAGCGACTTTCGCTAGACCCCCCCAGTAGTGCGCCTGGCTCTCTGCCAGTTGAACGCCACCGTCGGCGACATCGACGGCAACGCGCGGCGAATCGCCGCGGGCATCGAGGCGGCGCGGAACGCCGGCGCCGACTTGGTCCTCACGCCCGAGCTGGCGCTCACCGGCTACCCGCCGGAGGACCTGTTGCTGCGCGAGCACTTCCTCCGCGACGCGCGCCGCGCGCTAGAGAAGCTTGCCGAGAGTGCGCAGAAGATAGTCGCAGTCGTCGGCTTTCCTGAGCTGGACTCGGACCCCGGCGCCGTGTACAACGCGGCCGCCGTGCTCGCCGACGGCGCGGTGCGCGAGATCTACCGCAAGGTCCACCTCCCCAACTACGGCGTCTTCGACGAGCAGCGCTACTTCCACTCCGGCTCCGGCGGCGCGGTCGTCGAGATCGGCGGCGCGCGCGTCGGGCTGACGGTCTGCGAGGACCTCTGGCGCCCCGGAGCGCCCGCCTCCGAAGAGGCCGCGGCGGGGGCCAGGCTGATCCTCAATATCTCCGCCTCGCCCTACCACGCCGGCAAGGGCGGCGAGCGCGAGGCCCTGTTCGCCGCGCGCGCTCGCGAGCACGGCGCCTTCGTGGCCTTCTGCGCGCTCGTCGGCGGCCAGGACGAACTCGTCTTCGACGGGCACTCCTTCGTGCTCGATCCGCGCGGCGAGACGATCGCCAGGGCGGCGCAGTTCGAGGAGGAGCTGCTGGTTTGCGATGTCGACCTCGACGCCCCCCCAGCCACGCCACCCCCGCTGCGCGAGCCGCTGGCGCCCGAAGCGGCCGAGGTCTATGCCGCGCTCGAGCTCGGCCTGCGCGACTACGTCGAGAAGAACGGCTTTCGCCACGTCGTGCTCGGGCTCTCCGGCGGGATCGACTCCGCGCTCGTCGCGTGCATCGCCGCGGACGCGCTCGGCGCCGACCGCGTCAGCGTCGCGATCATGCCCTCCCGCTACTCCTCCGCCGCCACCCAGGACGACGCCCGCGCGCTGGCCGCGGCGCTCGGGGTGCAGTCGCATGAGCTCACCATCGAGGCCGTCATGGACGCCTACACCGCCACCCTGCGCGAGCCTTTCGCCGGTCGCGAGCCCGATCTGACCGAGGAGAACCTGCAGGCGCGCATCCGCGGCAACCTGCTGATGGCGCTCTCCAACAAGTTCGGCTGGCTAGTGCTTACGACCGGCAACAAGTCCGAGATGTCCGTCGGCTACACCACGCTCTACGGCGACCTCGCCGGTGGCTTCGCCGTGATCAAGGACGTCCCGAAGACGCTTGTCTATCGCCTCTGCGAGTGGCGCAACTCGCCCGCCGGCGCCCTCCGCGCGAATGGGGCGGACACGGCGAGTCGCGAGCCGAGCGGGGCGAGCCGCGGCGCAAGCACGCGTGTCGCCCCTCGCGTCCCCGCGCCGATCCCGCCCTCGATCATCGCGCGCGCGCCCTCCGCGGAGCTCCGCGCCGACCAGCGCGACGAGGACTCCCTGCCCCCCTACGAGCTGCTCGACCGCATCCTGCAGGGCTACGTCGAGCTCGACCGCGGCCGCGAGCAGCTGATCGCGGAAGGCCTGCCGGCCGCCGAGGTCGATCGCGTGATCCGCCTCGTCGATCTCGCCGAGTACAAGCGCCGCCAGGCGCCGCCCGGCATCAAGCTCACCACGCGCGCCTTCGGACGCGACCGGCGGATGCCGATCACGAATCGCTACCGCGGGTAGCTCACCACGTCGGTCGCCGTCTGGGGTCGGCCGCTCGGCGGCGTCACGGTGATCTCGACGGTGATCCTCAGCGCGCCGGTGTGAGCGAGCGCGAGCTTTGCGCTTGTGTGCAACGGCACGTCGAGCGCCAGGGTCCCGGCGGGCACGTCGGCGCGGGTCAAGCTCGCGACCACGATCGGCTTGCTCGCGCGGCGCTTTGAGTGCTTGCCCGGCGCGGAGTGCTTGCCCGGCGCGAACCGCGCCGTGGCCTTCACCGCGAGCTTGGAGCCGCCGGCGCTCACCGTCAGCTGGAGCAGCAGCCGCCGCGGGTCGCGCCCCGCGCGTAGCGACAAACCGCTGAAGGGCGGCGCGTAGGTCGTGCTCGGCGCGATCGCGATCGGCGGCGGCACGAGCGGACCCAGCGCCGGCGGCAACGGCGCGTCGATCGGCGTCGGTTGCGGGACCGGCGCGATCGGCATCGTCGGCGCAGGCGGCGGTTCCTTCAGCAGGACGCGCGCGTCCGCTTCGTCGCACGCCGTTTGGGCGGGCGCGTTGTAAGCGTCGCCCGCGTAGCTCGCGACCCACTGGTAGGCGCCCGCCGTGCCCTGCAGCAGCGCGGGCGAGGTGTAGCGGCCGTCGCCGGCGACGCTCACGCTCAAGGGCTCGGCAAGCAGCGGCTGGGCGCATGCCGTGTCACTGGCCGCGTAGAGCTGGAAGCTGATCGTGCCCGTCGCGGACGATCCATCCGCAAGCGACGCCGAATCGTCGATCGCTTCTCCCGCCACCGCGGCACTCGGCGATGCGCTCTGCGCGAGCGACGGCCTCGCCTTGACGATGACCCGCTCGCTCGGTTGCCCACAGGCGTCTGCGGCCCGCGCGTTGCCCGCGTCGCCCGAGTAGCTCGCGACCCACTGGTAAACGCCCGGCGTATTCCACGGCAGCGACGGCGAGCTGTAGACACCGTCGCCGCTGACGCCCACGCTCAGCGGTTGCGCGAGCAGCGGATCGCGGCATTCGCTGTCCGCGGCGGCGTAGAGCTCGAAGCCGATCGTGCCCGTCGGCGCCGAGCCGCCCAGCAGCGACGCCGAGTCCTCGATCGCTTCGCCTGCCGCCACCGACGGCGACGCGGTCGTCGCCAGCGAGATGAGCACCGTGAACTGCTGCGCGCTGGTCGCCGTGCCCGCGCGCGTCGTCACCGCGATCGCGCCCGTCTTCGCACCTTCAGGCACCGTCGCGGTGATCTGGGTCGCGGAATCGATGCGGTAGTCGCTCGCTTGCACGCCGGCGAAGCTGACCTGTGTCGCGCCGCGCAGGTTCGTCCCCGTAATCCTCACCTGGCTCGCGACGGTCCCCGCCGTGGCCGAAAGCCCCGAAATCGTCGGCGCCGGCGGCATCGGCGCGGCGAACTCGTAGCCGATGCGATCGTCCGTGTAGAGCTTGTCCGCGAGATTCAGCGGCGAGATCGTCGCGTCGATCAGGCTGCCGTCGGCTGCGACCGCGAGACTCGCCCAACCCAGGTAGCCAGCGTGGCCAAGACGGTCGCCGGCGGCGCCTTCGCTGGCGAACATGCTCATCGGCGCGCTCGCGGGTGCGCCCCATCCAGCGGACTGGCGTTCAAAGATGTACACGACTCCTTGTTCACTGTCTAGGCCGACGGTGTTGATCGCGACGCAGACCATACGCAGGCCGTTTTCGATGATCGCCGGACATTCCAGGCCCGCGTCTTCTTCGTCGCCGGGGGCACTCAAACGCTGCTCGGCCTGCCAATGTTCGCCGACCCGTTCAAATATCCACGCAGCACCAGCTCCCACGCTCAGGCCGGTGATGTCTGGACCCACGTGCACGGTCGCGGTGTCGCCGTCATCGGATATAGCAACCGCACTGCCGAAGCTGTTCTGCAATTGCTGTTCGGGCGCATCAATCACCTGTGCCAGCGACCAGCTGCCACTGGTTTGGGTGTAGGCGTAAACCCGCCCGACCGAGGAGGACCCGCTGCCCGCGCATTCAGGGTCGCCGACGAGCATACTTGAGCCATCGCCTGAGATCGCAAGCTGGCGCGGGGCGATCGCTTCCTGGCAGCCCGGCCCTACGGGCAGCACGATGTGCTGCGTCAGCGCCCAGCCGGAACCTGGGCTGCGCGTGAAGACGTCGACGCTCGACATCTCGCGCATCGCAACGATGTCACCGTCGTCGGAAATTGCGCCAGCAACACCAAAGTAGTCACACCCCTGCGGGTTAGACGAACCCTCCACCCCCACTCCGGGCGGAAACAACGTGCCGTCGAGCTTCCAGCCGCCGGCTTCGTGACGGTACACAAACGCGGCGCAGCGAAAATTGCCGTTGCTATCGCCGACCTGTTCCGTCTTTGCTCCGACGAGTAGCGTGGACCCGTCGCCTGAGAGCTCCGTGAGCGCCCCATAGTCCGAGCAGTTGGCCCAGCGCGCTGCTTCGCCGTTGCCGAGCGCGGGCGCGGTGAGTCGGCCTTCGGACACCCACCCCGCGGGGGTGTCGCGTTCCATGAAGACCCCGCCGGTGTCACTGCTCGTCTCGCATTCGGTTTCGTGCTCGTCGAAGATCGTCTTCGCGCGCACGCTGCCGTCGGCGGAGAGCGCCACATTGTAGAACGTCACGACTGTAACCGAGCCCGGAAGGAACGGTTCGCGTTCCTTCGGCGGCGCGAGCGTGCGCTCTTCCCAGCCGGCGGGCGCGCCGTTCGCATCAAACCTGGCTGCTACAGACGCACCCAGCGAGGGCGCCACGACGCAGGGGGCGGTGCCGGTGCACGCGCCCGTCCAGCCCGCGAACGTCGAGCCCGCCGCGGGGGTGGCGGTCAGTGTCTGCTGTGCGCCCGGCGGCACCTTCTCCGCACAGCTCGAGCCGCATTGCAGGCCGGCCGGCGCGGAGCTGACCGACCCCGACCCCGAGCCGCTTCGCGCCACGCACAGCGACGCGAGTTCCGGGACTTCGGAGTCGCTTGCGGCGCCGACATCCAGCTCGCCGCAGCTCGAGACCTTGCCGAACAACGCTGGAGCCGCACGGGCGCTGCGGAGGATCCGCGCGCGGATCTGCTGCATCGTCCAGGACGGGTGCATGCTCCACAGCAGCGCCGCGGCGCCGGTGACCTGCGGCGCGGCCATCGAGGTGCCGCTGAGCAGCCCGTAGCCCGTGGGCGAGGTCAAGACCGCGCCCGATTGGGGAAGCGTGGAGAGGATGTTTTCGCCGGGCGCGGCCAGGCCGACGCTCTCAGCCCCGAAGTTGGCGAAGCTCGCAAGCGTTTCCGCGGGCGTGCTCGCGGTGACGGAGATGATGTTTTCCAGCGGGTAGCTGGCCGGATAGAACGGTTCGCTGTCGTTGTTGCTCGCCTGGTTGCCGGCGCCGGCGACGAACAGCAGGCCGGCCTTGCCCGCGGCCTTGATTGCTTCTTCCTCAGGCGGATAGCCGCTGTCGGCTGCGCCGAAGCTGGCGTTGGCGATTTTCGCGCCGTGCTCGACGGCGTATTCGAGCGCCGCGATCTCGGCGCTTGCTTCGCAGAGGCCCGTCGCGCCGCAGATCTTCAGCGCCATCAGGCTCACCGACCAGTTCACGCCGGAGACGCCGATGCCATTGTCGCCGACCGCGCCGATGATCCCCGCGACGTGCGTGCCGTGCCCGTAGTTGTCGTTGGGGTCGTTGTCGTTTTCGACGAAGTTCCAGCCGTGGACGTCATCGCTGTAGCCGTCCTGGCCGGGGTGGGGATTGGTCCAGATGTTTGCCTGCAGGTCGGGGTGTTCCAGGTCGATGCCGGTGTCCAGCACGGCGACCACGACGCTCTTGCTGCCGGTCGAGCGCTCCCACGCTTCGGGCGCGCCGATGCTCGGCATGCCCCACTGTTCGCTGTAGAGCGGATCGTCGGGCAGCGCCTGCACGCGATAGGCGAGATCCGGCGCCGTGTAGCTGACGGTGGAGCGCTGCGCCCGAGCGAGCGTGCGTGCGCGCGCTGCGGCGCTGCTCGCGCCGGGAACTTCAAGCAGCTCGAGCCCGGGCAGCAGCCGCGGGTAAGCCTGCAGCACCTTCGCCCCAAGTGAGCCGCGAAAGCGGGCGCGTCTGAGACCAGACACGCCGCCGGCGAAGCGAACGAACACGCGGTTGCGCTCGCTGGCCGGATCGTCCGCTGTCGCCGCGGACGCCCCGCCGCTCGCCGGGAGTCCGTACCCGGGCGCGCGTGATGCCGCCGGGCCGACTTCGCGATCGCGGGGCCGCAGGGCGGACGCCGCCGACGCTGAGCCGCCGAGCACTGCCAGCAGCGCCCACACGGCGACCAGCGAGCAGGACACTCTCCGGCCGGACGCCGGTCGCGTACCACCGGTCATCTTCCCTCCGTTCCGTCTCACTGAACCATTCTGACCAGTCCCGCGTCTCCCGTCAAGATACTGACCCAACCACCGCTATGCAAACGCCGCGGCCGGCCCTCCCCGCGCGGACATTCCGCGCGGGGAGCAGGCGACTCCCGAGGCCGGCGGGTCTAGCAGCTACGGTTCGATAGTCACCACTTCTGAGCCGTCTACCGCCCAGATTTTTTTGTCGGGGCCGGCGGTGATTCCGGCGGCGCCGTTATTCTGTTGCAGTGCGTATTCGGTGCTGATCACGCCCGCGGTCGTCATCTTGATCACGTGGCTGCTGTCATTGCCCCAGGCGGTGTACCACAGATCGCCGTCCGAGCCCGCGGTGATCTCCCGCGGCTCTTCCGGGCCGGCTTTGTATTCCGTAAAGACGCCAGCGGGTGTCATCTTGCCGATCTTGTCGCAGGTCACCTGGGTGTACCAGAGGTTGCCATCGGGCCCCTCGGTGATCCCATACGGGTCCTCGTCGTATTCGACGCACTTTGGCAATTTGTATTCGGTTATCGCACCCGCGGTGGTGATCTTGTCGATTTTCGCCGCGCCGCCGGTCAGCCGGTACGCCAGCGTAAACCAGAGGCTTTCTTCCGGTCCGGCGGTGATGTCCACCGGCACCGGCTCGTTGGCGACTTCCGGCAGCGCGTATTCCGTGATGACGCCCGCAGTCGTGATCTTCCCGATCTTGCCCCAACTCGTTCCCTGACCCTGCTCGGTGAACCACATGTTCCCATCCGGGCCCTTGACGATGTCGAACGGCTCCCGGCCTTCCGGCAGGGCATATTCAGTGATCGTACCCGAAGGCGTTATCCTGCCGATCTTGCTCTTATTCCACTCCGTGAACCACATATTGTGATCCGCGCCTTCGGCAATGGCTTCCGGAAAGTCTTGTTCAGAGAGCGTGTATTCGTGAAGAATCGTGCCCGCCGTCGTCATCTGTCCGAGCCCGCTCACAGACCCCGTCGTGGACGAGAACCACAGATGTTCTTCAGGACCCGGCGCAATGCTCATCAGACCCTTGAAGCCGGTGGGATGTTCGACCACGCCGTTTGACGCCACGGTTTTCGTTGCTGCAGAAAGAGCTGGTTTACTCGGGCCGCTCACATTTTCTGCGATGACTGAAACCTTGAGCGTTTGACCAACATACTTGTACGGCGGGGAGTAGGTAGAGTTCGTAGCGCCTTTTATTTCTTCACAGCTTTCCCGACAATGTTGCCACTGATATTTATACGTGCTCGGAAGGTTTTTCCAAGTGCCGGCGGTCGCAGACTCCACGGCATTCTCGGTAGGTTTTTCGGGCGTGATCACAGGAAGCGTCACATTTTCCGGCGCTTTTGGCAGCGCGCCGGTAAAGGTGTAATGGTCGGCAGTGGTTTCTTCGCTCGTTCCTTCGCGCGTTTCGACGGTGATGTCGACGGTCCCGTCGGCGTGCGTCGGCGCCTCCGCGATGATCTGCGAGTACGACGAGACCGTGTATTTGATCGCCGCCGTTTTGCCGAAGTAAACACTTTTGACGTTTTCAAAGACCCCGCCTTTGATGGTGACTTCGGTGCCACCGGCAGCCGGGCCTTCTTTGGGGGTCACTTTCGTAATTTCAGGGGCCGCCAGCGCCGCCTGCGCGGCCACTCCGCTGATCAGCGCGACCAGCACCAGAATCAAGCCAGTCATCGGGGTACGACGACGACCTGTGCTCCACCGTCTCAAACTGCCCAACACTGACGTCTGTGGCAATGGCATCCAACAGCTCCTCTGGATTGTGATTGAACGAACGCCGGCCTTTCCCCTGCTGTTCCGCTACCTGCAGGCGAAGCTAACCGCACGTGGTCCAAAAGTCAAATCTTTCCCGCTGACCGGGAAGGTGTTCCGCTAGACGAAAAATTGTCCCCGCCGCAAGTAGCGCTGAGTCTCGCTGTCCTGCTCGAGCAATCCCATCGCGACCAGCGTGCACAGACAGCGGTGGACAGTGCTGCGCGCGAAGCTCAGCTCCGCGGCAACCTCGCTCAGCCGCCGCGGCGTGCCATCGCCCGGAAAGGCCACCAGCGTGGCCACCCCACGCAGCAGCGCCAAGGAAAACTTGCCGTCCGCCTCGGCCAAGAGCCGTTGCAGGGCCGGCAGCAGCTGCGCCAAGTCCCGCCTCCCGTCGGTTCCATCGCCGCAGCCTGCCCCCTCGCCGCGGCCTGCGCGCTCGACGATCTCCTGCACCTGCTCCGGGAACAGTTTGATCGTCAACCCATCGTCGCTTGCCATCTCGCCTCCCATCCGGTCAATGCCGTCTTTGGCTCATCGCTAGAACATGATGACAGTTGTCGGCGAATAGTGGGGCTCGGCTGGCAGCGGCCCGCACGCTCACGACGCGTGTTTGCGAGCGTTTGACGAGCCGGCACCCGGGGAGAAAGGGCGCCCCGGGTGCCGGCGGTCGAGGCCGCGAGAACGTGGCGCCGACACTTTGTGAGCTCCTCGCGGCGAGCGGCGAGGCAAGGGGGCGCTGGCAAGGTGGTTCGCCTAAACCCTGTGCTCGAGCTACCCGACGCGCAGCCGACACCCCGTGCCCTCGCGGCCAGGTAGATGTATGGGGGTCGGTACGCGTCGGGCCTCTGCCTGTCATCGCGCTCGGATGTTGGCAATAATCGCGCGACCTGAATAGACGCGGCGCTACTATCAATGATGCGCATAGTGGATTTAAGGCTCTTCTGGCGGGGCCAGCTCACGCTTGGGTGTTCTTTTTAGACGGAGCCTGTTTGCTGTAGCGCTGGAGCATAAGGATCGGTAGTGCCGGGATTGCGCTCCGATCGAGTATTTGGAGTATCTGGCTACGGGTGGGTTGGACGTGGGGAGCCGATGCCTCCTTGTCAGAGAGGTAGAGGCAGCTCATCGCCGTGAATAGGAGTCGGTGCTCGTAGGCGCGTGGAAGATCGTCGAGATGCTTCAAGGCTTCCGTGGCGAGGTGCCGCATGCGGCTGGCGAGCGCGGCGTTACCGGGATATGCGTCAAGCAGGCTGTGCTGTCCAGTAGCGTGATCTTCGCGATAATCGATGAGGCTGTCAAGGAGGGTGTGGAATGCTCCAACCCAAGGAAAGTAGGCGTGAGCGAGAGCCTTTGCGTTGCGGTGGGTGAGTGCGATATCGGCAGCCGCCGCGATCAGGGCAAGGATGTCCAGTGAGGAGCCCGCGGCGGCGCAGGCCTCCCACCAAGCCAGGCCATTCCTGGGTGCGAGCGCCGCTCCCCAACTTGCGAGTGCATCGCGTTCGTTTTCAGTGTGGTTCAATCCTTGATAGAATACGATCCGCTCGGCGGCGGATTGTGTGTATGGCGCGATGAGTGCGTGCGAGGGAAGCCCCGCCAGGGCTTGGCGGGTGGCGTCGACGAGGTGCTCCAGGTAGCCGTTGTCCGCTCGTTCGGGGCTTTGAGCGTAATAGTCCGGGTGAGCGCCGATGGCTCCGAGTGCGAGCCGAAGCGCCTCGTGGAGCTGGTGACTATTGGCTTGCCGGTTGTAGGCGGGCTGCTCGGAGACGTTGTCGGTGTAGTCGTAGATTGTCTGGAAGGTTCCTAGAGTGACTACGGCCAGTTTGCGATATGCGGTGGGAACGAATGCTGCGAACGCACCAGCGCCCTCGACGTCGCCCCACTTCTTCATGTGAGCTTGTAGAGCCAAGTCCCGTAGACCGGCATCGGGGATCGTTCGTGCGCCAGCTCGCCACCGCTCCCATTCGTGTCTAATTTGGGGATGGATCAGGATCCAGTACGTCCATGTGGCGCGAGCAAAGGTGAGGACGCTCGCCGGACGGTTGATGCCGTGTCGCGCTTTGATGCGCACTGGTTGGTATAGAAGGGCCAGCGGTGTTGCTTACTCCTGAAAGCCGACGCGTGGCGCAACTCGTGCGGCACTGAACCCAGGGATTGCGACGACGGTAAGCGCAATGATTGAAAGAATCGCGAGGTTGATTAGCATTTGGGGTAGTCCAACTGTGAATGAGGCTGGGAATCCAGTGGTGAGGCGTAGCCAACGACTCGCGATAGCGTGCCCGTAGATCCCGAGTAGAAACCCGTCGGCGCAGCCTACGACGAGCACAATTGTGCTTTCCAGCAACAGTGAGCGCCAAAGCTGTCGCTCGTCGTAGCCTTGGGTCTTGAGTGCCGCAAAACGGACACGGCGCTGCCACAGTGCAGCGCCAAGAGCGAGCGCGATTGCAAGCGCCGCAGAGACTAGGAGCAAGGTAGAGATCTGTCCGAGACTGCGCAGGCCCTGACTTACGTTCGCTTTGAACTGCGCTTCGCGTGAGCTGCGTATTTGAATCCATAGGCCCGGGCGATTGCCGAGCGCCGCGCGCACGATGCGCCTACCCTCGGCATTACTCACACTTGCTCTTAGATTGATCTCAAGCGCAGCGGGCGCCGCTGTTTGCCAGTAGTGGCCGTAGTCGACGCTCGATAGAGTGATCGCGCCCGAGGGCCATCCTGTGTTTGTGGTGATCGCAGCTATGTGCAGTGGAGCGCCGCCGCTTGGCGTCGGGAGCGTGAAGGGGGATCCGACACGCAGGTGATGTTCGGATGCAAACCCATTTGAGACCGCAGCCCAGCCGCCTCGACGAATCAGGCTACTAGCGTGTACGAAATTCCCTTCAAGCATCTGGCTGGGCTGTAGAACCTCGCTGTCGCCTGGCGGACGCGCGCGAATCCAGAGTCGGCGACTGCCGACATCAAGCAGCCCTCCCTGGTAGATGCGGACGGAGGCGATGCCGGGTGAGCGAGCAAGCAAATGTACGGCGTTGCCAGCGTTGAAGCTGTCGGTTGTGAAGACGTTATCGCCGGTGGTAACCCATATCTCCGCTGTCCCTAGATATTGGACGATGGCCTTGTTGAGGCCCTGGTCGAGATCGTTGCGAGTCCCCTGTATCGCGATGCTACCGTAGACTGCGAGAGCCGCGATGGCGGCGAGCGCGATCGAGCGTGTCGCGCCGGCGCGTAGTTCAACGACGGCCAGACCGAGCATGCCGCGAGCCCGTTCGCTGAATGGCGCGATTGCTTTCAGAGCGAGAGCAAACGTAGATGGTATGAAGCAGACAGCAGCGAGCGCGAGGAGGATTCCTCCGATGACAGTGAGGCTGGGTAGCGCGATGACGATCGTCGTGACTGCGACTAACAAGGCGAGGCCGGCGAGGCCAAGCCAGAGCGCGACGCGTTTAGTGATATTTTGCCCTGGTTCGCCGGGTTCGCGTAGCACATTGTCCAGCGCGCGATCCTCTCTGAGGTCGAGAGCGGGAATGAGCGACGCAACGAGCGCCGCAAGTACGCCGCATCCAACGGCAAGAAGGACAACTTTTAGATGTACCGCCTGCTCGGAGCCGACGGGGAATGCGAAGGTGATGTAGCTGGGTATCTGGTGAAAGAGCGTGTGCGCGAGAATATCTCCGACAACGATCCCCGCGGCCGAGGCGAGCAGCCCGAGCGCGAGTGCTTGGCTGACGAGCACGAGGATGACCTGCGCTGGGTCAAAGCCGCCGAGACGCAGTTCGGTCACGAACCGTCGTCGCTCGGGGACGCTGAGCAGCATTGCATTGAGCGCCAAAAGGAAGCCGACCATCGCGCTGATCGCGGCGAATAGCGTCGTTGACTGGTTGGTCGGCCCCGCGGCAACCGCGAGTAGTCGCAGATCGTTATTGGCCGGAACGACATCCAGGCGCCCCGCGGCGAGCCGCCGCAGCTCCCCTTCGACCTGCCGCTGCGCCCCAGCTGCTGGCTTGATCAGGACATTAGTCACGCGCCCCGGCGTACCTACCAGATGCTGGGCTACCGGTAGCAAGGCAATCGCGATCGGGCTCCCAGCAACCGCGCCGACGATCTGCGATCCGAGGGTCAGACGCAGCAGGACGCGGTGTGCTTCGCCGTTCGCAAGCAAGAGCACACGCTGTCCACCGTGGACGCCGGCTGCCTGGGCCGGCGCTTCCGCGAGGCCGATGCCGCCAGTGAGCAGCGACGTGCCGGCGCCGAGGTTTTGCGTCGCCTGTGCTTCCAGCGCGGCGAGGCTTGCGGTCACACCGATCAGTTGCACGAGCTGGCGGCCACGCGGACCGACGACAACCGCGGAAGAGCGCAGCAGCGGCGAGGCGACCTCGACGCCCGGTAGCCGTCCGGCCGCTTCCGCGATCTGCTCGCTAAAGCCGGCCGAGGAGCGCGCGACGAGCTGCAGCTTCGCCGAGCCAATGAGCTGGCGATCCAGTTCGCTGGCCGACCCGTTGATCGCCGTGTTCGCGAGCAGGACTCCGAAGGTCAGCGCGACGCCGACGGCGATCCCCAGGCCCGCGAGGAGCTCCTGGACGCCGTGGCGGCGTAGCCGCCACGCATAGAAGCCCAGGAGAGCGCTCACTCGCAACCCCAAGATTCGGGGCTCAAACGCGGCGCGTCTCATCCCGAGATCGTGTTGAGCTCGAGGTCGAGACCATCGTGCAAGTCGCCGTCGCGCAACGTGTAGACGCGGTCTACGAAGTTGGCGGCCTGTGGGTCGTGCGTGACCAGTAGCGCGGGGATTGCACGTTCATGGCAGATTTCCCGTAGCAGTGCGAGGATCTCGCGGCTGCGCTTGGCGTCCAGGTTGCCGGTCGGCTCATCGGTGAGCAGCAGTCGCGGCTCGTTGACAAGCGCCCGCGCGATCGCGACGCGCTGGCGCTCGCCCATCGAGAGCTGCTCGCTACGGTGGCGCTCACGCTCAGCGATACCGACTCGCTCGAGCCACGGCCGCGTGCGCTGCTTGGCCTCAGCGAGACTGTACCCGTCGGCGAGCAGCTTCACGGCAGCGTTCTCCAGCGCAGTGGCACCAGGAATCAGATGGAAGGACTGGAATACGAAGCCGATCTCGCGACGGCGAAAAAGCGAGCGCTCCCTGCGCTCGAGTCGCGCGATGTTCTGCGCGTCGAATAGGACCTCGCCGCTATCCGGCTCGAGCAGTCCCGCCGCGAGCAGCAGCAGCGTCGTCTTGCCGGACCCGCTCGGACCGTACAGAGCCGCGAACTCGCCGCTGGCAACGACCAACGACACCTCGTCAAGCGCCCGGACCGTCTCGCCGACCGATCGGTATTCCTTGACGACGTCGCGCAGCTCGAGCGCACTCATGACGCGCGGCTACTCCAGCTCTGACGCCGCTCGCGGAAGGGCAGGACAACGCCCGCCGACTCCATCGAGCGCAGCTCGCCATCCGAGAGCGAACAGATCCGCCGCGCGCCGTGCAAAGGATCGAGCTCCTCCGAAGCGATGAGCAAAGCGACATCGCCGCGCCCGCCGAGCGATCGCAAGAAGCGGTAGAGGGCATCGGTCTCGCGCAGCGAAGAGAGCACCGCGGGCTCGTCCACGAGCAGCAGGCGTGGCTCACGAACCAGCGCACCGGCGAGCGCGACGCGGATCCGCTCGTTGAGCGTCAGAAGATCCAGCTTCAGATCCGCGCACTCCCCCGCGCCGACCTCGCCCAGCCCTCTGCGGGCCTGCAGCTCCGCTTGGCGCATGCTCAGCCCGTCGGCAAGCAACCCGAGCGCCACATCCCGAACGGCGGTGTGATTGGAGGAGAGGCCGCCTACCGGTTTGACGAGGGCGATCCCGCCACGGCGCAGCAGTCGCGCCCTGCGCCGCGCCGAAAGCTCCCCCAGCTTGACTCCGTCGAACTCGATCTCGCCGCTCTGGGGACGCTCGATGCCCGCCAGGATGCGCAGGAGCGTCGACTTGCCCGAGCGGCGCGGACCCCACATGCCGACGAAGTCGCCCGCTTCGATCTCCAGCGAGACGTTGTCGAGCACCGCCAAGGTGCGCCGGCCGTCGGCGTGGTGCTTGGTGACCCGCGAGACCTTGAGCAGCGTCATCGCAAGTGCCCTATAGGAATTCGCGAATGCCGCGGCGAGCCACGACGATCCGCTCCAGCTCGGTACGTAGATGAGCCAGTTTGGCGCCTCGCACTAGATGCAGCCGAAGTCCCGCGAGCGTCACGAGCGGTCCGAGATCTTCGGCGATCTCGTCGATCTCGGCTTTTGCGTGGCGCTCCAGGACATCAAGCGTCTCAAGCAGAGCCGGAAGATGCTCCCTACGCGCCACCGCGAGCTTCGTATAGAACTCGGCACGTACAACCGCGAGGGGACCCGTCGCGGACATCCAGTCCATTGCTGCACCCGCCGTGGCCTCAGTCGGATAGAAGACCTTGCGAGCAGGCGCGGCGCGCTGGTTATCGTCCTTGCTACTGCGCGCAAGCCCCGCATTCTCGAGGCTGCCCAGCTTGGGATAGAGGGCTTGTGCTCGGATGTCCCACCCCGGCCCCAACATCTGGTTCATCGACGTCGCCATTTCATAGCCATGAATGGGCCCATTCAGCAGCAACACCAGCGCCGCGCCCTTCAGCGGCGAGCATTTCAGCATCCATTCCGGTTGTTGACCCAAGGAACCCCCTTCGAGATCGTACGATGCGAACCCTACCCCAATCGAGGGCAAGCCGTTGACACGGACTGAACGATTCCACGACTCCGCATTCCTTGCCCCAGGCCTGCTGGCCGCCCCGCCGGGCTGGCAGCCACTTCGCTATGTACTCGACCCCGAGCGGTTCTTCGCCGCGGCACACCGCCGACACGGAGACATCTTCACGCTACGAATGCTCGGCCAGCGCTGGATCGTGCTCGCAAACCACGAGCACGTCGCCGAGCTATTCAAACAGCCGCCCGAGACGCTCGATGCGGGACAGGCCAGCCGCCCTTTCCGGCCGCTGATCGGCACGAGCAACATGCTGATGCTCGACGGGGAGGACTACCTGCACCGACGCCGACTAGTACTCCCCGGCTTTCACGCACAGCGTATGTCTTCCTACGAAGAGATCGTTCGCCGCATCGCGCAAGAGCACATCGCTACGTGGCCCCTAGGCGAGCCGACTGCGATCTACGAGCGACTCTCGGCACTCGTCTTCCAAATCATGCTGCGTTGTGTCTTTGGCATCCAGCAGGAACGCCAGCCGCTCGTCGACGCTTTGCGCCAAATGATGCCTTGGATCACCGATACGCGCCGCGTGCTGACGTTCTTCCTTCTCGGCCCCAACCACCTCACGCGTCTTCCCCGCTACCGCGCAATGCTCGCCCGCCTTGACCGCAACATCCTCGCGGAGATCGAGCTGCGTCGTGCCTGTCTCGATCTAGAACAGCGTGAGGACATTCTCTCGCTGCTCGTACAAGCGCACGGGCCGGACGGCAGTGGGCTCGCGGACCGCGATCTACGAGACGAGCTCATCACGCTCCTCTTCGCGGGACACGAGAACACCACTGCCCTACTCGCCTGGACCATGCACGAACTGGCACGGGCGCCCCTACACCAAGACAAGCTCGCAGCGCGCGACGAGCGCTTCGCCGCCGCCGTCCTCGCTGAGACCCTGCGCCTGCGCCCCCCCGTCCCGCTCCTCGCGCGGCGCCTACGGCGACCGCTTACGCTTGGCGGATACGACCTTCCCGCTGGCAGCAACCTGTGCCCCTGCGCGCTACTCGTGCACCGTGACCCACAAATCTATGCCAATCCCTGGACCTTCGATCCCAACCGCTTCCTCGAACACCAGCCGGCCGCAAGCGAATGGTTCCCCTACGGCGCAGGCATCCGCCGCTGCATCGGAGCGAGCTTCGCGCAACTCGAGGCGCGCATCATCCTCCAAGAAATCATCGACCGGCTGCGATTCCGCCCTCGGCACATGCGCCCCGAGCCGACCAAGGCCCGCGCAATCGTCCTCGTCCCCGCACGCGACACGCGCCTCACACTCTTCAGACGCCCACAATGAGAAACAGCGGCTGCGCACGGCGGACGGGCGGTGTAGATTGAGACGTTCCGAGAGCTTTACGTGTCCAACAAGGTGGAGAGCTATCTAGCTTACCAGGCAGCACGAAAAACGATGGACAGCACAACACGATCACGCGTCGGCTTGGTCCTCGTAGCACTCGTGGCTATCGGAGTAACGAATTTGCTCGCAATGAGTAGTGCAACGCATGCATCGGCGAGGCCAATAGCCAGCACAGCGCGGACGCTCAACGTCACCGACGAAGCGCGTCTACATCTCACGCATAGCTCTGGCGAACTCCTCCAGGAGGAAGGACGCGCGACCGGTGCGCTACCCGGCACCGTCCGCGTCAGCTTCCGCATTGGCAGCAGCGTCACGGGCTCATTCACGATCTACCCACGCGGCGGCGGATCGATCAGCGGCCAAGGCTCAGCGCGACTGCATTCAACAGGAACCTACGCAAGCTTTGGCGGCTCAATGACGGTCAGCCACGGCACCGACCGCTACGCGCACGCGCATGGCCACGGCGGGTTCTACGGCACCGTGAACCGCCACAACGATGCCCTGGTCGTCCAGACGACCGGCCAGCTCTCCTATTGAGACGCACTAGTCTTCGCGCCCGGCGTCCGTCTATCGGAATTCGCCAGGTAGCAAGATGAGCGCGGTCGGTAGTAGCGGCGAGTCTCCTCGTCCTGCTCCAGTAGGCCAATGACAACCAGTGTGGCCAGGTATCGGTGGACCGTGCTGGTCTTCATGTCGAGCTCCGTCGCAATCTCGCTCAGCCGCCGCGGCGCGCCGTCAGCCGGAAAGGCCGCCAACACAAGTAATCCGCGAACCAACGCATAGGAAATCTTGCCACGTGTCTGCTCAGCCAGTCCTCTTCGCAAGGATGGCACCAATCGCGTCAAATCCAACCTCCCACCCACGTTTATGTCTCGGCCCGCACGCTCGACGATCGCCCGCACCTGCTCCGCTGACAGTTCGATAATCAACCCCTTACCACTCACCATCGATCGTCACATCCAATCCACATGCTGCCTTGTCGGCCGCCTACTCCGTGCAGGGGCTCGGACAGGCTGAGCATCGAGTTCCAGGGAGCTTCAATGACGCTCAGCCCGTCGCGCCGGATCGCTCTCCTTCCCGGACCTCGCGCGACCTCTTGCCGCCGCGGGCAGCGAAGCGACGGCGAGCGACGCGCGGAGCGCTTATGCCCCCAGACTGGGGGGATCGTGCGAGCGACCATGCCCAAGAGGATGCAGGGGGTCGCCGACGGAATTCAATGGCTTTAACAAGCCGTTTAAGTCGGAAACACAAGCATCGAGCTGAGCAGATCTGCTTCCCTGCGCCGAACCCCAGCAATGCCGCCGCATTGTGGCCTCAAGTCGAGCTTGACGCTTTAAGCAAGCATTCGTTCGGCTCGATCGAATGCGGAGGAGATTTGGGTATAGAGTCTCGGCTTGGCAAGGAGGAGGGTTCATGTCCGCGACGCACGCCGTGCTGGGGTTGCTGCTCAACAAGCCGACCTACCCGTATGAGCTGGGCAACCAGCTCGAGCGCCGCCTGGGGCCATCGTGGGCGGTCAACACCGGCCAGCTCTCGCAGATCATCAAACGACTCGAGAAGGAAGGGCTGATCGAGCGCGTCGGCGGAGCCACAGGCGCCCGAGACGACCGGCGCATCTTCGCGATCACGGAGGCCGGCATCCAGGAGTTCGAGAGGTGGTTTTCGACGAGCGCACCCCGTGGCGCTCGGTTGCCGCGTCGGCCGCTGCTGGTCAAGGTCTCGCTCGCCGGCCCGCAGCGTCTGACCGAGGCGCTACAGCAGATCGACAGCTACGAGGACGAATGCACCACCGAATTGGCCCGGCTGACGAGCGAACAGGCGAAGATCGTCGACGGCCCAATCGTGCGCGCAGACGACGAGTTTCTTCGCCTCGCGTTAGCCGAAAACATCATCGAGAAGGAAGGGCAGCTCGAGTGGACAAAGCTCGCTCGCGAGCGCGTCTCCTGGCTGCTCGAGCAGAACGCGATCTGGCCGTCCACGCGAGGACGCGCCGGAGCCGCAAACGACGAGGCCCGAGGGGCTCGCGAGGAGCTGTTCAGGGACATGGCAGCCGAGCGGCACGAGCGACCGAAGCCTGGTAAGCGAGGTCGAGATAGTGCCGCCTGATCGGGTCGGGCCGAACGACCCGCGACGCTCGCGCGGTCTGTGGGACGATGCCGAGGTGATCCTCCGCTTGGAGAACGTGAGCAAGCGTTACGCGAGGAAGGGCGACGACAAGATTGCGCTGAACGGGATCTCGCTGGAGCTTCGACGCGGCCAGATGATGGGCGTCTATGGATCGACCGGGTCGGGAAAGACGACTCTGCTACACGTAGCTGGGGGCTTGGAGACTCCCGACCGCGGAACCGTCGCCTACAAAGGCGAGCGGCTGGACCAGATGTCGGGCGCCCAGCTGCGACGCCACCGTCGCCGCGAAATCGGATGCGTTTGGGCGGGCAAGCCCTGGATTGCCGGACTCAGCGTTCTCGAGCAGGTTCAGCTTCCGCTGCTGCTCGATGGCTGCGACCACCGCGTCGCGCAGCGAGCGGCCCGCAAGTTCCTGCTCGCGTGCGAGGCCGGGCACTGCATCGACGTAGACCCCGAGGATCTCTCCGACGGGGAACGTCAGCGGGTCGCGATTGCGCGCGCTCTGGTCACCGAACCGAGGCTGCTTGTTGCCGACGGAGCGGTATCGAATCTCTCCGGAGTAGAGCAGGAAGCGATCATGGCGCTCCTCGGCTCGCTCGCACACGACGCAAAGGTCGCGGTCTTGATCGCAGACCCCAGTGCCAGGGCGATGATCGGCGCCAATCCGATCCTGTATATGCGCGACGGAAAGCTCGCCGGTACCGACACCGCGACTGCGCAGGCCAAGGTCTATCACCTGCCGACAGCCGGGTCGCGTCGCTCTGCGGCTGATGCTTGAGTTCGACGGCGCGCGCAAGTATTACGACGGTGCCGGCGGCGAGGTCCGGGCCGTTGACGACGTCAGCCTGGCCATCAACGGGCGAGAGCTGGTCGCGCTCTTTGGACCGAGCGGCTCAGGCAAGAGCACGCTGTTGCACCTCGCCGCCGGCCTCGTTCGCTGCACCGCGGGAGTCGTGCGCTTTGAAGGGCGGGATCTAGCGGTGCTCTCCAAAGCCGAGGTGCTCGAGTATCGCCGTACGAAGCTTGGTCTGGTCTTTCAGAACTTCAACCTCGTACCGGGACTAAGCACCGAGGAGAATGTCGCCCTGCCACTGCTGCTCAGGCACGTACCTCACAACGAAGCAGAACAGCGCGCCCGCGCCGCGCTCGAGGATGTAGGCTTGCGTGCCCGCGCGCGCCATCTGCCGAGCGCGCTGTCCGGCGGCGAGCAGCAACGCACGGCGATCGCACGAGCGGTCGTGGGGAACCCCAAGCTCATCCTGGCAGATGAGCCGACGGGCAACCTGGACAGTGAAACCGGAACCACCATCCTCGACCTGCTGAGCAAGCTCCCGCGAGAGCGCGAGGCAGCAGTCGTCGTCGTGACGCATGACGCTCGTGTAGCGGACTATGCAGATCGCGTGCTCGCGATGCGCGACGGCAGGCTGACAGACTACGACTCGCAGGCCGCGACAATCAGCCGATGATCAGTCTAAGAACGCTGCTCCTGTGCTATCGCCGGCATCTGCGGGTGCAGCCCCTACGTGAGCTGATGGCCGTTGCCGGCGTCGCCGCAGGCGTGGCGCTGCTCTTCACCGTGCAGATCGCCAACCACAGCGTCACAGGCTCCTTTGAAGAGATCGAGAAGGGTGTAGCGGGGCGAGCGACACTCGAAGTCGCCGCCAGGTCGCCCGAAGGCATGCAAGAGCTCATAGCCGAAGAGGTCGCGCACACCGCGGGTGTTCGAGCGGCCGCGCCAATCCTGCAGCAACAAATCGTCGCAGTCGGTGCGAAGGGTAGTCGCGCACTCACGCTGGTCGGCGCAGACGAACGCCTATTCGCGCTTGGTGGCGACCTAGCCTCGCACTTCAAACGCTATCTCGAAACGTCACCGCGAGGGCTACTCGTGCTAACCGAATCGACAGCAAAGGCGATCGGTGCACGATCCGGCCAAACGATCACTGTCAAGATCGGCGCCAATACCGAACGACTCTCAGTAGCAGGGATCGTGGCCGGCCGACAGACCGGGATCCTTGCGGAAAGCCCTGTTGCGGCAGCCTCTTTGCCGGTCGTGCAGGTGCTCGCAGGACTGCCGGGCCACATCACGCGTATCCTGATCGAACCCGCCCCGGAGCGCTATACGCAGGTACTAAAGTCGCTGACTCGCCGCTTGGGCAGCGCCCTCAGCATTCGCCCGATCAGCAGCGAAGGCCGACTGCTGGCCCAGGCAGCTCGCCCGGAGAGCCAGCTCACAATGCTATTCAGCGCGATCAGCCTGGTCGTAGGAATCATTCTCGCGTATAACGCTCTGCTGCTCGCAAGCGGCGAGCGGCGCCGCTTCATCCTGTACCTGGTTGATCTCGGCTCCGAACCTTCGACGATCGTCGCGACGCTTGCTTTTGACGCGCTCGTCCTCGGGGTCGCCGGATGCGCGCTCGGACTGCTGCTCGGCGACCTGATTTCGCTCTACGCATATCGCGCGGTCCCCGGCTATCTCAGTGCCGCATTCGCGATCGGCCCGCAACGGGTCATCGGCCTGCAGACCATCTTGATCGCCCTAGCTGCCGGCATGATCGCTGCATTCGCGGCGGCCGCACTCCCAGCGATAGGCTTGTTGCGCAGCAGCACAGCCCAGATGACGGACGATTCTCGCTGGCTGTCCCTCATCGCCAAGCCACGTATACGCGACTCCATCGTGTTCGCTATTGGAGCGCTCTTCGCCACGGGCGCCATTCTTGCGGCCTTGCTGGAACCTCTGCTCAGCGTCGCCGCGCTCATCGCTCTCGTAGGCGGCCTGGTACTGTGCACTCCGATGATCGTGAGGTACACCCTGAAACTGGCACGTGCAGCCTCCCGTCACTCAAACGACCCCGCAACTCGTCTTTCTTCCGCCGAGCTCCAAATCTCCCCCACTCGATCGGTCGCGCTTGTAGTTACAGGAACGATCGCCGTGTTTTTGATGGTGACGATCGGTGGCGCGGTAGCAGACGTAAAACTAGCCGTTCGCATGGGCGCCGCGGACACGCTTGCTAGCGCCGATCTGTGGGTGACAGACGGAGGTCGCGAGAACATATACGACACCGAGCCCTTTGCCTATCAGGAGACACAACATCGCCTAGAACACCTGGAGACCGTGAGCTCCATCGTCACTTACCGGCAGTCTTTCTTGGATTTACCCGACCGACGAGTGCTGGTCATCGGCATCCCACCGCAAGCCCGCGTGCCCATCGCCGCAAGCCAGCTCATTAACGGAAATCTCAAAGCCGATATCCGACGCCTACGCGAAGGGGGATGGGCGCTCATCAGCCAAATAATCGCAAGCCAATACAAGCTTCGCCTCGGAGAGCGCTTCAGCCTCCCCACGCCTTCCGGGACTACCAGTTTCCGACTCGCGGGCACAATCTCAAACTATGGTTGGCTGCCGGGCGCGATACTCATGAACGGTGATCAATACAGTAGGCTATGGCACACGACAAGAGCCAGCCAGCTTGCCGTGACACTCAAGCCCGGCACTCCAATCGACAAGGCCAAGCAAGAAGTGGAACAGACGCTTTCGCCCAGCTCGGCATTGACCGTACAGACCGACAACGAACGGCAAGCCCAAGCCAGCACAGTGCTCGACAGTACCCTGTCACGCTTGGCTCAAACATCTACCGTCGCACTCATCACAGCGATCGCGACCGTCGTTGCGATGATGATTGCGGCCGTGTGGCAAAGACGCGGTCGGCTCGACGCGCTAATGGCGATGGGCATGAGTCCTACGCAACTTTCCCGACTGATCATCTACGAGACTGGCACGGTGCTAATCCTTGGCTGCCTGATCGGGCTCGTCAGCGGTCTCATGGGTCAATACCTCGTCGATGCCTGGCTACACCAAAGCACCGGATCTCCAGTCCATTTCGTCGCGGCTTGGCAGCTTGGCCTACGCACCCTCCTAATAGCCAGCGCTATCTCAATCGCGACGGCGCTCATTGCCGTCCTACGGACGACGGCCCGGCCGAAAGCTGCGTTCTCCACCGAGTAAGGACGGAGGTTTCGAGCGGCGCGAGCGCCGCAGCCGCACGAGCTTGGAAGGGAGCCACGTGAGCGAGCAGCAGCCCTGGACACTCATCGGGCAACCACGCCGCGCCATCCGCGATAGCCTCCCGGGATCGAGCAACATGCGGATCGACCCTGGCGTGAACGGCAGCTTGGCACCAGATGCGACCACGTTCGCCCCCGGGATGCGACTGCTGAAGCGCACGCCGCGGACAGATGTATACCGCCTCTACCGCGTCCTGCGCACCGTCGATGACCTCGTAGACGAGGATCGGCCCCAGGCTGCCCAGCGAGTCGATGCCCTGGAGCAATGGGCAAGCGACCAACGCGACACTAGCCCGGAGACACACGTACTCTCGCAGCTCGCGCGACACTATCCGCTGCCAGCGAGTGCGCTCGTGGATTTCTGTCAGGCGATGCGACACGACATCGCCCGCGACACGATCGATACCGAAGACGATCTCGAACTCTATTGCGAACGCGCTGGAGGGGCAGTCGGAATCATGGTTTCAAGTCTCCTCGGGATCTCCGAGCCCGAGGACCTGACCAGGATGGCTACTCTCGGTCGGGCCGTGCAGAGGACGAACATCCTGCGCGACATCGACGAGGATCTGGTCTTTCGACGCGTGTACATCGCGCGCACGACGATCGATCGTTTCGGCCATCCTCGGCCCGGCGCTCGAGCCGAGCTGCTGCGCAACCAAATCGCCGTCGCGGACGAGCTCTACGAAAAGGCGGCAATCAGACCACGATCGCGACCCCAGCGAGCGATCGCGCTATCGGCAGCGCTCTATCGGGAGATCCTGCGCCAGATCGAGCGAGAGGGATACGGGCGCGAGCCGGGCCGCGTCACGGTGCCCGCATGGCGCAACAAGCTCCTGATCGCTGAGCACCGCTTGAGGCTCCACCTGACATCTGCAGCGATCTGAAACGGCCCCAACGGTGGCAACGGCACGCCAGAGAGCGGCCATCCATATGGGCTAGCCTGCCGACTCATGCCCGCCCCTGGCCGCTCGCATCGCTTCCCCCCTCCCCCTCGCGCGCGGCGCGTGTCGCTCCGCGCCGCCCCCCCCACACCTGCGCGCGTGGCCCTCCTCGCCGCCCTGGCCGCCCTCTGCGCCCTGACGCTCGGCGCCTGCGGCAACACGCTCCAGGACCAGGCGGTTGCGCCGAGCTTCCTCGAGCCGCTCGTGTTGGAGGCCGAATACCCGGTGTACTGGCTCGGCGGCTCCTTTCGGGGACTGTCGATCATCAGCGTCGCGCGCGACCCCGGTGGGGCCTACACGATCAAATACGGCAACTGCCGCGAGGGCGGCGAGAACGTCTGCGTCGCGCCCCTGGAAATCGTGACCTCGCCCGACAACAGCTTTCGCCCCGGCGGATCGACTCCCCAGCGAGCGATCTCCGTGCGCGGCGCCGCGGGCATGCTGGCGCAGGCCGGGCGCACGATCGCGCTCGCGAGTGGCCCCGTCGTCATTGACCTCTACGCCGACAGCGCGCCGCTCGCGCGCGCCGCGGCCGCGACGATGGTCGCGATCAACGCCGTGCAAGCCCCCGGCGCGCCGCTGCCCAAGCCGCAGCCGAGCACCGCCTTCGCGCAGAAGCCGCTCCCCGACCAGCAACCGCCGCCCGCGCCGATCGCACAGACGTTGCCGCGCGATCGCGAGCTCGGCTAGGGCGCGAGCGGACGCACCGCGATCGTCATGCGCGTGACCGCGCACAGGCGGTCATCGTCGTCGCTGAAGCGCACGTCCCACACCCACGTCGTGCGGCCCCGGTGCAGGCGGATCGCGTGCGCGTGCACCGCGCCGCTCGTCACCGGGCGCAGAAAGCTCGTGCTGTTGGAGAGGCCCATCGCGGTCGCGCCTTCCTGGAGCACCGTCACGCCCGTCGCCAGCGACGCCATCGCCTCCGCCATCGACGCATATACCCCGCCGTGGATCAGCCCCGCCGGCTGCTTGAGCTCCTCGCGCACGTCGACCCGCGCGCGCACCGACTCCTCGGATACCTCCAGCAGCTGCAGGCCGTAGTGGCGGTCGAAACCGAGCAACACCTCGTTCAGCTGCTGCGCGCTGGGAATGCCCATCGCGGCGCCACGATAGCCTAGACCGCGCATGAGCCGCCTGAACCAGCTCCCCCCCGACCTGAGCGCGGTGCTCTCGCTGCTGCTGCGCCGCGAGCAGCGCTACGCCGACGTCGCCGCGCTGCTCGCGATCCAGGAGCGCGCTGTGCACGACCGCGCGCACTCCGCGCTCGCCCTGCTCGCTCCCGCTCAAGCCCGCGCGCTGGCCCCCGCGCAGCGCGAGCTGGTCGGCGAGTACCTGCTCGGACAGCAGAGCCCCGCCGCGCAAGCGCAGTCGCGTACCCTGCTCGAGGACTCGGCCCCCGCGCGCGCCTGGGCGCAGTCGCTCGCGAGCGAGCTCGCCCCGCTCTCCCCGCGGCCGCTCGCGCTGATCCCGCCCGCGTCCGGCCACCGCGAGGCGCCCTCCGACACGCGCGAGACACCCTCCGGCCACCGCAAGGCACCCTCCGGTACGCGCGAGGCGTCCTCCAGCTCACGCGTCGGCGGCGCCGTGGTCCTCGGCGGCCTCGCGGTCGTCGCGATCGTCGCGGTGCTGCTGATCGTCGGCATCGGTGGCGGTGGTGGCGGGTCGAACGCCGGCAAACAACCGGGCGTGGCCACGACGAGTGCCGACGCGAACACCTCCACCACGGGAGCCGCCGGCACGGCGGGCACCTCCACCACGGGCACCACCGAAGCGCCCGCGAGCACGAGCGGGACCACCGCCGGCGCCGCGGCGCCGAGCCACGGCAAGGCGCTTACGCTGACACCGCCGGACACCGCGACGAGCAAAGCGATCGGCGTCGCCTACGTGCTCAGCCAGAAAGGTCAGCACGCGTTCTACGTCTTCGCGAAAGGGCTCCCCGCGCTTCCCAGCGGCTCGTTCTACGCCGTCTGGCTGGAAGGCGCGGCGACCGCCGCGGCGTACCCGCTCGGCAGCCTGCCCGCAGCCGCCGCCGACGGCCTCGTCGAAGGCGGAGGCCCGCTGCCCACCGACGCGGCCAGCTACCGCCGCATCATCCTCACGACCGAGACGAGCCACCATCCCTCGCACCCCGGGCCCACTGTGCTCGGCGGCGCCTTCTCGCTGAGCTAGCTTTCGGGCGGCGACCCGCCGCGGCCGGCCGCACTCGCGGGGTCCTACCGGCAGCGACTATTCGGGCAGCAGCTTGCCCGGGTTCATGATGCCCGCGGGGTCCAGCTGCGCCTTCAGCGCGCGCAGCGCGTCGAGCCCGACGCGCCCGACCTCGCGCTCCATCCACGGCAGGTGCGCGCAGCCGACCGCGTGGTGGTGGGTGATTGTGCCGCCGTGTTCGAGGATCGCGTCGCCCGCGGCCACTTTGATGGCCTGCCACTGCGCGAGCTCCTCGCCCTCGCGCTGGCGCGCGAGGAACGTGAAGTACAGCGAGGCGCCGGTCTCATAGAGATGCGAGACATGGCACATCACGAGGCCGGGCGTGCCTTGCGCATCGAGCGCGGCGCCGATCGCGCGCGCGATCGCACGGTAGAGCCCCAGCAACTGCGACCACGTCGTCGCCGTCTCGAGCGTCTCCACCATCACGCCGTAGGTCAGCAGCTCGTCGCGCAGGTACGGCGCGGCGAAGCGCTGCGCGCGCCAGGCCTCACCCGGCGAGCGCCCCACCGGCAGGCCGCCGTGGGCGCGTACGAGCGCGAGCGCACGCGCGCGGCGCGCGGCCACCTCGTACGCGGAGCCCTCGAAGCCGAGGATCGCGAGGCAGCCCGCGCCGTAGCCGCGCGCGCCGATGTACGCGCGGCCGACGCGGCCTTTGAGCCCGCCGGCGCCCGCGAGCGCGAGCGACATGCGCGTCTCGGTCTCGTCGGAGAGCCGCGCGACAGCGGGCGCGAGCTGCTCCTGCACAAGCGCCCGCAGCGCGCCAGCGCCGGTCGCGAAGTCCGCGAAGAAGACGCCCTCGTAGCGCCTGTGCTCCGGCGCCGCGCGCACGCGCAGCGTCAGCTCGTGGATCACCCCGAGCGTGCCCTCCGAGCCGATCAGCAGCTCGCGCAGGTCCGGACCCGCCGCGCTCGCGGGCAGCGCGCGCGGCGCGATCTCGCCCGCGGGCGCCGCCATCCGCATCCCGAGCACCAGCTCCTCGAAGCGCCCGTAGCCCGTCGAGGCCTGGCCCGCCGAGCGCGTGGCCGCGCAGCCGCCAAGCGAGACGTACTCGTAGGACTGCGGGAAGTGGCCGAGCGTGAGGCCCCGCATCGCCAGGCGCCGCTCGAGCTCGGGGACGCGCATGCCGGCCTGCGCCCGCACCGTGCGCGACTCGCCGTCGAGCTCCAGCAACGCCCCGAGCTCGCGCAGATCGAGCGCGAGCACTCCCGCGTGCTCACCGCGCAGCGGCGCGAGACCCCCGACGACGCTGGTCCCGCCGCCGAACGGGACGAGCGCGAGCGAGTGTCGCGCGCACAGCTCGAACAGCGCCTGCAGCTGCGCGGGATCGGCGGGATAGAGGACCGCGTCCGGCGCTCCCTTCGGCGTGCCCGCCCGCAGGCGCACGAGGTCCGGATAGCCCTTGCCGGCGGCGTGCAGCACGCGTTCGTGGTGCCCGTCGCGCACGCCCTCCGCGCCCAGCAGCGCGCGCAGCTCCGCGAGCACCGCCGCCGACAGGCCGGGCGCCGCGAGGCGCACGTGAGCCAGCGCGACCGGCGGACAGGGGCGCGCCGCGACGCCGACCGTCTCGCGCAGGAACTTCAGCGCGTGTCCCGGCAGCCCCGGCGGGCGCGCCGCCTCACCCCAGCCCCACCAGCGCATCGCGGGCGCCGCATTCCTAGCGTCAGCCAACGATCTTCTCCAAGCCGTCGAGGGCCTCCTCGAGGGTCGCGCGCGCCGCGCGCCGCACGCGCGTGGCGCCGAGGTTCGGGAAAAGCCCGTGCAGGCTCTGGCGCAACTCGATCGTCACGTTCGTGCCCGCGCTCGTCGGCTCCAAACGCAGCTCCGTCTCCGCCGCCGAGAGCAGGCGCGCGAACGGCGTGTCCTGCACCTGCTGGGACCAGCGCAGCACGAGCTCCTGCTCGTCGTACGCGACAACGCGAAAGTCCGCGCGTACGAGGCGTCCGCGACGACTCGTGAGGACCTTCGTGAATGCGTCGGGCGCGACCGACTCCACGCGCGCGACGCGCGGCCACCAGCGCGGCAGGTGGTGCGGATCGCCGATCAGCTTCCAGATGTCGCCCGCGGGCGCGGCGATCGCACGAGTTCGGCGTGTCGTCGGCACGCCACCAAGCCTACGAGGCGTAGGAGATCAACGCGTGCGCCGCGTGCGGGCGCAGGCGCTCGCGACCGTTCAGGAAGGCGAGCTCGACGAGAAAGCCGCAGCCCACGACCTCGCCGCCGAGCTGCGCGACGAGCTCGCACAACGCGCGCGCGGTGCCACCCGTCGCCAGCAGGTCGTCGTGCACGAGCACCCGCGTGCCCGCGCGCACCGCGTCGCTGTGCAGCTCGAGCTCCCCCGAGCCGTACTCCAGGAGGTACTCCGCGCTGACGGTCTCATACGGCAGCTTGCCCGGCTTGCGCGCGAGCACGAAGCCCGCGCCGAGCGCGAGCGCGAGCGCTGGGCCGAGCAGGAAACCGCGCGCCTCGGCGGCGAGCACGCAGTCCACGCGCAGCGGTCGCGCGTAGTCCGCGAGGCCCGCGACGGCCTGCGCGAGTGCGCGCGCGTCGGCGAGCAGCGGCGTGATGTCCTTGAAGAGGATTCCCGGCTTGGGAAAGTCCGGGATGTCGCGGATCAGCGCGCGCAGGTCGCGGGTGGCCAGCTCACTGCGTGCGGGGTGCTCGGCGCCGGCGTGCTCGGCGCCGGCGTGCTCGGCGCCGGCGTGTGCGGCGGGTGCGGCGCCCGCGTCCGTCCGTGCCGCTGCGCCCCGCGGCGCGTCCATCAGCCCGCGATCTTGCGCAGGTCGCGCACGAGCAGCAGATGACGCAGGTGCGTCGTAACCGCGGCGAGATTCTCGAGCGCCTCGAGCGCCTCCTTGCGTCGCTGCGGGTTGCGCGAGCGCAGCGCGGGCGCGAGGATCTGCTGCAGGAGGTTCGCCTCGCGGTCGGCGGAGGAGCGAAAGACGCGCAGGTTGCGCCCGCCGACGCCGTAGCGCGCGAGTTCGGCGACCGCGCCGATGATCTCGCGCTCGGTCTCGTCGTAGTAGCGCGCGCCGCCGCGCATCTCACCCTTGACGACCCCGTACTCCTCGAGCTCGCGCACGAGCTTCGCGTCGGCCTTCGTCTCCTCGAGCACTTCCTCCAGCGAGAACAGCGCGCCGCTGCCCTCGCGGACGCTCACGCCCGCGCGGCGGGGACGCACGCTCTCACGACCGGGCGTCGGCGCGGCGCCCGCGTCTCCCCGCCCGGACGCCAATTCCTGGCGGATCACGCGCAGCGGCAGGAACTCGTCGCGCTGCAGCCGCAGGACCATGCGCAGACGCGCGACGTCGTTCTGTGTGTAGAGCCGGTAGCCGCCCGGCGTGCGGCGTGGAGTGACGAGTTTTTGATCCTCGAGATAGCGGATCTTCGAGATCGAGATGTCGGGGAACTCCTGCGCGAGCGCCTTGCAGACCGCGCCGATCGTGATCGACTTCTGGCGCGTCGCGCCCACGCCCGCGCGTCCCGCGGCCAATCCCTGCTCGAGCTCGCCGACATCGGCCTCGAGCGCCGTCTCGGCGATTGCTGGGCGTGCGGGGATCCTGGTCGCCATCAGCGCGCGTGGAAAGTGAGCTTGTACTTGCCGATCTGCACCTCGTCGCCCTCTTCCAGACGGTGCGAGTCGATCCGCTCGCGATTGACATAGGTGCCGTTCAGCGAGCCGCAGTCGTCGAGGTGCCACATGTCCCCGCGCCGGATCAGCAGCGCGTGGTCGCGCGAGACCGTGATGTCGTCGAGGAAGACCTCCGAGTCCGGTCGGCGACCGATGTTCATGCGCTCGCCGACCACCGCGAAGCTCTCCCCCACGCGTCCGCCCCCCGCGCGGATCACGAGCGCCGGGCCATGCGCGGTGACCTCGTCGAGCTCGATCGGCACGAGCTCGCCGGTCTCGTCGATACGATAGGTCGCGGTTATGGAATCCCCGCCCGCCCCGCCTCCGCCGACCGCCTCGCTGCGCAGCAGCGCACCGCAGCGCTGGCAGTAGTTCGCGCCGTCGTCGTTGAGGAAGCCGCACTCGGGACAATGCTGCGCCATCGCCGCTGCCGCCCCTAGCCGTCCGTCGTCTCGTCCGACTGACGCGCGAGCGCGGATCGCCCGGCGAGGATGTCGCTGAGCTGCTCCACATCCGCGCCGGTGATCAGCTGCTCGCCGCCGTTGTGCTTCTTGCGCATGCGATTGACGAGCTCGGCGCGCAGGATGTCGATCTTGCCGTGCAGGATGCGCCGCCGGTAGGAGATCTCGGTCTCCTCATCGGTCAGCTCACGAATCAGATCCTTCAGCTCCGCTTCGCTCAGCGAGCCGAGGTCGGGAAAGGTATCCATCAGTGGTTGATCACCGCTCCTCTCGCAGACTGCCGCTTTGGTGGACCCACGGGGAGCCGCCCTGCCGAGCGCCAATCCGGCATTTTGCCGACCCCAATGGCTTCATCGACCACTATAGCCCAAACGTAAAGCTGAGCTTGAGGCTCGGAAGCACGCGCCGAGGGTCGGGGCGAGGCTCGAGGCAAGGCTCGGGGGCAAGGCTCGGGGCAAGGCTCGAGGCAAGGCTCGGGGGGCAAGGCTCGAGGCAAGGCTCGGGGCGCGCGGATTGTGAGCTCTTTTTTTGCGATTCCTTACAACTTGTAAGGATCTCTCTTTTTAGAACCAAAAACCCCGCTACTCCAAGTACGCTCTCACGCGCACTGGTCCCCAGATGAGCCCTTCATGCTTGCTCCCTCGCACCCGCTCCCAGACGAGCCTTCACATACCTGCACCCTCGCGCCCGCTCCCAGACCAGCCTTCACGCCTGCACCGCCACCCGCTCCCAAAGGAGCCTTCACGCCTGCTCTCGGGCCTGCGCGGCCCCCGCGCGGACATAGAACACCGATGCGATGAGCGCCAGCGCGAGGCCGATATAGAACAGCACCGCGCCGAGTCCTTCGAGGCCGACGAGCGCGAAGAAGAAGCCGCCCATCAGCGGCGCGACGGAGAGGCGTCCGGGCCAGTTGATGCGCAGCTCGACCCCGCGCGCGAGGCCGTAGCGCCCGAGCGCGAGCATCGCGAGCTCGCGCACGATCAACACCGCGAGCGCCCAGCGCGGCAGCAGCGCGAAGTGCCAGCAGACGACGACGCCGGAGATCGCGAGCAGGCGGTCGGTGACGGGATCCATCAGCGCGCCGAAGCGGCTGTACTGGCCGGTGACGCGCGCGGCGATGCCGTCGGCGTAGTCGCCCCAGCCGATCACCGCGAACAGCGCGGCGGCGGCGGCACTCGTGCCGTCGGCGCTGGAGAGCGCGACTACGAGGAAGACTGGAATCAACGCGAGCCGCGCGAAGCCGATCGCGTTGGGGATCGTCCACGGCCGCAGGGGCTGGCCGGCGGCGACCTGCGGCGGCGGCGGGCCGGAGCGGTCGAGGCCGGAGAGGCGTCTGAAGGTGAGCCGCGAGCGGGGGTGCGGGGCGGGCTGCCCGTCCTCGCCTAGCTGCCCGCCCTCGCGCGCACGCGCGGCGGGGTCCGGCGCGGAGGACTCTAGGGAAGGGTCCGGCACAGCTCGTCCAGCACGCGGATCAGCTCGCCGGGCGGGCCCGCGAGGGAGATGCCGGGCGCGTCGCGACGGCCGCGGCGAACCTGGACCTCGATCTCGCCGGACTCGATCGCGCGCTTGCCGACGGTCAGCCGCAGCGGGCAGCCGAGCAGCTCGGCGTCGGCGAACTTCTCGCCGGGCCCGGCATCGCGGTCGTCGTAGACCACTTCGACGCCGCCGGCGCGCAGCGTCTCGTACAGCTCCTCGGCCTTCGCGCGCGCGGGGTCCCCGGCCTTGCCGACCGCGACGAGGTGCACCTGAAAAGGCGCGAGCGCGCGCGGCCAGGAGATGCCGCGCTCGTCGGCGTATTGCTCGACGGCGGCGGCCGCGATGCGCGCGGGCCCGATCCCGTAGCAGCCCATCCAGATCGCCTGCTCGCGGCCGGACTCGTCGAGGAAGCGCGCGCTGAGCGGCTCGGAGTAGCGGGTGCCGAGCTTGAAGATGTTGCCGATCTCGATCGCGGGCTCGATGGTTATCGGATACCCGCCAACCCCGCCGACGGTGTCCCCGGCGCAGACGGCGCGCACGTCGCAGCTGCGGAAGGGGAAGTCGCGCCCGGGTACGACGCCGCGCAGGTGCGCGTCGGGACGGTTGGCGCCGGTCACGTAGCCGCCGCGCTCGCCGATCGCGCCGCCGAGGGCAATCATGCCCTCCTCGGTGGGCGCGCCGGAGACGGTGCTGCGCTCCTCGCCGTGCGCACGACACGTACCGATGTCCCCCGCGATCCTCGCGCCGATCGGCAGGGCGGCCTCGTCGAGCAGGATCTCCACGCGCCCGTCGAGCCCGACCGGACCGATGAAGCCCGGCGGGCCGAGCCGCGCGGCGATCTCCTCGGCACGCGCGGGACGGCTGGGCCGGCCAAGGACGCGGGCGAGCTTGATCTCGTTGACGCGATGGTCGCCGCGCACGAGCAGGAGCAGCATGCGCCCGTCGTCCTCGACGATCACCGGGTAGGCCTTCAGCAGCGCGCCCTCCGGGACGCCGAGCGCGGCGGCGACCTCGACGACGGAGGTGAGACCGGGCGTGGAGACCTCTTCGGGCGCGACGGGCGCCGGTGGCAGCTCGACGGGCTGGGGCGCGGCGCTGGCGACCTCGACGTTGGCGGCGTACTGGCTCGCGCCGGACCCGGCGAGCGCGACCTCGTTCTCGCCGGCGGGGCAGGGCGCCATGTACTCGTGGGCGCCGGTGCCGCCCATCATCCCGACGTCGGCCTGCACGCGATACCAGCGCAGCCCGGTGCGTTCCATGATGCGGTCGTAGGCGCCGACGTGCAGCTCGTAACGCTCGTCCATCCCGTCGGCGTCGCGGTCGAAGCTGTAGGCGTCCTTCATGATGAACTCACGCGTGCGCAGCACGCCGGCGCGCGGGCGCGGCTCGTCGCGCTCCTTGACCTGGAAGTGGTAGAGGATCAGCGGTAGGTCGCGGTAGGAGCGCACGGTCTGCGCGACGTGCGTGGTGACGGCCTCCTCGTGGGTCATCGCGAGCACGAGCTCGGAGCCCTTGCGGTCGTGCAGCTTGAAGAGCTCGTCGATCGCGTAGCGCCCGCTCTTGCGCCACGGCTCGGCGGGCTGCAGCACCGGCATCAACAGCTCGTGGCCGCCGATCGCGTCCATCTCCTCGCGGATGATCTGCACGGCGCGCTGGTGCGCGCGCCAGCCGGCGGGCAGCCACGTCCACATGCCCGCGCCCAGCTGGCGGATCAGACCGGCGCGGACCATCAGCTTGTGCGAGATCGCCTCCGCGTCGGCGGGAGCCTGCTTCTCGGTGGGCAGGAGGTATTGGGAGAGGCGTGTCATCGCAGGCAGGCAGCGTAGTACGGCGTGCGGGGCGGGTGTCGTTTGGAGATCGTCCGCGCGGGCGCATGGGGACCACGGAGCCTGCGGGCGCGAGGCGTCCCTGCCTCGCGGCGGCGGCCCTCTGATAGAACAGCGGTCATCCGCGGATCGTCCATCATCCAGACCCGATAAGGAGCCTCTTTCCCATGGCCTACACAGTTCCGCCGCTCCCCTACGCGTACGACGCCTTGGAGCCGCACATCGACAAGGCGACGATGGAAGTCCATCACGACAAGCACCACCAGGCTTACGTGGACAAGGCCAATGCGGCGCTGGCGGGCACGCCCCTCGCGGACGCCGCGATCGAGGACGTGCTGAAGGACCTCGGTCAGGTGCCCGAGGACAAGCGCAAGGCCGTCAAAAACAACGGCGGCGGCCACTACAACCACACGCTCTTCTGGGAGAGCATGAGGGCGGGCGGGGATCAGTCCAGCGGCGAGCCCAGCGGCGAGCTCGGCGACGCGATCGCCTCGACGTTCGGCTCCTTCGCGGATTTCCAGGCGAAGCTCAAGGAAACCGGCGTCAACCAGTTCGGCTCGGGCTGGTCGTGGCTGGTGCTGGACGGCGGCTCGCTCGCCGTCGTCGGCAGCGCCAACCAGGACAACCCGATCTCCGACGGCAAGACGCCGCTGCTCGGCGTCGACGTGTGGGAGCACGCGTACTACCTGAAGTACCAGAACCGCCGCCCGGACTACCTCGACGCGTGGTGGAACACCGTGAACTGGTCGAAGGTCGCCGAGCGGTACGCGGCCGCGAAGGGCTGAGCCGCCCAAACGCGGCAGGGGCGCCCGCCGGCGACGCGGGCGTCCCGCGCCAGCGTTGAGCCGCACGCGCGCAACCGGAGGCCCCTCGGCGACGCGGGCGACGCGCACCGGGGCCGAGCCACCCGCGCGCAGCACCAGAGCAAGAGCTGGAGACAACCGGCGACGCCGCACCCACGCCAAAGCGCCCGATGACCGCGTGAAGCGCAGATCCTCGTGCTATTCCCCAGGCTGATTCCAACAGTCTGGCAAGATTTCTGGCTCCCTTACCCACCGCCGCCGAGGAGCCAGAAATGCCGAATCCCGGACAGGAACTCTCGAGCATCGATTTCGAATCAATGATCGGCGGGCCGCTGTGCGCGGTCATCCGCGCGCAGAGCCAGGCCGCGTTGAGCACGATCAACTTCGTCAAGCAGGTCGGCTTCAAGCAGCTCCCGAACGCGAAACCCGAGGAGTGGGACAAACAGGACGTGGGCGACCCCGTGTACGTCACGTTCCGCTACGACCGCCTCGTCTCCCCTTACACGCCGGCCGACGGCGGCAACCCCGAGAAACCCGCCAAATACGAAGAGGTGAAGCTGTCGGTCCCGATCCTGACGCTGGCGCCGATCCCCTACATCCGCGTGGCGGACACGAAAATCACCTTCAAGGCCAAGATCGATGCGATGGAACGCAGCCAGGTCGACACGAGCCTGAAAGTGGACGGCAAACTGGAGGCGGAGGCCAAATGGTTCTTCGGGTCGGCCAAGCTGCAGGTCAGCACGGCCTTCCAGCGCGACACGAAGGACGAAACGCAGACCACGCGCAGTTACTCGCTGGACATCGAAGTCCACGCCGTGCAGGACGAAATGCCGGGGGGCCTCGAACGAATCCTCACGATCCTGGAATCGACGATCGACGCGAAGCCGTTGCCGAAGAGCGAGTAGACGGCGCTCCCGCCCGACGATGAGCCCGCCGGAGACTGAGGGGCCGAGCGCGCCGGTCACGCTGAGCGACCTGCTCGGCGCGCTCGCCTCCGATGTCACCGCCGCCCGCGCCCAGGCCGACGCCGAGGCGATGCGCATCGCGCGGATCTACCGCGGCGATCCACTGCTGCGCACGCTCCCGGTACCGCTCTTCCGCCTCGCCGATCTGACGATCTCGATGCCGCTCGCGATCCTCGCTGTGCCGGCCGCCGGCGCGACACCGCCGCTGGCGCTCTCCCTCGCGGCCGCGACGGTCCTCGCGCTCGTGCTCGACGCGCTGTCCGAGCGGGGCGGTGAGAGCGGCGGCGACCCGGCGGCGGCGATCGCGCGCGCGATCGAGGCCGAGCGGGGGCGCCTGGAGCGCGAGCCCGAGGCGACACGCGAGCCCGTCGCGATCGCCGATGCGCTCGTGGACGCCGCCCTCGGAGCGCTCAGCGGCGTTCAGCGCACGCTGGCAGAGGCCAGCGGAGCCGGGAGCCCGTTCGAGCAGGAGCTGCGGCTCAGGGCGCGCGCGCGGATTCTCGCCCTGACTCCCACTCCCGGGGTGCAGATCGCCGCGACTACGGCCGCGATCGACGCCGTCGGATCGCGCGACTCGCTCGTACAGCTGCGCGTCAACCTCTCCGAGCGCGGCGTCGAATGGGCGATCGGCGAGCACAGCGAGCGCCTTGTGCTCGAGTGATGCGGCTCGCCTCCGTGGAGCGCTTCGAGGAGCTGCTGCTTGCGGTGCCCGAGCTCGTCGCGGGCTTGCGCGCCGAGGACGCCCTCGCCGCCGGGCCGATCGACGAGTGGCTGGCGGAGGTCGAGCGACAGCTGAGCGCCCTGCGCCTGCCGGCGAGCGCGACATTCGCGACGCTGCGCGGGCGGTTGTGGTCGGTGGGGCGCGGCCTGCGCCTGCCGGGACTGCAGCTGACGCGAGCGCCGACGGCGCGCAACTGGCGCCGGGTTGGAACCTCCGCGATCCTCGACGAGGCGACCCAGACGCTGAGCGCGCTGCTCGCGCCGAGCCGCGCGGCGATCGCCGACGTGAGCGACGCCCTGCGCCAGGCGGTCGAGCTGGGACGCATCCGCGAGCGCGTCGGTGGACCGGCGCTACCCTGGCACGACCCCGAGGCACTCTGGGGCGCCCTGCTCACCGACCAGGACCTCACGGTCTTCGTGACCCGCGCCGCGAGCGTCCTCGGCGAGCCCGACGCGCGGACGCTGCTCGCGCGCGCCGCGGCGCAGGAGCCCGAGGCGCAGCCGCCGGCGAGCGGCGCGGCGGGGCGGCCCGAGGTGGAGCTGCCGGCGGGCGCCGCGGAGGAGGATGAGCCCGCCCTGGAGCTGCCGCCGGCAAGAGCCTGAAGCGCTTCAGCCGCGACTGAAGCGCCGGCCGGCGACCGGCGAGACGGTCTCGTCGAGCGGGGCCGCGCGCTGCGCACCGGGCGCGGGTCCGCTGCTCCCGTTCGCGACCCCCACTCCCTCCTCGCCGGCGTTCCGCGCGCCGTTGCCGGCGCCGGCGGGCTGGAGCATCGACTCGAGCACGGCGTCGGCGGCGTCGTCGTTGGCCGCCGCGGCGGCCTCCAGCGCGGCCATCCGCTCCGGCGTCATCTGCGTGTCGTCCTCGTTGGCGGCGAGCCATGCGCGCGCCTCGGCGGCGGCGGCCTCGTCGCGCTGGACGGTCTTGCCGGCGGCGTAGTAGCGGTCGATCTCCTTGAAGAGCTCGTCGACGAGCTGCTCGGTGGGGACCTTCTTCAGCGGCTCGCCCTTGGAGTAGATCATCCCCATGTCCTTGGCGCCGGTGATGCCGAAGTCGGCGTGGCGCGCCTCGCCGATGCCGTTGACGGCGCAGCCGAGCACGGAGACCTCGATCGGGTCCGCGTAGGCTTCCAGGCGCCGCTCGACCTCGGCGACGACGGTGTCCATGTCGAACTGCAGGCGTCCGCACGTTGGGCACGCGATCAGGTCGGGGCCGCGCTCGCGCAGCTTCAGCGCCTTGAGGATCTCCCAGGCGACCTTGACCTCCTCCTCGGCGTGGAAGGTCGAGAGCGAGATGCGGATCGTGTCGCCGATGCCGTCGGCCAAGAGCGTGCCGAGTCCGACCGCGGACTTCAGCGAGCCCGACCACTTGGTGCCGGCCTCGGTGATCCCGAGGTGCAGCGGGTAGGGGATTTTCTCGGCGAGCATCCGGTTTGAGGCGATCGTGTTGGGCACGGAGGTCGACTTCATCGAGACCTTGAAGTGGGTGAAGTCGAGGCTCTCCATGAGCTGCACGGTCTCCAGCGCCGCGGTGACGAGCGCCTCGACGGGGTTCTCGTACTCGAGCTGGCGCAGGTGCTTGGGCAGCGAGCCCGAGTTAACGCCGACGCGCAGCGGCGTGTCGCGCTCGCGCGCGAGCGCGACGACCGCGGCGACCTTCTCGGGGCCGCCGATGTTGCCGGGGTTGATGCGCACGCAGTGCGCGCCGGCCTCGATCGACTTCAGCGCGAGCGTGTGGTTGAAGTGGATGTCCGCGATGATCGGGATCGGAGACTGAGCGACAATGGACTTCAGCGCCTCGACGTCCTGCTCGCGCGGAACCGCGACGCGCACGATGTCCGCGCCGGCGGCGGCGACCTCGTGGATCTGTCTCATCGTCGCCGCGAGGTTCGCGGTCTCGGTCTTGGTCATCGTCTGCACCGCGACCGGAGCGCCGCCGCCGATCGCTACGGGACCGACGTGGAGCTGGCGTTGGGAGGCCATGTTCGTCCCATTCTACGGCGGCGGTCGGTGTAGTCCGGTAGGGGAAGTTGCAGAGGAACCGGTCCCCGCGCTCGTCAAGGACGAATCACATGGAGACTAAGATGACTAAGTTGGCTAGACTAACGACATGCCCACCAAAGTCAGGCGTGTCGGCGTGCACGAAGCAAAGACGCATCTCTCGCGTCTGCTGCGCGCAGTGGAAGAGGGCGAGGAGGTGGTTCTGATGCGTGCCGGGACAGCGGTCGCCCGCATCGTCAGCGAGCCAGTCGAGCCTCCGGTCGCCGATTCGTTCGGCATGTTCGCCGGCCAATTCGAGATCGCCGAGGACTTCGATGCGGACAGCGAAGAGCTCGCCGATCTGTTTGGAGTGCCGCGCGCTTGAAGCTGTTGATCGATACTCACGCCGCGATCTGGTGGCTCGCGGGCGATCGGCGACTCAGCGCGACCGCGCGCGCGGCGATCGCGCAGGCAGGCGTCGAGGCCGTGGTCAGCGTCGCGAGCGTCTGGGAGGCCTCGATCAAGCGCTCGGCGGGACGGCTGAAGGGGCCGGACCTGGCTGTCGCACTGAGTGCCGCCGGCCTGCCGTTCCTGCACATCGATGAGCGCCACGCGAAGGCCGCCGGCGAGCTTCCGCTGCTGCACCGCGATCCCTTCGACCGCATGCTCGTGGCGCAGGCGAGCATCGAGCGCCTCGCGATCGTGACCGGCGACGAGCAGATCTCCAAGTACGACGTCTCGGTCCTCTGGTGAGGCGCCGGTCGTGCCGGCCGATGATGCGTCCCGTTCGATGACGCGTCGTGTTCGATGACGCGGCCCGTTCGATGACGCGGCCCGTTCGATGACACGAGCCCTCCCCCCTAGCGAGAACGTCTACCCCACCGCGCGTGGGCACCTCGCGCGCCTGGCCTCCCCCTACGCGGCGCGCGCGCGGCGGCGCCGGCACGAGCGTTTCTTCTCCCAGGCGCGCCTGCCGCCCGGCGGCCGCGTGCTCGACGTCGGCTGCGGCCGCCTGGGCCTGCGGGGCCTCGAGCCCGTACTCGACATCACGGGCCTCGACATCGCGCCGTGCCCGGACTACCGCGGCCCGTTCGTGCAAGCGGACGCAGCGGCGGGCCTGCCGTTTGCGGACGGCGAGTTCGACCTCGTGTATTGCAGCAGCGTGATCGAGCACGTCGCGCCGGCTCGACGCGAGGCTTTCGCGGCCGAGCTGCGCCGCGTGGGCCGCGGCTGGTTCGTGCAGACACCGGCGTGGTCGTTTCCACTGGAGCCGCACGCGCTGCTGCCATTCGCGCACTGGCTGCCGCCGCGCCTGCGCCGCCCCTACTGGCGGCTGGGAGCCGCGGGCGAGTGGGAAGCGATCGAGCTGCTGCGCCGGGGTGAGATGGAGCGCCTGTTCGGGCCGGCCCACGCCGAGCGTTTCGGCCCGCTCGTCAAGAGCTGGGTGTCGGTGCGCCCGGCTGACTGAGCGATGTGTTGCCTG
The DNA here is from genome assembly GCA_035483545.1 of Solirubrobacteraceae bacterium. Lineage (GTDB taxonomy): Bacteria > Actinomycetota > Thermoleophilia > Solirubrobacterales > Solirubrobacteraceae > Palsa-744. Next base: position 25,344 of record DATHPS010000009.1, on the reverse strand, counting down.
GGCTGGGAGTCGCGCGCGACGCTCACGCCGATCCCGTCCACCGCCTGAACATCCCACCCACGGCAACGATGACACCCTACGTTATGCCCTATACTCATCGCGATGCGTAAGACGAGTGTCTATCTCGATGATGGACAGGCCGAGCGCCTCGCGCGCCTCGCCCGTCAGGAGGGCCGCTCGCAGGCAGAGATCCTGAGAGCGGCCATTGCGACGTATGAGCCGCCGGCGTCGCGCGATCGCAACTTCGAGGTCGCCGCCGGTTTCCCGCGCAGAGATGGCGAGTCGCGCCCGATCTCCAAGATTCCCGACGAAGAGCTTCTAGAAGGCTTCGGCAGTTGACGCTGCTGATCGACGCCGGCCCGGTCGTGGCCCTCGCCGACCCGAGCGACCCCGAGCGCGAGGGCATCCTCGCGACACTTCGAGACGAGCCGGGTGATCTCGTGATGCCAGCCCCGACGACCGCCGAGGTCGACTATCTGCTCGGCCAACGCTTCAGCCAGGCCGCTCGCAGGGCGTTCTTGGGAGACCTTGCCCGGGGCCGCTTCCGCGTTGCGTGCCTCGAGCGCGAGGACTACGAGCAGGTCGTTGCTCTCGACGCGCGCTACGCCGACCTGGACCTGGGGCTTGCCGATTGCGCACTTATCGCTCTCGCCGAGCGCTACCGCACCACGCGCATCGTGAGCTTCGACGAGCGGCACTTTCGCGCCGTCTCACCGCTTGGTGGCGGGGCGTTCACGATACTGCCGGCAGATCGCTAACGCCGATCCAAAAGCGCGAAAACGCGTCGCTCTGGTTTGCGTCGCCTCGCGCTCAGGCGTACATCGCTTCGATCGCCGCGGCGTACTTCGCGGCGATCGGCTTACGCTTGAGCTTCATCGTCGGGGTCAGCTCGTCCTGCCCGGCGAGCCAGTCGCCGCGGACGATCGTGAACTTCTTGATCTGCTCGACGCGCGCGAGCGTCGAGTTGGCGGCGTCGATCGCCTGCTGCACGGCCGCGCGCATGGCGGGCTCGTCGGCGAGCTCCTCCAGCGTGCGGCCCGCGAGCGCGTGCTTGGCGGCCCACAGCGGCGCGAAGTCGGCGTCGAGCACGATCAGCGCGGTGTTGTAGGGGCGCGCGTCGCCGATCGCGCAGGCTTGGCCGATCAACGGCGAGGCGCTCTTGATCGCGGCCTCGATGTTGGCCGGCGACATGTTCTTGCCCGCGGCGTTGATGATCAGCTCCTTCTTGCGATCGACGATCTTCAAGTAGCCGTCGTCGTCGAGCTCGCCGATGTCGCCGGTGTGCAGCCAGCCGTCGGCATCGATCGCCTCGGCGGTCTTCTCGGGAGCGTTGCGATAGCCGAGCATGACAACGTCGCCGCGCACGAGCACCTCGCCGTCGTCGGCGATCGAGAGCTCGACGCCGGGCGCGGGCGGCCCGACGGTGCCGAGCTTGATCTTCTCGGGCGGGTTCACGCAGCCGGCGCCGCAGGTCTCCGACATCCCCCATAGCTCCGAGAGCGGGATGCCGATCGCGTGGAAGAGCTCGAGCACCTCGACCGGCGTCGGCGCGGCGCCGACGTTGACGGCCTTGACCTGGTCGAAGCCGAGCATCGCGCGCAGGCCCGCGAAGATCTGCTCGTCGGCGAGCGCGACCTCGGCGGTGAGCTCCGCGGGAACGGGCTCCCCGCGCTGCTCCAGGCGCACCTTCTCGACCGCGGCGCCAAGCGCGCGCTCGGTACGCTCGCGCTGCTCGTCGGGCAACCCGGCGAGCATCGTCTCCAGGCCGGCCTTCAGCTTCTCCCAGATGCGCGGCACCGCGAAGAACCACTGCGGGCGCACTTCGGGCAGATAGGCCATCACTTCGCGCGGATCCGGGCAGCTGGTGATCTGCAGGCCGTAGACGATCGGCAGGTAGTGGTGCGCGCCGCGCTCGGCGATGTGCGCGGCGGGCAGCCACGAGATCACGCGCGAGCCCGCCGGGAACTGCACCATGCGCTCGATCCCGGTGACCGCCGACAGCAGGTTGCGGTGGCAGAGCTGCACGCCCTTCGGCGGCCCGGTCGTGCCGGAGGTGTAGATCAGCGTCAGGATGTCCTCGGGGCCGACCTGCGCGGCCGCCTCGGCGACCTCGCGCTGGGTCTGCTCGTCGCGGCCTGAGGCCTCGACATCCGCGAGCGTGCGAACGCCCGCGGGCAGCGAACCCGCGCCGGGCGCACCCGTGCCGCTGCGACTCTGTCCACCGCTATCTGGCTCGGCGCCGTCGGGATCGACGAGGATCACGTGCTCGAGGTGCGGCAGGTTACGCCGGGCCTGCAGCAGACGGTCGAGATACTGGCGCTCGACGATCGCGATGCGCGCGTCGGCGTCGGAGATGACGAACTCGATCTGGTTGGCGGCGTAGGTCTGGTAGATGGAGAACGGCGTCGCGCCGAGCAGCACCGCGGCCATGTCGGCAACGTGGAACTCGGGCCGGTTGCCGAGCAGCAGCGCGAGCGTCTCGCCGCGGCGCAGCCCGAGCCGGTGCAAGCCGCCCGCGAGCTCCTGCGACCGTTGATGCCACTGCGCCCACGTCAGCGTCTGCGCGTCGCCCTTGGTCCGAATCGCGACGCGGCCGCCCAGCGCGGCACTGGTGATCGCGAAGGCCTCGACCATCGTCGCGGCATGGGCGGCGGCGGGGCCCACTGGGGAAGCGTCGTCGGCTGTACGCAGTGCGGAGCCTGCGTCGGACTGCGAGGTCGCGGTTGTAGGGGGTATGGAGCTCATCAGCAACGCGCCTCCCGAAAGGCGCTGTTCAGCAAAGCCTATGCGCTCGCGACCATCGGTGACGGCGGTCGCTCACCCGCCCAGCCGGCTGATGTCGTTGCTGATGCCGTTGATCACCAGGAACGCGAGCAGGAGCATCCCGACCGAGCTGAAGCGCCACATCGCGGTCAGCGACACGCGCCGGCCGCGCACCTTCTCGGCGACCGCCCAGAGGATGTGACCGCCGTCCAGCGGCAGGAACGGGAAGAGGTTCACGATCGCGAGCGCCAGCGAGACGAACGCGAGGATCACCAGTGCGTACCCGGCGCCGGCGGAGATCGCTTCGTGGGTGTCGGCGGTGATCCCGACGATGCCGCTGAACTGCTTGCGAACTTTGGGGTTCGTGAAGGCGTGCTCGACGTTCGTGAGCGTCTGCGCGGTGATGCCCCACATCTCGCTCAGCGCGGCTCCGGCGGCGGCGAATGCCCCGAAGTGTTTCGCGCTCGCTCCGAACTCGAAGCCGATCAGCATGCGGCCGGCCGGGCGGCTGTAGCGCGGGTAGACCGAGAGCTGGACATCACGTCCCCCACGCCTCACCGTGAGCGCCACCGGAGTCTGCGCGCGGCAGCCTTCGGTAGGCGTGCCCGCACAGCGGTGGGCGCCGATCGCGTGCATCGCCGAGGCGACCGTCACGGGATGACCGCCGATTGCGAGGATCTTGTCGCCGGGCTCGAGCACGCCGTGCGCCGGCTCGCCCTGCTCGACCGCGAGCACCGAGGTGTTGGCGACCAGGGTCTGGACCGACGAGTTGAGGTTGCCGAGCGTCGTGACGCCGTTGAGATTGCCGCTGTAGAGCATCGCCCAGAACAGGACGAAGGCGATCAGGAGGTTGACGCCGGGACCGGCCGCGATCACGACGATACGCCGCCAGGGAGCCTGCATGTAGTAGGCGCGCGGTATGAGCTCCGGTGGGATCTCCTCGGTCGGGCTCATGCCGGTGATCTTCACGTAGCCTCCCGCGGGGATCGCCCCGATCATGTATTCCGTCTCGCCGCGCTGCACGCCGAAGAGCTTCGGGGGGAAGAACAGCGAGAAGCGCTCGACGCGCATGCCGACCGCCTTGGCCGCGAGAAAGTGGCCCAGCTCGTGCAGCACCACCAGCGCCGCGATGCCGAGGATCGTAAGAACCCAATTCATGCGCTCAGTTTGGCAGCCTCCGCGCCGAGAGCCCGCAGGTCGAGCGCCGCAGGCTCACGTGATCCACGCGGCCTCAGCGTTGGCGACCGGGCGGCCCGTCAGACGACGGTCAACAGCAGCGAGGGATCGAGCCGCCGCAGGTCGTCGGGGTCGCTGGTCGCGACGCCCTGCCGCCGCAGTCGCGCGCACAGAACAACGCTCGCATCAACCACGTCCCGCGCGTCGGCTGCTCCGAGCAGAGCACCGATCGCGTACGCGATCGAGTCATCGAGGGGCACGATGGTGGTCTGGCGACGCCCCAGCAATCGCACCAGGCGCACCTGACGTCGGCCGTCGCGAAATGCCTGCGCGAGAACCGCGGCGGGAATGTGAAGCACCGCGTCCGGCGTCGCCAACGCGCGATCGAGCAGGGCCGTGATCCGCTGCTCACCGCGCTCGAGCGCAATCAGAGCACCCGTATCGAGGGTCAGCCCCTTCACTGCGGATCGGACAGGGCGAGCGCTGCGTCCGCCCACGCGTACGCCTCGGCACTGGGCTTGCCGTGCTCGGCGATCAGTTCGGCGACGAGCTCGGCGAGGCTGTCCTCTCCCTCCTGATCCTGCTCGACGCCGTCTCTGGCGAGCGCGTCCCGCAGAGCCGCGGAGACATAGCCGGACACGCTCTTGGCGTCGCCGCGTGCGACGGCCTCCCGCATCGCCTCGACCTGCTCCTGGGGCAGGGACACCGTGATCTTCGCCACCTTGGTCATACCGTGATCGTACCGACCGGAGCGGCGGATCGATGCGCAAAGCCAAGCCCGCGGACGAGCCACGTTCTCAAGCGAGCGCAGCGACCGCTTCAGCGGCGATCACGCGAGCCTTGCGGTCGGCCTCGTAGAGCGACTCGAAGGCGCGCACCGGGGCGCTGCCGAGCCGCTCCAAGGCCCGCTCGATCACGGCGGGGATGTCGCTGAACGCGAGGCGCTCACCGAGGAACGCGTGCACGGCGACCTCGTTGGCGGCGTTCAGGACGCACGGCGCGGTGCCGCCCGCCTGTGCGGCCTCGCGCGCGAGGCGCAGGCAGGGGAAGGTGTCCGGGTCGACGGCCTCGAACGTCAGCGCGCCGACCTGCACGAGGTCGAGCGGCTCGATGCCGAGTGGCACGCTCGCCGCGCCGTGCAGCGCATAGGAGATCGCGAGGCGCATGTCGTGCGGACCGAGATGCGCGAGCATCGCGCCGTCGGCGAGCTGGACGAGCCCGTGGATCAGCGACTGCGGATGCACGACCACATCGATGCGCTCATAGGGCGTGCCGAACAGGTGATGCGCCTCCATCAACTCGAGGCCCTTGTTCATCATCGTCGCCGAGTCGATCGTGATCTTGCCCCCCATCGCCCACGTCGGATGCGCGAGCGCCTGCGCGACGCTCACCGAGTCCAGCTGCGCGCGGGTATAGCCGCGGAAAGGGCCACCGCTGGCGGTGATCGTGAGACGGTCGACCGATCCCACGGGCTGGCCCTCGAGCAGCTGATGCAGCGCGGTGTGCTCGGAGTCGACGGGCACGATCCGCGCGCCGGTCGCTTCAGCGAGCGCACCGACGAGCTCGCCGCCGACGACGAGCGACTCCTTGTTGGCGAGCGCGAGGTCGATGCCCTCGCCGAGCGCCGCGACGGTCGGGCCGAGACCCGCCGATCCCACGAGCGCGTTGAGCACCAGTTCCGCGCCGGACTCGACGACGAGCTGCACGAGCCCCTCCGCGCCGCGCAGGATCTCGCCGTCGGTCCACACCTCCGCGGCGCGCGCCGCCGCGTGCTCGTCGACGAGCGCGATCCGCCGCACGTCGTGGACGCGCGCCTGCTCGAGGAGCGTCTCCCACGAGCGCTCGGCGGAGAGCCCGACGAGCTCGAACTCGCTCCCGCCGCGGCGCCGGTCGGCGAGCACGATGTCGAGCGCCTGCGTCCCGATCGAGCCAGTGGAACCGAGGATCAGCAGGCGCTTGGGCATACCGAGAGCCGAGGGTAGTGCGTGACGGCCACCGCGGGCTGCACCCCGTCAGACATACGCGAGCCAGATGTAATACCCGACGACCGCGCTGAAGAGCACCGCGTCGAGCCGGTCCAGCGCGCCGCCATGCGCCCCGAAGAGCCGCCCCGCGTCCTTCGCGCCCGCCTCGCGCTTGACGAACGACTCGAACAGATCGCCCACCGGCCCCGCCAACGCGACCCCCACTCCCAGCACCAGCGCGTGCGTGCCCGGCAGCCAATCCTGGTAGCGCCCCGCGAACCACACCGCCACGATCGCGCTCGCGATCCCGATTAGCAGGCCCTCGACGGTCTTGTTCGGCGAGATCGACGGCGCCAGCGGACGGCTGCCGAAGAGACGCCCCCCCAGATACGCCCCCGTGTCCCCCAGGAACGTCCCGACGAGCACGTCGAGCACGATTCCCTCGCCGTGCGGCAGCCCCCGCAGCATCACCGCGTGCGCGAGCGCGAGGCCGATCCAGAACACACCCAGCAGCGTTACCGCGAGGCCGCCGACGCTGGGGCGCAGTTGCACGAGCGTCAACCCAAACAACAACGGCAGCACCGCCACCACCGCCAGCAGGACCTGCGGCGCGCCGCCGTAGAGCGCCGCCACCAGCAGGCCCGCGAGACCAACGAAGCCCGCCAGGCGCACCGGATGCGCGCGCTCGTACATCGCGAACAGCTCGTGCAGGCACACGCAGCCCAGCGCGAACAGCCCCAGCGCAAAGATCGGGCCGCCCTCGATCACGATGAACAGCGCGAACGCGATCGCCGGCAGCGCCGCGAGGATCCGCGCGCTCAGGTCCGAGCGCGCGCGCGCGCCGCCCACCGAGCCGCCGCGGCCGCGCGTCGAAGACATCGGCTCAGCGCCCGCCAAAGCGCCGCCGGCGCGCGCTGAACTCCGCGAGGGACTCCTCCAGCGCGGCGCGCGTGAAGTCCGGCCAGAGCTCGTCGCGAAAGACCAGCTCCGAGTACGCCGACTGCCACAGCAGGTAGTTCGACAGACGCCGCTCGCCGCTCGTGCGGATGATCAAGTCCGGGTCGTGCATCTCCGGCGCGTACAGGCCGCGACGGAACTCCTCCTCACCGCCGCCCGTGTAGCGCGCCGCCGCATCGAGGATCTCCGCGCGCCCGCCGTAGTTGAACGCCACGAACAGCGTGATCGTGCGATTCGCGTCGGTCAGCTCCTGCGCCTCACGCATCTGCTCCTGCAGGCTCTCCGAGATGCCCTCGCGGCGCCCGATAAAGCGCATCCGCACGCCCTCCGCGTGCAGCTCCGGCGTCTCGCGCGCGATCCGTCGCGAGAACATCTCTATCAAGCCGCTCACCTCCTGCACCGGGCGCGACCAGTTCTCCGTCGAGAACGAGTACACCGTCAGCTCCTTCACGCCCAGCTCCACCGCATCGCGCAGCCGCGCCTTCACCGTGTCCGCGCCCGCGTCGTGGCCCTCGTTGACCGGCACCCCCCGCGCGCGCGCCCAGCGGCCGTTGCCATCGGTGATGATCGCGACGTAGCGCGCCGCGGCGGCGCGCGCGTTCCCTGGGCGGCCTTCGGAGCCGGCGGCGGCGTCCATTAGACCCCGCAGCCCGGGTGGAGCGCTGCTGCCCCTCCTCGCGCGAGCATCAGACCTCGAGAATCTCCTCTTCCTTGGCCTTCAGCACCGCGTCGAGCTCCGCGATCCGCGCGTCCGTCAGCTTCTGCAGACCCACCTCCGCGCGGTGCTCGTCATCGGAGCCCGCCTCCCCCTCGGACTTCAGCTCGCGCAGGTCGTGCATCACGTCGCGGCGCACGTTGCGAATCTTGATGCGCCCCTCCTCCGCGAGGTTGCGCACGACCTTCACCAGCTCACGGCGGCGCTCCTCGGTCGGCTCGGGAACCACGAGGCGCACGATATTGCCATCGTTGGAAGGCGTCAGGCCGATGTCGGACTCGTTGATCGCTTTCTCGATCGCCTTGATCGAGGACTTGTCGTAGGGCTGCACCGTCAACAGCCGCGCCTCCGGCGCCGAGAGCGTCGCGAGCTGGTTCAGCGGCGTCTGCGCACCGTAGTAGTCCACGAGGATCCGCTCCAGCAGCGCCGGGCTCGCGCGGCCCGTGCGAACCGTCGCGAACTCGTGGTGGGTCGCCTCCACGGATTTCGCCATCCGCGCCCCCGCGTCCTCCAGCAGCCCGTCGATTAGGTCTTCGTCAGCCATTCCCGTCTCCTTCGCTGCTCCTGTCGGGGATCTCAGGCACCGTTGCCGCCCTCGCCCCCGGGTGTCGATACGAGGGTGCCCACGCGTGCCCCGGAGATTATCCGCGCGATGTTCGTCTCGTCGTCCATGTTGAAGACGTTCAGCGGCATCCCGTTCTCCATGCACAGCGCGAGCGCGGTGGAGTCCATCACGCGCAGCCGGCGCTCGAGCGCCTCCATGTGCGTGATCGCGGGGATGAACGTCGCGCTGGAGTCGAGCGCCGGATCGGCCGTATAGACGCCTTCGACGCCGTTCTTGGCCATCAGGATGATCTCCGCGTGGATCTCCGCCGCGCGCAGCGCCGCCGCCGTGTCCGTCGTGAAGAACGGGTTGCCCGTCCCCGCCGCGAAGATCACCACGCGCCCCTTCTCCAGGTGGCGCATCGCGCGGCGCCGGATGTAGGGCTCCGCGACCTCCGAGATCCCCAGCGCCGACTGCACCCGCGTCGCGGTTCCGTGCTTCTCCAGCGCGTCCTGCAGTGGCAGCGCGTTGAGCACCGTCGCCAGCATCCCCATGTAGTCGGCCGTCGCGCGGTCCATGCCCGCCGCCGCGCCCTCCATGCCGCGGTAGATGTTGCCCGCACCCACCACGATCGCGACCTCAACGCCCTCGTCGCGCACCGCGCTCACCTGCCGCGCCACCGCCACCACACGCTCCGGGTCGGTCCCGAACTCGAGCTCCCCCATCAGGGCCTCCCCCGAGAGCTTCAGCAGGATGCGTTTGAAGACCGGCGCCATCTACGCCGAGAGCCTACTGGCCCACAGCGAAGCGCACGAAGCGGCGTATCACGACGTTCTCGCCGGTCTTCGCGGTCAGCTCGTCGCGCAGCTGCTGCACCGTCTTGCCCTCGAACTTCGGGTTGTGCAGCTCCTGCTCGAGCAGCGCGATCGTCTCATACCAAGCATCGAGCTTGCCCTCCACGATTTTCGCGCGCACGTTCTCGGGCTTGTCCGCCGCCTCCTGCTCGTAGACGCGCGCCTCCGCGTCGCGCGCCTCGGCGGGGACCTCCTCGCGGCTCACATAGCGCACCGTCGGTGTCGCCGCGATCTGCATCGCCACGTCGCGCGCGAAGCCCACGAAGTCCTCGTTGCTCGCGACGAAGTCCGTGTTGCAGTCCACCTCGATCAGCACCCCGACCTTCGCGCCCGCGTGCACGTAGGCCTGCACCGTGCCCTCCGTCGCCGTGCGCTCGCCGAGATCTTGGATTTTCTTGCCCTGGCGCACGCGCAGCAGCTCGATCGCCTGCTCCATGTCGCCCGAGGCCTCCGTCAGCGCCTTCTTGCAATCCATCATCCCCGCGCCCGTGCGCTCGCGCAGCGCCTTCACGTCCTGCGCACTGATCTCCACCGCACTCATGCCTTCGCCTCCTCGCTCGCGACTACGTCCTCAACCTGTTGCGCCTCCTGCGGCTCCCCCGGCTCCGCAGCCGCCGCGGGCTGCTCCGACTCGACCGCCTTCGCGGGTTGCTCCGGCGCGGCGGACTGCGCGGCGGACTGCGCGCTGGGCTGCGCGGCGGACTGCGCGCTGGGCTGCGCGGTGGACTGCGCGGGAGTCGACGCCGCCGGCGCCGGGCTCGCGGGGGCCTGCTCGGCCGGCGCCTGCGGCGCGGGCGGCTGCGCCGGCGCGGCGGCGGGCGGTGACTGGCTGGCTGGCTTGGCCGGGGCGGCCGGCGGCGGCGCGGCCTTCGCCTCCCCCGCAGGGACCGCCGGTGGCTGCGCGGCCTGTGCCTCCGCCGCGGTCTTCGCGGCCGCCGCGGCCGCGGCTTGCGCGGCGGCGGCCTCGCGCTTTGCCTGCTCCTCGCGCTTGGCCTGCTCCTCGGCGGCGCGCTTGGCCTCTTCCTCGGCTTCGCGCTTGGCCCGCGCCTCGGCCTCTACGCGCGCCTTCTCCTCGGCTTCCTGGCGCGCGCGCTCCTCCTCGGCGCGGAACACCGTGCGGCCTTGGGCGACGACGTCGCCGATCGCGCGCGTGATCAGCGCGCACGAGCGGATCGCGTCGTCGTTGCCCGGGATCACGTAGTCGATCCCGTCGGGATCGCAATTGGTGTCGACGAGACCGATGATCGGAATCCGCAGGCGCTGCGCCTCTTTCACCGCGATCGCCTCGGTTTTGAGATCGATCACGAACATCGCGTTCGGCACGCGCTGCATGTCTTTGACCCCACCGAGGTTCGCGCGCAGCTTTTCCAAGTCCGCCTGCGCCGCCATCCGCTCGCGCGTCGGCAGCAGCGCCAGCTGACCCTCGCTCGCGTAGCGTTCGAGATCGTGCAGGCGCCGGATGCGCTGGCTGATCGTCTGGAAGTTGGTCAGCAGCCCGCCGAGCCAGCGGTGGTTGACGTAAGGCATGCCCGCCGCCTCCGCCACGTCCTTGACCGTGTCGCGCGCCTGCTTCTTGGTGCCCACGAACAGCACCGTTCCACCGCGATGCGCGAGCTCCCCCGCGAAGATGCGGGCCTGCTCGAGCAGCGTCGCCGTCTTGAGCAGATCGATGATGTAGATGCCGCTGCGCTCATCGTGGATGAAGCGGCGCATCTTCGGGTTCCAGCGGCGCGTCTGATGGCCGAAATGGACGCCGGCCTCCAGCAGTTCCGCGATGCCTACTTGGGCCACGGTCTTTGCTCCCTTGTGTGTTGTGCTTGATTGGCAGCCGTGCGGCCGGTGCGGACTCCTGCGGCGCCGGCGAGCCGGTCGTGCGCAGGAGCAGGGCCGCGATCCGTCACCGCACGGGTCGAAGTACCTGGTGAGGGGCTCAGGATAGCTGCTCGGCGCGCTCCAGCGCCCGCGCGAGGTCCGCGGGCAATGCGGAGCGCACCTCGATCCGCTCGCCGCTGAGCGGGTGCTCGAACGCCAGACGCGCCGCATGCAGGAACTGGCGCTCCAGGCCCAGCGCGCCCGGCGCACCGTACTCCGGGTCGCCCGCCACAGGGTGCCCGATCGCCTGCATGTGGACGCGGATCTGATGCGTGCGCCCTGTCTCCAACCGTACGCGCAGCAGCGTGTGCGCCGCCAGCGCGCGCTCGAGCGTGAAGTGCGTGCGCGCCTCGCGCGGGAAGTTGCCGCCGACCGCCATCCGCGTGCGCACCTGCGGGTCGCGCCCGATCGGCGCCTCGATTGTGCCGCTGCGCGCCGGCGGGCGCCCCACCACGAGCGCGAGGTACTCACGCTCGATGCGCCGCGCCGCGAGCGCCGCCTGCAGCAGCCCGTGCGCCTGCTCCGAGCGCGCCACCACGAGCAGCCCCGACGTATCGCGGTCCAGGCGGTGCACGATGCCCGCGCGCTCCGGCTCCCCGCCCGCCGCGACGCCTACCAGCAATTGTGAGAGCGTCCCCTCGCGATGACCGCGCGCCGGGTGCACGACCAACCCGGCTCCCTTGTCGACCACGAGCAGGTGCTCGTCTTCGTAGGGGATCGTGAAGGAGGCGCTCACGCCGCGCGCGGGCGCTCGATGACGAGCACCAGAATCAGGACGCCCAGCGTGATCGCGGTGTCCGCGAGGTTGAACGGCGGCCAGCCCAGCGGGAGCTTGATGAAGTCGGTCACCGAGCCGTCGCGCAGCCGATCCACGACGTTGCCCAGCGCGCCGCCGATCAACATGCCCGTCGGCAACCAGATCAACGGCCGCGTCGCGTGGCGCGCGAAATACGCCAGCAGCGCTAGCAGCGCCACGCCGATCACGATCGTCACCGCGAGGTGGTCGCCCGGCAGGAAGCCGAACGCGACCCCGTGATTGCGCGTGTCCACGAGCGCGAGGCCCGGCAGCACCTTGTGTTCTTCACCCGGAACGATCCCCGCACGCACCGCGCGCTTGGCGAGCTGGTCGATCGCGATCACTAGCACCGCGACCGCGCCGGCGCGAAGCCACGGCGAGATCCGCGCCGCGCGCGCCCCTGGCCCGCGTGGGCCTCCCGCCACGGATACCGGAGAGCGCTCCACCGCGATCAACCGCGGATCAGGCCTTCGACCACCACGCTGTTGATGATCCTCAGCACGATGATCGCGACGATCGGGCTGAAGTCGAGCGCCCCGAAGCTCGGAATGATGCGCCGGAAGATCCGCAGAAACGGTTCGCAGATGTCGCGCAGGAAGCCCAGCGCCGCGCTACTCGCACGTGAGTACGGCGGCCGCAGGCCAAACGCGAAGAGCCACTGCACGACGATATGCACCAGGATCAGCAGCGTGTAGACGTCGATCAACGCCGAGAGGTAGTTCGCGATCTCCGCGCGCGCGGTCGCGAGCACGAGCGCGGTCGCGAAGACGAGCGTCATCGCGCTGGCGGCACGAGCTCGAGCACCGCGTCGAGCGCGTCGCTGAACGCCGTGCGCACCCCGCCGCGCTCGAGCGCCTCCAGGCCGCGCGCCGTCACGCCGCCCGGCGAGGACACCTCGCGACGCACCGCGAGCGTGTCGTAGCCACGCCGGCGCAGCAGCTCCGCGGTGCCCGCGAGCGTCTGCACCACCAGCTCTGCTCCCTGCGCCGCCGGGATCCCCCGACGCACCCCCGCGTCGACCTGCGCCTCGGCGATCAGCGCGACGTACGCCGGCGCGCACGACATCAGGCCCATCGCGACATCGAGCAACGCGTCGTCGAGCACCACGAGCGCGCCGAGCTCCGCGAACAGCTCGTGGACTTCCGCGTCGAGCGTCGCGTCCTGCTGGCCATCGGCGGCCTGCGCGACCGGCCCCTGGCGCACTTCGACCGGCAGCGACGGGATGAAGCGGTAGACCGGGCGCTCGGGATAGGCCGCCTTTAGCCGCGCGAGCGGTACCGCCGCAAGGATCGACGCGACCGCGCGCGCCTGCGGCGCGACTTCGCCCGCAACATCCTTCAGCTGCGAGGGCTTGTGGCAAAGCACCACCAAGTCCGCGCGCGCGGCGACCTCCGCGTTGCTCGCCAGCGCCTCTCCCCCCGTCTCCGTCGCGAGCACCTGCGCGCGCTCGGCGAGCGGATCCGCGCAAAGCACCGGCCGCCCCCAACCGCGCGCCAGCGCGCGCGCCATGTTGCCTGCTCCGATCAGACCGATCTGCATAGGGCGCCTAGGCTACAGGCGATCCGGCCAGATAAACACCGCGAGGGCGAACGGGCCGCTCAGGATTGGTTGAAGAAGCCCTTCTCGATTAGACGCGCGCGCTCCTCCGCGGAGATCTCGACGTTGCGCGGGGTCAGCATGAAGACCTTGTCCGCGATCCGCTGCATGCCGCCGTCGAGCGCGTAGGTGAGGCCGCTCGCGAAGTCGATCAGGCGCTTGGCGAGCTCCGTTTCGGTGCCTTGGAGGTTGAGGATCACGGGGATCGAGTCCTTGAAGCGGTCCGCGACCTGCTGCGCGTCGTTGAATGACTTCGGCACCACGAGGTGCACGCGTACGTCGCCGTTGCCCGCGCCGCGACCGCCGACCGGGCGTAGCACCGCCGTCGCTCCGCGTCCGCGCCCCCCACCGGCCTCCGCGCGATCGTCCTCGGCAAAGATCTCGTCGAACTCGTCGCGACGGCGGCGCAGACGGCGCACATTCGGGCGCTCGCGGTAGTGGTCCTCGAGCTCCGCCTCCGGCGGAGCGGGGTCCTCGTAGTCCTCGTGGTACTCCTCGGCGAGGCCGAAGTACACGAGCGCGCGGTGCCATGAGTCACGGAAAGCCATTGCTTAGGGCCGTTCTTCGTTGGAGACAGAGTTTTCCCTGCTCACGCTAAGCGTATAGGCTCGCGCCGATCCGCACAATCGTCGCCCCCTCCGCGACCGCCACGGCATAGTCCTGGCTGGTGCCCATCGAGAGGTGGCGTAGGCCGTGCGCTGCGGCCAGCTCGCGCAGCGCCGCGAACCAGCGCCGGCTTCGCTCCGGGTCATCCGCGAACGGCGGCATCGTCATCAAGCCGACCACCGGCAGCGGCGCGTGCTCGAGAAATCCCTCCAGCTGCTCCGGCGCGATGCCGGCCTTGCCGGGCTCGCGCGCGACGTTGACCTCGATCAGCAGCTCCAGGCCCGCACGCGCATGCTCGCGCTGGTGCGCGAGCTCCCGCAGCGCCGACTCGCTCGCCACCGAATGGATCAGGCGCACGTGCGGCACGATCGCGCGCACGCGGCGGCTCTGCAGCTGTCCGATGAAGTCCCACTCGAACAGCTCCCCGTGCGCGGCGACCTTCGCCTGCAGGTCCTGCGCGCGGTTCTCGCCCACCAGCGTCACCCCCGCCTGCGCCAGCACCGGCAGGTCCGCGAGCGCGACGTACTTGACGGCCGCAAGCACCTGAACCTCGGCGGCCGCGCGCGCCGGCGCTTCGACGGCGCTCCAGCGCCCCGCCGCAGCGCCCACCTGCGCGATCTCCTCGCGGATTCGCGCGATGTTCGCGCGAATCCGCGCCGCGTCGGGCGTGGCGATCAGCTCAACCACACGACCCCCGCCTGGCGGCCCGCGCGCTCGCCTTCGCGACGATGCGAGTAGAAGCGCGTGTCGCAGATCGTGCATATGTCGAGCCGCTCGACCTCCCCCACGCCCGCCGCGACGAGCCGTTGCTGGGCGATTGCCGCCAGATCGATGTGGCGCTCCCCCACCCGGTGCGCGCCGCCAAATACCGCGTGCACCTCCTCACCAACCTCGTAGCAGCACGGCCCCGCGCCGGGACCGATCAGCGCGACGATCTCGCCCTCGCCGCCAACCTCCCGCAGCGCGCGCACCCCCTCCCGCAGAACGCCCGCCGCGAGCCCGCGCCAGCCCGCGTGCAGAGCTGCGACCGCGCCGTGCGCCGCCAGCAGCACCGGCAAGCAGTCCGCGACCAACACCATCGCCCCAACTCCGTGCAAGGAGGTCGCGTGACCATCCGCGTCGATCGCGACCGCGCGCCCGCCACTGCCGCCCTGGCTGTACACACGCTGCACGCTCGCTCCGTGCACCTGACGGCTAGCGCACAGCCAGTCCAGCCCGAGCTCCGCGCAGATCCGGTCGCGTTCGCGCCCGCCATTCTCGGAGTGCTCGCCACGCATCGTCGAGAGGTTGCCGTCTCTGCGCATCGTGAACAACGCGCCGCCGCCGCCAGGCAGCTCGCAGCGCAGCCCAAGACCGCTCACGCTTGCGGGCGCCCGCTGCTCAGGCGCCATCTTCTCGCCCATCGCGCTCGAGCGCGGGCGCCCGAGTCGATCTACCGTCAGCCGTCAGCAGCGTTGCCTCGATAGCCTCGGCCAAAGCCACGTATGCCGCGTGGTAGGCGCAGAGGTTGTGGCGGAGCTCCCAGATCCGCGGCGCCGAAGGACGCGATGGACGTCGGGCGGCACGTTCTTGATTTGCACGCTGGGCACGCACAAATTGTAGGGCCATTCTGGCGCCACGGCTAGGCGCCCAGTGGATCCTCGAGCGCCACAGCCAACTCCGCCTCCGGGCCGTCCGCCAGCGCGCCGTCGAGTCGCATCCGCAGGGCCCGCTCCAGCCGCCGTCCGAGCTCGGGACCCTCGGGCACACCGGCCGCGAGCAAGTCCTTGCCGCCGATCGATAGGCGCACGTGGCGCAATTCACACAACCACCGGCGCGCGGGCGTAGCCGCCGGCACGCTCAGTGCACCCGCCAGCGCGACGCCCTCCGGCGGCACGCGCACCGCCACCTCGCGCAGCTGCGACGCTCGCACCGCTCCCGGCAGCTCATCGATCAACCCCGGGACCGCGGCCGCCGCGCTCACCACCCGGTCGCGATCAGCCGCAGTGAACTCCAGGCGATCGAGAAAGGCCGCGATCTCGCTGCGCGCATCGCCGTCCGCTGCCGTGCACGCTGCGGTGTCGCCGCCGAGCACACCACTCAGCGCCAGCGGCAGCGCAATTCCCGCGAGCATCAGCAGATCCGGGCGGTCCCCGGCACCGGGTGCGCCCGCGTCCTGCACCGCCACCGCGCGCCCACCCGCGAGCAGCTCCAGCGCGCGCTCTACGACCTCGTGGTCCAAGCGCAGCCGCGGGTGCAAAGCGCGCAGCACCCCCAGCCGCTCGAGCTCCGCGAGCGCCGCCAGCGCGTCCGGCTCGGCCAACGCGAGGCGCAGCTCCGCGCCGACCCGCGCGCCCGAGACCGTCGCCAGCGCCCCCGCCGCGACCGCTGCGTGCGCCAGCTGCGCCGTGCGCTCCTCGATCGCGAAGTCCAGACGGGCGCGATAGCGAGCGAGCCGCCACAGGCGCGTCGGATCGTCGATGAAGCTCCGCTCGTGCAGCACCCGCAGGCGGCCCTCGCGCAGATCCTGAAGCGCGTGCGCAGCGGCGCGCAGCGCCCCGCCCGCAGCGTTGGGGGCGAGCGCGAGCGCGAGCGTGTTGACGGTGAAATCGCGCCGCAGCAGGTCCTCTTCGAGGCGCGCGGGCTCCACCTCGGGCAGCGCGCCCGGCGCGGGGTAGCGCTCGCGGCGCGCCTGCGCCACGTCGACGCGCGCCCCACCGGGCAACTCGACGCGCGCGGTACCGAAACGCGGGTGCTCGACCGGCCGGGGCCCCACCGCTCCATCCCCCGCGCCGCCCGCAGCCGCCGCGGCAAGCTCCGCAACCAGCGCGCGCGCGGCGTCTTCCCCCTCGACGACCACGTCGAGCTCGCGCGGCACGCGCCCAAGCATCAAGTCGCGTACGGCGCCGCCCACCAGATAGGTCTCGGGCCCGGCCAGCGCGAGCAGCCGCGCGCCGCCGGGCTGCTCGGCCAGGCGCGCCAGCAGCTCACGCGGCTTACGATCGGGGGAGCGCATCGCTGGAGGTTCGCAGAGTCCAAACGACCGTGCGGCGGGCGCGCGGCCGGCGCTGCTCAGCGCCGCACGGCGACGCCGGCCCGCTGCAGGTGCTCCTTGGTCTCACCGACGGTGTAGCGCCCGTAGTGGAAGATCGAGGCGCACAGCGCGGCGTCGGCACCGGCGGTGAGCGCCTGCACGAGGTGCTCGGGCTCCCCGGCGCCGCCGGAGGCGATCACGGGCACCCCGACGGCGCCCCCGACGGCGGCGGTCAACGCGAGGTCGTAGCCGTCGCTCGTCCCGTCGCGGTCCATGCTCGTCAGCAGGATCTCGCCCACACCGCGCTCCACCGCCTCCCGCGCCCACGTCACCACATCGCGACCCGTGGGCGTACGGCCCCCCGCTAGGTACGCCTCCCAGCCACCCGCTGGCCGCGCCTTCGCGTCGATCGCGAGCACCACGCACTGCGTCCCGAACACGCGCGCGAGCTCGTCGATCAGCTGCGGACGTCCTAGTGCCGCGGAGTTCACCGCGACCTTGTCCGCGCCCGCGTCCAGCACCGCCTGCGCGTCCGCCACCGAGCGAATCCCGCCGCCGATCGTGAACGGGACGAACACCTCGTCCGCGGTGCGCCGCGCCAGCGCGACGATCGTCTCGCGCCGCTCGTGCGTCGCCGTGATGTCGAGGAACACGAGCTCGTCCGCGCCCTCGCGGTCGTAGTGCGCCGCGAGCTCCACCGGGTCGCCGGCGTCGCGGATGTCGAGGAATTCGACGCCCTTCACCACACGGCCGCGATCGACGTCGAGGCAGGGGATCACGCGCTTCAGGTGCACACACCCACCGTAGCGATGCACCGGCCGACCCAACCGGGACCCCGAAGGGGTCCAATCCCAAATCCTTCACTCACTCGCCCAGCACCGCCAGCGCCTCCGCAACCGTGAAGCGCCGCTCGTACAGCGCCTTGCCCACGATCACCCCCGCCAGGCTCTCGCGCCCCAGCGCCACGAGGCCCTCCAGATCCGCGAGGCGCCCGATCCCGCCCGAGTAGATCACGCGGCCCCGCACCGCTGCAGCGACGCGGTCGACTTCCTCGAGGCTGGGACCCTCGAGCATCCCGTCGCGGTCCACGTTCGTGAACACCAGCTCGCGCGCGCCGCGCTCGTACAGGCCCGCGATCACGTCCTCCGTGCCGAGCTGCGTGCCCTCCGTCCAGCCCGCCGTCGTCACGTGCCCGCCGCGCACGTCGACCGAGACCACGATCCGCTGTGGCCAGCGCGCCAGCGCCGCGTCCAGCAGCGACTCGTCCTTGAACGCCGCCGTCCCCAGGATTGCCCGCTGCGCGCCCGCCTCGATCGCTTCCTCGATCGCCACCAACGTGCGCAGGCCGCCCCCGTACTGCACCGGCACCCCCAACTCGTCCACGATGCGCCGCAGGTTCCCCACGTTCACCGCGCGTCCCTCTTTCGCGCCGTCGAGGTCCACCACGTGCAGGTGCCGCGCGCCCGCCTCCGTCCATGCGCGCGCCGCCGACAGCGGGTCCTCGTCATAGACCTTCTTTGCCGCGAAGTCGCCCTTCACGAGGCGCACCGCGCTGCCGCCCAGGATGTCGATCGCGGGGTAGAGGATCATCGGCCGCGCACCCCCGCCGTGCGCGTGGACATGCGCACGCGACTCACGACGCCAGCGGCACGCGCGTGCCCGCGCGGGCCTCCGCGCAGATCGCCACGAAGTTGCCCAGCAGCGCGAGTCCGTGCGTCGAGGACTTCTCCGGATGCGACTGCGCCCCGAACACGTTGCCCGCGCCCACCACCGCCGGGAAGCGCTCGCCGTACTCCGCCTCCCCCAGCACCACATCTTCACCCGCGGGGTGCACGACGAAGCTGTGCACGTGGTAGAGGAACGCCGGGTCCGGCAGGCCCGCCAGTAGTCGCGAGGAGCTCCGCCAGCGCACCTCGCTCCAACCGATGTGCGGCAGCTTCAGACCTGGCGCGCGCAGCTCGCGCACCTCGCCGCGCAGTAGCCCCAGGCCCTCCGCGCCGCCGTGCTCCTGCGAGCGCTCGAACAGCAGCTGCATTCCCATGCACGAGCCAAATAGCGGCATCCCCGCCGCGGCGCACTCCCGCAGCAGCGCATCCAGGCCCAGCTCGCGAATCGTCGCCATCGCCGCCGGGAACGCGCCCACGCCGGGCAGCAGTAGCCCATCCGCCGCGCGCAGCGCCGCGGGATCGCGGCTCACGAACGCGCTCGCCCCCACCCGCTCCAGCGCCTTCTCAACCGAGCGCCGATTGCCCATGCCGTAGTCCACCACCGCGATCCGCGGCCGCACCGGAGCGCTCATGCCGTCAGCGTGCCCTTCGTGCTCGGCACGCCGCTCTCCGTCGGGTCCAGCGCGACCGCCGCGCGCAGCGCGCGCGCGAACGCCTTGAACGCCGCCTCGATCATGTGGTGCGCATTGCTGCCCGCTTCCACCCGCAGGTGCAGCGTCAGCTTCGCCGCGTTCGCGAGCGCGCGGAAGAACTCCTCCGCGAGCTCGTGCTCGAAGCCGCCCGTCGCGCCCGGTGGCAGGTTCGCCTCGAACAGCGTGTACGGGCGGCCCGAGATGTCAATCGCGCAGCTCGCGCGCGCCTCGTCCATCGGCACCGTCGCCGCGCCGTAGCGCACGATCCCCGCGCGCTCGCCCAGCGCGCGGTCGAGCGCCTGGCCCAGGACGATCGCTGTGTCCTCCACCGTGTGGTGCGCCCCCGTGTCGAGATCACCGCTCACCGTCAGCTCGAGGTCCAAGCGTCCGTGGCGCGCGAGCAGGTCGAGCATGTGATCGAAGAAGCCCACCCCCGTCGCGCGCGCGCCCGCGCCGGTGCCGTCCAGCGCGAGCGCGAGCTTCACGTCCGTCTCGCCCGTGCGGCGCTCGATCTTCGCTTCGCGACTCATCGCAGCGGATTCTCCCCCATCCGCGCCTCCATCGAGCGCGCGTGCAGCTCGAAGCCCTCCGCGCGCGCGATCGGCGCGCCCGCCGCGGCGAGCTTGCTCGCGGTCTCGCCGCCCACCGCGCCGAGCCGCACCTCCGCCATCCGCCGCCGGAAGTGCCGCGCCGAGAGCCCCGACGCGAAGCGCGCCGCGCCGCCCGTCGGCAAGATGTGATTCGAGCCCGCGACGTAGTCGCCAAAGGCCGTCGCCGCCGCGGCACCCACGAACACGCAGCCCGCCGCGCGCGCTGTCCCCGCGAGCGCCTCCGGCTCGGCGCCGATCAGCTGCAGGTGCTCCGCCGCAAACGCGTTCGCGATCGCCAGCGCCTCGCGCGCGTCCGCGCTCTGCACCAGCACGCACGCCGCCGGGCGCAGCCCCGGATACTCCTGCGCGAGGCGCTCCAGCTCGTCCCCAAGCAGGTCCAGCGCACCCGCCGACGAGCAGATCGCGCCCACGAGGCTGCCCGGGCCGTGCTCGGCCTGCGCCGCCATGTCGAGCGCCACCAGGCGCGGATCCGCGTCGTCGCCGAAGACCACCAACAGGTCGCTCGGGCCCGCGAAGCCATCGATCCCCACGCGATCGGAGAGCTGGCGCTTGGCCTCCTGCACGTACAGGTTCCCCGGGCCCACGATCACGTCCACCGCGGACACCGTCTGCGTCCCGTACGCCAGTGCCGCGATCGCCTGCGCGCCGCCCATCCGGTACACGCGCTCGACTCCCAGCAGCCGGCACGTGCCGAGCACCGCCGCGTCGATCTCCCCGTCGCCGCCCGGCGGCGAGCACACCGCCACCTCCAGCACGCCCGCCGCGCGCGCCGCCACCACGCCCATCACCGCCGTGCTCGGGTACGCCGCGCGACCGCCCGGCACGTACACCGCGGCCGCGCCGACCGGCACCTCGCGCAGCGTCACCCGCTGTCCCTGCGGCAGGTCGATCGCGATGTCCTCGTGCACCCCCGCCTGCGCGACCTGCGCGACGTTCGCGATCGCTACCTGCAGCCCGGCGACAACGTCCAGCGGCAGCTTGCGGATCGCGTCGTCGAGCTCCGGCGCCGAGACCAGCAGCGGCCGTGGATCGACGCCGCCGGTGTCGAACTCGCGCGTCAGCTCGCGCACCGCCCCGTCGCCCCCTTCCCAGACGTTCGCGATGATCACTTCGACGTCCTCTTCCACCGACGCACCCCCCGGCACCAGCGAGCGCAACCGCTCCGCCACGCCCGCCGGGCCGCCCAGCCGCTGCACGTCCTCCAGCCCCAGCCGCTCAGGCCGCACTCGCGTCCTCCCCGCGGGCGGAGGCCGCACTCGCGCCCCCGTCCCGCGCTGGCGCCGCGCGCAGCCGCCCCAGCAGGTCGTCGATCGCCGCCGCCTTCAGCTTGTGCGCGACCGGGTTCGCGATCAGGCGCGCCGTGCACTCCAGGAACCGCTCGCGCACCACGAGGTTGTTCTCGCGCAGCGTCGTCCCCGTCGCCGTCAGGTCTACGATCGCCTCCACCAGCCCCGTCAGCGGCGCCAGCTCGACCGAGCCCTTCACCTCCACGATCTCCGCCTGGCGTCCCGTCTCCTCGAGGTGGCGCGCCGCGATCCGCGGGTACTTCGTCGCGACCCGCATCACGCCCAGGCGCCGCAGCGCCTCCGCCGCCGGGTCCGGCTCGCCCGCCATCGTCGCGAGCACCATCGTGCAGCGCCCGAAGCCCAGGTCCAGCAGCTCGTACACCTCGCGACCCCCGTGCGCGCGCGCACCGCCCCCCGGCGCCGCCCCCGAGGCCTCCGCGAGCGCGAGCTCCGCGAGCACGTCCTTGCCCGTGATCCCGACGTCCGCCGCGCCCGCCTCCACGTACGTCGGCACATCCGAGGGACGCATCGTGATCACGCCGATCTCCTCGAACAGGAGCTTGCGATCGTTGGTGCGCAGCTCATCGGTCTGCACCCCCAGCCCCGCCAGCAGGTCCACCGTGCCGTTGAACAGCGCCCCGCGCGGCACCGCGATCCGCAGCCCGCCAAGCGGGCTCATCGCGCGAGCCTCACGCCGGTCCCGCGCTCCTCGCCCGCAAGCGCGATGTGCAGGCGGTCTACGCCCAGCGCGAACCCCACCGCCGGCAGCTCGCGCCCAAAGCGGCCGAGCAACTCGTCATAGCGGCCGCCACCACCGATCGGCGCGCCGAGCGCGGGGTCGTAGACCTCGAATACCGCGCCCGTGTAGTAGCCCAAGCTGCGCGTCAAGCCCAGGTCGAAGATCACGCGCTCCGCGACCTCCGGCGCGAGCAACTCGTGCACCATCCGCATTCCCCCCGCCGCTTCCGCCGCCGGCCCGGGCAGGTCCGCCAGCACCTCCGGGCCGCCGCGCCGCTGCGGCACGCTCAGCAGCAGCTCCGCGTCGTGCGCGCTCAGCCCCGCCGCCGCGAGTACCCCCTCGAGCTCCACGAAGTCCCGCCGCGCGAGCGCCCCGAGCAGTGCCGGACGTGTCTGTGCCGCGACGCCGATCCCCGCCATCAGCGCCCCGAACAGCGACGCGTCGCCCAACCCCACGCGGTAGTCCGCGAGGCCCACCGCGTCGAGCGCCGCGCAGAGCACGTTCAGCGCCTCCACCGTGCCCTGCGGCGCCGGCGCGCCGACGAGCTCGATGCCCGCCTGCAGCAGCTCCCGCGGCTGGCCGCGCTGTGGGCGCACCCCGCGGTAGCAATGCGCCAGGTAACAGAACCGCAGCGGTGGCTCCGCCGCCGCGTAGCGGCTCGCCACCACGCGCGCGATCGGCACCGTCATGTCCGAGCGCAGCGCCAGCACCGCGCCCGCCTCGTCAAAGACCCGGTACGCCGGGGGCGCCGACGCCGTCGCCGTCGTCCCCGCGCGCGCCAGCACCGCCTCGTACTCGAGCGCCGGCGTGTACACCTCGCCGTAGCCGCTGCGCTCGAACACGCCCCGCAGCGCCTCCGTGATCGCGCGCATCTCGCGCATCTCGTCTGCCAGCACGTCGCGCGTGCCGCTGGGGATCGGGTGGATCATGCCCGGAGCCTAGAGGGTGACGCAGGCGACCGCTCGTACCCGCGATCGATCTGGCGGATGTCGCCGATTTCGCTGCGTCCCTCGCGCACAGCGCCGCCAGCAGATCAGGATCAGCTTGTCCGCGAAGCGCCTCGCCGCTGCAACTTTCCTTGCAGATCATCTCGGCCGGATCTCGCATCAACAGGCCACTTCCGCGGCTCGAGCAACCGCTTGCGAGGAAGCGCACGTATGTTCGTGCCCGTTCCGTCCGAGCGCGAACGTACTCTACGAACACGTGTTCTGTTCACAGGCAACATCGACGCTCGCGCAGCACGCCGTCAAGGCGCTCGCGCTGACCCGCGCATTCCTCCTGCTCGAGGACGACGATCCCGTCGACTGGGAGGTCGACCGGGAGGATCGCGGGATCGGCTCCGAGCCCCCCTGGGCTCACGAGCACCGCAGGCCGCTGCGCGGGCGTCGAGCAGTACGTCGCGCCGGCCAGGCGCCGGCGCGCCCACAGGTCTGCATCTGCCCGATCGAGTCCGCTTCGTCGCGCCGGCGAGCCGACGAGCGCCATTTCGAGGACGCGCCGGCCTGTCCCGCGCCTCAGCGCGGCTCGAGGATCACGACGGGCAGCTCGCGCGTCGCGATCGACTTGTAGTGGTCGTAGCCGCTGTAGAGCTTCACGAACTGCGGCCATAGCGTCGCGACCTCCTCCGCGCTGGCTGCGCGCGCCGTGACCGGATAGCTCACGCCCCGCACAAGCGCCTCCACCGCGGGATGTGCTTGAAGGTTGAACCACCACGCCGGCGTCCGCTTGGAGGCGGCGTTGGACGCGACTACCGCGAACCCGTCACCGTGGCGCAGGAAGAACATCGGCGAGTCGCGCGGCTCGCCGCTCTTGTGCCCCGTCGTGCGCAGCACGAGGATCTCCGCGCCGAACGCGCGCCCGCCGATCCGTCCGCCGGTGCGGCGCACGACCCACGCGTGTGTCCGCGCCCCGAGCACGCTGCCGGGACGGTGCGCGATGTATGGGCTGACGCGCGCGTAGAAGCCGCTGAGATCGGGCATCGCCCGCGCAGCGTAGCCGATCACGACCACGAGCCGCCCGAGGGCGGCTCGTGTGAGAAAAAACCGGCGGCGTCCTACTCTCCCAGGCCCTTGCGAGCCAAGTACCATCGGCGCTGAGGGGCTTAACTGCTCTGTTCGGAATGGGAAGAGGTGTTTCCCCCTCGCCAAGGCCACCGGAAAAAGGCGAGAGACCGCCCTCCCGGTCCTTCAAAACTGCACAGCGCCACAACGGGTACCACCCACACCGCTGCAATGCGGTGCTGAAAAAAATCCGTCAAGCCCTCGAACCATTAGTACCGGTCTCCTACGGGCGTCACCGCCCTTCCAGATCCGGCCTATCAACCTGGTGGTCTACCAGGGGTCTTACTCCCTCTAGGGGATGGGAGAACTCATCTTGAGGTTGGCTTCCCGCTTAGATGCTTTCAGCGGTTATCCAGTCCGCACGTAGCTAGCCTGCTATGCCCTTGGCAGGACAACAGATACACCAGAGGTGCGTTCATCCCGGTCCTCTCGTACTAGGGACAACTCCTCTCAATTCTCCAACGCCCACGGCAGATAGGGACCGACAGTTCTGTTACTCACAGGCTCGAATTCAGCCTGCGGGCCAGGACATTTCTGCCTGACTCTGCATGTCGCCATGCAGCTCGGACTATATCTTCAGGTGGCATCACTCACCTGTTCGGCATATAGTCTCTGAGGATTCTGGAGCGCTACCGATCAACTCCTTCCATCGGATGCTTCGAAAACGGCCCCCTCCATTCATCGAGAGTGCCTCATCTAGCAGCCTGCAAAAACCTCCAGGTGTCCGATGGTGACCACGGGTCATTGACCGTACGATCGTCGCAAACTTCTCGAAGTCCTCCTGCTTAGAGGACAACAACGGCGACCGTTCAAAGAAGGGAATCACGTGCTCAACAAGGTCTGTGCGTCGTCGTACAACGTAGACCAAAGCGCGATCTTTCCTTCCGTTGGGCTTGATGTAACCGCATCCTTCGGATCGCCTGCGTATCAGGTGAAGCACCTGAGCCCGGTCACCGTTCTGGCTGACATGGAACTCTGGTACTAGCTGATACCCACTACGACACGTCGGATTGCGGTTGACGGCGACCGCAAAGCAGCCCTCGCCATCGACAAAGCCCGAAATGTAGCTATCCAGCCTTTCCTGCTGATTGTCCGCACCCAACACATTTTCACTGTAGCGATCGCTCCGGTCGGAACGCTCGCCACGAGTAGTGTGGGATACACGGGTTTTCCAGCATATAGCCGAATTTATAGACAGCAACGGAATTTACTGTCTCACGACGTTCTGAACCCAGCTCGCGTACCGCTTTAATGGGCGAACAGCCCAACCCTTGGGAGCGACTCCACCCCCAGGATGCGACGAGCCGACATCGAGGTGCCAAACCGGGCCGTCGATGTGGACTCTTGGGCCCGATAAGCCTGTTATCCCCGGAGTACCTTTTATCCGTTGAGCGACGGCACTTCCACTTGCTACCGCCGGATCACTAAGACCT
>DATHPS010000008.1:0-172123 GCA_035483545.1 Solirubrobacteraceae bacterium | reverse complement strand
TCAACGCTTCGCCGACGCCCTCACAAGCGCCCACGCATGACTCAGGGCCGTCGCGGATCGCTACTCCTTCAACGTGAAGAACTTCCATCTCCTTCCTCATGCCGGTTTATCCCGGCGCACCACAGAAAACAGGACACCCTCTCAGCCGCGCGTGCACTACGCGTGCGCGAGTCGACGATCACAACCAGGCTGTTCCGCGCCCGCCAGCAGGTCGCCAAGCAGCTCGCGCCCACGCCGGACTCCCTCACGCCAGCGTCTCGCGCGCAAGCTTCGCGCGATACCCCGGACGTTTCCGCGCCGCGGCACCCCCGAAGCCCGGCGGTTCGCGGGAATGAGACGCTGCCCACCGGAGTCTTCTCCAGTAGAGGAACACCATGACTGAGATGCCTACCCAGATCGAGGATGAGCAGCGGCGCATCGCCGAGCTGCTGCGCTCTTTCGACGTGCCCGCGCCGCAGTCGCTGCACCAGCGGATCGAGTCCCTGGTCGCCTCACACCAAAGTCACCGCTTCGCGCGGCGCTCTCCCCGGCGCCGCCTGTGGCGGCTTACCCCTTTGGGTGTCGCCAGTGCCGGTGCGTTGGTGGCCATAGTTCTCGCGCTCGCGATCGCGGTGGGCCTCGGTGGCGCCAGCGCCCCCACGGTCAGCTTCAGGCAGGCAGCCGCGTTGACCCTGCGTGCGGCGACGCTCCCAGCGCCGCCAGAGAGCCAGACCCACCAAGCGCAGCTCGCCGTCGCCGTCGACGGCGTGCCGTTCCCGTATTGGGGCGAGCGTTTTGGGTGGCGTAGCACGGGGTCGCGCACCGATGGCGTTGCGGGCCGCTCGATCACGACGGTCTTCTACGGCGACTCGAGCGGCCGGCGGGTCGGCTACGCGATCCTCGCCGGCACCCACGCGCCGCGGGCCACCGGTGGTGTGGTCCTCTGGCGCGGTGGCGTGTCCTACCGGCTGCTTAGCGAGAACGACGCTGCGGTCGTGACATGGCTGCGCGACGGGCACCTGTGCGTGGTATCCGGCCGCGGCGTCTCCAGCGCCACGCTGCTGCGACTGGCGAGCTGGAGCGATCACGACGCGAGCGCCTCCTGAGCCTACACGACCACCGGCCTGACAACGAACGAGGAGGAACACCGCCAGCCGGCGGTCGGGAAGGTTTGCGGCGTGGCGACGTCTAGGAGATAAGTGAAGATGACAGTCACGCGTCCGAGCAACCCGACATTCGGAGGAACCATGAAGCGTACCCACGTGTTCTTGACCGTCGCCCTGGCGAGCGCGGCGAGCGCCGCGACGCTCGCCAGCGCACAGAGCCTTCCGGCCGCCCATTCGAGCCGTGCTGCCACGGTGCAGCTACGCCACACGAGCCTCGGCAGCATCCTCGTCAGCAGCTCGGGGCGCACGCTGTACGAGTTCACAAGAGATCACACCAACAAGAACAGCTGCGCAGCGGTCAGCGGATGCTCAGCGGCATGGCCTTCGCTGAAGGCAAGCGGCCGCCCGACGGCCGGCCCGGGCATCAAGGCATCGCTCCTGTCGACGACCAGCGGCAGCCAGGTCACCTATGCCGGTCACCCGCTCTACACCTACAGCGGCGATAGTGGCCCAGGGAAGACCTCCTACGTCGGCGTCAAAGCGTTCGGCGGCACGTGGTACGCGATCAACGCCTCCGGAGGCACGGTCAAGTAGCCCCGGACGTCGAGGGACCCGCAGCCCGTGGGCTCAAGGCGCCGGGCGGCGCCTGCCGCGAACCACTCCTCGAGCTGGCTCATGCGCCGGGCGGCCTCGCCGGGCGTGATGCGCCGTTCATGGGACGCCTCGAGGATCGGATCGGCCCCACCGGTCGGCGGCCAGCGCGTGGGTGTGGCGTGTCACACCCACGCGTGCTGCGCTGCGCATCCGCCGGGAGCGCTCAGTAGGCGTAGCCGCCGCCGCTTGAGCTGGCGCCGCTGGACGTTTCTGGTTCCGATGAGCTGCTCGTGCTCGGCGGGGTGCTGGCGGAGCTGGTCGTGACGGCACTCCAGGTGCCTACGTCTTTGATGCCCTGCCCGTTGGTTTCACCGGCCTGCTTGTCCTGCGCGAAGGTGTAGAGCGGCGTGCCTTTGTAGGTGACCTGCATGGCCCCTTCGGGGCGCTTGACGGTGCCCAGCGAGCCGACTTCGCCAGTCGGAGCGCCGCTGGATGGTGCGATCAGCGGATGCCACACACCGACACAGGCCGAGCTGGTGCAGATGAACTTACCGTTCTGCTCGCCGCTGAGGTGATAGAGCGTCATCCCCTGGCTGTCCACGAGGATCGTGCCGAGCGAGCTGGAGGCACTCTTCACCACGACAGCACTCGACGAGCTGGCTGTCGGCGCGGCGGGCTGTGTGTTGGCAGCCGAGCTGGTCGTGTTGCTGGATGCGCTGCTGCCGCAGGCGGCGATCAGGAGCGACGCGGCGATTGCTGGTAGGGACAGCTTCAGTAGATGGCGCATGTGTTCACTCCTGTGAGGATTCGGCGCCCTTGCCAGGCGCGTGTGGGTCCTGCTGTACTAGTAAAGACTCCGGGCAGGCGTGTTCCCTTCCCGCTCCCCCTTGGGCGAGCCAAGTTTCTGGTCGCGACTTCCTCACGCCCACAGCCCGGCCTCCCCATTGTTGCTGGAGGGTCCGGGCTGCGGGCGGACCGGTCTTTAGCTCGTGATGACCTTGCCGGACGGTGCGATGACGTACCACCGGCCGCCGTTGGCTTCGATCGCTTGTCCGTTGTCCTGGCCGGCCGCCCCGTCGGCCGCGTAGGTGTAGAGCGGCCAGCCCGCGTAGGTGACGACACGGCCGCCTTCGGGGTCGGGGTCGCTGCCAAGCAGCGACGCCTTCAGCTGTGGCGCCCCGGCGGTGGTTTCACCGCTCGCGAGCTTCAACGGCGGCCACACCGCCGCGCACGAGGACACGCACGTGACCTTGGAGTGCTGGTCTGGCACGAAGGTGTAGAGCGTGCGGCCTTCGGCGTTTACGAGCACCGCCCCCACAGTCGGCAGAGTACGCACCGAGAGGCCGATCGACTTCGCCGCAGGTGACGACGGGACCGTCGTCACCGCGCTCGTCGTCGCGTTCGATGAGCTCGACGTGGCCGGCTGCCCTTCATGCAGGAGGTTCAGCGTGTTTTCGCCGTCGTCTACGAAGTAGATGCCCTTGCCGTTGGGGGCGATCACCAGGCCGAATAGCGAGCCGGCTCCAGTCTTCTTGTCGGCCGTCTGCACGGCGATCTGCTGGCCGGCGGGTGTCGTTTCGACCATGTTCCCGTCGCCGCCGTTACTCGTGATGATGTTGCCGTTCGGTGCGAGCACCATGCCGAGCGGTTCCTTGAGATGGCCGCCTTCGGTGAGAACAGTGCCGCCTTTCGCCGCCGCGGTGGTGCGCGTCATCGCTTCGGAGATCGCGAAGATCTTGCTGCCGTCCGTCGAGGCTACATACAACGTCCCGTCAGGGGCGAGTGCGAGCCCGGTCGGGCCGAGCACGAGGGCTTCCGCTGAATTGACCCACGGGATGCCGTTGGCGATCACCGTTTCGCTGAGGACCTTCGGCGTCTGTCCTGTGCCGGATTCCAGTTCGATTCGCAGCACGGTCGAGTTGTCGATCGTGTGGATGCCCTTCGCGGGACCGCCATTGAGCGCGTTGCTGACAAACAGCGTGGTCTTTGAGCCTTCGCTCTTCGCGGTCGAGTCCCACGGGCCCTGGATGTTCTTGCTGGCGATCGTCTGCACCGCCTTGCCTTCGCTGTCGAGCACGATCAGGCAGCCGTACTTCGCGGTCGCCGTCTTGCCGTTGGTCGTTGGCAGGCTGCCCACGACGACGTAGCCGCCTGGCAGGATGTCAAGCGCCGTCGTCAGACCGACGCCGCCTGGGCAGGGGCCGGGGAGCGTCTTGGCATCGATCGTCGCGAACAGCGAGACCTTCCCGGCGGTCGAGACCTGCACGATCGTCGTGCCGGTGCCCTGGCCGTTCTCCTTCGCGGCTTCCTTGGCGTTGAAGTTGCTGATCAGCATCTGGCCCGCCTGGAGCTTGCCGACGCTCGTGGGAATCAACGCGATGCCGTAGGGATTCACGTCGCCGTTGGCCGGGACTGTCGAGGCGACCTTGCTAACAGTCCTCAGATTCGCCAGAAAAGGAACAGAGCTCGCGCTCGAGGTCGTGGCCGCAGCACTCGCAGCGGCCGACGTGCTGGACGAGCTACTGGTGCCGCTGGAGCTGCCGCAGCCGGCGACAGCCAGCGCGACACCAGCAAGAGCAAGAATCGAAGTTCTAGGCACTGGGATGTCTCCTGTGGATCGGGAATCGGACCAGACGGTTGCCTGACCACAGCCGCCCTCCCGGACCCGGGGATCTCGCGATCCCTTCGTCGGCTCGGCGGCAGCGATCAACGCACGGCCCGTCTTTCGCGCGCTTGCCTATATGACTCCGCCCTCGCGGGATTCCTTCCCGGCGAGCTTGCGCTATTGCCACGAGCTGCTCGCGAGTGAAGGCCCTATACGCGCGTGAGCTTGGGCTTGTCCAGGTTCGTGCCGGCGAGAGTCGACCTGATCTCACCCGACCGGGCCAGCATCGCCATGAGCTGCTCCGGTGGCTGTGGTCGTGAGATGAAGTACCCCTGTGCGGTGTCGCAGCCGAGCGCGGTGAGATGGTTCAAGACCGCTTCGGTCTCGATGCCCTCCGCGACGACGGTCAGCTCGAGGTTCCTGGCAAGGTCGATCGTCGAGCGGACGCTCGCCTGCGCTCGCTGTCGCTCAGGACGACAGCGGTCTGCCGGCCTCGGCTCACTCCCGCTCCTGGGCGCGAGCACGCGTACCGACGCTCGAGCCCAACGTGCCCCTTGGACGAGTTGCGGTCATGCCGTCGGCAAAGGCGTAGGCGGCTGGGCTGCGTGATCCGTCGGCTGTCCCGGTCCGATGATCTGAAGGCACCCTGCGAGTTGTCCCTCTGATAGGCGAGTGCTGCTGGCGCTACAGATCGTGGTTTGCGCTTCGCGATCCGGCCGTGGCAGGCGGGACTTCCCGGCACAGCGCGTCAGCTACGCCGCTGGCGATTTAGGCGAGATCCACGCGAGCGCGGCCGTGTCTGTCACGGTTCGGCGTAGCCTTCGCAGAACTGGGCCGCTTCGGTCGCCTTGGCTTGCAGGTTTTCGGTGTAGACGGTCGAGCCGTTCGCTGCGAGTACCGTTAGTTCGGAGGGCAGCGCGCTGAACACCCCGTAGACAAGCGGCCCCTTTGCGTGCAGGCGCGGTTCGACCAAGACCACGTTCAGCGCGACGGCGCCTTGGGGCGTTTGCGCCACCACCGACTTTCCCGGCGGCAAGAGAATGCCATAGAGGATCGCGTAGGGGTGCGGGGCGCAGCCGATCGAGAGCGACCAGGGGAACGCCTTGCTCGCGCCGAGCCCGATCGCCGGTTCGTTAAGCCCGGGGTCGACACCGGTGTCTACGCTGAGGAAAGGCTCGCCGTTGAGACTGCCGAAAGCGCTGATCGTGAAGGTTTCCCCTTCGGGTGTGCGCCCGCTGGCGAGCTCGGTGTCCGTCGGGAGCTCTTGCGGTTCGTTGCGTGGTTTGACACAGCGGTATCGCGGCAGTTTTACGGTGAGCACGACACCAGCGCTGGCATTCAGCTCAACGAGAGACACGGCGTGGCTCGTGCTGCCAAGGAGCTCCTGGGGGTAGATGCCCGCGGGGCCGCCGTCTCGTCGCGGTACGCGGACCACGCGCGACTGGATCGTCCGTCCGTCGGCGAGCAGAAGCCTGACCAAGCGCACCGAGGCCGGCACCGCGGTCTGGATCGTCTCGATGCCCGCTTCGCAGAACAGCGCGGGGTGCCGGTAGCGGGGCGGGGAGAGACAGATGGGGTTGTTGGGGCCGCCCTCGATCAGCACTTCGGGAGCGCCCGGGCGGGTGTAGAACACCGCCGCCGACCGATGACATCGACCAGCGCCGAACAGGCCGGACCCGGTGCTCACCTGGAAGCGGGTACCGGCGGCGGTATGCCCGTGGCCCACAGTGGTCTGCTTGGGTTTTTCGGTCCCGACTTTAGGGAACCCGACGATTCGATCCAAGCTAAGCACCGTCCCGAAGGCGGCAAAGGAACCGGAGAGGAGTTTGTTTTCGAGCGCGCTGGTCTTGCGGATCAGCGCTCGATCCGACGCGTTCTCGTAAGGCTTCAGCAGCGTGCCCACAGACGCCTCCCCCCGTTCGGAGCTCCTGTGCGCTGCTTGCGAAGCCTCGAATTCCCGGCTCGCCGTCGACAGGGCGCGATAGCCGCTCTGGGCCCACGCCCTCGCATCGGCGCAGAACGGCGGAGCGGGGACGGAGAGGGCTCGGAGCCTGGCCGTCGTCACTGCCTGGAGCGCCGAGGCGATCGCCGGGTCACTCCACGACAGCCCGCGTACTTCGACGGCGTACGCTTCCTCGGCCGAGCGATACAGGCTGTCGCCAGGCCGGACGACCACCGTATCGAGCTCCCCTTCGATCGTTTGCTGCTGCTGGGAGCGGCGGGCGTTTTCGCCCCTGACACGGGGTGGGGGCGCCGGAAACGGCTTCGGGGACTGCGGCATCCCCGACACCACCCCGGGGCATTCTCGCGCGATCCGCGCCGCAGCGGCGCTCTCCGCGCCGCGCGCCGCCGCGGTCCCGTGCAACAGCGCCCTGGCGAGCCTGTACTGGGCGACCAGGTAGGCGTGCGTGGCCTGCGCGTCGGAGCTCGACGCGGCGGCGACCGGCACGCTGCCGCACAGCGCCGCGCAGGCGAGGACGAGCGCGGCGCTGACCCGGCCCATCCATCGCCCCGGCCGCCGCTTGCACCGGAGGCGCGGCGACAGGTCGCGGTGCCCGGCGTCTTCGTTCGCATTCACAGAATGTGAGCATATAGTGCGCAAACGACACTCGCTTGACCTCACAACGATCTGACTAGCAGCGGGCGCCGCCCGAGGGTTGGGCGGCGAGTGCTGGCGCGAGTCGGCTGCTGGCACGCGACTGGGAATCGTCAGCTTGATCTCGCCGTCGCGGTCAAGCAGGGGCGTCCGAGCCGCCGTTTGGCTGACTCCCACTCCTGGCGACAGCCACCACACTTAGCAGCATCTGAGTCGACCAGCTTTCAGTTTTACGCCGCAGCCTCGCGGTGCCGCCCTCCCTGGGTCTCGGCGATCCGCGTCTGGGCGGCAGCTTGCGCGTTGCGCCACTGCTCATCGACGGATTGTGGGCCGAGGTGGCTGTAGTCGTCGATCTCGTAGCTGTAGTGCTGGGAGAGCATTTCGAGGCTCGTGCCGCACTGTTCGGCGACGGATCGTGCGTCTTCGCTTCGTAGCCGCATCGAGATCCCGCCACGTCTGAGTGCATACGGTGCGGCGCCGCGCAGGTTGGCGTATCTGGCGTCGCTTTGGGCGAGCGCGTTGATGGCGGGGGTCATGTATCGGAGGCCCCACTTCTTGGCCTGATTGCCGCTCATATGGCAGGCGCCGGTCCGCGGGTCGCAGATCCCGTGGTCCCCAGCGAGATCGCCGGGGATGACGAAGTCAACACCGCGGGTCCGGTAGCCGCACTCCAGGACGTGGGCGCGCTCGCGCTCGAGCGCGGACCAGCGTATGCCGTAGACCTCCTGGTTTCGCATGCCGAGCCCGAACTGAATGTAGAGCAGCGTCGCGTCGCGGTAGGCAATCAGCGGACGACGGGCGTCGGCGGCGCGCGCGAGCATCTGCGCGCGGATGAGCTCGACCGCCAGTGGCGCGAGCGCCCAGCTGCGGACTTCCTCCCCTCGACGTCTGACGCTCCCCCGGCCGTGGCGTCCGCGCACCGACTTGCGCCTGTTGCCGACCTTCTCGCTGGCCAGCAGAGCGCCGTTGGTCTGGATCTCGGGCACGAGCTCGGACTGCGCCGCCCACGAGAGCACCGCCGAGAGCACCCGCCACACGTGAGCACACGCGGACTGCCCGACCCGCTCGCGCTTAAGCGCCTCACGCAGCGCACGCGGCGCGGCGGCATCGTTGAAGAGGTCCGCGGGCTGCGCCGCGAACTTCACGGCGTACCTCGCCGGCCCATGACCGCAGGGGGACCGCAGATTCGCGTCCTTCTCGCCCGCAGACGCCCGCGTCTGTCCGCCCCGCCAGCCGCCCACAGACTCCCCAAACCCCAGCACCGGAGCCACATTCCGGCCCCACCAAACGAGAGCGGCGGACGAGATTCGAACTCGCGACCCCGAGCTTGGGAAGCTCGTGCTCTACCAACTGAGCTACCGCCGCAGCGCCCCGCATATTACGCGCTCGCGATTGCCCTGCGCTCGCGGGACCCCGCGCCCTCTACCCTTCCAGTCGTCATGAAGCGGCTGATCGTCCCGACCCTCGCGACCGTCTTCGGCGCGGCGCTGCTGGCGCTGCTGGTCTACGGCGTGAGCCACCAGGCGCCGAGCCGCACGCTCGACGAAGCGGTGCGCAGCGGCC
This sequence comes from Solirubrobacteraceae bacterium, assembly GCA_035483545.1. GTDB lineage: Bacteria > Actinomycetota > Thermoleophilia > Solirubrobacterales > Solirubrobacteraceae > Palsa-744. Next base: position 163,680 of record DATHPS010000008.1, on the reverse strand, counting down.
ACTACCGCGCGGCACCGGAAGCGGAGCGCTCGCTGCCCGCGCTCACCGGCGGCTACGGCGAGCCGCTCGCGGCGTACGCGGGCAAGGTGGTGCTCCTGAACTTCTGGGCGTCGTGGTGCGCGCCGTGCGAACAGGAGGCGCCGCTGCTCGAGCGCGCGCAGCGCGAGCTCGAACGCCACGGCGCGACCGTGCTCGGCGTCACGTACAAGGACATCACCTCGGACTCGCTCGAATTCGTGCACCGCTACCACCTGACCTACCCGACGCTGCGCGACCCCACGGGCGACTTCGCGCAGGCCTACGGCACCGACCAGCTGCCGGAGAGCTTCGTGATCGACCGCTCCGGGAAGGTCGTCGCGATCTCGCGCGGCGAGGTCGACGAAGCGTTCCTCCAGGAAGCGGTCAAACTCGCCGAGAGCAGCTGATAGAAGTGCGCCGACCCGTGCGATCATCCGCGGTGAAACGCGCGCTCTCGCTCGCGACACGACCCGTCGTGGCACGACGCACCGCGGTACGGGGCAGCACGCCGCGGGGTGTGCGGGCGCCGCTCGCCGCACTCCTCGCCGCGGCGCTCCTCGCACTCGCGCCGGCGCTCGCGCGCTCCGCGCCGCCGCGCACGACGCTGTCGGCGGTCGAAGCGCAGGTGATGTGCGTGACGTGCAAAATCCCGCTGATGGTCGCGCAGTCGCCACAGGCGGACCGCGAGCGGGTCTACATCCAGAAGCTGATCGACGAGGGCGAGACGCTCCCCCAGATCAAGCGCGCGTTGGTCTTTCAATACACCGACGCGGTGCTCGCGCTGCCGCCGAGCCGCGGCTTCGACCTCGGCGTGTACCTCGTGCCGGCGGTCGTCGTGCTCGTGCTGCTCGCGACGGTCGCGGTGCTGCTGCCGCGCTGGCGCCGCCGCGCGCGCACCGCGCAGGCCGCGCGCGAGGCCGAGGAGATCGCCGCGCCGACGCTCGCCGCGGCGGACGCCGCGCGCTTGGAGGCCGACATGGCGCGCTTCGACTGAGCGCCTACATCTCCAGCGGCGCGTCGACGCCGAGCAACTCGACGAGGCAGCGCGCGATCGTGCGCTGCGCGGCGACGCACAGCGCGATGCGCTGGGACTCGAGCGCGCGCGGCTCCGCGCCGAGCACGCGACAGTCGCGGTAGAACGCGGTGAAGTCCTGCGCGAGCTCCAACGCGTACGCCGCGATGCGGTGCGGCGCGCGGCGCGCGGCGGCCTCCGCGATCTCCACCGGAAACGCGAGCAGCCGCTTGATCAGCGCGCGCTCGGAGGGGTGCAGGTCCTCCCCGCCGGTCGCGGCGAGCGCGGCGGTGACGCGCGCGGCGCCGGCCTTGGCGAGCATCGAGGCGATGCGGGCGTGCGCGTACTGGACGTAGTAGACGGGGTTCTCGCTGGACTGCTCGCGCGCGAGGTCGAGGTCGAGGTCGATCGTGGTGTCGTGCGAGCGCGAGAGCAAAAACCAGCGCGCGGCGTCGACGCCGATCTCGTGCACGAGGTCGTCGAGCGTGACGAACTCGCCGGCGCGCTTGGACATTTGCGCGCGCTCGCCGCGGCGCACGAGGTGCACGAGCTGCATGATGATCAGCTCGAGGTGCGCGGGGTCGCCGCCGAGCATCGCGTAGGCGGCCTTCATGCGCTGCACGTAGCCGTGGTGGTCGGCGCCCCAGACGTCGATCTGGCGCTCGTAGCCGCGTTCGCGCTTGTCCTGGTGGTAGGCGATGTCGGAGGCGAAGTAGGTGTGCTCGCCGCTGGAGCGCACGAGCACGCGGTCCTTGTCGTCGCCGAATTCGGTGCTGCGCAGCCACATCGCTTTTTCGCTGCGGTACGTGAGGCCGCGTTCGGCGAGCAGCGACAGCGCGCGCTGCACGGGGCTCGGCGCGCCGCGGTGCAGCTCGCTCTCGTACTTCCACGCGTCGAACGCGACGCGGAAGCGCGCGAGCGAAGCGGCGGTGCGCTGCACCATGATCGCGACGGCGGCGCGGCCGAGCTCCTCGGGCGCGAGCTCGCCGGCGCGCTCGATCTCGGCGGCGAGCGGCGCGACGTAGTCGCCGTGGTAGCCGTCCGCGGGGACCGCCTCGCCGCGCGCGAGCGCGGCGATCGACTCGCCGAGCTTGGCGATCTGGGAGCCGGCGTCGTTGACGTAGAACTCGCGCGTCACGGCGTGCCCGTGCAGCGCGAGCAGCCGCGCGAGCGCGTCGCCGTAGGCGGCGTTGCGCGCGTGACCGACGTGCATCGGGCCCGTCGGGTTGGCGCTGACGAACTCGACGAGGATGCGCTCGGGGGACTGCGCCCCCCCGGCGCCGAGCTCCGCGCCGGCGGCGAGCACCGCGGCGAGCGCCCGGCGGTGCCAGGCGGCGGCGAGGAACAGATTGAGGAACCCGGGGCCGGCGACCTCGAAGCGTTCGAGCTCCGCGCCCAGACGCTCCTGCAGCGCGACCCCTAGTCGCTGCGCGACATCGCGCGGCGAGGAGCCCAGCGCGGGGGCCATCAGCAGCGCGGCGTTCGTCGAGTAGTCGCCGAAGTCCGCGCGCGGCGGGCGCTCGAGCGTGATCCCGGCCGGAGCGCCGCCACCCGCGAGCTCGCCGGCGGCGGCGAGCACGGCGGCGCGCAGTTCTTGGAGCGGCTCAGTAGTGGTAGGGCTCACGAGCGAGGATCTTATGCGCCCGGTAGAGCTGCTCCAGGAGAACGACGCGCGCGAGCTGGTGGGGCAGGGTCAGGGGGCCCAGCGAGAGGCGGTGGTCGACGCGATCGAGCGGGGGCGGACCGAAGGGGCCGCCGATCACGAACACGAGATCGCGCCCCGCCGCGCGGCGCTCCTCCAGGAAGGCGCTAAAGGCGAGGCTGTCGTAGACGCTGCCCGCGGCGGCGAGCAGCGAGACGAAGGCGTCCTGCGGCACGCGCCTCGCGACGGCCTGCGCGGTGCGCGATTCGGGCAGCTCCAGGCGCGCGTAACGCGAGAGCAGCTTCGCGTAATGCGCGACATCGTCCTCGTAGGGAGGGCGCAGGCGCGCCTCGCCGAGCACGATCGTTCGCACGGGTTGCGATACTAGCCGGGTGAACGACGACGAATCAGGCGCTGAGCGCCACATCAACATCCACCTCTCCCCCGAGGTCATGGGGGGCGTATACGCGAACTTCGCGAACGTGAGCCACTCCGACTACGAGTTCACGGTGACCTTCGCGCGCGTCGACCACGAGGTCGAGGCCGAGGAGGTCCCGGGCGTGGTCGTCTCGCGCGTGAACCTCTCCCCGCGCTTCATGCGCGAGCTGATCGACGCGATGGAGGACAACTACTCCAAGTGGCGCACGCGCGAGGGCATCAAGAACCTCCCCGAGTACGGCGGCGCCGAAGCGGGCGGCGACGAGGAGGCCTAGCGACCGCGGGGAGCGCGGCCCGCGACTCGCACCCCGCGCTCGTACGCACGCGCGATCCCGATGCGCTCGACGGTGGCGGGATGGGTCCCGATCAGCGCGGTCAGCCAGCGCGGGGGGTCGGGATCGGCGAGGTTCTGCGCGACGATGCGCTGCTCGAACGAGATGAACGGCGCGGGCGCGTCGGCGAGGCTCAGCGCGAACGCGTCGGCGCGGCGCTCGACGCTCCGCGAGAGCGCGCTCGCGACGGCGCCGAGCGCGGTGGCGACGACGCCAAGCGCGAGGACGAGCGCGGGCAGGCTCGCCGCGGAGGCCGGCGGTGGCTCAGAGCGCGACCGCGCCGCGGCGGCCGCGGGCGACGCGAGGCGATGCGGCCATGCTGGGCGCGGTGCCGAGGGGGCCGCGGCCCCGGCGGAGCGATCGAGGCGGCGCGTGAGGAGCGCGGCGGCGTGCATCCCCGCGGGGGCGCTCAGCGCGAGGTGCGCGAGCCCGCGCGGGACGTCGCGGTGGCGTACGTGCGCGAGCTCGTGCGCGACGACGAGGCGCGTCTCCGCGCGCGTGAAGTCGCGCAGGAGCGTGTCGAACAGAACGACGCGCTTGGTCGCGCCGAGTCCGCTGACGTAGGCGTTCGCGGCGCTCGTGCGGCGACTGGCGTCGACCTCGTAGACCTCCCCCACGCGCACGCCGGCGCGCGCGGCGAGCGCGAGTACGTCCGCGCGCGCCTGCCCCTCGGGGAGCGGCGTGAAGCTGTTGAAAAGCGGGTCCAGGACTACGGGGGCGAGGAATGTGAGGGTTGCCGCTCCAGCGACTGCGACCCCCGACGCCGGCAACCACCAGTGCCGCGGGTAGCGGCGCATCAGCGCGACCGCGACGGGCGCGGCGGCCGCGTTGAGCGTGACGCCGAGCGCGCTGCCCTTGAGCAGGTCTTGCGCCCACGCGCCCCAGGTTTGCGTCGCGAGACCGACCGCGAGCGCGCGCCGGCGCGCGAGGGCGTGCAGCGGCAGCGGCGCGAGGCCGACGGCGAGCGTCAGGCCGGCGCCGACCGCGGCGGCCTGCGCGAGGGGATGCGCGGTCTGCGCGAGGGCGCGAGCGGGCCTTGCGGAGGCGGCCCCGCCGGGCAACCGCGCGGCGCGCTGGGCGAAGGCCGCGAGCGTTCCCGCCTGCGCGAGGCCCGCGGCGGCGTGCAGCGCGAGTTGCGGGCGCCCGTAGCGTCGCGCGCGCGCGATATCGTCGGGGGCGAAATAGGTATGCACATCGACGGGGTCGGGCCGGATCAGGCCATCGCGGGGGCGCAGCACGAGCACGGCGACTCGCGCCGTGGCGAGCGCCCCGCCGAGCGCGAGCGGCCAGCGCGTGCGAGTGGTGTTCATACGCTGCAATGATGAAGGTCGCGGTCATTTCCGACATCCACGCCAATCGACACGCGTTCGAAGCGGTGCTGGACGCGGTTGCGGCGAGTGACGCCGCGGAGCTGTGGTGCCTCGGCGATCTCGTCGGCTACGGCGCCGAGCCGGACGCCTGCGTGGAGCTCGCGCGTGCGCACGCCGCGGTGTGCCTCGCGGGCAATCACGACCTCGCCGCGATCGGCGCGGTGCCGGTGAGCGCGTTCACGCGCGGCGCGGGCATCTCGCTGCAGTGGACGCGCGAGGTGATGCGAGCGGAGAACCTCGCGTTTCTCGCGGGCCTGCAGCCGCAGGGCCGCGAGGGGCAGGTCGCGCTCTACCACGCGAGCCCGCGCGACCCGGTCTGGGAGTACGTGCTCTCGGCGCTGCTCGCGGAGCTGTGCTTGGACGAGCAACCGCAGCGCGTGGGGCTGATCGGACACTCGCACGTCGCGCTCGCGTTCGCGCGCGGGGCGGGCGAGATCGCGACCGGCGAGCCGCGCCGCGCGGGCACGGAGATCGACCTCGCGGACGGCGAATGGCTCCTGAACCCCGGCAGCGTCGGCCAGCCGCGCGACGGCGATCGGCGCGCGGCGTGGCTGCTGCTCGACCTCGACACGTGGACCGCGTCCTACCGGCGCAGCGAATACGACGTCGCCGGCGCCGCGGGCGCGATCCGCGCGGCGCACCTGCCTGACTCACTCGCCGAGCGCCTCGGATACGGTCAGTGACGATGCGCAACCTCATTCGCCTGATTCCCGCGGGCCTGCTCGGCGTCGGCGCGGCCGTGCTCGTCTCTTGCGGCAGCTCCGGCGCGGGTCTGATCCCGGCCCAGTACGCGGGCCCGCTCAAGAGCGACTTCCAAGCCGTGCTGCAGGCCGCGCAGGAAGGAGACGGCAGTTGCGCGGCGACCGCAGCCAAGATCGGCAAGACCGAAGCGGACCTGCAGGCGCTGCCGGCGACGGTCGACCGCGGCCTGCGCGGTCGCCTCGCCGAAGGCGTCGCAACCCTCAGCCGCCAGGCGCGCGTGATGTGCAAGGAACCGCTTTCCAGGGCGACCACGACGACTGGCACGAGCACGACCGCGACGAGCGCCACGATCCCCCCGCCGACGAGCAGCGCCCCCACGACGACGCCCACGACCGGCGCCTCCACCTCCCCGAGCGAATCCTCCAGCGAAGAAGGCGGCGCGACGCGGGCTCCGGGCAAGGGCAAGGACGAAGGGAGCCACAGCGCCGAAGGAGAACCCGAACCCGGCAGCGAACCGGGACCCTCCGGCGGCGCCGAAGCGGGCGAAAACGGCGGGGGCGCCGGCGCCGGCGGCTCTGAAGGCGCGACGGGCGGCACCGGGAGCGGCAAATGAGCGCGGATAGCAGCCCGCGCTGCGCGCCGCGACCGGTGAGTGCGGCGAGCCCGCGCCGCGAGACGCCGCCGGCGAGCACGGGGAGTGACCGGTGAGCGCGGTCGAGATCGCGGGGCGCTATCGCCTGGAGAGCCGCCTGGGCTTCGGCGGAATGTCGACGGTGCATCTCGCGTTCGACCAGCGCCTGGAACGCCGCGTCGCGGTGAAGCTGCTCGCGGAGCACCTCGCGGAGGACCCGACATTCGTCTCGCGCTTCCAGCGCGAGGCGCAGGCGGCGGCGCGCCTCGTGCATCCGAACGTCGTGCAGGTCTTCGACTCGGGTCTCGACGCGAGCACGGGTCAGCACTTCATCGTGATGGAGTACATCGAGGGACAGTCGTGCGCGGAGATCCTGCGCGATTTCGGCTGGGTCGACGTCGAGGAAGCGGTCTCGATCGTCGAGCAGGCGTGCGAGGGGCTGAACTACGCGCACCGCAACGGCGTGGTGCACCGCGACGTCAAGCCCGGCAACCTGCTGCGCTCGCGCGAGGGCGTCGTCAAGCTCGCGGATTTCGGGATCGCGAAGGCGACCGAGCAGTCGAGCATCACGCAGGTCGGCTCGGTGCTCGGCACCGCGGCGTATCTCGCGCCCGAGCAGGCGCGCGGCGAGGAAGCGGGCCCGAGCGCCGACCTCTACGCGCTCGGCGTGGTCGCCTACCAGCTGATCTCCGGGCGCCTGCCGTATGAAGCCGCGTCGCTGACCGAGCTCGCGCTCAAGCAGCAGCGCGAGGAGCCCCCGACGCTCGACACGCTCGTCGCCGCGGTCAATCCGGAGCTCGCGGACGCGGTCGCGATCGCGCTCGCGCTCGACCCGCGCGAGCGCTACCGCAGCGCGCGCGAGATGGGCCGCGCGGTTGCCGACGCCGAGCACGGCATCTCGCCCACCGAGCCCGCAGGCGGTCGGCAGGGGCGCGCGGCAACCGAGGCGACCACCGTGCTCGCCGGCGGCGCGGGTGCTCGCGGCGCCGAGCGCGCACCCACACGCGTACAGGCCGCCGCCCAGCGCCAGCCGCGTCCCGGGCCCGCACCCCAGCGCGTCCAGGCTCCCGTCGCCGCGCAGCGCAGGCCGCGCCGCGGAGTCGCCCGCCGCCTCTTCGGCGCGCTGCTCGTCCTCGTGGTGCTCGCGGCGATCGTCATCGGAGTCGTGCTCGCGACCGCGCCGCCCTCCACGCGCGTCGTGCTGCGCAACGTCGGCTACTCCGACGCCGAACAGGTCGCCGAATCGCTGCGCGAAATGGTGCGCGAAAACACGAAGTAGCTAACCGCTCCCCGGCGCCGCCCCCGCGCGCAGCGCGGCCGCGACCTCGGGGAGGCGACCGTCGACGATCGCGCCACGTAGGTCTGCCATGACCCCCGCGATGAACGCGAGGTTGTGCAGCGTCAGCAGCCGCATCCCGGTGAGCTCGCCGGCGCGCACGAGATAGCTGAGGTACGCGCGCGAGAGCCCGCGCGTGCACGCGGGGCACGAACAGCCCTCGAGCAGCGGCTCGGGCGATTCGCGCCAGCGGCTCTTGACGAGGTCCAGCCGCCAGCGCGCCTCGGGATCGGGGACTAGCGCGGTGCCGTGGCGACCGAGACGCGTGGGCATCGCGCAGTCGAACGTGTCGATGCCGAGCTCCACACCCGCGATCAGGTCGTCGACCTCGCCGATCCCGAGCAGATGGCGCGGCAGCGCCTCGTGCACGCCGCCGAGCTCCTCCGCGGCGAAGCGCACGACCTCGTACATCTGCGCCTTCTCCGAGCCCAGCGAGCCTCCGATCGCGACCCCGTCGCAGCCGCTCGCAGCGACGACCCGCGCGGAGGCGCGGCGCAGGTCCTCGTACACGCCACCCTGCACTATGCCGTAGACGAGCTGCCCGGCGGGTCCATGTGCGGCGTGCCAGCGCAGGCAGCGCTGCAGCCACCGGTGCGTGCGCTCGGTCGAGCGCGCGGTGTAGTCGCGGTCGACGTGAAACGGCGTGCACTCGTCGAACACGAGCGCAACGTCCGAGCCGAGCGCGGCCTGCACCGCCATCGAGCCCTCCGGTGAGAGGAACCGCTCGCGCCCGTCGACGTAGGATCGAAAGCGCACCCCGTCCTCGGAGATCTCGAGGATCGCCCCGCTGCGCTCGCGCGCCGTATCCGGGCCCTCGCGATCTTGGGCCGCTCGGCCCTGGGCGTCGCGAGGCGACCGCGGCGATGGACGTGCCTTGATCTCGTCCGCGACGGTCCCGTGCCCCATCGAGAAGACCTGGAAGCCGCCGGAGTCGGTGATGATCGGGCCGCCCCAATCCATGAAGCGGTGCAGGCCCCCGAGCCGCTCGATCAACTCCTCACCGGGCCGCAGGTGCAGATGGAAGGTGTTGCCGAGCACCATCTCGTAGCCGAGCCGCGCGACCTCTTCGGGCAGCAGCCCCCTGATCGTCGCCTTCGTTGCAAGTGGCACGAACGCCGGCGTGCGCACATCGCCGTGCGCGGTGTGCAGCACCCCTGCGCGCGCAAGCGAGCGCGGGTCGCGCGCTGCGATTGTAAGAGCGGCCACCGCGGCATCCTAGGCCGCGCGCTTCATATATGTTTTTGAGAGTTCCTTTCATCATGGAACTGTTTGAGGCGGTAAGGTTCTCCAAAAATAGAATGTCCTCCTCGTCGCTCGCGAGATCGCAACAGCCTCCCCCACGGGTCGATCCCGACACGACGCACGCGGCGACAGCCACCCCCACGGGTCGATCCCGACACGACGCACGCGGCGACAGCCACCGCAACGGTCGGCCGCGACAGGCCACGGGCCGCGACATCCTAGAGTCAGACGATGGGCGCCCTCCTGACCCACGCCACCCAGGCCTCGCACCTGCATCCGTTACTCGCGGCGCTGATCGACGTGCAGCACCTCGTCGAAGTCGCGGGCTACCCGCTGCTGATCTTGCTCGTGATGGCCGAGTCCGGCGGGATCCCGGTACCCGGCGAGACGGCGCTGATCGTTGGCGGCGTACTCGCAAGCCAGGGCCAGCTGAAGATCGGCTTCGTGATCGCCGCCGCGGCGGCGGGGGCGATCGTCGGGGACAATATCGGCTACCAAATCGGCCGCCGCGGCGGGCGCTGGCTGCTTGAACGACCGGGACCGTTCTACGCGCACCGTCTGCGGGTCCTGGCGATGGGAGGGCCGTTCTTCGAGCGCCACGGTCCGAAGGCCGTGTTCTTCGGGCGCTTCATCCTCGGCCTGCGCACCTGGGCCTCGTGGCTCGCGGGCGCCAACCACATGCGCTGGCGCACGTTCTTCATGTGGAACGCGCTCGGCGGGATCTGCTGGGCGACAGGCGTGGGGCTGATCGCGTACTTCCTCGGGACCTCCGCGGGCAACCTGATCACCTCGTTCGGGATCTACGGGCTCATCGCGGTGCTGATCGCCGCGGTCAGCGCATTCGTGTGGCACCGCCGCCACCGGCGCGCGCAGGCCCTTGCCGCAAATGCCAAGGCAGCGCAGCCGGGGAGCGGGTCCTCTCAGGAGTAGCGCAACGCGCAGAGGCGACGCTCAGCCGTCGCCCGGGAGCGCAGCGGTGACGCTCAGCCGTGTCGCCCAGGAGCGCAGCGGTGACGCTCAGCAGCCGCCACGGGGCGCGGGGCGACGCTCAGCAGTCGCGGCACGGCGCAATGCGGTCCCACAGCTCCGCCAGCGCGCCGAGCTCGCGCTCGGAGAAACGCGAGAGGAACTGCTCGCGGACCACCGCGAGGTGCGTGCCGCGCGCGGCGGCCAGCCGGTCGCGACCGAGATCGGTGAGGCAGGCGTACGCGCCGCGCGCGTCGTGTTCGCATGAGCAGCGCTCGAGCAGCCCCTCCTTTTCGAGTCGATCCGCGAGCCGTGTGAGGCCGCTGCGCGAGAGCTGCGCGTGCTCGGCGAGGTCGCACATGCGCATGCGCCCGCCGGGGGACTCCGCGAGCCGGTGGAGAGCCTCGTAGGTGCTCAGCGGCAGCCCGTGGGTGCGCTCGAGCTCCGCGTCGACGCGCCGCGCGAGCGATGCGTGCGCGCGTTGCAGGCTGCGCCATGCGCGCTGACCGACCTCGCACAGGTCCGCCCCGCCGATCGACTGGACCGCCGGGACGTCCTCGACGGGCGCCGACGGGCCACTCTGCGCGGGCGCCGACGGGCCACTCTGCGCGGGCGGCGGCGGGACGCTCTTGACGGCCCCTGCCGTGGGTATAGCGGTCGCGGGAGACATGTAGTCGGGCCCTCTCTACTCAGTCGAACATAGCAGCGCGATCACGGGCAGCCCGCCAGATCCACGCCATCATCAGCGGCTGCAGCGGCAGTCGCGCATAGAGCGCCCAGCGCGGGATGCGCGGGAAACGCTCCGCGTGGCGAGCCATGTAGAGGTTCGCCGGGAAGACCGCGACGAGCAGCGCGAGCAGGCCGAGTCCCGCCGGGCGCCGCGTCGCCGGCAGCAGGAAGCCGACGCCGCCGGCGATCTCCGCCACGCCACTGAGCGCGACGACCCGTGCCGGATCGCCGAAGCCGGGCGGCACGATCTGCCGGTACGCGCGCGGGACCGCGAAGTGGTTCACGCCGGCGCCCACGAAGATCAGTCCGATCGCGCGCTGCGTGCGTGTCGCGTGAGCGCTCACGACCCCGGCCGCCTCGTGCGCGCGGCCTCGCAGCGCCGCACTCCCTGCGATCCGCCTCTCACGACGCCTGCCGCGCTCTGCCAGCCGACGAGACTCATGACCGCTCCGGCTCCTCGAGCAGCGAGCCGCCCGACATCCCTTCGGGCTGGGGCACGCCGAGCAGCTGCAGAACGGTCGGCGCGACGTCCGCGAGGATGCCGTCTTGCTGGATCAGCGCGAGGCCGGCAGCGGTGAGGATCAGCGGCACGGGATTCGAGGTGTGCGCGGTGTTGGGCGAGCCATCGGACTCGAGCATGTGCTCCGCGTTGCCGTGGTCGGCGGTCACGAGGCACGCGCCGCCGGCGTCGTGGACGGCGCGCACGACCTCGCCGAGACAACCGTCGACGGTCTCGATCGCGCGCACCGCGGCGGGAATGACCCCGGTATGTCCGACCATGTCAGGGTTGGCGAAGTTGATCACCGCGAAGCGCGGCTTCTGCGCGCGCCAGTCCTCCAGGAACAGGTCGGTCACGCGGCGCGCGCTCATCTCGGGCTTGTGATCGTAGGTCGGCACGTCGCGCGGCGAGGGCGCGAGCGCGCGCTCTTCCCCTTCGTGCGCGGCCTCCTCGCCGCCGTTGAAGAAGTACGTGACGTGCGCGTACTTCTCGGTCTCCGCGACGTGCAGCTGATGCGCGCCCGCGGCGGCGAGCACGCCGGCGAGTGTGGTCGCGGGGCGCTCCGGGCGGAACGCGACGGGGTAGTCCCAGTCTTCCTCGTACTGCGTGAGGCACGTGTACTGCTCGACGCGCTCGATCCCACGCCGGCCCTCCCAGCCCGGAAGCTCCTCGCCGTCCTCGCCGAAGCGCGGCTCGGCGAGCGCGCGCGTGATCTCACGCACGCGGTCGGGGCGAAAGTTGAAGCACAGCACGCTGTCCCAGGGCCGGACGAGACCCTCGTCGCCGACGGTGCTCGCGGTGATGAACTCGTCGGTCTCACCGCGATCGTAGGCCTCCATCACGGCCTCCACGCCGGTTTCGGTGTGGTGCTCGGCGCGCCCGTGCACGAGCAGATCATACGCGGCCTGGACGCGCTCCCAGCGGCGGTCGCGGTCCATCGCGTAGAAGCGGCCGATCACGCTCGCGACCCGTGCCCTGCCGCGTGCGCCGGGCGGCCACAGCTCCAGGCACCAGCGTTCGAGCAGGCCGACGTACTCGACGCCGGCTTCGGGCAGCGTGTCGCGGCCGTCGGTGAAGCAGTGGATCACGAGGTCGGCGACTCCCAGGCGACCGGCGAGCTCGACGATCGCCTGCAGATGCCCGAGGCTCGAATGCACGCCACCGTCGGAGACGAGTCCGATCAAATGCACACGCTCGGAGCACGTCAGGGCGCGTGTGATCGCGGGATTCTCGCTCAGGACACCGTCGATCACGGCGTCGTTGATGCGAGTCAGGTCCTGGCGCACGACCGAGCCGGCGCCGAGGTTGAGGTGGCCGACCTCGGAGTTACCCATCTGCCCTTCGGGCAGGCCCACCGCGCGGCCGCTGGCGGTCAGCGTCGTGTGGGGATAGGCGTTCCAGAGCTCGTCAAAGACGGGGGTGCGGGCCAGCGCGACCGCATTGCCCGGACCCGGCTCGGCGAGCCCCCAGCCGTCGAGCACCACCAGACACGCGCACGGCAGCGGCAGCTCGGTCACAGCGTCACCAGACACGCGCACGGCAGCGGCAGCGCGATCACTGGACCACCGCACACCCGCGCGCAGGCAGCTCGGTCATGCCGCGGCGGCGTCGATGACCTTGGCGAAGTCCGCGGCGCGCAGCGAGGCGCCGCCGACGAGCGCGCCGTCGACGTCCTCGAGCGCGAGCAGTTCGGCGGCGTTGTCCGGATTCACCGAGCCTCCGTAGAGGATCCGCACGTGCTCCGCCGCGGCCGGCGCGCGATCGCCGACCAGCGCGCGGATGAAGGCGATCGCGTCCTGCACCTGCTCGGGGCTCGCGGTGTTGCCGGTGCCGATCGCCCAGATCGGCTCGTAGGCGATCGCGACCTCCGCGAGGCGCGCGTCGGGGACGCCCGCGAGATCGTCGCGGATCTGCTGGCGCAGCTTGCGCTCGGTGTCTCCCGCGGCGCGCTCGGACTCGCTCTCGCCGACGCACAGGATCGGGGCCAGTCCCGCGCCGAGCGCGGCGGGAACCTTCAGCGCGAGCGCGCGATCGGTCTCGCCGAAGAGCTGGCGGCGCTCGGAGTGCCCGAGCACGACGCCGTGCACGCCAACCTCGTCGAGCATCGGCGCGGAGATCTCACCGGTGAAGGCGCCCTCGGGCTCGTGGTGCATGTTCTGCGCGTAGACCTCCACGAGCGAGCCGCGCGCGCTGTCGATCATCGCGCGCAGGTCGGTGAACGGCACGCAGATCGCGATGTCCACACCGCTGACCGCCGCGACGCGCGGGAGCAGTGCCTGGATGTATTCCTCAGCCTGCGCCTCGGTCTTGTACATCTTCCAGTTGCCCGCGATCAATGGCGTGCGCATCACGCGACCCCCGCCCCGTTGAGCGCCTGCACCCCGGGCAGCGTGTGGCCCTCGAGCAGCTCGAGCGTGGCCCCGCCGCCGGTGGAGAGCCAGTCGACGGAGTCCTGCAGGCCGAAGTGGGCGAGCGCCGAGGCGGAGTCGCCGCCGCCGATCACCGTCACTCCGGGCGCGGCGGCCACCGCCTCGGCGACCGCGCGCGTGCCGGCGGCGAAGGGCTCGAGCTCGAAGGCGCCCATCGGTCCGTTCCAGAAGACGGTCCCCGCGCGCGCGATCTCGGCGCCGTAGCGCTGCGCAGTCTCGGGCCCGATGTCGAGCCCCATCCACCCCGTGGGGACGTCGACACCGTCGAGCACGCGCCGCTGCGCCTCCGCGGCGAAGCGATCGGCGATCACGAGGTCGCCGGGCAGCTCCAGGCGCGCCTGGGCGCCTCCCCCAGGGAGCTCCTGCATAGGTGCCCGCGCGCCGCCGCTGGAGCTCTCCGCGGGACCGCTCTCCCGGCCCCCTGCGGCGACCTGCGCGAGCGCGTGACGCGCGTGCGCGACGTCCTCGGCGTCGCACAGCGACTCCGCGACAGCGTGGCCCTGGGCGGCGAGGAACGGAAAGCACATCGCGCCGCCGATCAGGATCGCGTCGGCGATCGCGAGGAAGCGGTCGATGACCGCGATCTTGTCCGCGACCTTCGAGCCGCCGATCACCGCGACGAGCGGACGCGCGGGGGCCTCCATCAGGCCGGCGAGCGTGCGGACCTCGCGTTCGAGCAGCCGCCCGGCGGCGTTCGGCAGCAGGTGCGCCACGCCCGCGGTGCTCGCGTGCGCGCGATGCGCGGCGCCGAAGGCGTCGTTGACGTATAGATCGGCAAGCTCCGCCAGCGCGCGTGCCAGCTCGGGATCGTTGCGCGTCTCGCCGGGCTCGAAGCGGACGTTCTCGAGCACGAGCAGCTCGCCGTCGCGCAGCCCCTCGGTGAGCGCCAGGACCCGCGCGCCGACGACGTCCGGGGCGAGCGTCGCCGCGGCGCCGGGGAGCAGCTCGCGCAGGCGCGCCGCGACGGGCGCCATCGACAGCCCGGGCACTCGCCGCCCTTGGGGACGGTCCAGATGGGAGACCAGCACGAGCCGCGCGCCGCGCCCGCGCAGCTCCTCGATTGTGGGCAGCGCCGCGCGGATGCGCGTGTCGTCGGCGATCTCGATCTCGCCACCGGCTCCCACGGCGAGCGGGACGTTGAAGTCGACGCGCACCAGGACGCGCCTGCCGTGCACGTCCAGATCGTCGAGCCCCCGCACCGCTCGCTCCTACAGGACTTTCTCGACGAGGTCGAGTAGTCGGTTGGCGTAGCCCCACTCGTTGTCGTACCAGGCGACGACCTTGAGCATCGTGCCGTCCATGACCGCGGTCAGTTTGGAGTCGACGATCGAGGAGTACGGCGAGCCGACGATGTCGGTGGAGACGATCGGGTCCTCGGTGTAAGCCATGATGCCCTGCAGCGGGCCGCTCTCCGCGGCGGCGCGCAGCGCCTCGTTGATCTCCTGCACGCTCGTCGCGCGCTCGCACTCGACGGTGAGGTCGACGACCGAGCCCGTCGGCACCGGGGCGCGCACCGCGAAACCGTGGAGCTTGCCCTGCAGCGCGGGGATCACGAGGCCGATCGCCTTGGCCGCGCCGGTGGACGCGGGGATCAGGTTGATCGCGGCGGCGCGCGCGCGGCGCAGGTCTTTGTGGGGGAGGTCCTGCAGGCGCTGGTCGGCTGTGTACGCGTGAATCGTGGTCATCAAGCCGTGCTTTACCCCAACGGTGTCGTTGATCACCTTCGCGACGGGGCCGAGGCAGTTGGTCGTGCAGGAGGCGTTGGAGATCACGTGGTGCGCGGCAGGATCGTAGGCCTCCGCGAAGTTCACGCCGAGCACGACCGTGACATCGGGCTCGGTCGCGGGCGCGGAGATAACGACCTTGCGCGCGCCACGCTGCAGGTGGATCGCGGCCTGCTCGCGCGCGGTGAACAGCCCCGTCGACTCGATCACGACGTCGACCCCGAGCTGCTCCCAGGGCAGCGCGGCGGGGTCGCGCTCGGCGAGCACCTTCAGCTCGTGTCCGTCGACCTCGATCGCGCCGTCGAGCGCGCGCACCGAGCCCTTGTAGGGGCCCATGATCGAGTCGTACTGGAGCAGGTACGCGAGCGTGGTCGCGTCGGTGAGGTCGTTGACGGCGACCCACTCGACGTCGGGCGCCTGCGGGCGCGCCTTGGCGGCGCGGAGCACGTTGCGACCGATCCGGCCGAATCCGTTGACTGCAACTCGTACGGGCATGCCGTGTGCCTCCTCAGGCTCCGGTGAAGCGAAACGAACGATGCCGGACCGTTGGAGCGCTGCCCCGACGACCCGGCGACAGCTGAAGGCTATCAGTGGGCGTTGGCGACGACCTCGACGCGCAGGCCGTCGGGGTCGAGCAGGTAGGCGGCGTAGTAGAGCGGCCCGTAGCGTGGCCGCGGGCCGGGCTCGCCGTCGCCGCGTCCGCCGTTGGTAAGCCCGGCGGCGTAGGCGCTGTCGACCGCGACGCGCCCGGCGGCGCGAAACGCGACGTGCCCGTAGCCCGGCGCGGGCGGGCGCCTGCGGGTGACGATCCAGAACGTGGGCGCGGTGACGCCGTAGGCGATCGCGCGGGAGCTCTCGTGCATGCGCCGCACGCCGATCGCGAAGAACAGCGCGTCGTAGAAGGCCGCGGAGCGCGCGAGGTCGGAGACCTCGATGCCGAGGTGATCGATCATCGGCGGCAGTCTGACGCACCGGGCCGGCGCGAGGGCCGCCCGCCGCCTGCGGCGCGCCGGCCGCGACCCTCAGGAGTCGCGGGTGCGCTTCTCGACGTCGCGGTGCGTGACCGCGACGGCGATGTCCTCGCGCTCGCCGTAGCGCTCGGCGAGGTGCTCGGCGACCGCGACGGAGCGGTGGCGCCCGCCGGTGCAGCCGACGGCGATCACGAGATGGGCCTTGCCCTCGGCGACGTATTGGGGCAGCAGGAAGTCGAGCAGCGCGTGCAGGCGCTCGTAGAATTCCGCGAGGCGCCCGTCGCGGGCGACGTACTCGACGACGGCGGGGTCGTGGCCGGTGAGGTCGCGCAGCTCGGGCACGTAGTGCGGGTTGGGCAGGAAGCGCACGTCGAACGCGAGGTCCTCCTCGCGCGGCGGCCCGTGCTTGAAGCCGAAGCTCATGATCGTCAGCGCGAGGCGGCTCGCGGGCCGGCGGGGGAGCAGTTCGTCGGCGATCTTGCCGCGCAGCATCGCGGCGGACATGCCGGTGGTGTCGATCACGACATCGGCGCGGTTGCGCAGCGGCTCGAGCAGCGCGCGCTCGGCGGCGACGCCGGCGGCGACGGAGCCGTCGGGCGCAAGCGGGTGGCGGCGGCGCGTCTCCTTGTAGCGGTTGACGAGCGTCTGCTCGGCGGCCTCGAGGAACAGCACGTGGTGGTCGAGGCCGAGCGACTTGAGGTCGTCGACGACGGCCTGCAGCGCCTCGAAGTAGACGCCGCCGCGGACGTCCGAGACGACCGCGGCGCGCTCGACCTTGGAGCCTTTGTGTACGAATAGCTCCGTCAGCGAGCGGATCATCTCGGGCGGGAGGTTGTCGACGCAGAAGTAGCCGGCGTCCTCGAAGACGTTCATCGCGGTCGACTTGCCGGCGCCGGAGAAGCCCGTGATCACGATCAGCTCGCGCAGGCTCGATTCGACGGCCGGCTTGGCGGGGGAGCGCAACTGGCTTCGCAGCGGCCTGAAGACGGACACTGCCTGATTGTGCCGCGCTCGGCGGACATGGGCGGCACCTGTGTCTCACCACTCGCTCCTGAGCCGGCCCAGGAGCAAGCGAGGGTAGGACGCACCGAGCGAAATGTGCTGTGCACATGAGCGAGGGAGGACGCCCCCTCGCGCCGCTCATGGGCCGGCTCAGCCCGCCCTGTGCAGGCTTGCGTGCAACTCCCGCGCGATCTTGGCGGGCAGGCCGGGCACCGTCTGCAGCTCCTCGCGGGAGGCGCCGATGACGGCCTCGGGTGAGCCGAAGTGCGCGAGCAGCGCGCGCTTGCGCGCGGGTCCGATGCCGGGCAGCTCGTCGAGCAGCGAGCTCGTCATCGCGCGGTCGCGGCGGCTGCGGTGGTGGGTGATCGCGAAGCGGTGCGCCTCGTCGCGGGCGCGCTGGAGCAGCTGCAGCTCGGGGGTGTGGTGGTCGAGCACGAGCGGCGCGCGGCGGCCGGGGATGAAGACCTCCTCGATGCGCTTAGCGAGTGAGATCACGGCGACGTCGCGCTCGCGAAAGCCGCGCAGCGCCTGCACGCCCGCGGCGAGCTGGCCCTTGCCGCCGTCGATCACTACGAGGTTGGGAAGCGTCGCGAAGCTTGCGTCGTATTCGGAGTCGTGGGGGGAGAGGTCGGTCTGGCGCTCGAACTGCGCGAGGCGGCGCCGGAGGACCTCGGCGATCGAGGCGAAGTCGTCGGAGCCCGCGACGGTCCTGATGTTGAAGCGGCGGTAGTCGGACTTCTTCGGCGCGCCGCCCTCGAGCACGACCATCGCGGCGACTGTATGCGTGCCGCCGAGGTTGGAGATGTCGAAGCACTCGATGCGGACCGGGGGGACGTCGAGCCCGAGCGCGTCCTGCAGCCCTTCCAGCGCGTCGGCGCGGCTCTGGCGGCGGCGCTCGCCGCGCAGGCGCTCCTGGTCGAGCGCGAGGCGCGCGTTGCGCTCGGCGAGCTCGAGGATGCGGCGCTTGTCGCCGCGCTCGGCGGCGCGCAGCTCGACGGGGCCATCGCGACGGCTCGCGAGCGCCTGCGCGAGCGCCTGCATGTCGCCCTCGGCGAGCTCGCGCTGGACGATGATCTGGGCGGGGATCGAGATGTGCCCGGCGTAGTACTGCAACAGGAACTCCTCGGCGACCTCGGGCAGCTCGCGCTCGGTCTCGTTGGCGAGATAGAAGGACTGGCGGTCGGAGAGCACGCCGTCGCGGACCTGGAAGACCTGCGCGTTGGCCTCGGTGCCGTCGAGCGCGACGGCGACGGCGTCGAGCGTCCCGATCGACTCATTCGCGACGCGCTGGCGCTCGAGCAGCGAGTGCACGGCGCGCAGGCGGTTGCGCTCGAGGGTGGCCTGCTCGTACTCCTGCGCGGCGGCCGCCGCGCGCATGCGAGCTTCGAGGTCGCGCTCGATCGCGCGGTAGCGCCCGGAGAGGAAGTCGACGACGCCGTCGATGTTGCGGCGGTAGTCCTCCTTGGAGACGTAATCCACGCAGGGGGCCTCGCAGCGCTTGATGTAGTAGTCCAGGCACGGGCTGCCGGTGCGCCGGCCGGGCTCGGGACCGGTGCAGGAGCGAAACATGAAGACCTTGGCGAGCAGGTCGAGCGTGCCGCGGACGCGTTTGGCGTTCGAGTAGGGCCCGAAGTAGGCGCGTCCGGCGCGATGGCGCTCGCGTGTGAAGTAGACGCGGGGGAAATCCTCGTCGAGCGAGATCGCGATGAAGGGATAGGACTTGTCGTCGCGCAAGCGGATGTTGAAGCGCGGGCGGTACTGCTTGATGAAGCTCTGCTCGGCGAGCAGCGCCTCGGCCTCGGAGGAGACGACGACGCACTCGATGCGCTGCACGCTCGCGACCATCTCGGCGTGCCCGGGACTCGACGGAACGTTGGCCTTGGCGAAGTGCGAGGCGACGCGCTTGCGAATCGAGTTGGCCTTGCCGACGTAGACGACGCGACCCTTGGCGTCGCGGAAGAGATAGACGCCGGGCTGGTCCGGGAGGCCGCGGCGCTGCGTGGCGAGTGACCCGCTCGCGCGCGCCTCGGCGGTCTCGCCCTTGGCCGCAGCCTCTCCCCCGTGCCCGCCCTTGGCCGCAGCCTCTCCCCGGTGCCCGCCCTCGGCCACAGCCTCTCCCCCGTGCCCGCCCTCAGCCGGGGCCTCTCCCCCGTGCGCGGCCTCTGCTGCGGACTCGCGCGCGGCGTCGTTGCCCCCGGTCGCGGCCTCGCCGGTCAATAGCTGCGCGAGTAGCGGTACAGCGCGACGAGCGTGTAGGCGACGAGCCCGATCAGCACGAACCAGACGAACTCGCCGAAGCCCGTTTCCCACAGGCGGGGTTTGGCGGCGACCGTGACGACTGCGATCCCGACCGCGCCGTAGAGCAGCCCGCGGCGGCGATCGCCGAGGCCGTAGAGGTCGACGCGATTCTGGCGGTAGAACCACACCCCCGCGTACGCGAAGCCGACTGCGAAGACGATTCCGAGCGCGGTGCTGACGGTGCTCGCCGCGCGGCCGCCACCGGGAAGAAACGCGACGGCGGCCGCGATCACCAGCAGGATCGCGATGTTGCGCGCGGTCTTCGGGCGGTCCATAGAAGAACCAGTTTAGGTTCTCAACGGCTGCCTGTAGGCGGGCGCACCCCGAGCTGTTTGCAAATCGCCCGTCCAACTGCAGTGCCAAGCTCTCGGTGCCTGGGAATGGCTGACCTTCCACCGGTGGGACCGCCCCAACGCGTGTGGCGCTCCCTCGTCTATTGGCTCGCAGCCGAGACCACGGAGGTGGCGTTCGAGGTCTTTCCGCTTCACAAGATTGACGATAAGCGCCCGCCGGGCGAAAGCGCAAGCTCGAACACGACCGATCAGACGATGCTGAGCGGAAGCAACTCGCGATCGGCGTCGCCATCCTGCTCGGACCGTGGCTCTGGGCTGAGCATGAGACGAAGCGCATCAATGACGTTGTCCCGCGCTTCGGTGCGCGTGCGGCCCTGGCTGATGGCGCCGGGAACCTCGCGAATGCTCGCCATAACCCACCCCTCGCCACCATCCCCAAAGAGAATCGTGAAATTCAGGGAGTCACTCACATGACCGAGATTAGCGCAGCGTGGGTAGTCGGACGCAACATGAGCATCAACCCTCGACCAGCGCTTCCAATCGCGCATAAGCGTCCTCGACGGCGCGCTTGGCCGCGGTGTGGCGGGCCTCGGCCTTCGCGGCCTCGTACTTGGTGGCCCACGCGGCGGGATCGGCTAGCTCGTCTTCGAGCGCGCGCAGGCCGGCCTCGGCGTCTTCGACGGCGCGCTCGGCCTTCTGCTGGTCGCTGAGGCGGTTCTTGGAGGGCCCTTTCGACTTGGCCTTGGGCTTGCTCTTGGCGCTCCCGGGTCCGGCGGCGCCGTTGGTGGGCTCGCCGCCTCTGCCGTTGGCTCCCGCGGCCGCGGCGGTACCGTTCGCGCGAGGGCCGGCGTGAGCGCGGGCGCCAGCGCGGTCCGCTGCAGCCGCCGATCCTCCCGGCGCCCGGCGCGCGGCACTCTGACCGCTGGCAGCGCCGCCCCCCGCCTCCCCCGCGGCGCGGCGCTCTTCGCGCACGCGCACGTACTCGGGCCAGCCGCCCTCGTAGCTGCGCAGCGCGCCGTCCTCGATCGCGACGGTGCGCGTGCCGACGGCGTCGAGCAGCGCGCGGTCGTGGGAGACGAGCAGGACGGCTCCCGGGAATGAGCCGAGCGCGTCCTCGAGCGCCTCGCGGCTCTCGATGTCGAGATGGTTCGTGGGCTCGTCGAGGATCAGGACGTTGGCACCGGAGTGCACGAGCACCGCCAGCGAGAGGCGCCGGCGCTCGCCGCCGGAGAGGCCCGCGAGCGGTTTCTCGGCCTCCTCGCCGGAGAACAGGAACTGCCCGAGCAGCGCGCGCGCCTTGTTCGGCGCGAGCCCCGTCGCGCGCCCCGCGGCTTCGAGCACGCTCTGGCCGGGGTGCCCGCCGGCGCCGAGCTCGTCGGCGTGCTGGGAGAGGTAGCCGACCTTCACGTTGTGCCCCGTGCTCAATCGCCCCGCGGCGAGCGCGCGCTGCCCGGCGAGCGTCTCGATCAGCGTCGTCTTGCCGGTCCCGTTGGGCCCCACGAGCGAGACGTGCTCGCCGCGCTCGAGCCACAGCTCGGCGTGTTCGAGCAGCACGACCGCGCGCAGATCGCGTGACGCGTCCGCGCGCGGCTTCGCGCGCCCGTCGGCGGAGCGGTCGGAGACCGCGGAGCGATCCTCGCTTCCCCCCACCTCGATGCGCCCATCCTGCAGCTCGAAGATCACGCGGCCCGAGCGCTCGGGCGCCTTGAACGCGAACTCCAACCCCTTACCGTCGCGCGACCGGTCGGAGATCGGCCAGCGCTCGATGCGCTCGATCTTCGCGAGTTTCTTCACGCGCGACTGCGCCTGTTTGGCCTTCGTCGCCTTGTAGCGGAAGCGCTCGATGAAGCGCTCCATGCGCGCGATCTCGGCCTGCTGCTTGTCGATCGCCTTGCCCAGCGCCAGCTCGCGCGCGGCCTGCTCGCGGCGCCACTGGTGCCAGGTCCCTCCGAAGAAGCGCGAGCGGCCCGCCTCGAGCTCCAGCACCGAGGTCCCCACGGCCTCCAGGAACCAGCGGTCGTGCGCGACCAGCACCACCGCCGCGTCGAGCCCCGTGAGCGTCTGCTCGAGCCACTCCAGCGACTCGATGTCGAGGTGGTTCGTCGGCTCGTCGAGCAGCAGCACGTCCGCGTTCGTCGCCAGCGCCCGCGCGAGCGAGGCGCGCGTCAGCTGCCCGCCCGAGAACGTGTCCAGCGGGCGCTCGAGATCGGCGCTCGCGAAGCCCAGGCCGCGCGTCATCACGGTCGCGCGGTCGCGCCAGAGGTAGCCGCCGAGCGTCTCCAGGCGCGCCTGCGCCCGGGCGTAGCGGCCGAGCAGCGCCTCCCCCGCCGCGCCCTCCGTCGCGCCCTCCCCCGCCATCTGCCGCTCCAGCTCGGCCAGCTCGGCCTCCGCGGCGAGCTCCTGCGCGCAGCCCGAGAGCACGTAGTCGCGCAGCGCGATCCCCCGCTCCCGCGGCGGGCGCTGGTCGTGCAGCGCGATCCGCACGCCCTTGCCCAGGCTCAGCTCGCCGCGGTCGATCGACTCCTCCCCGGAGAGCATCCGCAGCAGCGTCGTCTTGCCCGCGCCGTTGCGCCCCGCGATCGTCATCCGCTCGCGGCGCTCGAGCTTGAACGAGACCCCGCGCAGCAGCGGTTTGCCGGCGACGTCCTTGTGGAGGTCCGATGCGATCAACACAGCCATAGGTCGATCGCAATGGTAGGGGCGCCCGGAGGACCGCCCTTCGAACCCCGGACAGGCGCGCCGCCTGCCCGGGGCGGCGCCGCTCAGCCTTTCATCGACGGGTGCTTCATCGCTTTGTGCTTCATCGCTTTGTGCTTCATCGCGTGGTGCTTCTTCATCGCGTGGTGCTTCATCGCGTGATTGCTGGAGGCCTGCGCCGCGGTCGGGACCGCGGCGAGGATCGTCAGCGACGCGCCGAGCGCGAGCAGGCGGTGCTTGATCGGTGTGCGGTGCATACGTGTCTCCTCCGTACGGGGACTATTGGCTGCGGGCGGGTGCCCGGGTGCTCGTAGTCCAGCGGACTCTTCTTACGGCTTCCTTACGGCGCGCCGTAATGGATCGGCAACATCTGCGCGTCAAGATCATTGCGATGGTCGTCCTGATCCTGTTCGGCTTCATCGCCGGCGCCGCCACGGCGGTCTCCCCATGCGTGCTGCCGGTCCTGCCCGTCGCGCTCGCGGCGGGCGCGACGGGAGGGCGCCGCCGGCCGCTGGGCGTCGTCACCGGCCTCGCGCTCTCCTTCACGTTCGCGACCGTCGCGCTCGTCTACGTGATCTCCGCGCTCGGCCTCCCCGACAGCCTGCTGCGCACGCTCGCGATCGTCGCGCTGATCGGCTTCGGCGTGTGCCTGCTCGTGCCGTGGCTCGGGGACCGCTTGGAGGCGCGCCTCAGCCGCATCGGGCCCGCCGGCGGCGTCGGGTCGCAGCGCGGCGGCGACGGTGGCTTCTGGTCGGGGCTGCTCGTCGGCGGCGGGCTCGGCTTCCTCTACGCGCCCTGCGCGGGGCCGATCCTCGCGGGCGTGATCACGGTCTCCGCCTCGCAGAGCCTCAGCGCGGGGCGCCTCGCGGTCGCGCTCGCGTACGGGGTCGGCTCGGCGGTCGTGCTGTACGCGCTGATGCTCGGCGGGCGCCGCCTGACGGGGCGCCTGGCGCGGCGCAGCGGGCGCTTTCAGATGGCGATGGGCGCGGTGATGGTGCTGATCGCGCTGCTGATGCTGGGCAACTACGACACGCGCTTTGAGACCTCGATCGCGAGCGACCTGCCCTCGTTCCTCGTCGATCCCACCAACGGGCTGGAGTCGAGCCACATCGCGAAAACGCAGCTCGCGGCGCTGCGCGGACACAAGGCGCGCCAGGCCGGCGGGTTGAGAGAGGCCGACGCCGGCCTGCGCCTGCCGGTGCTCGGCGTCGCGCCGGAATTCAAGGACACGCAGGACTGGTTCAACACGCCGGGACAGAAGCCGCTGACGCTCGCGAGCCTGCGCGGGCACGTCGTGCTCGTCGACTTCTGGACGTACACCTGCATCAACTGCATCCGCACGCTCCCCTATCTGAACGCGTGGTACGCCAAATACCACGCCGACGGCTTCGACATCGTCGGCGTGCACACCCCGGAGTTCCCCTTCGAGCACTCCGCGTCGAACGTCGCCGAAGCGATCGAGCAGAACGGCATCCGCTACCCCGTCGTCCAGGACAACGACTACGGCACCTGGGACGCGTACAACAACGAATACTGGCCCGCCGAGTACCTGATCGACGCCCAGGGCCGCATCCGGCTCGTCGATTTTGGGGAGGGCAGCTACGAACAGAAGCAGCGCGCGATCCGCAGCCTGCTCGTCGAAGCCGGCGCCACAGGCCTTGGCAACGCCGCGAACGTTCACGCCCTGACGCCCTCCGAAGCCGAAGTGACGCCGGAGTCCTACCTCGGCACCGAACGCGGACAGCGCTTCACCAATGGCGAACTGACGTCGGGGTCGCACGAATTCGGCCCTCTGCCGGCGCAGGCGCCGCCGCTCAGCGAGCTGCGCTTCGCCGGGGCCTGGAACGTCGGCGCGTGGGGCACGCAGGCCGTGCACGGCTCGCAGCTGCAGCTGCACTTCCGCGCGCGGCGCGTGTATCTCGTCATGGGCTCGCCCGGCCACCCCCGCCCGCTGCGCGTGCTGCTCGACGGCCACCCGATCCCGGCGGCGCTCGCGGGCAGCGACGTGCACGCGGGCACCGCAACCGTCGCGGGCGACCGCCTGTACCGGCTGGTGAGCCTGCCGAGCGTGCAAACGCACACGCTCGCGGTCGAAGCCGCCCCCGGGATCTCCGTCTACGACTTCACGTTCGGCTGAGCCGATGGGGTCCCGCGAGGATCGCCGCGACCGGCGCCCGATGACGGCGGTGTCGCGAGGAACGCTGCGATGATCGGTAGCGCGATGCCAGCAGCGCCCGAGAGCCAGCCGCGCGCGTCGGTGCTCGTCGTCGACGACGAGCCGACGATCGGCGAGGTGCTCGCGCGCTACCTGCAGCGCGCCGGCTACGACACGCGTGTGGCGGGCGACGGGCCGCAGGCGCTCGCGCTGAGCGCGCAGCGCGCGCCGGATCTGGTCGTGCTCGACATCATGCTGCCCGGCATCGACGGCCTCGAGGTGATGCGCCGCCTGCACGAGCGCGCGGGGGAGACCACGTGCTCGGCGCCGGCGGGGGCACCGGTGCACGCGGCGCCGCGCGTGATCCTGCTTACCGCGCGCGGGCGCGAGGCCGAGCGGATCGTGGGGCTGCGCCGCGGCGCCGACGACTATGTCGTCAAGCCCTTCTCCCCGGGCGAGCTCGTGGCGCGCGTGGAAGCGGTGCTGCGCCGCGCACGCAGCGGCGGCGGCGACGCGACGCGCGCCGCGCACGACCCGGCGCCGGCGCTCGAGTTCGACGGGCTACGCGTCGAGCCCACGACGCGACGTGTGCTGAGCGGAGCGCGCGAGGTCGCGCTGACCGCGCGCGAGTTCGACCTGCTCGCCTTCCTCGCCCGCCACCCCGGGCAGGTCTTCTCGCGGGACCGCCTGATGGAGCTCGTGTGGCAGCTGCCGGACTACACGGACAGCTCGACCGTGACCGTCCACATCCGCCGGCTGCGCGCGAAGATCGAGCCCAACCCCGAGCGCCCGCGCTACGTGCAGACGGTGTGGGGCGTCGGCTACCGCTTTCAGGCATGAGACGCTCGCTCTCGATGCTGCTGCTCGTGCTGCTCCTGGCGCTCGCCCCCGCCTGCGCGGTGATGGCGGCGATCGGCGGCGGCCACGCGGTGCGGGTCACGGTCGAGATCCTCGTGCCGGTGGGGCTGGTGGCGCTCGTGCTCGCGGAGCTCGCCGATGGCGGCCGGCTGCGGCTGCGCACGCTGCGCCAGCGCTTCGAGCTCGGCGTCGCGCTCGCGCTAGGCCAGCTGCTGGCGGCGGTCGCGATCGGGGCGGCGGTGATGTTCGTCTCCCCGCACGACGCGTGGATGACGATCGCGATCCTGCTGTTCGCGGCGGTCGTGGCGACGCGCGCGGCGCAGCTGCTGCTGCGTGGCGCGGTGCGCGACGTGCGCGCGATCGGCGACGGCTTGCACGCCCTGGAGCGGGGCGAGCGCGAGATCGTGATCGCGGCGAGCTCGGGACGCGAGCTCGAGGAGCTCGCGCGCACGGCCAACCGCATGATCGCGGCGCTGAGCGCGGAGGAGCGCGCGCGGGACACCGCGGATGCGGCGCGGCGGCAGGTGATCGCGGCGGTCTCGCACGACCTGCGCACGCCGCTGAGCACGCTGCAGCTGCTCGCGCAGGCGCTCGAGGACGAGATCGTCGACGCGGACACCGCGCGGCGCTACGTGCGCACGATCGGCGCGAACGTGCGCACGCTGGGGGCGCTGATCGACGATCTCTTCGAGCTCTCGTGCCTCGACGCGGGCGAGGTCGCGTGGAGCACGGGCGCCGTCGACCTCGGCGCGCTGGTCGGAGAGGCGATCGAGCTGGTGCGCCCCACGACCGAGGCGAGCGGGATCGCGCTGCGCGCGGAGCTGCCGGCGGATCTCGCGCCCGCGGCCGCGAACGCGGACAAGCTGCGACGGGTGCTGTTGAACCTGCTGGCGAACGCGATCCATCACACCCCGCGCGATGGCAGCGTCGCGATCCGCGCGAGCGCGGCGAACGGCACGGTCGAGGTCGAGGTCGCGGACACCGGCGCGGGCATCGCGGCGGGGGACCGCGCGCACGTCTTCGAGCCCTTCTACCGCGGCGGCGGCGACGCGGCGCGCACGCGACCGGGCAGCGGTCTCGGCCTCGCGATCTCGCGCGCGATCGTCGAGGCCCACGGCGGGCGCATCTGGCTCGCGGAGGCGGCGAGCGGGACGCGTATTCGCTTCACGCTGCCGGCGTCCACACTGCCGGTGGCGATCGCGCTGCCCGCCTTAGCTTCGGCCGAGCCGCCGGCCGGCCAGCGAGGCTGAGGCGGCCTCCCGACAGCGCGACACGCCCGCCCGCACCCCACCGGCCGGGGCCCGCGCCAGCGCCCTCAGAGACTTCCCCGCGGCGCGATCCAGCGAGTGGGCTGACCGGTGATCGCGGCAATGCGGTCGAAGTCCTCGTCGTAATGCAGCAGCTCGACTTCTGCCGCCTCCGCGGCGGCCGCGATCAGCAGATCCTGATGTCCGACGCTGCGCTGATGCGCGCCACCCTGGTGGGCCAGCTCCCGGTAGACATGGAGCGCTCGCTGCCACTGCAGCGCACCGATCGCGTAGTCCTCCAGCTCGTCCAGCTCTTGGCGGATCTCATCGAATTCGCGGCCATTCTGCGCACTGACCAGCAGCTCGAACTTGACCATCGCACAGGTAGCGATCCCGTCGTTGGCGAGCATCTCGACGAAACCCGCCGAGACCTGCGGGGAACGTCCGCGCCAAGACCAGGCGCTCGTATCTGCCAGCGCGGCCGCCATCCTCAGAGGTCCGCAGGGCGCGCGCCCCTGCGCATCGCTTGCAGGCGCTCGGGCGTCAGCCACTCCCATTTGCGCTGCGATAGACGTCGCAGACGCTCGCGACGGATCACATCTCGCAGGGCACCGTGCACGGTGTCGGTCGTGTTCTTCGTCTTTAGAAGCTCGCGCGCCTGCGCCACGAGCTCGGCGTCGAGGTTGATCGTCGTTCGTCTCACCATCGCGCAGCCTCGCATGTATCGAGATTGGTTTCAAGAGCCATATAGCAATTGTAACGCTGTGTGCACAGTCCTGTCATACTCCGGTCACATTCCCCGTGTTTTTGTGACAGAAGGAGCCCCCCAGAGCGCCCCCGAGCACCACTCCGCCGCGAGCCGCAAGGCTCACGCACCACTCCGCCGCGAGCCGCGGGGCCCGCGCGCCGCTGCCCCCGCGCGCTCCGGTAGCATTCGCGGGGTCATGCGCCGCGCGCTCACAACCCTCGCTACCAGCGTCGTGCTGCTGCTGCTGCTCGCCCCGGCGGCGCTCGCGGTGGAAAACGACGGGCGCGGGATCTACGGGGCGACGGACGACAAGGTCGTGACGGAGGCGGGCTTCATCCTGGTCATCTTCTTCCCGACGTTCGCGCTGCTGGCGAGCCTGCTGCAGCGTCACCTGGAACGGCGCAAGGACGCGCGCAAGGCCGCACATCACGCCGCCAGCCCCACGCGCTGGCGCGGCGGCTGGTGAGCGTCCGCTACGAGCGCGACGGCGCCGCGGCGCTGCTCACGATCGACCGCCCGGAGCGGCGCAACGCGGTGGACGGCCCCACGGCGGTCGCGCTGCACGAGGCGTTCGCGCGCTTCGAGGCGGACGCGGACGCGCGCGTGCTCGTGCTCACGGGGGCGGGCGGCGTGGCGTTCTGCGCGGGCGCGGATCTGAAGGCGCTCGAGACCTACGCGGACCGCCTCGACGCGCCGGGGGGGCCGTTGGGCTTCACGCGCTTGACGTCGTCGAAGCCGACGATCGCGGCGATCTCGGGCTTCGCGCTGGCGGGCGGCCTGGAGCTGGCGCTGTGGTGCGACCTGCGGATCGCGACGGAGGACTCCAGGCTCGGCTTCCCGGAGCGGCGCTGGGGAGTGCCGCTGATCGACGGCGGCACGCAGCGCCTGCCGCGCATCGTGGGGCTGGGACGCGCGCTCGACATGATCCTCACGGGACGCATCATGGACGCGGCGGAGGCGCACGCGATCGGCCTCGTCAACGAGCTCGTCGCCCCCGGCAGGCACCTCGAGCGGGCGCTGGAGCTCGCGCAGAACCTCGCGCGCTTCCCGCAGCGCACGATGCTCGCGGATCGCGGCGCCGCGATCGCGGGGCTGGGGCTGCCGCTGCGCGAGGCGCTCGCGCTGGAGGCGCAGGCCGGGCCGGAGGTCTTCGCGGACGCGGTCGCGGGGGCCGCGCGCTTCGCCGGCGGCGAGGGCCGCGGCGGGGCGGGCGCGGGCGCGTAGGGCACGCGAGGGTCTATCCTCGCCGGACATGGCCTACTTCGTCACCGGCTCGACGGGCTTCATCGGGCGGCGGCTCGTGCAGCACCTGCTGAGCCACCGCCAGGGCAAGATCTACGTGCTGGTTCGCGACGGCTCGACGGGGCGCCTGGACGAGCTGGTCGAGGACTGGAGCCTGGCGGTCGGTGCGTCGGTGGCCAAGCGCATCGTGCCGGTGCTCGGCGACGTGCGCCGGCCGCTGCTCGGCGTGCAGGAGGAGCGCGTGGAGGAGCTGCGGGGACAGATCAAGCACTTCTTCCACCTCGCGGCGGTCTACGACATGACGGCGCCGGCGGAGCGCAACGCGGCGGTCAACGTGGGCGGCACGACGCACGCGGTGGAGCTGGCGCGCTCGCTGGAGGCGGGCTGCCTGCATCACGTCTCGTCGATCGCGGTGGCGGGCTCCTACCGGGGGACGTTCACGGAGGAGATGTTCGACGAGGGCCAGAAGCTGCCTTCGCCCTATCACCGCACGAAGTTCGAATCGGAGCGGATCGTGCGCGAGCAGCCGTTCCTACCGTGGCGCGTGTACCGGCCGGCGATCGTGGTGGGCGACTCGCGGACGGGCGAGATGGACAAGATCGACGGTCCGTACTACTTCTTCAAGTCGATCCAGCGCGCGCGCCAGCTGGTGCCGGAATGGGTGCCGCTGGTGGGGCCCGATCTCGGCGCGACGAACGTGGTGCCGGTCGATTGGGTGGCGGCGGCGCTGGAGCATCTGGCGCACGAGCCGGGCCTCGACGGCCGCGCCTTTCACCTCACCAACCCGACGCCGCAGCGCGTGGATGAGCTGATCAACGAGCTCGCGGCTGCGGCGCACGCGCCGCGCGTGGGGATCACGATCGACAAACGCCTCACCGATCCGTTGCCGGTGTGGCCTTTGCAGCTGGCGATGCGACTGCCCCCCTGGCGTCAGCTATGGCGGCTGACGTTGCGCGAGCTCGGGATCCCGCCGGAGGTGCTGGCCCACGCGGAGCTGGCGCCGGTGTTCGACAGCCGCGAGACGCAGCTCGCGCTCGCGGGGTCGGGTCTGGAGCAGCCGCCGGCGCTGCATGACTACGCGCAGCATCTGTGGGACTACTGGGAGAAGGAGATGGACCCGAACCTGAGCCGCGACCGCACGTTGGAGCAGGCGCTGGAGGGCAAGCGCGTGCTGATCACGGGCGCGTCCTCGGGGATCGGGCGCTCGACGGCGCTGAAGGTCGCGGCCGCGGGCGGCGTGCCGCTGCTGGTGGCGCGCAACGTGGAGCGCCTGGAGGAGGTGCGCGCGGAGATCGTCGCGGCGGGGGGCGCGGCGTATGTCTACGCGGCGGACATGTCGGAGATGGAGTCGGTGGACCGCCTCGTGGAGCGCGTGCTCGCGGACCATCGCAACGTGGACATGCTCGTCAATAACGCGGGGCGCTCGATCCGGCGCTCGATCGCGCTCAGCTACGACCGCTTCCACGACTTCGAGCGCACGATGCAGCTCAACTACTTCGGCGCGATCCGCTTGATCATCGGGCTGCTGCCGCACATGCGCGAGCGCGGCTCGGGGCACATCGTGAACATCTCCTCGATCGGCGTGCAGACGAATCCGCCGCGATTCTCGGCGTACGTGGCCTCGAAGGCGGCGCTGGACGCGTTCACGCGCGTGGTGGCCTCGGAGACGATCGGCGACGGGGTGACGTTCACGACGATTCACATGCCGCTGGTGCGCACGCCGATGATCGCGCCGACGAAGATGTACGACGCGTTCCCGGCGATCACCCCGGAGGAGGCGGCGGACATGATCTGCGAGGCGCTGCGCAGCCACCCCAAGCACATGGGCACGCGCCTGGGCACGGCGGGCGAGGTCGCGTACGCGCTCTCGCCGAAGGCGGTGGACCGCATCCTGCACCTCGCGTACCGCGTGTTCCCCGACTCGGCGGCCTCGCGCGGGCACGAGAATGTCGAGGAGCGCGCGTCGTTCGAGCAGATCGCAATGGCGACGCTGACGCGCGGCGTGCACTGGTAGCGCCCGCGCGCCCGCTGCCCTCCGCCAGAACGGCCTCCGCCAGAACGGCCTGATAGACTAAGTCGAAGACTAAGTCTTCAGACTCACTGTTCGCGGGATCTGTCCCACTCACGCGGCGGTGGCGGATAGGGGAGTATGGGATATGACGAAGTCCGTCGGAGTGCACGAAGCCAAGACGCATCTCTCGCGCCTGCTCGAGGACGTGGCGGCCGGTGAGGAAGTCGTGATCACGCGCCGCGGCGAAGCCGTCGCCGTCCTCGCGCCGCCGCCGGAGGAGCAGGTCGTCCTGCGGTTCGGGATCGACGAAGGGCGCTTCGTCGTACCGCAGGACTTCGACGCGCCGCTCCCGGACGAGCTGCTGGCCGAGTTCGAGCGATGAAGATCCTGCTCGATACGCACGCCTTCCTGTGGCTGCATACCGATCGCAAGCGCCTCGGCGGGCACCTCGCGCTCGTCGAAGATCGCCGCACCGAGCGCCTGCTCTCGGCGGTGAGCTCGTGGGAGATCGCGATCAAGTACCAGCTGGGCCGGCTACCGCTGCCGGAGCCGCCGCAGCGCTACGTCCCGAGCCGCATGCGCGCGATCGGCGCGGTCGGGCTCCCCGTGGAGCATGGCCATGCGCTCGCGGTCACGGAGCTCGAGCCGCTACACAAAGACCCCTTCGACCGGCTGTTGGTCGCGCAGGCGCGCGCGCTCGACGTGCCGATCCTCACGTCCGACGCGAGGATCGCCGAATATCCGGTGCGCACGCTGCTCATCGGTGCCGGCGCCTGAAGCGCACAGCGGGCACCGGCCGCATGCCCCCTGCGATGATTGCGAGCGTGAGCGAGGGCCCCGCGATCGAGGTGCACGACCTGCGCAAGCGCTACGGCGAGTACGAGGCGGTGCGGGGGATCGAGCTCGTGGTGCAGCGCGGCGAGGTGTTCGGCCTGCTCGGCCCGAACGGTGCGGGCAAGACGACGACGGTGGAGATCCTCGAGGGCTATCGCGCGCGCGACGGCGGCGAGGTCGCGGTGCTCGGACACGATCCGCAGCGGCGCGCGCGGGCGCTGCGCCTGCGAATCGGAATCGTGTTGCAGTCGAGTGGCATCTACAGCTACATCACCCCGCGCGAAGCGCTGCGCCACTGGGCGAGCTTCTATCCGCGGCCCCGCGCGGTGGAGGAGGTGCTGGCGCTGGTCGGCCTGCAGGAGAAGGCGCAGGCGCGCTGCCGCACGCTCTCCGGAGGGCAGCTGCGGCGTCTGGACTTCGCGCTGGCGCTGATCGGCGATCCGGAGCTGATCTTCTTGGACGAGCCGACGACGGGCTTTGACCCGGAGGCGCGGCGGGCGGCGTGGGACACGATCCGCGCGCTGCGGGCGCTGGGCAAGACGATCCTGCTGACGACGCACTATCTCGACGAGGCGCAGGTGCTGGCGGACCGCGTGGCGATCGTCAAGGAGGGGCGCGTGCTCGCGATCGGCTCGCCGCGGGAATTGATGAGCGACCCGGCCGGCGCGTCGCACTACCGCGTCGCCTATCGCGACGCGGCGGGCGAGCTCGTCGAGCGCGAGACGGACGACCCGACGAGCCTGCTGCAGACGCTGACCGCGGAGGCGCTCGCGCGCGGGGAGCGCCTGGAGGAGCTGAGCGTGGGGCGACCGTCGCTGGAGGACGTCTACTTGGAGCTGACGGCAGAGGAGGAGCCTCGCGATACGAGCCGGCTGGCCAACGCCCCCCGACCCAGCGATGAGCGGGCCGATGACCTATTCGCGCCGGGGAGGCGCGCCTGATGTCTGACGCGTTGGTGCTCTCCTGGCGCCAGTACCGCCTGGAGCGGCGCATGTTCTGGCGCAACCCGAGCGCGGCGTTCTTCAACTTCGTGCTGCCGCTGCTGTTCCTCGTCGCGGGCGGCGCGATCCTGCACGGCAAACAGCACGACCTCGACCGCCTGGTGCCGGCGATTGCGGGGATGAGCGTGATGTCGACGACGTTCACGGCGCTGGCGTACAACATCGTCTTCCTGCGCGAGCGCGGCGTGCTCAAGCGCATCCGCGGCACGCCACTGCCGACGGGCTCGTACTTCGGCGGCGTCGCGGCGAACGCGCTCACCAATACGGCGCTGCAGATCGCGATCGTGGTGCTCGCGGGGCGACTCTTCTTTGGGATCGGCTGGCCGGGGCACTGGGACGAGCTGATCGTGTTCGTGCTCGCGGGCGTGGTCTGCTTCGCGGCGCTCGGCGTGGCCTTCGCGCACGCGATCCCCAACTTCGAGTCCACCGCGGCCTATGTCAACGCGGTCTTCCTGCCGGTGGTGTTCGTCTCGTTCTACGTCTTCGACGACCGGCACGCGCCGGCGTTCGTGCGCAACATCGCCGAAGCGCTCCCGCTCATCCATCTGATCGACGGGCTCTACGGCGCGCTCGTCAGTGGGGCGACCTTGAGCGATAATCTCGACGCGCTCGCGGTGATCGGGCTGTGGGGCGTGTTCGGGCTGTTCTTTGCGGTGCGCGGCTTCTCGTGGGAGTCGCGCTCATGACATACGACAGGGGGACGCAATGAAGCAACTCGCACCAGACGTCCACATGCTGGGCGGCTTTCCGCCAAACGCGATCAACGTCTACATCATCGGGGACGTCCTGATCGACGCCGCTACGCGCCAGGCCGAGCGGCGCATCCTGCGCCAGCTCGCGGGCCGCACGCTCAGCGCGCACGCGCTGACGCACGCGCATCCCGATCACCAGGGCTCGAGCCACGCGATCTGCGAGCGTCTGGGGATTCCGCTGTGGTGCGGTCAGGGCGACGTACCGGCGATGGAGACTCCGGGAGCGATTAAAAACCCGAAAGCGCCGCGCTGGCTGAACGTCGTGCAGGAACGGATGTGGACCGGGCCGCCCCACCCCGTCGCGCGCGCGCTGCACGAGGGCGACGAGGTCGCGGGCTTCACGGTGCTGGAGACTCCGGGGCACTCGGTCGGGCACGTCTCGTACTGGCGCGAGTCCGACCGCGTGCTGATCGTCGGGGACGTGCTCGGCAACATGAACTTCATCACCGGCATCCCCGGCCTGAACACGCCCCCGGACTTGTTCACCCCGGACGTCGCCCGCAACCACGAGTCGGCGCGACGCCTCGCGGCGCTCGAGCCGGCGCTCGCGTGCTTCGGCCACGGCGCCCCGCTGCGCGACCCGCGCAAGCTCGCGGAGTTCGTCGCGCGCCTGCCGCGGTGAGCGCCGCTGGCGGCTCGGAGAGCGTCTTCCTCTCCGCCGGCGAGGGCCGCTTCGAGCCGACCGAGCACGCGCGCGGCCCGTGGGATCCGCGCGCGCTGCACGGCGGCGCGCCTGCCGCCCTGATGACCGCCGCGCTGGAGCGCCTGCAGCCCGGCGCCGAGCTGCCGGTCGCGCGCCTGAGCTTCGAGCTCCTGCGCCCCGTGCCGCTCGCGACGCTGGAGTTGCGCACGCGCATCACGCGTCCCGGCCGCCGCGTACAGGCGCTCGAGGCCGAGTTGCTGGCGGTGACGACAGGACCCAACGGGGAGCCAGGTGGCGCGGGGGCCGGCGGCGGCGCGGGTGAGCAGATCGTCTGCCGCGCGCGCGCCCTGCGCATCCAGCCCGTGCCCGGCGAGCTGCCCGCGCGCGCCCTGCAGCTGGTCGGCGCCCGCGAAGCCGGCGCGATCCCCGGCCCACAGGAGGGCCACGCGGTGCGCTTCGCGCTGGACGACCTCGAGCGCAAGAGCTTCGCCGCGACCGCAATGGAGATGCGCTTCATCAGCGGCCGCCCGCTGAAGGGCGGCCTGCCCGAGGTCGGGGTCTCGAGCGCCCACACCCCCGTCGGCGCGGCGACGGTCTGGATGCGCCTGCGCCACCCGCTGCTACCCGGCGAGCCCGCCAGCGCGCTCGCGTGCGTCGCCGCGACCGCCGACTTCGGCAACGGCGTCGCGGCGGTGCTGCCCTTCGAGGAGTACCTCTTCATCAACGCCGACCTCTCGATCGAGCTCGACCGGCGCCCCGCGAGCGAGTGGATCGCGCTCGAGGCGCGCACGCTCCTGCATCCCAACGGGATCGGCTGGGCGGAGAGCGTCGTGCACGACGAGCGCGGCCCGCTCGGCGTCGCGCGCCAGGCGCTCGTGGTCCAGCCGCGCTGAGCGTCAGCGACAGCAGCGCGGGAAGTCAGCCCAGTCCGATCCCTAAAAATTTACTTGCGCCAGCAAGTATGTGCTATATAGTTGCCCTAGCAACTGTTGAGTAGACAACTATCGTCCCGGGCGGCAAACGTCCGGTGGCCCCCACTACCCACCAAAGGAGCAGACCATGTCCGCAGAGTCCGCGGCCCCCGAGGCGAGCACCGCCGTCGCGAGCGTCCTTCCGACCGGCACCTGGAAGGTCGATCCGGTGCACTCGAGCGTCGAGTTCCAAGTCAAACACCTCGGCATCGCCACCGTCAAGGGGCTCTTCAAAGAGTTCGAGGGAACGCTTGAGGTCGGCCCGGGCGGCGCACAGGCCTACGGGACCGTGCAGACCGCCAGCGTGGACACCCGCGAGCCCCAGCGCGACGACCACCTGCGCTCGGCCGACTTCTTCGAGGTCGAGAAGTACCCCGAGATCGGCTTCCGCTCGACCGCGATCCGCGCGAGCGGCGAGGACGAGTTCGAGATCGTCGGCGACCTCTCGATCCACGGCGTCACGCGCTCGGTCACGCTGCAGGGAACGCTCGAGGGCATCGAGCCCGAGGATCACCAGGGCCAGACCCGCGTCGGCCTCTCCGCCCATACCCAGATCAACCGCTCGGACTTCGAGATGCGCTTCAACGCCGCGCTCGGCTCCGGCAACGTGGTCGTCAGCGACAAGGTGAAGATCCTTGTGGAGGTGTCGGCGGTGAAGCAGGGGTAGGGGCCGAACACTCGTGGGGAAATCCCTGTGGTCGAGTGGCCGAGGGGTTTCCCCACTTGGGCGCCTCGCCCGCCGTCTCGCCCGCCGTCACAAGATCGCCGCCCGGATCACGCGATGAGCAAGAGCGGCAGGGCGTAAGCTCGGAGGGTCTCGCGCCGCCGAGTCAAAGCGAGCGACGCCGCCGGCTTCGAAGCGGCTCGGGCCGAAGCCAAACGTCAGCGTCAGTCTCGCTGGACTCAACCCGACCGCCTCACCCGGGTCGACTGCCACGCCGTTCGCTTCGTCGGTGCGCCGATAGACGTTGCCGACCGTGAGCTGCGTCGCGACGTTCGTCCATTCTTGCAATATCGCTATGAGCTCCGTCACGCGTCTCGCTGGTGACGTCAAACGCGGCGAAATGAAACAAGTCCTGCGCAGGGGTCGCGATCCCCGACTGGCGTACGCCAAAGAACCCCACCGCGCCTTCCGCGCTCCTCCTTGCCGCGGGTAGTCGCACCCCCCGGTGGCCATCGACCGCAAGATGGTCTAGCCCCGCGCCAATGCCAAGCAGAGCGGTCCGGTCACAATATCTCCCGACGTGTTTGTCCGCGCCCATTGTTGGTCACAGGCACAATAGTCGAATTGCTAAATGCCTCGCCGTTCCCTAATTACCGCAATCATCACTCCGACTGACGCAAGCACCAATGCAATACAGGGCAAGATCACCACCAGGGCACCTCCGGCCAACGCGCCCAACACTGTTGCCAAAGCAGCCGCTACAGCGCTGAAAAGTGCAACATTACGTGTGGAGCGTATCGCGAGTCGCTTACGCACATCCTTATCCATATCGTGCCTACCCGATATCGTCCTTCACCTCCTCCACACCCTCTGCTGCGCCGAACATACGACCTCTGTTTCTCCAGCGCGTGCCCGTCCTCTGCCGTAGCCCGCCACACTGTCCCACCGGTCCCGTACCATAGCGACCGAAAACCCACGCCTGATACGTGCGTACACATCGCAAGCTATCTCATCAACTTTGCAAAATCAACGGTTCCGCTCAAATGTTCCAGCAATGCAATCCGCTGCGTTAGACCCCCGCCGTCAACAACTAGCCAACCGTGTGTAATTCGTCGCGCCAACATTTCTCCTTCAGCGCCCGGCGCCTGAAAAACACCGTTTCGACCCGTGAGCTCCCGCATTGCCGGCAAGGCGGCCGGCGTGACGCCAGGCTTCACCCCATCAACCAAAATGCTACTCCGCAGCAACACACCGCGAAGGCTGTATTGACTCGTGGCGCAAGAAAGATATGGCCGGCCTAGCGATGACTTATAGGGACGGACAACCGTCATCACATCGCCGTACCTCGCAACGAACTCGCTCGGGCTTCTGGCTCCTATTTTACAAGCGCCACGCGCCGGCATCCGGGGAGCGATCCAGGACCGCGTTGAACGACCAACCGTAAGTGACACTGTGTGACCCACTCCAAGCCGAAGGACTTTACCCGCTGCGTCTATAGGTTGAAAATGCGGCAGCACACTAGCACCTAGTGCACCTGCCTTAGTCTGCTTCTCAACCACGACTGCACGCAAGCCACCCGGAACCAACTCGTCAACGTGGGTTCTAATAGGGCCGCTACCTTCAATTGCGACGGCCGCAACCGACTTCCTAACTAGCGCAAATCCCTCAACCATGCCCTGCCTACCCCGCACATATCCCGACGTCCAAAATTCAGCGAAAATTGGGCTACCGATTTCATGGATACCGCTGCACCCAAATGTACCACTAGCGATCATACACCAACCGCCTGCTCCGCCCTGTATCGGAGGCACAAGCAGTACTTGTGCGTATCGCGCGATCCAACGTCCATCACTTTCGCCACTCGCAGCACGAGACGATGTCTCAACGTTCGAGCAGGCCGCAAATACTCCGACAAGACCCAGCGCGACAGGCATTATCCAGAGGCGTCGCCAGCGCGAGCCATCCACCGTATAACATAAGTCTGACAAAGTCAGATCCGCCGATCCGCGCGAAGCAAGAGGCAATAACGCCAAAACATGGCGCGCTCAGGCCTTGCGCTCGCGCGCGACCGCGACCCGACGGAACAGCTCGGTGACGCCGAAGCGCGGCGCGAGACGCTCGGCGAGCCCGGGGGCGAGTTGGCCGAGGGCGAGTGCCGGCCGCAGCGGGGCGCCGGTCTCGATCACTTCCGGCAGGTCACGCCGGATCGCGTCGATGGTCCTCTCGACGACCTTCGCAACCGTCGTCTCGCCGATCAGGCGATTCGATTTGAAGCCTTCCTCGACCATCCGCTGGTACATGCCGTCGCCGGCGATGAAGCCGGGGCAGACGACCGAGAAGCCGACCGGCGCGTCGCGGTACTCCGCGCGCAGCGATTGCGTCAGTCCGATCAGCCCCGCCTTCGTCGCGGCGTAGGGCTCCTGGTAGGCGGGACCGGCCTTACCCGCCGCCGAGGAGATGAAGACGACGTGGCCGCGTCCGCGCGCGAGCATCCCCTCCAGCAGCCGGTGCGTGAGCAGCAGCGGCGCGGTGAGGTTCACGTCGATCGTCTCGGTCAGCTGCGCGCGGGTGTACGAGGTGAAAGCGCTCGCGGTCTCCACGCCGGCGTTGTTCACCAGCAGGTCGATCGCGCCGAGCGCGGCTTCGCTGCGTTCGATCAGCGGATCGATCTGCGCGAGGTCCGAGAGGTCCGCCGCCACGGCCCGCGCCTGGACGCCGAGCTCGCTCAGCTCACCCGCGACGGCGGCGAGCGCGTCCTCGCGCCGCCCCGAGACCACCACATTCATGCCCTCGCGCGCCAAGCGGCGCGCGATGTGCGTCCCCAATCCCCCGGAAGCCCCGGTGACCAGCGCCGTGCGACCCCTGAGCTCCTTCATCAGCGCACGACGACCTCACCCAGCGCCTCGTCCACGGCGGCGAGAGTCTGGGCGTCGAGCGCCACGCCGGAGGCGGACGCGTTTGCGTGGACCTGCTCGGGGCGGCTCGCGCCGACGATCGCGGAGGCAACGTTCGCTTGACGCAGGACCCACGCGAGCGCGAGCTGCGCCATCGAGAGCCCCGCGCCCTCGGCGACCGGCGCGAGGCGCTGCGCGGCCGCGAGCACGCGGTCGTCCAGCAGGCGGTCCATGAAGCCGCTCATGCTCTCGCTCGCCGCGCGCGAGTCCTGCGGCGGCGCCTGCCCGGGGCGGTACTTGCCGGTCAACACGCCCTGCGCGAGCGGCGACCACACGATCTGCGAGATCCCCTCGCGCTCGCACAGCGGGATCACCTCGGCCTCCGGTCCGCGCCAGAGCATCGAGTACTGCGGCTGGCTGGAGACCCAGCGCGCGACGCCGGGTAGCGCGAGGGACTCTTCGATCCGCGCGGGCGGCCACTCGCTGAAGCCGATGTAACGCGCCTTGCCCGCCGCCACGACCTCCGTTAGCGCGCCCATCGTCTCCTCCAGCGGCGTGCGCTCGTCGTAGCGGTGGCACTGGTAGAGGTCGACGTGGTCGGTGCGCAGGCGCTGCAGCGAGGCGTCGATCTGCTTGTGGATCTGCGCCGCGGAGAGACCCATGTCGGTGTCGGACATCGGGAAGTAGACCTTCGTCGCGAGCACGTAGGAGGAGCGCTCGTAGCCCGCGAGTACCTCGCCCAGCAGCGACTCCGCCGCGCCGCGTCCGTAGACGTTCGCGGTGTCGATGAAGTTAATCCCCGCGTCGAACGCGGCGCGCACGCACGCCTCGGACTGTTCGCGCGCGACGCCGCCCGAGTAGGTCAGCCACGAGCCGAGGCTGATCTCGGAGACCTCGAGGTCGCTGGATCCGAGTTTGCGGTACTTCATCCGCGCACCACACTACCCGCTAAAGCGCACAGCGCAACCTCGCCGAGGGCGCGGCCCCTCGCGATTGCGACTGCGAGCGGTAGGCGCACGATCTCACGCGCCCGCGGCGGTGAGCCGCTGCACCTCGGCCGCGCTCAGCGCGAGCGTCGCGGAGGGCATCAGCTGGGCGAGCTGCTCCGGCGAGGTCGCGCTCGCGATCGGCGCGAGCACCGTCGGCTGCAAGCGCAGCCACGCCAACGCAACCGCGGCGGGGGCGACGCGGTGCGCGCTCGCGATCTCCTGCAGCGCGTCGAGCACCGCGAAGCCGCGCTCGTTGAAGTAGCTCTCGCGCACGCCGGCCGCGCGCGGACTGTCGATCGCGGCCCCGTCGCGTTTGTACTTGCCCGTGAGAAAGCCGCGCGCGAGACCGAAGTAGGGGATGCACGCGAGGCCCTCGCGCGCGCAGAGCGCGGCGAGCTCGTGCTCGTAGTCGCGCTCCATCAGGTTGTAGTGCGGCTGCAGCGCGACATAGCGCGCGAGGTCCTCGCGCGCGGCGCTCAGCGCCAGCGCCTCGGCCAGGCGCGCGGCGCTGTAGTTCGAGGCCGCCACGTGGCGCACGCGGCCCGCCGCGATCAGCTCCGCAAAGGCCGCCAGCGTCTCCTCCAGCGGTGTCCGCTCGTCGTCGCGATGCGCGTAGTAGAGGTCGATGCAATCGATCCCGAGACGCTCCAGCGACTCCGTGACACCGGCCTCGATCGCCTCCCGCGAGAGCCCCGGCCGCTCGGCGGACATCCCGACCTTCGTCGCGATCGTGAGCCGCTCGCGGTTGCCGCGCGCGGCGAGCCAGCGGCCGATGATCCGCTCCGAGCCGCCGATCCCAGCGGACCCATGGCGACCGTAGATGTCGGCGGTGTCGATGAAGTTCCCCCCGCCCTCCACGTAGGCGTCGAGCACCGCGAACGAGCGCTCCGCGTCGAGCGTCCAGCCGAACACGTTCCCGCCGAGGCACAGCGGGAAGACGTCGAGGTCGGTGTCGCCGAGGCGCGCGATCGGGTCAGGGTAGCGAGCGGCGCCGCGAGCCCGGAGGCCCAGGCCCCCGGGGCGCGACCGCGACCGCACCCGCTACCGCCGCCGCCCCGCCGCGAAGCTCTGCACCGCCGGCGCCACCGCGCGCAGAGCGGCACCGACCTCGCCGCTGTCCCCCTCCCCCTCGCGATCCGCTGCGGCCGCGCCCTGGCCGACGACGCCGGCGCGGTCGGGTAAATGGTGCACCTGCGCCTGCGCAACCGTTCCCTCGCCGGCGACCGGCGCGACGAACCGCTCCAATGCGGCGAGCTCGCGCACGATCACGTTGACCACCGGCGGCACCTCCTCCCCCTCGGCGGTGCGCTCGCCCGCGGTGCGCTCGAGGCGCCCGTGCGCGAGCAGCAGCGGCTCGGCGCGCGCGAGCGGGCGGTGGCGCTCGTAGACCGCACGCGGAACGACGAGGTTGATCGTGCCCCACTCGTCCTCGAACAGCAGGAACATCGTGCCCTTCGCGGTGCCCGGCCGCTGGCGCGCGATCACGAGTCCCGCGACCGCCACCGCGCAGCCCTGCGGCAGGCGCGCGAGCTGCGCGCTGGTCGCGAGCATGTGCGCGGTCAGCCGCGGGCGCAGCGCCGCCATCACGTGATCGCCGACCGTGACGCCGGTCGCCGCGTAGTCCGCGAGCAGCCGCTGCCAGCGACTCAGCGGACGCAGGCTCGGCGCGGACGGCAGCTCCAGCGGCAGCGCGAGCTGCGTCCCGTGCCCCGCCGCGCGCCCCGGCGCCGCGATCCCGAGCTGCCACAGCGCCAGGCGCCGGTGCGCCGGCGCCGCATCGGCTCCCCCAGCTCGTCCATCGACGCGGAGCGGCGAGTCAGCGCCCAGCGGCGTATCGGCCCCCAGCGGCGCGCGATCCGCGGTCTCCACGAGCCCGTCGCAGGCCCCCGACCACGCGAGTCGTTCGAGCGTCTTATGCCCCGCCCCGCAGCGCGCCGCCAGTTCCCCCAGATCGCCGAACCGCCCGCCGCGCTCGCGCTCGGCGACCAGCGCGCAGACCTCCGCGGCGACGACGCCCTTGACGTAGCCGAGGCCGAGGCGCATGCCGAGAACCGCGCCCTCCTCGCTCGCGACCCGCTCCACCGTGCACTGCACCGCGGAGGCGTTCACATCCAGCCCCAGCACCGCGATGCCGCGCCCTTCGGCCTCGTGCACGAGGCTGTCGGGCGCGTAGAAGCCCATCGGCTGCTCGTTCATCAGTGCACAGAGGAACTCGGGGCCGTAGTGCACGCGCAGCCACGTCGACTGGTAGGCGAGCAGGCCGAAGGCCGCGCCGTGCGCCTTGGGAAAGCCGAAGCCCGCGAAGCCCGAGACCATCTCCCAGACTTGCTGCGCGGTGGCCTCGTCGGCGCCGACGTGCCGCCGCGCGCCGTCGAGGAAACGCTCGCGGTGGCTCTGCAGCGCCTCCTCCGAGCGCTTGCGGCTCATCGCGCGGCGCAGCCCTTCGGCCTCGCCGACCGAGAAGCCCGCGAAGTCCTGCGCGACCTCCATCACCTGGTCCTGGAAGATCACCGTGCCGAGCGTCGGCTCGAGCGCGGGGCGCAGCGCGGGGTGGGGATACGGGATCTCGTAGGCGGGGTCCTCGCGCAGGCGCCGGCGACGCTCGATGTAGGGGTTGATCGCCCCGCCCTGGATCGGGCCCGGCCGTACGATCGCGACCTGGATCGTCAGATCGTCGAGGTCGCGCGGCAGCGTGCGCTTGAGCGACTGCATCTGCGCGCGACTCTCGATCTGGAAGACCCCGACGGTGTCCGCGCGGCGAATCGCCTTGAACGTCTCCGCGTCGTCGAACGCGATCCGCGAGAGGTCGATGCGCTCCCCGCGCGCCCGCGCGATCAGATCGACGCAGCGTTCCACCGCCGAGAGCATCCCCAGCCCCAGCAGGTCGATCTTCAGTAAGCCCGCGTCCGCGCACGAGTCCTTGTCCCACTGCACCATCTGCCGCCCCTCCATCGCGGCGGGCACGACCGGGCAGCAGTCGATCAGCGGGCGCGTCGCCAGCACCATCCCGCCCGAGTGCTGCGAGAGGTGGCGCGGCAGCCGCTGCGCCTCCGCCACCAGGCGCGCCAGCCACGCCCAGCGCGGCGAGGCGCCCACGCCGGCGAATGCGGGGTCGCGCGGCGCAGAGTCGCGCGATGCCGGGTCGTGCGACGCGAGGTCGTGCGACGCGAGGTCGTGCGGCGCGAGGTCGTGCGGCGCGAGGTCGATGCCTTGCTCGGAGGCGCCGATGTGGTGCTCGGCCGCCCGCGCCACGCGCTCGATCTCCCCGGGGGGCAGCCCCAGGACCTTCCCCATCTCCCGGATCGCCCCCCGCGCGCGGAAGGTCGGGAAGGCCGCGACCAGCGCCGCGCGCTCGCGCCCGTAGCGCTCGTGCACGCGCGGGATCAGGATCTCGCGGATCTCGCGCGGGAAGTCGAGGTCGATGTCCGGGAGGTGCTCCAGGCCGGTGTGCAGGAAGCGCCCCAGTAACAGTCGGTTCTGGATCGGGTCGATATGCGAGAGGCCGGTGAGGTAGCACACGATCGATGAGACCGACGAGCCGCGCCCCCGTCCCGGCGCGAGCAGCGCGCGCGCGGAGTCGCGCCCGCGCACCTCCACGGCGACCTCGCGCGCCATCTCCAGCAGCTCGTGGTGCAGCAGGAAGAAGCCCGAGAGGCCGAGCTCGTCGATGATCCGCAGCTCTTCCTCCAGGCGCGCCGCGGCCTCGCCTAAAGAGCCGTAGCGCTCCTGCAGCCGCGCCTGGCAGAGCTCGGCGAGGCGCCGCGTCGCGCCGGCGTCCTCCGCTCCGGGGTAGCGGTAGCCGAGGTCCGTGGTCAGGTCGAAGCACAGCTCCTGCGCGAGGCGCGCGCTCTCGCGCACCGCGCCGGGGTGGTCCGCGAAGCGGCTCGCCATCGCGCCCGGCGCGCTCATCACGTGGCTGTGGTTGCCGCGGCGCAGCGGCTCGGAGGCGTCGAGCGTCGTGTGCTGGCGCAGCGCGACGAACGCGTCCTGCAGCTCCGCGCGCCGTCGCGCGTGGGCGTGCACGTTGCCGGTCGCGACGCACTGCACCCCGAGACGCCGCGCGAGCGCCTCCAGCGCGCGGTTGCGCGCGCGGTCGTGCCGCGCGTAGGGGCGCTGCAGCTCCACACGCAGGTCGCGCGGGCCGAACGCCTCCAGCAGACGCCGCGCGGTCGGCTCGTCGCGCGCGCCGCCGACCGCCCCGCGCGTCGCGCAGCCCGTGAGGCACACGAGC
Organism: Solirubrobacteraceae bacterium; assembly: GCA_035483545.1. Taxonomy (GTDB): domain Bacteria; phylum Actinomycetota; class Thermoleophilia; order Solirubrobacterales; family Solirubrobacteraceae; genus Palsa-744. Next base: position 120,109 of record DATHPS010000008.1, on the reverse strand, counting down.
CCCTCGCTGTGCGCGAGCACGCTCCCCAGGTCCACCGAGGGCTCCCCGCGCTCGCGGCCGCGACCCTCGCGCGTATGCGAGTGCGCGATGGTCAGCAGCCGGCAGAGGTTGCGCCACCCGCGCGCGTCGCGCACCAGTAGTGTCAGGTGGCGCCCACCCGCGAGGTCGATCTCCGCGCCGTGCAGCGCGCGCACCCCGGAGTTCGCGAGCGCCTGCGCGAGCTCCATCGAGCCCGAGACCGAGTTGTGGTCCGTCAGCGCCAGCGCCTCGTACCCCAGCTCCTGCGCCCGCCCCGCCAGCTCCGCCGGCAGCGACGCCCCGTCCAGGAACGAGTACGCCGAGTGACAGTGCAGCTCCGCGTAGGGCGCCGCGCTCATCCGACCTGCGCGAACCACGCGCCCGAGCAGAGGTCGTGGAAGACCACCAGGTTGCGCCCGCGCGCGCTGACGACCTCCCAGTAGCGCCGCCGCAGCGGGCGCCCCGTCCACCAGCGGTCCTCCACCAGCCACGACTCGCGCACCTGCTCCACCCGCCGGCCGTCGATCTCGCGCGGCGCGCCGCCGGGCCTCATGCGCACGCGCGCGGCGCGCGGCAGGTTGAGCGTGCGGTTGCCCGTCATCGCGCCCGCCCCGAAGGCCTCGGCCGCGCGAGGGGCAGCTCGCTCGTGCGACTCATCCGGGGAAGGGGGTGAAGACGACGCGCCGCTCGGGCACGCGCGAGTCGGGGTCGACGGGCAGCGCGCGCAGCGCCGCGTCGGGCCCCACGCCGGCGCGCAACTGACCGATCGCATCCCCCAGGCGTGCGCGGCGCGCGGCGCGCACGCCCTCGGGATCGAGGGCCTCGCCGGGGAGCGTGCCCTGCGCGCCCTCGGGCGGCCCGAAGCGCGCGGCGGCGAGGCGCAGGCCGACCGCGGGCGCGGGCAGCAGCGCCAGGCGCGGGGCAAGTGCGAGGCGCAGGCGCCGCGGATCGGAGAGCGCTTCGCGCAGCACGACGCGTTCGCGCCAGGTCCCGCCCTCGACGAGCCGCGCGGAGAGCGTCAGCGCGCGCAGCGTGCGCCCGCGCCGCTGGGAGCGCGCGAGCAGGCGGTCGACGAGGACCCCGAGGACCCGCTCCAGCGCGGGACCGCTGGAGGCCTCCCACAGCTCGAGCGTCTCCTCCAGACGCTCCTGCACCGCGCGCGGGCGCAGGGGATCGTCGGCGCCGCACGCGAGTCGCCGCGCGAGGATCCCGGGCTCGCCGAAGCGGTCCGCGAGCGCGTCGCGGCCGAGCGCGGCGAGCTCTCCGAGCGTGCGCACGCCGAGCCGGCGCAGCGGCTGCACGAGCGCCGCGGTCTGCGCGCGGTAGCCGAGCAGCTCGATCGGCTGCGCGGCGAGGTAGCGCGGCGCGCGGTCCTCCGCGACGACGAGCGCGCGGCGCGTGGGCGCCTGCAGCGCGGCGGCGAGCGCGCAGAAGCGCGTCGGCCCGGCCCCGATCCGCGCGGGCTGCGCGAGCGCGGTGCGCGCCGCGGCGATCACGCCGGCGTCGCCTCCATGCAACCCGCGCAGGCCGTCGGCGGCGAAGTAGGCGAGGCCGGCGCGCGGCAGCTCGAGCGCAGCACCGATCCCCTCCAGGGCGCGCGCGCGGCGCTCCCACGCCTCGGCGGCGCCCAGCGGATCGCCGGGCACGAGCCGCAGCGCGGGGCAACGCGCGAGCGCCTCGCCGAGCGCCATCCCCGCGCTCACCCCGAAGCCTTCGGCGCCGGCGGAGACCTCCCCCACGCGCGCCGCCCCGCCCGGCAGCGGCGCGATCGCGAGCGCGTTGCCGGCGAGCGTCTGCTGCACGAGCTCCGCGCGGTCGCCGGCGGCGACGGTCAGCTCGAAGCGGGGCAGGTGGACGCAGACGATCATGGGCGAACGTATGTTCGCATACGGAGTTTTGCTGCGCAAGAGACACCCGTCCGACGCCGCCCCGATCTCCCGCGCGAGATTCAGGGTGTAGCGACGGCCTCAGGATGCCCAAATCGAGGGCGCGGGGCAGATGCGAATAACCTGAGGCCATGACCTACACGACCGCGCAGGGCCGCCAGCAGCTCCTCGACACGATCGTGCAGGCGATCGAGGATCTCGCGCTGGCGCTGGCGGCGCTCGGCGAGGCCTACGAGCAGCTCGACGAGCGCAGCGCGGACACGCTCGAGGCGGAGCTCTTCCGCCCGGTGCAGGTCGCCTACGGCCGCGCGCAGCGCACGTACAGCGAGTTCGCCGCGCGCCACGACCTGCCGAGCCGCACATTCGTGCCGGCCTCCCCGGGTCACCCCTCGCAGGGTGTGAAGGGCTTCCTCGAGAGCGCGGTCGACGCGGTCGCGCGCGCGGACGGCGAGCTCGCGACGCTGCAGGACTCGATGCTGCCGATCGAGGTCGGCGACCCCGCGCTGCGTGCGGGCCTCGAGCAGGTCCGCACGCTGCTCGGCGACGTGCGCGGGCGCGCGCGGGAGCTCGTGCGGCGGTTCGGGCGCTGAGCGGAGCCTACGCGCATCGCATGAGCCGCGCGCGAGGTTGCATATATCTTTAAGGAGTTCCTTTCAAAGGAGAACTATCTCCGAGTGTAAAGTTCTCCGAAAATTGAATGCTCAAGCGAGGCTGGAGCGGGCGCGGCGCCCCGCGGCTCAATCCATCCCGAGCGGCCCCTCGGCGGAGCCGCTGAGGAACTGCCGCACGAAGGGGTTCTCGGAGGAGAACATCTTCTCGGCGTCGCCGGCCTCGACGATGCGCCCGCGCCAGAGCAGGGCGATGTACTCGCCGATGCGCCGGGCGGAGGCGATGTCGTGGGTGACGACGATGTAGGTGCCGCCGAACTGGCCGTGCATCTCCTTGATGAGTTCGCAGAGCAGCGCGGTGCGCACGGGGTCGAGGCCGGAGTCGGGCTCGTCGAAGATGACGATGTCGGGCTCCATGACGAGCGCGCGCGCGAACCCGGCGCGCTTGCGCATCCCGCCGGAGAGCTGGTTGGGGGCGAAGTCCATCGCGTCGGCGAGGCCGACGTCGGTGAGGCGCTGGCGCACGCGCTGGCGGATCTGCACCTCGGACATGTCGGTGTGCTGGCGCAGCGGGAAGGCGACGTTGTCGAACAGCGACATCGAGCCGAACAGGGCGCCATCCTGGAAGAGCACGCCGATGCGGCGGCGCAGCTTCAGCAGTTCGGGCATCGCGAGGCTCGGCACGGACTGGCCGTGGACGATGACGTCGCCGGAGTCGGGGAACATCAGCCCGATCAGATGTTTGATGAGCACGCTCTTGCCGGTGCCGGAGGGTCCGAGCACGACGGTGACGGTCTCGTCGGGGATCGCGACGTTCAGGCCGTTCAGGACGGGGATCCCGCCGAGGCGCTTGTGGACATCGTAGCAGCGGATCGACCACTTGCCGTCGGCGTGCTCGCTGTCCCAGTCGAACTGCGAGTGGTACTCGAACTCGGCGGCGGCGTCGAGCGTGGCGTGGGTGTCGAGCGCGCCTCCCCCGTGCGGACCGTACCCGCCGGGCGCGGGATCGCGCTCGTCGTCGCGCTCGGGCTCTTCGGCCATGCCGTGGATAGTATCGCCCCATGGCGCAGACGATCGCGGTGCTCTCGCAGAAGGGCGGGACGGGCAAGACGACGACGGTGCGCACGCTGACCGACGCGCTGCGCCGCGCGGGGGTGCGCGCGCTGGCGGTGGACCTGGACCCGCAGGGCAACCTCTCGGACTACTTCGACGTGCCGCCGGATGCGCAGCCGACGATCGGCGACGTGCTCGGGGGCCGCGCGAGCGCGCACGCGGCGATCCATGCGGACGTGATCCCCGCGAACCTCAGTCTCGCGGAGGCGGAGCTGGCGCTGGGCGGCAAAATGGGGCGCGAGCTGACGCTGCGCCGCGCGCTGGCGAAGCTGCCGGAGGATGCGTACGAGTTGATCCTGGTCGACTGCCCCCCGTCGCTGGGCCTGCTGACGGTCAACGCGCTCGTGGCGGCGGACTACGCGCTGATCACGGCGGAGGCGCAGTACTTCGCGCTGCAGGGCGTGGAGCAGGCGCTGGAGGTGATCGAGCTGGCGCGCGACACGCTGAACCCGGAGCTGGAGCTGCTGGGGGTGCTGCTGAACCTCGCGGACATGCGCACGGTGCACTCGCGCGAGGCGCTGGCCTCGCTGCGCGAGCAGCTCGGGGACAAGGTGCTGAACACGGTCGTGCGCTCCTCGATCGCGTACGCGGAATCGGCGGAGCGCGCGATCTCGATCCTCGACCACCGGCCGGATCTCGGCGCGGACTACCTCGGGGTCGCGCAGGAGCTGTTGGAGCGGTTGCCGGGGCTCGCGGAGGCGCGCGGGCGACTGGCGGCGCTGCGGTAGGTCGCTTTTAGGTATCTCCCCAGCTCACAAGTCGCCGCCGCCCGGCATGGTCGCGACGAGCGGCCAGCTGCTCCCCCAGCGCCTGCTGCCCGCGCAACCACTGGTCAAGCTCTCGCGCCACGCGCTGCACCGGGCGGGCTTCCCCCGCGGCCGCGTGCCGGCGCTCGTGCACAGCCGGCTGACGCTGGCGGCCCCGGCGAAGGTTCGCCCGCTGGTCGTCAGCTCGACCCATCTGCGGCCGGGCCACCGGATCTCGATCCTCGCCGACGCGCCGCGGCCGCGGGCGTCGTCACGACGCGCTCATCGTGCTGCAGGGCCCCAACTACCGCGCCACGCGCCTCGTGCGGGTCGTGCGCGGCGCGGCGAACGCGACGATCGCGCTGCCGCGCGCGCGGCTGAGTACCCGGCGTCCGCTGAAGGTGCTCGCGCGGCGCACGCGGGCACATATGCTTCGGCGGCGTGGCGAACATCAACGACCCCAATTTCGACGAGCCGCGCGAGCACCCCGGCTTTCGCTGCCGGCGCGCGCGGCTCAGTCGCCACGCCGGCAGCGAGCGACTCGGGCTCAGCCTGTGGGAGCTCCCCGCGGGCGAAGCGGCCTATCCCTACCACCACCATCTCGTCGAGGAGGAGCTCATCGTCGTCCTCGACGGCGCCCCGAGCCTGCGCACGCCCCAGGGCTGGCGGGAGCTGGAGGAGGGCGAGGTCGTCGCGTTTCCGCGCGGCGAACAGGGCGCCCATCAGCTCGTCAACCGCACCCAGCGGACGGTGCGATTTCTGTCACTCAGCACGAGCGGCGAGCCCGACATAGTGATCTACCCCGACTCCGGCAAGCTCGGCGCCGTCGAGCGCCTGCCGCAGGGCGGCGGGCTGTGGACGATGTTCCGGATGGCCGACACCGTCGACTACTACGACGGCGAGCAGCCACCGCGGATACCGCCCGCCGACGAGTAGGCACGGACTCAAATTCTGAACGTCCGTCCAAGCCGCGTGAGCTGACGACGCCTCGGGGGTCTTCTGGTCATCGGACCGGCCAGACGCGCGGCCTACGCGTCGCGGATCGGGGAGCTTCGTCAAAGGAGGGCCGCGTGTCGTTCGGGATCTACCTTCAGAACCGACTCCAGTTGCAGGAGCCCGAGGTCTCGCGGGTCGTCGGGGCCAACGGCGAGCTGCTGCGCTGCGTGTGGAGCAGCCATCCCGACCACACCCGCGACTGCCGCGCCTGCATCCCCGCCGACGTCGTCGCGCGGGCCTGGCACGACGAGACCGCCGAATACGGCACCCAGGAGGGCTTCTTCTACTTCGCCTGGAACGACGGCGTCTGGCTCGCCTACGGCTTCCGCGACCGCCGCGTGCGCGGCGTCTACTGCCCCACCCACTGCACCGAGCGCATGGCCAACCGCCTACGACCCGCCCAGCCAAGCGCGCGCGAAGTATTCCGCGGACGCTGCGAGCACTTCGTGTGACCCCGGCGCATCGGGCGAGCAGCCGGTCGGCGGAAGCCTCGGCGCGAGCGGAGCTGGCGCAACAGCCGGCGGGGCATCTGTGCCCCGCCGGCCGCGCATCGCCCGTCTAACGCCGCATCGCCCCATGCCACGCCGCAACGCCTGCGTCGCTGACGCGAGGCACGGCCGAGGGGGATCGCGTCGCTGCCGCCCGGGAGGGCTCGGCTGCTGGACGTGAGCCCGGCCCAGGTCACGCGCTGGCGGCGCGGGCTGGGGATCGACGAGCTCAACGCGAGGCGCGTCGTCACGCTCTTCGACCGCGCCGCGCGGAGTCTCACGGTCGCCTCCCTCAGCCCTCTGACGATCGATCATCCCGGCGTGCGCGACACCGCGGAGCTGCTCGGACTCGCCTTCCCCGTCCCCATAGGCCGCTGAGTCCCGCCCACGGCATGTCTGCGGTTCGACCGGCCAGGCGAGTCCCGCCGGCGGCCTCAGAACCCCACCAGAGCAGCCTCGTCGACGCGCACGTTCTCGCTGTGGTCGACCTCGATCCAGCCCAGCATCGCCAGGCTGTGGATCGCGCTCAACACCTCGTCTTCGCGCAACGGCGGCTTCTTGCGCCGCTTCCATTCCATGACTTCGTTGAGGACGTCCTCGTCGCTGGGCGGCTGCCCGCTCCCGGCGGCGGCTTCACTCGCCACCAAATGCGCGGTCGCCGCTATCTCCGCGTCCCGCGCCTTCAGACGCGCCAGTAGGTCGGCGGCCCGACGTATGCCCTCGCGCCATCGATCGAGATCCTCCTCGTAGGCCACCAGAGCGGACGCATACGTGTCTCCGACCCTTAGCTCGATCTTCTGTCCACACGCAACTTCCTCGAGCAAGTCGTTGTTGACGAGAGTCGAGACGATCCGCGTGAGGCCCGCGGCGTACGGTCCATAGGTGCCGCGCTCGAACTCGAGACCAGTCGGCACCCCCGCCACGGTCAGGAAGTAGGCGAGCTTGTGAAAAGACGTCCTCCCGATCGGCCAGTGATACGGATCGCTCAGCAGCTCGGACAGCGCCGCCACGAGCGCCACCCAACCCGGCTGCAGGCGCCGGCGCACCTCGACGTCGTCACTCGATTCACGCGACGCAAGCGTGCGCTGCAGATACCGAGGCGTCAGCTCTGCGTGAGGCGTCTCGAAGGGAGCGTAGAGCGTCACCGGAATCTCCAGCCGACTCAGATGTCGATAAAGCTGTGGTCCCACCGTGTGCCAGTCGAGCGCTCCCTGCCCACATCCGAGTGGCGGCACCGCAAGTGACGTAATCCCCCAGTCGCGGTAATGCCTCTCGAGGTGATCGAGACCCGCCAAGATGTCCTTCAACCGGGAGACCGAGCGCCAGTGCCCCTTGGTCGGGAAGTTCAAGACGTGAGGCGGCTCCGGGTTGCTGTAGAGATAAGGCAGTCCCAATTTCACCTCGCCTCGCTCGCAGCGCGCGAGATAGTCCGCATACATAGCCGGGAAGCGCTTCCTGAACGCGAGCGCAACGCCCTTGCCCATCACACCAACACAGTTGACGGTGTTTACCAGCGTCTGTGCGGGTGACTCGAATAGGTCGCCCACGACCACTTCCACGTTGTGACGCCGTGCGCTCATGCGCGAAAGAACTTCCCAGAATCGACAACCAACGACCCCGGAAGCTCCAGTGCGACACATCTCTCGTAGGAGCCCTCACATGACACATAAGCACCGGTGATGTGATGCGATGAGATCAGGTCTGGCACCAGAACCTCCGCGCATTGGCGTCGCTTGCGCTCGTAGAACGCGGAAGGGCTCGAGTCTCTGGGGTCTCCCGCGAACGTGATACTCGCATCGATTGCGGCGAGTCCGTCCGGAGCGCCATGAAACCGCGTGTAGTCGCTGGAGGCGTTGCCATCCGCCACGATGGCTCCATCGAGATCGAGAACGTCGCAGCTAACGCGCAACCGCGCAACAGCACCAGCTCATCATGACGATCGCGGAGGACGTACATCATGGGGTTGCGCCCGCAGACGTACACGTTTGCGTATTCGTGCAGCTCGCGCGGCGCGAAGCGCCGAGCGTCGGGCACGACCTTGCCGCTCCGGCGGTCCTGGACGACCTCGCTCGACACGTCGTCGTGCGCGACCAGCGCGGCGCGGTTGTGCGACAAGATACCCACGGTGGCGATCGACTCCAGGTTTGCGATTGGCGCGATGAAATGCAGCTCTACGAGCTCGTCACGATCCACGGCACCGACCAGGTTAGAGCGCGCTTGATACGGAACGCTCACGCGTCACACACACCGCCCCCAACCGCCCCCTACATCCCCTCCACATAAGCCCCCTGCGGCTCGAACGGGGCCCGCAGCAGCGTCGCCCACCCCTCGATCTCGCCGCGTAGCGCCTCGACGACGGCGCCGGTCTGCTCGTAGAAGCACCAGCACAGCACCGTGGGGCCCGCGCCGGAGATCGTCGCCCCCAGCGCGCCCAGCTCGCGCGCGCGCAGCGCCAGCTCGTAGGAGCGCGGGAACAGCGGCGCGCGGCGCTCCTGGTGCAGCCGGTCCTGCAGGCCGCGCGCGACGAGATCCCAGTCCCCCCGCGCAAGACCCAGCGTCAGCAGCGCGCCGTGCGCCACGTTGAAGACCGCCTCCGCCAGCGGCACCTCCGCGGAGAGCGCCGCCCGCGCCGCCCGCGTGCGCACCGCCTCGCGCGGCACCACCGCGAGCGCCTCCAGACCGGTCGGCGCGTCGAAGCGCACCGCCTCCCCGTCCGCGCAGATCACGAATCCTCCCCGCAGCGCCGCCGCGACGTTGTCCGGGTGCCCCTCCAGCTCGCTCGCCAGCGCCAGCAGGTCCGCGTCGAGCTCGAACAGGTGGTCCGCCGCCATCAGGCCCGCCACGATCGCCGCCGCGCTCGACCCCAGGCCACCCGCGAGGGGAATCTGCGAGGCGATGTGAAACGCGAAGCCGTCCGCGGGGTGCAGTCGCTCGAACGCCCGCACACACAGGTTTTCCCGGCCCTTCGGCACCGGCAGCTCGCTGTGCACCGCGAACTCCCCCGTCTCCCGCACCTCGAGCTCCAGGTGCAGCGCCAGCGCCGCCGCCATGCAGTCGAAGCCCGGCCCCAGGTTCGCCGAGGACGCCGGCACGCGCACCACGCGCCGGCGGATCATCTAGCCATCGCCGAGGACCGCCTCCTCGAACGCGACCGTTTCCGCCGCGCACGGGATCACGCGGCCGTTCGCGTTCTCGATCGCCGTCTGCTGGTCCTTCAGGCCGCGGCCCGTCATCACGCACACCACCCGCCGCGCGCCGTCCGCGCCGTACTTCAGCAGGCCCGCCACCGACGCCGCCGACGCCGGCTCGCAGAAGAGGCCCTCCTTCGCCGCCAGCAGCCGGTACGCCGCGATGATCTCACCGTCGCCGACCGCGCGAATCGCGCCGCGCGAGCCCGTCATCGCGTCCATCGCGTCCTCCCAGCGCACCGGGTTGCCGATCCGGATCGCGCTCGCCACCGTCTCCGGGTGCGCCACCGGGTGGCCCAGCACCAGCGGCGCCGCGCCCTCCGCTTGAAAGCCGAACAGCCGCGGCGCCGTCCCCATCTCCGTGAACCCCCGCCAGTACGACGTCACGTTGCCCGCGTTGCCCACCGGGATGCACAGCAGGTCCGGCGGACCTTCGAGGTCCTCGATCAGCTCGAACGCCGACGTCTTCTGGCCTTCGATGCGGTACTCATTGACCGAGTTCACGAGCGTGATCGGGTGCTTCTCGACCAGCTCCCGCACCAGCTCCAGGCCGCGGTCGAAGTTGCCCTCGACCGCGATCACGCGCGCCCCGTGCATCAACGTCTGCGCGAGCTTCCCGATCGCGATCTTCCCGTCCGGCACGATCACCGCGCACGTCAGCCCCGCCTTCGCCGCGTACGCCGCCGCGCTCGCCGCTGTGTTGCCCGTCGACGCGCAGATCACCGCCTTCGAGCCATCCCGCACCGCCGCCGACACCGCGCACGTCATCCCGCGGTCCTTGAACGAGCCCGTCGGGTTGCCCCCCTCCATCTTCAGGTACACCTCCGCGCCCACCAGCTCCGAGATCACCGGCGTGTGCAGCAGCTGCGTGCACCCCTCCCCCAGCGTCACCACCGGGTCCCCCGGCGCGAACGGCAGGCGCTCGCGGTAGCGCTCGATCAGACCCGGGTGGCTCACTGGGCGTCCTCCGGGTGGCTCACTGGGCGTCCTCCGGGTGGCTCATTGCGCGTCCTCTGCTCGCCTCATACGAACTCCTCTTCTATCACCCGGATCGCGCGCGGCGCCGCGCGCACGAAGTCGAGCTCGCCCAGCACCCGCAGCGCCTCGCGCAGGCGCGATTCCGCGAGCGGGTGAATCACCATCACCAGCCGCACGTCGTGCTCGCGGTCGCCCCGACCCTCCGGCGCGCTCTCGCCGGCCGCGCTGGGGCCGCCGCGGCCGTGCCCGCGCTGCACGAACGACTTGATCGAGACCCCCTGCTCCTCGAGCACCCGCGTCACCGCGGCGAGCACGCCCGGGCGGTCGGCGACTTCGAGGTGCAGGTAGAACGCGCTCTGCACGTCCTCGAGGATCCGCATCGCCAGCGGCGGCGCCGGCGGTCGCGCGCCGCCTGTCATCACGCTCACGACGTCCCCGAGCACCGCGCTCGCGGTCTGCGGGCCGCCCGCGCCCGGGCCCGACATCGTGATCTCGGTCACCGCCTCCGATTCCACCGTCACCGCGTTGAACGGCCCCGACACCGAGGAGAGCGGGTGCCCCGAGTACAGGAACGCGGGGTGCACGCGCACCGAGAGCCCCCCCTCGCGGCGCTCCGCGGTGCCGATCAACTTCAGCCCGAGGCCGAGCTCGCGCGCGTACTGCAGATCGTCTCCGCGCAGGTTCTCGATCCCCTCGTAGCGCACGTCCTCCAGGCGCACCGGCGCGCCGAACGCGAGCCGCGCGAGGATCGCCATCTTCGCCGCCGCGTCGCGCCCGCTGACGTCGTCGCTCGGGTCCGCCTCCGCGTAGCCCAGGCGCTGCGCCTCCGCGAGCGCCTGCGCGTAGTCGCTGCCGCGCGCCATCTCGCTGAGGATGAAGTTCGTCGTGCCGTTGACGATCCCGTGGATGCGCTCGATCGGCGTCGCCGCGAGCGACTCCTCGAGCAGCCGCACGATCGGCACCGCACCCGCGACCGCCGCCTCGAAGCGCAGCCGCACGTCGTGCTCGCGCGCGACCTCGAACAGCTCCTCGCCATGCTGGGAGAGCAGCTGCTTGTTCGCGCTCACCACGTCCTTGCCCGCGCGCATCGCCGCGAGCAGGTACGCGCGCGCCGGCTCCGTGCCCCCCATCAGCTCGACCACGAGGTCCGCCCCCGCGAGCACCTCCGCGAAGTCGCCGCGGCTGCGCGTCAGCACGCCCGTGATCACCGGCCGCCGCCCGTTGAAGCGCTCGATCTCCGCCGCGCGCTCGGCGAGCAGCTCCGCGAACGCCGCGCCGACCGTGCCGTGGCCGAGCAGCCCCACGCGCAGCGGCTCCGCCGCGACCCCGGATGGCGCGCCGCCCGCGCCCGGGCCGGCCGGCGCGGCCTTGGCGGGCTCAGCGGACATCGCGCGCGGTCATGTCCTCGAAGCTCTCGCGCCGCACGACCACGCGCGCGTCGCCGCCCGCGCAGAAGATCACGGGCGGTCGCGGCACCCCGTTGTAGTTGTTGGACATCGCGTACCCGTACGCGCCGGTCGCGGGCGTCACGATCGTGTCGCCCGGGCGTGGATCGTCGAGCAGCGCCTCGCGCACGATTACGTCGCCGGACTCGCAGTGCTTGCCCGCGAGCACGCACCGCGTCAAGCGCTCGCGTCGGCTCTCCTCGCCGCGCGCGCTTTGCGCGGCCGCGCCGGACGCCGGCGGTACGGGCATGCGATCGGCGACGTGCGCTTCGTAGCGCGCGCCGTAGAGCATCGGTCGCAGATTGTCGGACATTCCCCCGTCGACTGCGACCCACGTCGAGACGTTGCGCTTGACGCTCTGCACCGTGTAGAGCGTCACGCCCGCGTTCGCGACCAGCGCGCGCCCCGGCTCGATCAGCAGGCGCCCGTGCTCGCCGAGGCGCTCGTTGGCCGCGCCGACGAGCGCGCCGACGTAGTCCTCGATGCGCGGCGGCTGCTGCTCGGCGGTGTACGCGACGCCGAGGCCGCCCCCGAGGTCCCACGTGTGAAAGCCGCCCTCGCGCCCCCCCTCCGCCCGCGAGCCGCCCTCGTCGCGGCCGCCCTCCCGCAAACCGCCGGCGCCGGGGCCAGCCTCGCCGTACGCGCGCAGCTCGGCGAGCGCGGCGACCTTGCGGCGGAAGGGCTCCAGATCGAACAGCTGCGAGCCGATGTGCGCGTGCACGCCCTCCAGCGAGAGCCCCGCGACGGCGCGCACGCGGTCGATCGCGGCGCCGACCTGGTCCATCGCGAAGCCGAACTTCGAGTCGGCCTGGCCGGTGGAGATCTTCTCGTGCGTGTCTCCCTTGACGTTCGGCGTCGCGCGCACGAGCACCGGCTGCGGCCCGCGATCGGCGAGCGCGCCCTGCGCGATCAGGCGCTCGAGGCTCTCGATCTCGTCGAGGTTGTCGATCACGATCAGCCCGACGCGGTGGCGCAGCGCCATGCGCAGCTCCGCTTCGGACTTCGCGTTGCCGTGCAGCACGATCCGCTCCGGCGCGAAGCCCGCGGCGAGCGCGAGGTGCAGCTCGCCGCCGGAGGCGACGTCGCACCACAGCTCCTCGCCCGCGAACAGCGCGAGCACCGCGGTGCAGGGAAACGCCTTCGAAGCGAACAGGACATTGAGCTGTTCGTGGCCCGCGGCGCGGCCGGCCCGCACGAAGGCGCGCGCGCGCGCGCGCAGGTCGTCCTCCGCGACGACGTACGCCGGCGTGCCGTACTCGCGCGCGAGCTCCAGCGTGTCGCAGCCCCCGATCTCCAGGCGCCCGCGCGCGTTGACGCGGCTGCCGAGCGGGAACACCCGCTGCAAGCCGGGCGTGAGCCCGCTCGCGCTGCTCTCCGCCGCGCCACCGCCGGCTCGCGTGCCGCTGCCGCTGCTCGTCTCCGTCGCCATCTCGCGGGGATTATCGCGTGCGGCTCACGCGGTCGCCGCGCGGGGCACGCCGCCGCCGCCGGGCCGCAGCCCGCTGAGACCGCGCCCGCGCATCATCAGCGCGAGCCAGACGGCGCCGACGATCATCAGCCCCACGCTCTCCAGCTGCGCCGAGGTGAGACCGACGAGAACCTCTTTGTTGCGGCGGATGAACTCGACGAGGAAGCGCTCGAGGCCGCTCAGCAGGCAGTACAGCGCGAACACCACGCCGGGGCGCACGCGGTCGCGCAGCTTCCACAGCAGGTACGCCACGAGTCCCATCGCGAGGGTCTCGTAGATCGGCGTCGGCTGCACGGTGACGCCGCGCGGCGTCGGCACGGTGCCGTGCGGGTAGCCCATCGCCCACGGCAGGTTGGAGCGGATGCCGTAGTCGCCGTCGCCGGAGACTTGGCAGCCGATGCGCCCGAGCGCGTAGCCGAGCGCGAGCGCGGTCGCGCACATGTCGAGCATCCTCAGTTCGAGCACGCCGCGCCAGCGCATCCAGGCGAGCACGCCGATCGCGCCGCCGATCGCGCCGCCGTACCAGATCAGCCCGGAGCCGGAGAAGATCGAGCTGAGCAGGTGGCCCTTGACTTCGTCGTAGTTCTGGATCACGAAGTAGCCGCGCGCGCCGACGATCCCGCCGACGAGTGCCGCGAAGACGATCTCGTACGCCCAGTCCACGGGGCGCCCGAGCTCGCGCAGGCGCCGCGCGATCAGCATGCCGCAGGCGAGGAACGCGAGCGCGAAGACGACACCGAAGCTCTTGATCGATACGCCGAGCACGTCGAAGGCGGGTTTCACGCCTCGGCACTTTAGGGCCTCGCGGTCGCCGTCCGCGCAGGCCCGGTCTCCGCGACCGGCGCGGTCGATCCTTTAGGGCAGCGCAAGCTCTTTCTGCGAGAATCGATCGCGATGGCACGCACCTCTCACAAGCGCGCGGCGTTCGGCAAAGACACGGGCCTGCAGGCGCGGATGGTGCTGACGATGTTTCTGCTGGTCGTCGTTTACGTGGTACTCGTGGGCGCGCTGTTCGCGGTCGGCGCGAGCGGGATCACGATCCTGATCGTCGCGCTGGGGCTGCTCGCGGTCCAGATGTTCACGTCGGACAAGATCGCGATGGGGACGATGGGCGTCAAAGAGGTCTCGCCCGCGCAAGAGCCGGAGTTGCACGGGATCATCGAACGGCTGTGCGTGCAGGCCGACCTGCCCAAGCCCCGGGTCTGCGTGATGGAGCACCAGATGCCGAACGCGTTCGCGATGGGCCGCTCGCAGAAGTCCGCGACGGTGTGCGCGACGCGCGGCATCCTGCAGCTGCTCTCTCCGGCGGAGCTCGAAGGGGTGCTCGCGCACGAGCTCACGCACGTCATCAACCGCGACGTGATGGTGATGACGATGGCGAGCTTCTTCGCGATGGTCGCGTCGCTGATCGTGCAGTTCGGCTTCCTCTTTGGCGGCGGCTTCGGCGGGGGCTACGGGCGCGGCAGCCGCGAAGCGGAGGAGGCGATGTTCGTCGCGATCGCGGTCGCGGCGCTGGTGTACGCGATCTCGTTCATGCTGCTGCGCGCGCTCTCGCGCTACCGCGAGTTCGCCGCCGACCGCGGCTCGGCGGTGCTGACCGGGCGGCCCTCCGCGCTGGCCTCGGCGCTGCTGAAGATCAGCGGCACGATGGAGCGCATCCCGGGGCGCGACCTGCGCACGGTCGAAGGGATGAGCGCGTTCTTCATCGTGCCCGCGCGCGCGAAGAACTCGCTGATGAACCTGTTCGCCGACCACCCGCCGCTGGAGCAGCGCCTGGCGGCACTGGAGCGGTTGGAGTCGCAGCTGCAGGGCACCGCGTAGTGGGCCTGCGAGGCGCACGCAGCGGTGGCCGCCGACTGCCGTGGGAGACGCGATGGGCCTGCTGGACGCGCTGACGGGCCGCCACCAGGTCAAGGGCCCCGCGCCGGACCGCCTGTTCGCGATGACCACGGCGTACATCGCGCTGGAGAGCGAGCACCAGATCGCGCCGGCCGGCAGCGCCGCGATCGTCTTCCAGGCGCTCGCGACGAGCGACTTCGAAGCGACGATCAAGGACATGGAAGAAGTCGTGCGCGCGACCGGCGGCGAGAGCGGCACGCGGGTCGCGACGCAGGACGACAGCTACGGCTACCGCTGGATGGTGCTGCGCAACCCCGCGGGCGCGCCCAGCGTCGAAGACCTCGCGGTCGGCATCAACGCCGTCTCCAGCTCGATCGAGACCGCGGGCCACGGCGAGCGCCTGCTGTGCGCGGTGTTCGCCTTCAAGGACGCCAAGCAGGCCCCGGTCTACTTCATCTACAACTACAAGCGCGGCTTCTGGTATCCGTTCGTCCCCGCCGCCGGCGCGCAGCAGCGCTCGACCGAGCGCGAGCTGCAGCTGAAGGCGCAGCTGAGCGGCGAACTACCGATGGAGCCCGAACTGGAGCGGTGGTTCCCGCTGTGGGGGATCCCGATTTAGGGCCCTTAGTCGTGTCGCGGGCGTTCGCCAGCGGGCGTCAAGGCCCGAGAGCGCCGACCGGGATGACGTGCACGCCGTCATCCCTGCAGTAGCCGTAACCGGTCGCGACGATTACGCCCAGCAGCGCTGGGGCCCCGCATCGCGAGGTGTCGATCCGCTCGGCGAACCGCAACAGGCTTGCCGCGGCATCGTCGACTTGCCCCTGTCCGAGCTTGACCTCGAACGCCGCCCAGCGGCCGTCACGCGTCTCCACGATCGCGTCGACCTCGAGCCCGCTGCTGTCCCGGTACTGCAAGACATGCGCGTCAGCCGCCTGGGCGTAGATCCGTAGATCGCGCACGACAAGCGACTCGAACAGGAAGCCAAACATGTTGAGATCGCTCAGCAACCGCTCCGGCGTGCTCCGCAACCCCGCCACGGCCAGCGACGGATCGACGAAGTGCCGCTTGGGGGCTCTGCGCAACCGATATTTCGAGCGCAGATGCGGAGCCCAGACCGGTTGGTCCTCGACGACCATCAGGCGCTCCAGCGCATCGAGATATTCGCGCGCCGTGTCGTCCTTCAGTGGACCATCCGCGCCGCCGGCGTCTTTCGCCAATGTCGCCACCGCCACATGGGTGGCGACGTTGCGCGCGAGGCTCTGCAGCAATCGCATCACGCGGTTCGGGTCGCGGTGAGTGCCGTCTACCCGGTTGATGTCCACGCGTGCGATCTCGTCGAGGTAGTCACCCAATGCAAGCAGGACCGTCGCCACGCCGCGCCCGCGCAGTCCCGGCCATCCACCGACGGAGACCTCTTCGGCCAGGTCTACCACGGTCAGCCCCGGATCGCCACTTGGGTTCATCCTGCCTTCCAGCAGTTCGGCCAGCGATACGCAGCCAACGCTTCGGCCTGTCTCGAAGAGGCTCATCGGGCGCATCCGCAGGCGGGCGATACGACCGGCGCCGGTATGCCGAGTGATGTCATCCGCGGGTACCGCCGAGCCGGTCAAAATGAACTGCCCGGGCTCCGAGCGAGCATCGACGGCTCGGCGGACGTGATTCCAGATGGCTGGCTCGATCTGCCACTCGTCAAGGAGACGCGGTGTGGGCCCTTCAAGCACGATCCTCGGATCGACATCGATTGCCCGCCGAGCGTTGGCGTCGACGTCGAGGAGCACCTCACTAGCCGCTCTCTGCCGGGCGGTAGCGGTTTTTCCACAAGCCTTGGGGCCCTCGATCACGACGGCGCCGACGGCAGTCAGGCGAGCCGCGAGCTCCTGGTCGACGATTCTTGGACGATACTCAGCGGGGATAATGCAGAGACTGTAGCGGGGATAATGCAGTCTCTACAGCGGGGATATTGCAGTGGTAGTGGGACCGCTGCAAACAGGCAAAGCGGCAATTCCTACGCGGCAACCCCCAGCGCCGGGAGCCTCAATCCGGGATCAAACCCTCGCCGGTGAACTCCCTGCCGGCCTCGGCGAGCGTCAGATCGGAGGGCGGCAGGATCAGGTCGGAGGTGTCGAGGTCGTCGTCGGCGACGGGCGTGCCGTTGGCGCGCACGAAGTCGAGCAGCCGCTTATAGGCGTCGCGAAAGCGCTCCTCGCCGCCGACCTCGACCGCGGCGAGCACGTCGCTGTCGAGTTCGTTCAAGCGTCCGTCGTCGGAGGGGTCGAGCCGGTACTGGTCCTCGCCCGAGATGCGAACGATCATCCCTGCCCGCCCTCGGCCGGCTCCTGCGGAGCGGCGGCGGGCTGCGATCCCCCCGCGGGCGCAGCGGAGGCCTCCCCGGGCGCGCCGGCTGTCTCGGACGCCGGGGTGGGCGCGCCAAGTTGTGCGGCGGGCGCCTGGGAGCCTTGACCGAGCTCGCTCTTGAGCTTGGCGAGGTCGTCGTCGACGGCGGGCTGGCTGGAGAGCTGCTTGAGCTGGCGGTCGATGTCGTCTTCGCCGGAGCCGAGCGCGGTGATGTCGTCGAAGGTGCCGGCGGCTTCGAGCTCGCTGACGGCGCTCGCGCGGGCCTTCATGTTTTCGGTCTTGTCGACGGCGCGCTGCATCGCGAGCCCGACGTCGGCCATCTGCTCGCCGACCCCGGTCGCGGCCTCGGAGATGCGGACCTGGGCTTCGGCGGCGGAGTACTGCGCCTTGATGACCTCCTTCTTGGTGCGGAAGGCTTCGATCTTGGCGCGCAGTTTCTGCTCGGAGTCGGTGAGCTTCTGCTGCTGGTCCTCGAGTTCGGCGACCTGGGTATCGAGCGACTGGAGCTCGGTCTGCACGACGTTCTTGCGCTCGAGCGCGGTGCGCGCGAGGTCTTCCTGGCCTCCGGAGAGGGCTTGGCGCGCCTGCGTGTCGAGCTTGACGACCTGCTGCTGGAGGGTGCTCTCCTGCATCTGCAGCCGCTTCTTCGCGGTCACGACGTCGGCGATCCCCTTCTTGACGTTCTGCAGCTGTTCGACCTGCTTCTGGTAGCTGTAGTCGAGCGTCTCCGCGGGATCTTCGGCTCTGTCGAGCAGTTTGGAGACCTTCGCCTTCACTACCGTCGACATGCGCCCCGTCAAGCCGGGCATCGCGTTCCTCCTGATCTCTTCAACACGTGGGATGTAGTAGCGCGCTCAAGCGTAGCCTACGAAGCTCGGCGCCCCCACGCTTCAGAACCGCCGCCACGGGTCGGCGGCCAGCTAGCGCGAGCGTCAGAGCCCCAGGGGATGGCGCACGAGGAAGCCGGGGTTGCCGGGACGCAGCGGGCGCCAGCGCGGCCCCTCCTCGTTGGAGGGGTCGTCGACGGGGCTCGTGTCCAGGCGCAGGCCGGCGACGGTCATGTAGGCGTGTCCGGGGTTCGTGAAGACCGTGACCCAGCGCCCGATGCCGTGTCCGCCCCAGCCCATGAATTCCGAGGAGTCCATCGGCGCGGCGATCAGGCTCGCGCCGTGCAACGCAAAGGAGACCGTGCCGGAGCAGTCGTAGCCGGGGGACGTGAACGAGGCGTGGCCGCCGCCGTAGATGTAGGGCAGGCCGATGATCTGGTTGGCGGTCCAGATGATCTCCTGGACCGCGAGCGGCGCGGACATCGGCGCGGCGGCGAGGCCGTCCACGTAGCGCGCCATCGACCCGGGCACGAGCAGCTCGGGCTTGGTCGTCGTGGCGAGGTCGGCGATGCTGCCGCCGGTCTCGCCGTTGGTCTGCCCGACGGGGGGCGGCACGACGTAGGGGACGACCTGACCGGTCGCGGTCTTTTCGTAGACCGGGCCCTTGTAGAGGACGCTCGAACTGCGCGCCGTGACGGGCGCATGCGGACCGCTCGGCTTCTTCGTCGTGGGGGCGTCCGGTGAGGTGGTGGTCGCGCCGCCGGTGACGGTCGTGGCGCCCGGCGTCGTGGTCGAAGTCGTGGTCGTACCGGTGCTCGTGGACCCGCCTGCGGTGGCGGGCGCGACCGCGGCGGCGGCGGCGGCGGTACCGCCGGAGACGCCTTTGCTGCTCGCGAGGGCGGGAGCCGTGGCGACCGCGGTCGTGGCCAGGAACGTCAAACTGCATAGCGTCGCTCGAAGGGCTCGCACCCGCAACACAACCTCTTTCGTTGGCCTGCGGGGTTAGCTGACGGGCTAGCGCTAAAAGAGCCTGCGCTTCTCACGGTTCCACCGTGGGATTCGCCCCAACAACTTGGGTCCCCCGTTCCATGGCGTCTGACCATGGATTCGGCGTTCGGGGCGGGACCCTAGCAAACCGCAATGACGGTTGCACCCCATGCACCGTCTTTCCCGGAATTTCCAGGGAACGGCTCGCTAATGTCCCGCGCCGATGCACGCTCGCTCCGCCTCCGCTCGGCTGCTCGCCCTCGTACTGCTGGCGGCCGCGACGCTCACGGGGTGCGGCAAGTCGCTGCCGAGCGCGAGCGAGGTTCGCGGCGCCGGCGTGACGACCGTCGCGGGCGCAAGCGCGGGTGCGGGCGCGCTCGCGGCGAGCGGCCTCGCGACGAAGAACACGACGCGGCTCGGCGGCGCCGACGCGATCGCGGACGCGGCGGCGGTCGCGCTGACGGTCGACCCGGGGCTGACGCCGGCGACGCGCCCCGAGGCGGTGGCGCTCGTCGACGCGCACGACTGGCCGGCCGCGCTGGCGGCGTCGGCGCTCGCGAGCGCGCCGCTGGGCGCGCCGCTGCTCTACGGCGAAGGCGACACGCTGCCGGCGCTCTCGGGCGAAGCGCTGAAAGCGCTCCGCCCGCGCGGTGCGCCGCTGCTCGGCGGAGCGCAGGTGATCGAGATCGGCACTACCGCGGCCCTCGCGGGATACCACACGCGCGCGCTCGCGGCCGAACCGAGCGTGGCTGGCACACCCGCGAGCAGCGGCGCAACCGGAGGCGACGCCACAACCGGAGGCGGCTCGGGTGGCGTGGCAACGAGCGCGACCGCGGCGGCGAATGCCTCGGCGGCGCTCGCGGCTCGGGTCGAGGGATTGGTGGCCATCGCCCGGGGCGGCGCGCCGCGGCGCGTGATCGTGATCGGGGCGGACGGCCCGCGGGCACTCGCGATGCCCGCGGCGGGGCTCGCGGCGGAGACGGGCGCGCCGATCCTGCCGGTCGACGCGGCGGGGATCCCACCGGCGACGCGCAAAGTCCTCGCGCGTCTGCGGCGGCCGACGATCTACGTGGTCGGACCGCAGGCGGCGGTCAGCGACGCGGTGCTCGCGAAGCTCGCGCGCCTCGGGGCGGTGCGGCGCATCGATGGCGGCAGTGGCGCGGCGGGCGGCGGCGAAGCGGTGGCGAACGCGATCGCGATCGCGCGCTACAGCGACGGCTCGTTCGGTTGGGGTATCGAAGAACCGGGGCACGGGCTGGTGTTCGCGAACCTCTCGCGCCCGCTCGACGCGCCGGCCGCGGCGCCGCTCTCGGCGAGCGGCGACTACGGCCCGCTGCTGCTGCTGGAAGCTCCCGGCGCGGTCCCGCACGCGCTCGCGGAATATCTTGGCGATATCCAACCGAGCTATCCCGAATACGAGCCGACGCGGGGCTTCTACAATCACGGCTGGCTGATCGGCGGCGAAGCGGCGATCGCGGCGCAGACCCAGGCCGAGCTCGACACGATGCTCGAGTCACTGCCGCGCGCCAGCACCACCTCCACCTCCACCACGACCACGACCACACCATGAGCCAAGCCGAGGACCCGCGCCGCCTGGAGCGCGCGCAAGACCACGAGGTGACGGTCGAGGACGTGCGCGAGTTGATGGGAGCGTCGACGCCGCATTTCGCGCTGCAGCTGCGCGAACGCATCGTGCGTCTGATCGCGGGCCTGCCCCCGGGAGATCCGGCGCGCGTGGAAGGCGAGCGCGAGATCGCGCGCCTGGAGCGTCTCGGTTTCGAGGGCGAGCTCCGCGGCGAGGGCGACGCGCTCGAGGAGTATCCGCTGCCGTCGCTGTCGGGCGCGCCCAGCGGCGAGGAGTAGCCGCCGCCGGCCCAGCGTGGGCGCCGCCGCGCGGGGCGCCGCACGAAAAAACCTGCAGGGTGCAGGATGCCCTCTTTCTCACGCCGCGGCGCTTGCTTGACTAGGGGTCGATGCCCAGCTCCCGCCACAGCCCGATCGCGAGTGCCGCGCGCTGCCCGTTCGACGCGTGCGACGGCAGCGGCTTCCAGGTCGACGAGCAGACGAACACCGCGAGCGACTGCGCGTGCCGAGCGCAGCGCGTGGCGAGCGCGCGTGCGCATCGCCTGCGCGAGCGGGTGCCGCGCCGCTACATGGACCTCTCGTGGGAGCGCAACCCGCTGGCGCTGATCGCGCAGGACCCCGGCAACAGGGACTCGGTGCGTCGGGTGCGGCTCTACTGCAAGAGCATCACGCGCAAGCTCGCGGGGGGAGAGGGCCTGTGGATCATGGGACATACGGGCACGGGCAAGACGACGCTTGGCTACATGGTCGCGGCGACGGCGACCCACGCGCAGCACTCGGTGTTGAGCTTCAACGCGGTGGCGCTGTTGAATCGCCTGCGGGCCTCCTTCAACCCCGACGGCCGCGAGACGAGCGAGGAGATCATCAGGGCGTTGACGGAGGTGGAGCTTTTGCACATCGAGGACCTGCGAGTGGTGCGTCCGACCGATTGGGTCCTGGAGCAGCTCTACCTGATCGTCAACGCGCGCTACGAGGAGCGGCGCGCGATCGTGTTCACGTCGGATATCGACTCGGATGCGGATGGACCGCTTGTCCCGAGTCCGCGGGAGATGTCGGAACACATCGGCGCGCGGACGTTCTCGCGACTGATGGAGATCTGCGGCGATCCGGTGGTGATCACGGGCAAGGACAAGCGGATAGATCTCGATGTTCCGGGTGCCTCGGTGGCAAGCGCGGAGAGCCCGGCGACCGCGGAGAGCCCGTGGACCTCTTCGCGGCGCTCTCGCGAGACGGCGACCGAGGCGAGCGAGCAGGGGACAATCGGCTCCCCGCGGACGCTCACCCTTCCTTGAGCACGCGCGCGTGGCGCGCGGCGAGGAAGCGCGCGCGGAGCAGGCGAAAGAAGAACGCGAAGAGCGCGATGTCGAGCGCGAGCAGCCCGACGCTCAGCAACCGCGGGGCGGTGGTGAAGAGCGAGATCACGAGCACGATGAGCGAGTCGAGGACGAGCACGGGCGCGAGCGCGAGCATCACGGTGTGCGAGCGGTAGCCGCTGCGGTGCTCGCGCAGCGTGACCTCGAAGGTGCCGATCGCGACGGCGGCGATCCCCGCGATCAGCGTGGGGGCGCCCGCGGAGCCCTCGTGGTTGACCGCTTTGAAGCCGAAGACCGCGACGAGCGCGCCGACGAGGATCAGGATCTCGGAGAGCGGCAGCGGGTGCCACGGCGCGGGGGGGCGCTCCCCGTAGGTGGGCGCGGCGGGTGAGCTGCGCGGTTGGCGGACCTTGGCGGGCGCGTTCGCGACGCGCTGGGCGTGTTTGGCCTCGCCCGCCTGCCGAGCCGACCGCGCGCCGCCGCTGGGGCGGCGCTTGCGAGAGCGGGTGCGGGCCATGAGAAGTTCGATCCTACCGCCAATCTATGCTGGGTTCGATGGCTGGTAGCGATCAGACGGCCGGCGTAGCGGCGGCGGCGCGCGAGGCGTTGTCGGCGCGCGAGGCGTCGGCGGCGGCGGACTGCGTGGAGCGCGCGCCGCGGGGCATCCCGGGCAGCGAGCTGGCGGGCCCGTTTGCGGTCGGCGAATACGCGGCGGCGCTGCGCGCGAGGCTGCGCGCGTTCGCGCGGGTGCAGCTGGTGGGCGAGCTGGTCAACCTGCGGCCGTCGCGGGCGCGGGTGTACTTCGAGCTGCGCGACGCGACGGGCGCGGTGGCGTGCGCGGCGTGGCGCGCGGACTGGGAGGCGATGAGCAAGCGCGCGGGGACGGTGCGCGAGGGCGTGCAGGTGGTGGTGGCGGGCGGCTGCGACTACTACGCGGGCAGCGCGAGCGCGTCGCCGAGCTTCTCGTTCGCGGTCAGCGATCTGCGGGTGGCGGGCGAGGGCGACCTGCTGGCGCGGATCGACCGGTTGCGCAAGGTGCTCGACGCGGAGGGATTGTTGGAGCGCCAGCGACTGCTCCCCCGTCCGCTGCTGCCGCGCACGATCGGCGTGGTGACGGGCGAGGGCGGCAAGGCCCGCGACGACGTGCTCGCGGCGCTGGCGCGGCGCGGCTGGGCGGGCCGCGTGGTGTGGGGCTTCGCGCCGGTGCAGGATCGCCACGCGGCGCCGGCGATCGGGCGCGCGCTGCAGGACCTGGCGGCGGTGGGGGGCGTGGACGTGGTGATCGTGGCGCGCGGCGGGGGCTCGCTGGCGGACCTGCTGTGCTTCTGCGACGAGACGCTGTGCCGGACGGTGGCGCTGCTGGCGGTGCCGGTGATCGCGTCGGTGGGCCACCACACCGACCGCACGCTGCTCGACGACGTGGCGGCGGTGAGCTGCTCGACGCCGACGCACGCGGCGGAGGCGGCGGTTGCGGTGCACTGCGGGCAGGCGCGCGCGGAGCTGGCGCGCGCGGCGAGTGGCCTGCGCGACCACGGGCGCCGCGCGGTGCTGGGGCGGGCGCGGACGCTGGCGAGCCTGACGCGGGCGCCGGCGACGCACGTGGCGCGCGAGCGGGCGCAGCTGCATCAGCGGATGCGCGAGATGCGCGCGGCGGCGCGGCGGCGGGTGGCGGATGAGCGGGCGCGCACGGCGCGGCGCGCGCTGGTGCTCGAGCGCAAGACGGCGGCGGCGGCGGTGGACTGTCGTGGGCGCCGTCCCCAGGAGCTGGAGCGCCTTGCGCTGGCGCTCGCGGCGCACGATCCGCAGCGGACGCTGGAGCGCGGCTACGCACTCGTGGAGTCGCCGGCGGGCGAGCCGGTCTCGAGCGCGGCGGCGGCGCGCGCGCAGGCGGCGGTGCGGTTGCGCTTCGCCGACGGCACGATTGCGGCCACGATCGACCGACGCGCGGGCGACGAACGCGCGGGCGAGGGGCGCGCGTGATGGGCGAGGCGCGCACCTACGAGGCGAGTGCGGCGCGGGTGGAGGAGATCATCCGCCGCCTGGACGCGGGCGAGGCGAGCCTCAGCGAGACGCTGGAGCTGGTCAAGGAGGGCAAGGACCTGATCGAGCACTGCGCGCGCGAGCTGGAGGCGGTGGGCGACGCACTGGAGGAGCTGCGCCTGGAGGACCTCGTGGCGCGTCTGGAGCGCGAGGGCGCGGGAGGTGAGCGCACGCGGTGAGCGAGACGTGGGCGCGACTGGCGGAGCTGCCGGTGGAGATCGAGGAGTACTCGCTGGAGCCGCTGAGCGCGCTGGTCTCGAGCGACTTCGAGCGGCTGAGCACGGTGATCCACATGCGCGGGGCGGGCGCGGAGGGGCTCGGCGAGGACGTGACGTACGACGCGGTGGACCACGAGCTCCTGCGCGCCGACTTCGACTCGCCCAGCGGGGGGCCGCTGCCGCTGGCGGGGCGCTTCACGCTGGGCTCCTTCGCGGAGCGCATCGCGGAGCTGGATCTCTTTCCGCAGCCGCCGCAGCGGGAGGTGTCGCGGCGCTACCGCGTGTGGGCGTACGAGTCGGCGGCGCTGGACCTGGCGCTGCGCCAGACGGGGACGACGCTGCACGAGGCGCTCGGACGCGAGCCGCGGCCGGTGCGCTTCGTGGTCTCGCTGCGGCTGGGCGAGCCGCCGAGCATGGAGCCCCTGACGCGGCGCCTGACGCGCTACCCGGGGTTGCGCTTCAAGCTCGACCCAACGAGTTCGTGGGATGAGGAGCTGATCGCGCGGTTGGCGGCGGCGGGCGCGGTGGACTCGGTGGACTTCAAGGCGTACTACTCGGGCTCGATCGTGGACCAGCCGGCGGACCCGGTGCTCTACGAGCGCGTCGCGCGCGCGCTGCCGCACGCGTGGATCGAGGACCCGGCGCTGACCCCGGAGACGGACGCGGTGCTCGCGGGCGACCGCGAGCGCTTCTCCTGGGACGCCCCGATCCACTCGGTGTCGGACATCGAGGCGCTGCCCTACCCGGCGCGGATGGTGAATATCAAGCCCTCGCGCCTGGGCGGCCTGCGCAACCTACTGGCGGCCTTCGACTACTGCGCGGAGCGCGGGATCGGCAACTACGGCGGCGGCCAGTTCGAGCTCGGGGTGGGTCGTGGGCAGATCCAGTATCTCGCGTCGCTGTTCCACGGCGACGCGCCCAACGACGTGGCGCCGACGGGCTACAACCTGCCCGATCCGCCGGCGGGCCTGCCGGACAGTCCCCTCCCCCCCACGCCGGCGGCGCGCGGCTTCCGGTGGGAAACGGTGCCCACTTAACTCCGCGTGCCCAAGTGTGAGGTGGCCTGCCGTAGAGAGCCGACCTGGGCTCGAGGGCGACCCGCGTAGGAGCCCACCTGGGCACACGCCCCCCCCGGCGTAGGGAGCCCACCTGGGCACACGGCCCCCCGCGTAGGGATCCCACCTGGGCGCGACGGCGGCCTGCCACGTAGGAAGCCCGCGACGAGATTGAGTATGTATTTTAAAGAGTTCCTTTCTCTCCTGAACTATTCCCGAGAGCAAGATTCTCCAAAAATTGAATGTCCTGCGCGTCGAGCTCCTGGGACGCTGCGCCCAACTGAGCGTTCTGCAAGGAATCGCCCAAACCGTCCAGTACGGGGCCGGAGATCGCAACTTCCGTCCCGTGGCTCGGTTGCGTACCCCATAACCGCTATGGTCGGGCGCGCCGTCCGGCCCATTCGCTAATGGACAGCCCTGGTATCCACACGCGATCCAGACCCTCGGTCACGGCAGCGGCACTGGCCCTGCTGAGCGTTCTGGCTCTCGCTCTCGTCTTCGCACGTGCGAGTAGCGCGCTGGCGTCCACCGCGGTCGCGGGCGGCACCTCGCCGCCGAGCGGCACGCCGGCGGCGCCGACTACTGCGACTGGCGGCGCGCCGGCGGCGAAGAAGCCACCGGCGGCGAAGACGACCGCGGCGACGGTGAAGATCGCAGGCGCGCGCTGCGTGCCGGCTACGAGCTGCGGGACCAAAGAGCACGAGGTCTCGACGCACGGGACGCTGCTGCTGCAGGGCAGCGGCTTGAGGAGCGGCGAGGCGGTGGCGTTCCCGCGCTCGTGGGACGCGCACATCGCGAGTAACTCGCCGAGCGCGCATCTGCACAACTCGAAGCTGGGCCTGGTGGTAACGGTGCCGGCGAGCGCGCACTCGGGCGACATCGAGGTGATGCTGAGCGGCGACCGGCGCTCGAACGGCTTCGGGCCGATCAAAGTGGTGACCTACCGGCTGCATCCGCCGGCGCCGGCGAAACCGCCCGCGCCGGTGGCGCCGAGCACGGCGACGACGGCGAGCGGGACGGCGTTCGCGGGGCAGGGCATGTGGATCTGGTACATGAGCGCCTCCGACGGGGGTAGCGTGGCGTCGATCGTGGCGCAGGCGCACGCGGCGGGTGTGAGCACGCTGTTCGTCAAGAGCTCGGACGGGTCGAGCAACTACTGGAGCCAGTTCAGCCCGCAGCTGGTCGCGGAACTGCACGCGAATGGCTTGAAAGTGTGCGCGTGGCAGTACGTGTACGGGAGCAACCCGACGGGCGAGGCGGAACTGGGCGCGCGCGCGGTGGCCAGCGGCGCGGACTGCCTCGTAATCGACGCGGAGTCGCAGTACGAAGGGCACTACGCGGCGGCGCAGACGTACATCGAAACGCTGCGCGCGAAGGTCGGCCCGGCGTATCCGGTCGGTCTGGCGTCCTTCCCATATGTGAGCTACCACCCGTCCTTCCCGTACTCGGTCTTCCTGGGACCGGGAGGGGCGCAGTTCAACGCGCCGCAGATGTACTGGCATGACATCGGCACGAGCCCCGCGCAGGTGTTCGTGACGACGTTCGAACAGAACCTGATCTACGGGCGTCCGATCCTCCCGCTGGGCCAGACCTACGGCGGCGTGAGTGCGAGCGAACTCGTCGCGTTCCGCTCGCTCGCGAGCGCGTACGGCGCGGCGGGGGAGTCGTTCTGGGACTGGCAGGAAACCTCGTCCTCGCTGTGGAGCTCGCTGGCGGCGCCGCTGGACACGACGCTCACGGTCCCCCAGCCGGAGCTGACCTCGCCGCTGCTCAAAGAAGGCAACAAGAGCGATCCGGTGCTGTGGCTGCAGGAGCACCTCGCGAGCGCGGTCCCGGGTCAGCCGACGACGGGCATCTTCGAAGCGACGACGAAGGCGAACCTCGCGGCGTTCCAGACCGCGCACGGCATCCCCGCGAGCGGCGAAACCGACCCGAGCACGTGGGCCGCGCTGCTGGCGCTGCCGCCGGTCGCGGTGAAGTGGACCGGCGGCGGGCCGTCGACTTAGGACTGTCGTTCCGGCCGGTACATGTACCGGCCGGCCGGGCAGTGCATGCACTGCCCGGAACGGGGACGCGCATGCGCGTCCCCGCCGGAGGGCGCATGCGCCCTCCGGAACGTCAGATCCGTTGGATCAGCGTTCCCGTCCCGAGCCCTCCGCCGCAGCACATCGTGACGAAGCCGATCTCCTTGTCGGAGCGCTCGAGCTCGTGCAGCAGCGTCGTGATCAGGCGCGCGCCGGTGGAGCCGAGCGGGTGCCCGAGGGCCATCGCACCGCCGTTGACGTTGACGCGGTCCATGTCGGGGTTGTGCTCGCGCCGCCACGCGGCGACGACGGGCGCGAAGGCCTCGTTGATCTCGATCAGGTCGATGTCGTCGATCTTCATCCCGTTGCGCGCGAGGATCTTCGTCGTCGCGGGGATCGGCCCCTCGAGCATTTTCACGGGGTCACAGCCGACGGTGGTCTGATCGACGACCCGCGCGCGCGGGCGCAGGCCGAGGGCCTTGGCCTTCTCGGCGCTCATCAGCAGCACGGCGGCCGCGCCGTCGGAGATCTGCGAGGCGTTGCCCGCGGTGATCTTGCCGTCGGGCTTGAACGCGGGCTTCAGCTGCGAGAGCGTCTCCAGGTCGGTGCCGGGGCGGATGCCCTGGTCGCTGACGTACGTGTCGCCGTTGATTTGCATCGGCACGATCTCGCGCTCGAAGCGGCCCTCCTCGGTGGCCTGGTGCGCGAGGCGATGCGAGCGCACCGCGAGCTCGTCGAGCTCCGCGCGCGATATCTCCCACTGGTCGGCGATCATCTCCGCGCCGAGGCCCTGGCCGACGATGTTGTGCTTGGCCATCAGCTCCGGCGTGAACGCGAAGCCGAAGTCCTCCTGGGTCTTCATGCCCGCCGCGAACGGCAGGTGGCCCATGTGCTCGACGCCCGAGCCGATCATCGCGTCGTGCACGCCCGCCGCGATCAGCGCCGCGGAGAAGTTCACGGCCTGCTGCGCGGAGCCGCACTGGCGGTCGATCGTGGTGCCGGGGGTCTCGATCGGCAGGCCCTCCTGCAGCCACGCGTTGCGCGCGATGTTGAAGCCCTGCTCGCCGAACTGCTGCACGCAGCCCGCGACGACGTCCTCGACCTCCGCGGCGTCGATGCCCGCGCGCGCGATGACCTCGGTGTAGACCTTGCCGAGCAGCGCGTTGGGGTGAATGTCCTTGTAGTAGCCCTTCTCCTTGTGCCCACGCCCGATCGGGGTGCGCACCGCCTCGACGATCACGACCTCGCGGCCCTCTGGCTTCCTCATGGGAGAATCCTCCGTCTGTAGCGCGACGTTCTGGGCGAAAAAGCGGCGAGCATCGGTCACGACGGCGCCGCCGCGTGCGGCGCGGCGCCCGGCCGAGTGTCTCGCGCCTCTAGGTCATAGTCTACCGCGTAACCGGCATAGATTGACTGGTCAGTCAACCAACGAGCGAGGAGACGAGTAGACCTTGAAGGAGCGGCTGGCAATTGTGGGCTCGGGCGCGATCGCGTGCGGGCTGGCGGCGACCGCGGCGCACCACGGACCGGTGCTGCTGCTCGCGCGCTCGGCAAGCTCGGCGGAGCGCGCGCGGGCGAGCGTCGAGAAGACGCTGGCGCGCCTGCAGGCGGAGGTCGACCCCGAGCACGTGCAGGTCGTAACCGAGCCGCGGGCGCTCGCGCAGTCGACGTTCGCGGTCGAGGCCGTGGTCGAGGACCACGCGGTCAAGGCCGCGCTGCACGCGGAGCTGCGCGACATCCTCCCGCGCGAGGCGGTGCTCGCGAGCACGACCTCCTCGCTCTCCGTGCAGGCGCTCGCCGACGCGAGCGGCGTCGCGGAGCACTTCGTGGGGCTGCACGTCTTCAACCCCGTCACGAAGATGCAGCTCGTCGAGCTGATCTTCCCGCGCGAGGCCAGCGCCGAGACCCGCGCGCGCGCGCTCGCGCTCTGCGAGACGTTCGAGAAGACCCCCGTCGAGGTCCCCGACGTGCCCGGGTTCGTCGTGAACCGGCTGCTATTCCCGTATCTCTTCAGCGCGGTCCGCCTGCTCGAAGAGACCGGCATCGAGGCCGCCGGGATCGACACCTGCATGCGCCTCGGCGCGGGCCATCCGATGGGGCCGCTCGCGCTGCTCGACCTCGTCGGCCTCGACGTCGCGCAGGCGATCGGGCAGACGCTCGGCGAGGAGATCCCGCCGCGGATCGTCGAGCTGATCGGCGAGGGCGCGCTCGGCCGCAAGAGCGGGCGCGGCTTTCACTCTTACTGAGCGCCTCGCGCCCCGCTTTCACAAGAATCTTCTTACGCGACGCAGACTTTTAGCTGGGCTTGATCAAGGGCGGCATACTTGTTAGTGCGACTGCGGTCGCAACGCACACCCGCCTCCTCCCAGTGCACACGCTCCGGCCCGCTCCCCCCGCGGGCCGGACGTGTGTTTGGGCTCACGCGCTCTCGGCTTCGCGCGCGGGCACGACGCGCCGCTCGCGGATGCGCACGGACTCGATGCGGTTCTCGCGCACGGACTCGACGCGGATCGAGTAGGCACCCGCGGTGACGGTATCCCCGCGCCGCGGCAGGCGCCCGAGCTCGGCGAAGACGAAGCCGCCGACGGAGTTGTAGGCGTCGCTGTCGGCGGGCAGGTCGACGCCGTAGTCCGCGAGGTCGGTGACGGCGACGTGGCCGCGCACGAACCAGTCGCCGTCGGGCAGGCGGCGCACCTCGCCCGCGGCGGGGTCGGTCTCGTCGGTGATCTCGCCGACGACCTCCTCGATGATGTCCTCGACGGTCACGATCCCGGCGACGCGGCCGTACTCGTCGATCACGACCGCGAGCGAGCTGCGCTGGCGCTGCAGGTCGGCGAGCAGGTCGTCGAGGGGCTTCGTCTCGGGCACGATCGGGGCGTCGTGCACGACCGGCTCGATCGAGGCCTCCGGGCCCTCGTCCATCAACGTGCGCGCGAGCGCGCTCGCGTGGACGAGCCCGCGCACGCGGTCGCGGTCGTCGCTTTCGGTGACGACGAGGCGCGTATGCCCCGAGGATATGCAGAGCTTCAGCGCGGTCTCGACGTTCTTGGAGACGTCGACCGCGACGACGGCGGGGCTCGGCGTCATCACCTGGCGCGCCTCCTGCTCGTGCAGGTGAAAGACGCCCCTCAGCATGCCGGCCTCGCCGGGGTCGAGCTGCCCGCCGGCGTGGGACTCGGCGATCAGGCGCTTGAGCTCGTCGGGGGAGCCGCCGCCGGACTCCTGACTCATGTCGACCGCGAGCATCTTCAGCAGCCGCGTCGAGATCGCGGTGATGCCGTTGATGATCGGCGCGAACAGGACGCTGAAGCCCTGCAGCGGGCGCGCGATGCGCCGCGCGACGCTCTCCGAGCGGTTGATCGCGTAGAACTTCGGCACCATCTCGCCGAAGATCAGCTGGATGGAGGTCACGATCACGTACGCGAGCACGATCGAGATCGCGACCGTCACGCCGTGCGAGACCGCGCTGCCGAGGGCTTCTTCGAGCACGCGCGCCAGCGTCGGCGCGCCGAGCGCGCCGATCGCGATCGAGGTCATCGTGACGCCGATCTGGACCGCCGAGATGTACTGGTTGATGTGATCGAGCTGGCTCAGCGCGAGCGTCGCGCCGCGCGCGCCTTCCTCCTGCATCAGCTCCAGGCGCGCCCGGCGCGAGCGCACGAGCGCGTACTCCGCGATCACGAAGAACGCGTTGACGGCGACCAGCAGAGCCGCCAGGATCAGCTTCAGCCCGGTCACACCTGGGTGCGGGCTGCTGGGACGCGGCTACTTCGGGGAGGTTGGTCGTCGTTCATCGGTGGCCGACGAGCAAACCGTAGCAGGAGCCCCGGGCGACTTCGGGGGGCTCGGGGCGCCCGGGGCCGCCACCGACGGCAAGGGCTCGGGCGCGCGCGGCGGGGGCTCAGGCGAGCGCGTCGATCCGCGCGGCGAGCGCGAAGTCGGCCGCGGTGAGGCCGCCGGCGGAGTGCGTGGAGAGCTCCAGGCGCACCTTGTTCCAGCCGTGCACGAGGATATCGGGGTGATGGTTCGCGTCCTGCGCGAGCGCGGCGACGCGGTTCACGAAGGCGATCGCGGCGTCGAAGTCGGCGAGCTTCCACTCGCGCGCGATCGCGCTCCCCTCGCGCTGCCACGCGCTGTCGGCGAGGTGCGCGTCGATCTCTTGGTCGGTGAGCAGCGTCATCGGGGGGTGGGAGGTCGGATTGCTCGAGCTCGAGGCGGTGTCATCGGAAGGATCGCGCGCGATTTCCTAAAGTCGGGGCATGCGGATCGTGAGTCTCGTGCCCCACGCGACGGAGCTGCTGTTCGCGCTGGGCCTACAGGACGAGGTTATCGCGGTGACGCACGAGTGCGACTACCCACCGCGGGCGCGGGAGCTGACGCGGGTCACGCGCGACGTGCTGCCGGCGGGCCTCGGCGCGGCGGAGATCGATGCGGCGGTGCGCGAACGCACCGCGCGCGGCGAGGCGATCTACGCGCTCGACGAGGACGCGCTGGCGGCGCTGGAGCCGGATTTGATCGTGACGCAGGCGCTGTGCCCGGTGTGCGCGGTCTCCTACACCGAGGTGCAGCGGCTCGCGCTCGAGCTGCCCACGCGACCGCGGGTGGTCTCGCTGGATCCGCACACGCTGGGCGAGGCGCTCGGGGACGTGCGCACGCTCGCGCAGGCGACGGACCGCCGCGCGCGGGGCGTGGACCTGGTCGCGCGCGCGGCGGCGCGCGTGGATCGCGTGAAGCTCGCGGTGCGCGGCCGCCCGCGACCGCGGGTCGCGGCGCTGGAGTGGCTCGACCCGGTGTACGTCGCGGGGCACTGGACGCCGCAGCTGATCGAGCTCGCGGGCGGCGAGGACGTGCTGGGCCTGCCGGGGGAACCCTCGCGCGCGGCCTCCTGGGAGGAGGTCGCGGCGGCGGCGCCGCAGATCGTCGTGGCGATGCCGTGCGGCTACGACGCGCCGCGCGCGCACAGTGAGGCGCTGGCCTACTCGCAGCGCCTCGCGGCGCTCGGTGCGGGCCGCGTGGTCGCGGTCGACGCGTCGGCGTACTTCTCGCGGCCGGGACCGCGGCTCGTCGACGGATTGGAGCTGCTCGCCCACACCCTGCACCCGGGCCTGCTCGATGTGACACCTGGGCGGGCGCTGGCGGTCGAGTTGAGCGCAACTTGAGACCCCTAGCTCGCCGAGGCCGCCGAGGCCACCACCAAGCCTTGCAGGCATCGGCATGCCGGCGGTAGCTCAAGTTCGGCGGGACATCGCATCCCGCTCTCTGTGACTCACGCCGCGCGTGATCGCCGCGAACGCGCGGCCTGAGCCTTGAGCTTGGCGCCCGAGACGAAGTCGCCAACGCGACGCCCATGCTCATCCAGCTCGACCATCCCGAAGTCCTCGGCGACCTCGGGGTGCTCATCGACCACGGACAGCACGCTT
Source organism: Solirubrobacteraceae bacterium (assembly GCA_035483545.1). GTDB lineage: Bacteria > Actinomycetota > Thermoleophilia > Solirubrobacterales > Solirubrobacteraceae > Palsa-744. The sequence continues at coordinate 87,513 of DATHPS010000008.1, read as the reverse complement.
GCGCGCGCGGTGTCGTGGTCATCATGGAAGTCCAGGAGGTTGCCCTCGTCTATGTACAGCGTTGCAAACGTCATCGCCCTTTAGGGTGCCACATGACACGTCTCCACACAAGCCGACAGCACATCTGGGTCGCCCCAGACAGTACGGTGACCGTACGATCCCGTGACGGCCACTTGGATGCCCCGACCGGCAGTCAGGCGCAACTCGGCGACCCACGCCGGCCGGCGCCGGGCGATCTGCAGCGCCGCCTCGCGCGTGTCGAACATCGACACGCCGACCAACAGCAGCCACGGGGTACTCGCCGGGACCGGGCGCCTGCGCGGCTGTTCGCGATGGGAGCGGAAGTCCTCCATACGCGGCCGCTCCGCGCGCACGACACGGTAGAGCAGCTCACCTTTGGCGGGCAGCGCGGTGATCTGAACATCGGACACCATGAGCGCGACGAGTGTAGAGATATGAACGGCTCGACCAGCGACCCGACCCGCTCAAACCAGGCGAGTGGTATGTGCGACGGGAGCGCCGCGAAGCTGGCAGCGGCGCTGCGGGATATGGGCCACGATGTCGTTGACCGGACGGTGCTGCGGCTGTTCGGTGATGCAGGGAGCGCGGCCACTCAGACGAAGCCGGTGCCGGTCGCCTGGGAGACCGCGAGCGAGCCGGCGACGGCGGCGACGCTAAGGACCGCGCAGGCGGCGTAGCCGAGCGCGGGCAGCTTGCGTTCGTCGGCGGTGCGGATCGCGAGCGCGGCGAGGCCGCCGCCGATCAGACCGCCGATGTGGGCGCCGACGGAGATGTTGGCGATCGAGAAGCTGAGGATCAGGTTGAGGATGATCAGGCCGCCGATGCCGGACTCCATCACGCTCATGCGGCGCGAGCGCAGCTCGATCACGGCGGCGCCCATCAGGCCGAAGATCGCGCCGGAGGCGCCGAGGCTCGGCGAGGCGGTGGCGAGCAGCGCGCCGAAGGAGCCGACGAGCAGCGAGGTGAAATAGATCGTCGCGAACCGCGGCGATCCGATCGCGGGCTCGAGCATCGTGCCGAGCAGGTAGAGCAGGTACATGTTGAAGCCGATGTGCAGGATGTTCTCGTGCAGGAAGCCGCTGGTCACTAGACGCCAGTACTGGTGCTGCACGCCGACGCCGTAGCGCCAGAGCACACCTTCTTCGATCACTTTGCCGTGGGTCGAGGCGCCGAAGATCGTGAACTGCCCCTGCTCGGTGAGGAAGGCGAGCACGTTGATCGCGATCAGCGCGTAGGTGACGCGGGGAACTGTCGCGAGCTCGCGCATGCGCACGACCTTCGTGCGCTGGCGCGCGCAGTCGGGGCAGCGCATGCCGACCGGCGTGGTGGTCATGCAGTCGGGGCAGATCGGGCGCCCGCACGAGGAGCAGGAGACCGCGGTCTCGCGCGTGGGATGGCGGTAGCAGGTGGCCATGGTGCGGCAAGAGCCTACCTCGGTGGCGCGCGGCCCCGGGACGACGCGCACACGTTGCGCGCGTCCACGCTGCGGCGGGGGCGCGGCGCGGGTACGTGAGGCGGCGTGTGATGGCGCGCCGTACGGCGCGCGCGTCTCAGACTTTCGCGACGATGACGGGCGTGCGCGTCGGTTTGAGGCTGCCGCCGAGCGGCTCGTCGGTGACGAGCACGTCGCTGACTCCCTTGAGGTTGCCGGGGACCCCGACGGTGCCGGCGCCGGTCTTGGTGACGGAGAAGAGCGAGTCGGTCGGCAGCGGCGCTTGCGTGCCGTGCTCGAGCCAGACCTCGTAGATGCGCCCCGGCGGCGGCGCGGGCATGCCCTCGAGGATCAGCTGGACGTGCCCGCCGACGTTGCGCAGCTCGGCGATCGCGTGGTGCCCCGGCGCGACGACGGCGGCGTGGATCACTTCGGTGCGCGTGCTGGTGGAGCCGGTGTTGATCGCGAACGCGCCGATCAGCAGCCCCGCGGCAAGCGCGAGGCCGGCGGCGAGGGCGGGCACGAAGCTGCGGCGGCGGACGCGCCGCGCGGAGGGGACGCGCGCGGAGCGGGCGCCCTCGGCGGGGACACCCTCGACGGCGTCGCCCTCAGCGGGGACGCCCGCGGCGGCCTCGCGCGCAGTGGTGCCGCGCAGTTCGGCCTCGGCGTGGACGGTGGCCATGACCCGCGCGGCGAGCGCGGGCGGGGCCTCGGCGCGCGGGACGCCGATGGCGAGCGCGTCGGCGGCGGATTGCAGCTGGGTGACTTCCTCGCGGCAGATCGAACAGGCGGCGAGGTGCTCGTCGAAGGCGCGAGCCTCGGCGTCCTCGAGCGCGTAGAGGACGTAGGCGGCGGCGTCCACGCAGTGCTCGCAATCGACCGGGTGCTGCGGGTTGGAGCTCACGCGATCATCCGCCCTGCTGGCGCGGGAGACGTGCGCGGCGCGCGCGGCGTGCGCATCACGAGACCACCCGTTCGGAGCTGAGCTGGGAGCGCATCTTCTGCAAGCCAAGACGCATGCGGCCCTTGATCGTTCCCACGGGGGTTTCGAGCATCGCGGCGATCTCGGCGTGGGTGTAGCCGCCGTAGTAGGCGAGCTCGATCACGCGGCTCTGGTCGGGCGGGAGGCCGCCGAGGGCGGCGCGGATCTCGCGGGCTTCGTCGCGGCGGCCGACCTCGCGCTCGGTGCGCTCGCTGGCCTCGAGCTGCTCCTCGATGCCCTCGTCGCTGATCTGACCGCGATCCTGGACGACACCGCGGCGCAGGGCGTCGATCGCGCGGTTGTGGACGATGCCGAGCACCCAGGTGCGCACGCTGCCGCGGGTGCCGTCGTAGCGGGCACCGCTGCGCCAGAGCGAGAGAAAGGCCTCTTGGACGATGTCTTCGGCGAGGGTGCGCTTGCCGCACATGCGGAATGCGAGCGAGAACGCGGCGGTGGCGTGGCGCTCGTAGACGACGGCGAAGGCGGCGGAGTCGTTCTCGCGCACGAGCTGCATGAGCTCCTCGTCGGCGAGCTTGCGCAAGATCGCGGAGGCGGCCTTGGCGGAGCGCTTGTAGCGAGCCAGATCGGACATGGGCGTGTACGGGGCCGCACGCGCGGACCAGGGGCTCCGCGGGCGACTTGTCCAAGTGAATCATTCCGCTCGGACGGCTTAACCGAATACCAGAATAGTTCCGTGCTGTCTAGTCCTGGATGCTGCGCGCGGCGCGCGGAGGCGTCGGGGGCGCGTCGGCGGCGGCGGCGCCGGCGGGCGGGCCGCGGCGGCGCGCGCGCAGCAGCACGAGCGCGAGGCCGGCGCCGGTGCCGACGACGAGCGCGGCGGCGGGACGGACCCAGTTGCGCGGATCGCGCATCGCGGAGAGCTCCCACCCTTCGAGCTCCTCGACGGCGAGCTCGGTGAGGCTCGTGAGCGTGTCCTCCAGGCGCAGCGCGAGCTCCGCGGGGGGCTCGACGGGGGCGAGCGCGCGGCGCAGGAGGCCCTCGAGGTTGGGGGCGCTCTCACTCACCGTCGGGCCTCTCGGCGGCCGTGGGCGCCGGCGCATCCGCGGAGTCGCCAGCGGCGCGCGGCGCGGGCGGGGGATCGGCGACGAGCCCCTCGAGCTGCTTGATGGCGCGGTGGATGAGCACCTTGGTGGCGCCGTCGGAGCGTCCGAGGGCGCGGGCGATCTCGCGGTTGTCCATGCCGAGCGCGAAGCGCATGATCAGCGCCTCGCGGCGATCGTCGGGCAGTTGGCGGACACAGGCGAGCACGCGGCTGAGCTCCTCGCGGTCGGCGACGAGCTCCTCGGTGGTGTGGGGCGCGCTGAGCGGCGTGGTGTCGTCGATCGGCGCGACGGGCTTGCGCGCGCGGTCGCGGTAGAGGTTCGCGGCGAGGTTGTGCGCGATCCGGATCAGCCATGGCCGCAGCGGGCGCCCATCGGACTCGCGCTGGGCGCGCTCGAAGTGGCGATAGGCCTGCAGGAAGGTCTGCTCGGTGAGGTCCTCGGCGTCGTGGTGGTTGCCGACGCGGTAGTAGCAGTAGCTGTAGATGTCGCGCAGGTGCGTGCGATAGAGCTCGGCAAACTCCTTGTCGAGTTGGGCCTTGGGCTTGGGAGCGACTTGCGCGGCCACTCGTTGCACCCTAGCCACTCCCACTGCAGGCCGACCCGGGCCCAGACGCGCGCGGTGACGGCGGCGGCGAGCGCGGGCGAGGGATCCTGGACCGTGGGGAAGCCGAGCGGGGCGCCGCAGCGCAGGCGGACCTTGCGCGGGCGGATGCGCCAGCCGCGGCGAACTTCCTCGGTGCCGCTGAGCGCGACGGGCACGATGCGCGCGCCGGTTTCGAGCGCGAGGCGCCCGATGCCGCGGCGCGGCGGCCCGAGGGGGCCGCTGCGCACGCGGGTGCCCTCGGGGAAGATCACGACGCAGTCGCCGCGCGCGAGGATCGCGCGGGCGGTGGCCATCGCGTCGGCGTCGCCGGCGCCGCGGTCGATCGGGAAGGCGCCGAGCGCGTTCAGCAGCCAGGCCTGCCAGTGCCGCGCGAAGAGCTCGCGCTTGGCGAGGTAGTAGACGGGGCGGCGCGTGAGGGCGCCGATCACGAAGGGGTCGAGGAAGCTGCGGTGGTTGGCGGCGAGCAGCAGCGGGCCGGAGCGCGGGATGTGCTCGGCGCCGATGCGCTGCAGGCGGAAGTAGAGCAGGAAGAACGGCAGCAGGACGGCGCGGACGAGGCGGTAGACGACGGGGTTGACGCCGCTGGAGAGGGCGTGCGCCCGGAAGCGCTGCAGCTGCTCGCCGGGGTCGTGGTCCATGCTCTGGATACCCGCGGGCGCGGGGCGCGTTACAGTGGAGCGCGATGCCCGTGGACCGCGGCAAGACGATACGAGGGGCGTTGGCGGGTGCGCTGGCGGCCGGGGTGTGGGCGGCGCAGATGCCGCTGGACAAGCGCGTGTTCGGCTCGGGCTTCGACGACGTGGAGCTGCTCGGCAAGGCGGTGACGCGCCGCGCGGCGTGGCCGGCGGCGGGCTGGGCGCTGCACCTGCAGAACGGCGCGCTGTTCGGGGCGCTGTACGCGAACGTGGCGCCGCGCGTGCCGCTGCCCTCGTGGGCGCGGGGGCCGGCGGCGGCGCTGGGTGAGAACTTCGCGACGTGGCCGTTGGTGGCGATCGCCGATCGACTGCACCCCTCCCGCGCGGAGCTGCCGGCGGCCTTCACGAGCCCGCGGGCGCTGGCGCAGTCGACGTGGCGGCACCTGCTGTTCGGGGTCCTGCTCGGCGAGCTCGAGCGGCGCTTGAACGCGCCGGAGGAGATCGCGCCGCCGGATTACCTCCGGGACTTGTCCTCGAACGGGCATGGGCGCGTCGAGCACATGACCGTCGCCGGCTGAGCGCAGAGGGCCGCGCTCGGAACGGGCTAGACGGGAGCGGCCCGGCGGCTGGACGGGATGCCCCCGCCCAGCCGTCAGCTTGGCCTGAGTCAACTTCAGGGCCAGCTCAGCCCTCACGCCAACCTCGGGCGACGGTACATGTCGCATCGAAGAAACCACCTTCGCAATGAAGTGTGACTTCGTCGGATCGACCGGATTCGCCTTCGGCACGCATGCCGTCCCACAAGTGTCGCCCGAGAGCAAAACACACACACACACCTCCCCTCCTGTGCTCGCGTCGACTCCGCGGCCGAAGTGGCTCTGCAACAGGAGCTGGTCGGGTGTCGCCCCGACCGCGGGAGCGGCGGCGAGCACTGCAACCAGCACCGCGATGCTCGAGCGCGCTATGCAGAACACGGTAAGCACGCTCGCCGCCGGGCTGGGCGCCGAGGATGTAGGGGTGCTCGTAGTGGACGGAATCGATCTGCGCGGCCTCGACGAAGTGCTCGATCTCGATTACCTTCGGTCGCGAGCCGCGGGCGGCGGCGATCTCGTCGTCCTCGAGCACCACGCGATGCCCGCGGCTCGTCTCGTACGCCTTGCCGATCCGCTGCGCGGGCACCTCACGGCCCGACTCGCTGCCGACGCGGCGGTGCACGATCCGGCACCCGTCCCGTAGGCGCACCTCGTGGAAGTGCACCGCGTGATCGTCCACCGCGGAAAACAGCTTGACCGCGACGCAGACATCGCCAAACGCGAGCGCTCCGTTCCAGATCGAGCGCGTTGACGCTCTCTGCCTCGCAGCGCTCGCGCCACCTTCCCGCCGCGAGCCGTTGGATCGCTTCGCGGTGCTCACGCCTCCTCCGCGCCGGCAGCGTCCCGGCTACAAGCGAGCTCCGCGGCCGCGGTAGGGGCCGACAAAGAGAAAGAGCGCCAGCAACAGCAGAATCAGCACGAAAGGGCTCACGAACGCGCCCCCCGCGATGCTGATGATGACAAGCGCAACGATGAGCAGCAAGAGCAGATCCATTTGGTCCTCCATTCCAGTGGTTTGGTTGCGCCCGTCACATACCCCGCTGCGCTCGTTTTGAACCCCGCGGCGCGGTTCCGGGGCGAGCGGCACGTCTGTGTGGTGGGAATCAGGAGCCCGATGGGTGGCGTTTGTCTCGCTTCGGTTCAGAACGCGACGGTGATGTCGCGCCACTGCCCGGGAGCTGGCCGCTGTCGGAATTGTCGTTCGACGCCCGCGGCGATCTCGGCGAACTGGTTGTGGTCGAGCGTCCAGATGAGAATGATCCCGGCGTGTGACCGTCCGCCCTCGGCCCACTGCCGTGCGAGCGGCGCGAAGTCGCGGCTATTGCGGGTGATCAGCACACGCTGCTGCGCTGCGGCGAGTTCCAGCACGTACGGGTCGGGGAGCCCCTCGTAGGTGGCGTCTTCGGCGAGCGCGAGCACGTCATGGCCGGCCTTGCGCAGCTGCGCGGCGATCCCGCGGGGGGAGAGGTTCGCGTCGAGCAGCAGACGCAACGCGCTATGCGACGGGCGAGAGCTCGATGAACGGGTAGAGCTCGTGCCACTCTGCGACGGTGCGGCGATTCTCGACGATCGCCGCGGCGATCTCCTCGGGATAGCCGTCGCGATAGGCGACCGCAAGCCGCACCTGCCGCTCGCTGAGCTGCGTCTGCTCCAAGAGCCGCTCGACGGAGCCGAAGTCCTCGAGCATCTGCGCGACCTCCCAGACATCGAGACCGGAGCCGATCACCCACGGGCGCCGCGCGGAGTCCTCGCCGCGGAAGCCGATACCGGCAAAGCGGCGACTGCGTGCCGCCTCCTCGGTCAGTGCCTCGACGATCGCGCTCTTGGAGCGATGAGTGCGACGCGCCTCATCCTCGACGAGATGGTCCGTCGAGAGACTGAAGCGGACGCTGAAAGGCTCGCCCTTGCGGGCTCTTTGACTTGCCGCGGATGCCATCGAGCCTATAATAGCTTACGAAACTTACGGCGTAAAATTCGAGCGTGGGCGTTCGAGCGTGGGCGTGACTCCCGCGCTCGTACGCGACTCTGCGCTTCACGCACGCGCTTGCGGCCCAGACTTATAAAGGATTAGACGCCTGTATACGAAATTAGGCGGATAGCATCGTATAACCCTGTATAAGTCTGATAGGCTCAGACCATGGATGCGGCTGCCAACCCGTACTCGATGGGTGCCGGCAACCCTCCGCCGGCGCTGACCGGCCGCGATGCTCAGGAGCAGCAGTTCAGGACATTGCTAGCCAGGTTGGGCAACGGGTTGAGCGACCGCAGCATGATCGTGTCCGGGCTGAGGGGCGTCGGGAAGACCGTGCTGCTGCTGGAGTTCGAGAGCATCGCCAAGGACGCCGAATGGACCGTGCCCCGGCCGATCGAGATCAAGTCGGACACCGACTTCCGCGCTGAGCTCGCCGACGCCGCGTATCAGGCGCTGCTGCAGCTCAGCGCTCGCAAGGCGCTGGGGGATCGGCTGAAAGCGTTCACAGGGTTGCTGCGCAGCTTTAAGGTCGGGGCGTCCGCCGAGGGCAGCCTTGAATTCTCGTTCGATCCCGACGTCGTGAGCGGCTCCACGGGCGACCTCGAGCGAGACCTGACCTACCTGTTCGAGGAGCTCGGCCAAACGGCGCGCGCTCACGAGACCGGCGTGGTGTTCCTCGTCGACGAGATGCAATTCCTCGCGCGCGACGAGCTGGAGGCGGTGGCGGCAGCAATGCACCGCATGTCGCAGATGACACTGCCCGTAGCCCTGGTGGGCACGGGCCTGCCCCAGCTGCCTGGTTTGGCGGTCGAGGCCAAGTCCTATGCAGAGCGGCTGTTCGCCTACCCAAAGCTCGGGCCGCTCAGCAAGGCCGCGGCGCGCCAAGCACTCGTAGCACCCGCCGCAGCGCGAGGCGTAGCGTGGGATGACGGAGCCCTCATCCGCATCATCGACGAGTCCGGGTGCTATCCCGCGTTCATCCAGGCATATGGGAAGGAGGCCTGGAATCAAGCACCACGCTCGCCGATCCGCGCCGTTGATGTTGAGAGTGCGGAATCGGCCGTCCTCGCAGAGCTCGACGACGAGTTCTTCCACGTCCGCTTCGAGAAGGCCACCGAGCGCGAGCGCGAATACATGGCCGCGATGGCAGCCCTCGGCGAGGGTCCCTACCGCACCGCACAGGTTGCCGAGCGTCTTGACCGACAGCCCTCCTACACCTCGGCACCACGCGGCTCACTAATCAAGAAGGGCCTCATTTACAGCCCAGACTACGGGCAGGTCGATTTCACGGTCCCCAAGTTCTCGCCGTTCATGAGGCGCCGCTACGCGCTGGCAAAGCAAGGGTGAGGGGCCGGCCACGGCGCAGCGCGCGGCCCCGCGCGGATCAGTGGCGAAAGACGCGCGCGAGGTCGAGCGTCAACCCCGGAAGCAGATCGCTGCGAAGGCTTTCTCGCTCGCCGAGCTCCTCGTCTGGGCCGGTGTCCGGGCGCACCCGCGTGATCGTGCGTGCGTCCGGGTCCACGAGCCACAGCTCCCGCACATCGGGAAACGCTACAAACACCTGCTGCAGGGCGAGTCCTTCGTCGCCTGCGTCCTCCTGCCAGCGGCGAAGCGCGACATGCAACTCTCCCCTTGCCGCTGACGAAGTGCCTCCCTCGGGCGTCACTACCACGGCCTCCCCGCCGATGAGCTCGATGTTCCTAGACCAACCCGCGTCGTCCTGCAATGCCCCGAATTCCCAAGGCTCGATGTGAGGATGAACGACGGTGGCCACTACCCAACGCTAGCCGAGGCGGCGCTACGATGCCGGAGCCTCGCCGAGGCCCCCTCGCTCGCTGGCGCCCGCCGTTCGCTGGGCACTCATCGCATGATACTATCTACGTAGAAAGCTATGTAGAAGGAGCTTGGAATGGCTCGCGTGATCGCAGGCAAGCAGATACCGGGACCGACATCAGTAGCACGCGGCCGCGCGTCGGGGCGCTCCGCTGACGCGCCGTGGGGGCCGACGGAGATCCAGCGCGACTACCGAACCCTGCTCGACCGCGCCAAGGACGCACCCCAGGAAGTACTCGACTCCGATGGCGAGCTGCTCGTCATCCAGACCAAGGGCGTAGCGGAGTTCCAGCAGTGCTTGCAAGCGCAAGTTGCCGAGACGGCTCGTTTCGTTGCGATCCGCAACGAGCATCGCAAGGCACCGCCGTCCGAGTGGGCGATGCAGACCGCTTACCCGTGGCTCGCCGCGTTCTCGATCGACGAGGTCGATGAGTTCGCCCGCGAGCTCGTGGCCAACACTTTCGACGCCGCCCAACGAGGCACGCTAGAGCACCTGGAGGGCAACCTGCGTGCGTGGGCCTCAACCGCGGGGGTCTACGGCCAGCCCGACGCTATGCGGGCATTGCTGTCGCCGGTCGATCTAGAGGGGATCGTTGAGGTTCTGCCTCCGTCTGAGGGGCAGGTCCAGGCGGCCCAAGCGTGACCCGGGAGGTCTACGCACCGAAGGGGCGCTACTTCGGGCGCAACAAGGTCTACTGCACGGTCTATCGCGAGTGGAACAAGCTGTGCCAGAACCGTCCCGGGCCGATGCGACGCTGCTACATCGAGCTCGCCGACCACCCCTTCCCTTCGCTGCAGACCAATCGCCACCATCAACTAAAGGGCAAGCTCAAAGGGTTCTGGGAGTACGAGGTCGACGGCGGCGCGCGGGTGCGCTACAAGCGCGGGCCCGATGATCGCATCGTCGTTCTCGTGGTCTACGCCGGACCGGCTCCTTCAGACACTCACTGACGTGCCGAGAGCACCCGAATATCACAGCGTGCGGCGCCGCGGCGCTACGATGCGAGCGCCTCGCCGACGTAGCTCAGCTGGTAGAGCACCGCTCTTGTAAAGCGGATGTCGCCGGTTCGATCCCGGCCGTCGGCTCTCGACACCGATCACGCCAGACCCTTACTGGCCAGCCAGCCAGTATGATTCTCGACCGATACGGCGACGTGCGCACGTCGCGGGCGGCGGCTAGGACGGAGGTCGGAGATGGAGTCGATGGGCAGCGATCTGGCGCAGGCCGAGCGGGCCTCGGGTGGAGGCGAGCAGACGGGCGGCGACCTCGACGACCTACTGGTCACCGAGCCCGACCTATGGCAAGACGGCCCTCCGCACGAGGTCTTCGCGCGGCTGCGGCGCGAGTGCCCGGTGCACTTCACGAAGTCGATCTCCGAATTCCCGGGCGAGCCGGGCTTCTGGTCGGTGACGACCGCGGACGACATCCACACGGTGAGCCGCGACTGGGAGACATACTCCTCGGAAGTGGGCGGCGTGACGGCGGTCTCGGTGGTCTTCCCGCTCGAGCTCACGCGCGCGATGTTCATTGGGATGGACCCGCCCAAGCACGATCGCGTCAAGGCGCTCTTCCAGGCCGGCTTCACGCCGAAGCGCATCGCCGCACACGAGCCCGCGATTCGCGAGATCGTGCGCGGCGCGCTGGATCGCGTCGCGCAGCGCGAGACGTGCGACCTCGTCCTCGACGTCGCGCAGCCGGTCGTCTCGCGCGTGATCGGCAGCTTCATGGGCATCCCCGAGGAGGACGACGCGATCTGGGCGCGACTGATGAACTCGACGCTCGGCGCCAACGACCCCGACCTCAACCCCGGGGGCATCGAGGGCGCGATGGAGCGCGACGTGCCCGAGATCTTCGCGCGCTGCGGAGCGATGATCGCCGCGCGCCGCGAGCACCCTACCGACGACCTCACGAGCGTGCTCGTGCACGCCGAGATCGACGGGCAGCGCCTGGAGGAACACGAGATCGTGATGGGCTTCTTCCTGCTCGTCGCCGCCGGCAACGACAGCACCAAGGCGACCTACTGCAGCGGGATGCGCGCGCTGCTGGAAGACCGCGACCAATACCGCCAGCTACTCGACGATCCCGCGCTCGTGCCAAGCGCGGTCGAGGAGTCGTTGCGGATGTTCCCCGCGTTCGCCCACTTCCGGCGCACCGCGACGCACGACACCGAGCTCGGCGGGCGCCCGATCCGCGAGGGCGAGAAGGTCGTGATGTGGTACGTCTCCTCCGGGCGCGACGAGACGCGCTACGAGGACCCCGACCGCTTCGACGTGCGCCGGAACCCCGAGCACCAGGCGTTCGGCGCCGGCGGGCGGCACTTCTGCCTCGGGACCGCGCTGGCGCGGCTGGAGCTGCGAATCCTCTTCGAGGAGACCCTCGCGCGTTTCCCGCAGATGGAGCTCGCGGGCGCGCCCGCGGCGGTGCTCTCGCCGTTCATCAACCAGCTCAAGACGCTGCCCGTGCGCCTGGCGCCGTAGCGCGCTAGGGGCGGTCAACTCGGCCGCGCGCCACGCATCGGGTCCGGCCGGTCAGTGCAACAGGTGTTCGACCAGGCCGCCGACTTCGTGCACGACGGTCCCCACGAGGCCACCCGACTGTTCGCCGCTCGAGCCGCTTGAGCCGCCCGAGCTGCCCGAGCTTTCGCCGCCGCTCGGGCTGGAGGCCCCGCCACCCGAGGACGTCCCGCTCCCGCCGCTCGGCGTACCCGCGGAGCCCGAGCCGGAGCTCGAGCCTGACCCGGAGCTGGAGCTGGAGCCCGAGCTGGACTCCGACCCGGAGCTGGACCCCGAGCCAGAGCTGGAGCCCGAGCCCGAGCTGGACCCCGACCCGGAGCTCGACCCGGCGGCGGTGCCGACCGGTTCGCTGCTCCCGCCGGAAGCACCGCTCGTGCCCGGGCCACCGCCCGCTTGCGCCGCGCCCTGCGTCGAGCCCGAACTGCGAGTCGTAGCGACGGTCTCGGTGGAACCGCTCGTCGGGGAGGCGGTAGTCGGTGCGGCGGGCCGCGTGACCGATCGAACCGTCCGCGTGGGCGCGCTGCGCGTGGGTGCGCCCGCCGGCGCGAGCCGCACCCGACCCACCGCGACCGCCACCGCGGGCGAGCCCACGAGCCGTCCGCGGTGCGCGCGACGCGCTCCACCCGCCCCCGCGGAGGTCACAGAGATCGGGCGGCGGCCCGTGGACGACGTCGAGGCAGTGAGCCCCGCCGACGCCGTCGACGCGCCGCTCGCAGTGACCGCGGCCGCGTGCGGCGCGCCGGGTTCGCCCGCGTGCGCGTGGCGGTGGGCGGCGCCCTGCAGGCGCACGACGGCGGCGCCCGTGAGGAGCGTCGCGGCCGTGACCGCGACGACGCCGCCCTTCAGCAGCAGCCCGCCGACACCCGCCACGCCGCCCCCCGCGGCAAGTTCGCCGAGCCGTTCGGAGGCGGGCGCGCCCTGCTCGGCGCGACCCGCGAGCCAGCTGAGCAGCGGCGCCGGCGTGAGCGCGGTCGCCGCGGTCCGCAGCGTCGCGCGCGCCCGATAGAGCAGCCCTCGGACGGCGCCGTCGGTGATGCCGAGATCGCTCGCGACCTGCTCGTGGCTGTCGCCGCCGACCGCGGTGCGGACCATGACCTCGCGCTGCAGCGGCGGCAGCGCGGCGACCTCCGCGAGTGCCTCGCGCACGGCGAGCCCGCGCTCGAGGTCGGCCTGGCCGGCGCCCGCGCGTAACGTGGGGTCGGCGATCCGCTCGCGATCGTGCGCCGCGTCGCGCATCGCATTGATCGCCGCGTTGTGGACGACGCGATACAGCCACGCCTTGATGTCGCGCACTTCGGCGCCGTCGCGCAGCGCGATCCAGGTCTTCAGCAGCGCTTGCTGCAGGACGTCCTCGGCCCGCGCCTCGGACAGCGACAGGCGGCGGCAGCAGTAGTTCAGCAGCGGGCGCCGGTAGCGGTTCACGAGCGCCTCGAACGCCCGCTCGTGGCCTTCGCGCACGAGCGCGAGGAGCCGTTCGTCGGATTGGGTCGCCAGCAGGCGAGTTGGAATTCCTGGACTCATAGCGCGGCCGCGGGCACGCAACCCCGGCCCCGCTACCCCCTTAGGCGCTCACGGCCGGGCGCCCACCATCCTCAATACCCATAAGACACGATTCCCAGCGCAACTTCACGCGCCGGGTGGACGAACGGACGACATAGCAGCCACGAAGCCGGCGGGCCTCGGAACGGCCGACGGGCGGGCGGCAGCCGGTTGGCGGACCAAAAGCGGCCCGGGGCGGCCCGCCAGGATGGGCCGCCCCGAGACCTTGGCGCGCGCGGGGTCCAGTGCACCGGTGAAGGGATGGAGCGCCACCGGCAGACTCTGAGAGCGGACCCCGCGCGCAACTTTCGCGCTTCGTCCTCTGGATGTCGGACGCACTTGAGACACCGCGCGCGCGGAAAGCTCACGCGGATTTCGAGATTTTTAGCGCCCTGCGCCCTCCCCGGGCCGGTGGCGCCGACCTCGGCGCGCGCGTGATCCTGCAGCGCCAGAACGCGCTCACGGGTAACGAATGGCACCACTTACCGGCCCGGAAACCGTCTCAGCGGCCGCGGCCATTCAGACGGCGACGGCGCGCGTCTGCAGGTGCGCGCCGACCTTGCGCTTGACGCGCTGCAGCGCGTTGTCGACGGTCTTCGTGTCGCACGCGAGGTGCTCGCCGACCTGCTCGTAGGAGAAGCCGTCTAAGTAGAGCGCGAGCACGCGGCTCTCGAGCTCGGAGAGCGCGGTCGAGAGGCAGCCGACGAGCGAGCGCAGCTCCTCGGAGGAGATCACCTGGTTGACGGGGTCGTGCACGGTGGGTCCCGGGATCACCTGGTCGAGGGTCGGCATCTCTTCGCCGCCCGCGGCCGGCGTCGAGGAGAACGAGACGTACTGGTTCAGGGGGGTGTGCTTGTTGCGCGTCGCGGTCTTCACGGCGGTGATGATCTGGCGGGTGATGCAGAGCTCCGCGAAGTTGCGAAAGCTCGACTCGCGGTCGGAGCGAAAGTCGCGGATCGCCTTGTAGAGGCCGACGAGGCCCTCCTGGATCAAGTCGTCCGAGTCGCCGCCGGCGAGGAAGTACGAGGAGGCCTTCAGGCGCACGAAGCCGTGGTAGCGACGCACGAGGCGGTCGTAGGCCATGCGGTCCCCCTGTTTCGCGAGCGCGATCAGGAAGCCGTCTTCGACCTTGACCTCAGATTGAGGGTTACTGGAGATACGTGCCACGAGCAGGTCCTTTCCCAGACAGGGCAGCCTGGATCGCTCAGTGGCGCACTCCTCCCCCGGCGCCAACTTCTATTTGGATGCAGCTATGTACGACGTCAAGCTTAGGTTTAGCGTTACGTGCGCGAGGTTCGCACAGTTATGGAGCGTTGTCAAGGCCGCCGCGCCGACTCTGCAAGATCTCGTACAGGATCGCGGCGGCCGCGGCGCTGACGCCGAGCGAGCCGATCCGCCCGCGCAGCGGCAGCGCGATCAGCTCGTCGCAGACCGACGCCACGCGGGGGCGCAGCCCGCTGCCCTCGCTCCCCAGCACGAGCACGACTCCCCCGCGGTAGTCGGGCGCGTCGTAGGGGACCGGGGCCCGCGGGGCGTCCGCATCGGCGGCGCTCGCGCCGTAGCTCCAGCAGCCGGCCTCGCGCGCGGCGAGCAGGAAGTCGGCGAGGTTGCGCACGCGCGCGACGGGCAGGTGCTCGACGGCCCCCGCGGATGCCTTGCAGACGGCGGGCGTGATCTCGGCGGAGCGACGCTCGGGGATCACGACGCCGGCGGCGCCGGCGCACTCCGCGGTACGGCAGATCGAGCCGAGGTTCTGCGGGTCCTGCACCTGGTCGAGCGCGATCAGCAGCGGCTGCTCCAGCGCGAGCAGCGCGTCGGCGTCCGCGTAGGGATAATCGCCGGCGCGCGCGCAGATGCCCTGGTGTGCGGGCGAGCCGCAGCGCCGCTCGATCTCCTCCGCGGAGACCTGGCGCACGGGCGCCTCGCGCAGCCACGGCTCGCGTGCCGCGCCGGCGGTCGCCCACACCTCCCCCACGCTGCGCGCGCGGCGCCCGCGCAGCGCCTCCATCACGGGGTTGCGCCCGTAGAGGATCACCGCGAGAGCGATCCCAAGTCACGCCCGGTCGTCGCTGAGCACCGCGAAATCGCCATGAGATCACCGCGAGAGCGGGACGAGCTCGGGCCCGGCGGCGCCGTCGCGGATCTCCCAGCCGCGGGCGGAGATCTCGTCGCGCAGGCGGTCGGCGGCGGCGAAGTCGCGCTCGGCACGGGCGCGCTGGCGCTGCTCGGCAAGCTCGCGCACCTCCTCTGGGGCCTGCGCGTCGGGCGCCAGCAGGCTGTCGAGGCCGAGCAGGTGCAGCATCTCGCGCAGGTCATCGTCGCCGGTCGCCCCCAGTTGACTTGCGGCTCGCATCCATTCGTTCAGCTGCGCGAGCGCGAGCGGGGTGTTGTAGTCGTTGGCGAGCGCATCGAGGAAGCCCAAACGCCAGCTGTCGAGCTGCTCCCGCTCCGCGGGGTCGCGCGGCGCGGTCGCTCCGGCGCCGAGCCTGCGAGCGACCTCGCGGATGCGCCTGACGTTGGCCTGCGCCTGCGCGAGCACCTCGGCGGAGAATGCCAGCGGCTGGCGGTAGTGCCCGGAGACGAGATACATGACGACCGCCTCGGCGCCGTACTGCGCGATCACCTCGTGCAGCAGCGCGATGTTGCCGACGGACTTGGCCATCTTCTCGCCGGTGAACTGGATCATGCCGTTGTGCATCCAGATCCGCGCGAGCTCGGCGCCGCGCGCGGCGCGCGTCTGCGCGGCCTCGTTCTCGTGGTGCGGGAAGACGAGGTCCGAGCCGCCGCCGTGGACGTCGAAGCCGACGCCGAGGAGACTCTCGGCCATCGCGGAGCACTCGATGTGCCAGCCGGGCCGCCCCGGCCCCCACTCCGGCGCGCCGGGCGCGCCCGCCAGGAAGTCGGCGGGGTCCCAGGAGGTGTCCTCGTCGTCCTTGCGCGCCTTCCACAGCGCGAAGTCGAGCGGGTCGCGCTTGCGCTGGGAGCCTTCGACGTCCTCTCCCTGGTCCATGTCCTGCAGGCGCCGGTGCGAGAGCTCGCCGTAGGCGGGGTCCGAGCGGACGCTGAAGAAGACGTCGCCCTCCTGCGCGTAGGCGTGGCCGCGCGCGATCAGGGTGTCGATGTAGGCGACGATCGCGCCCATCGTCTCGGTCGCGAGCGGCTCGTGGTCGGGGCGCCCGAGACCGAGCGCGTCGGTGTCGGCGCGGTACAGCGCGCCCATCTCCGCGGCGAGCTCGGCGCTGGGACGGCCCTGCGCGCGCGCGGCGGTGTAGATCTTGTCGTTGATGTCGGTGACGTTGATGACGAGCGTCGCGAGCAGCCCCTCGTGCTCGAGGAAGCGCTTGAGCAGGCTGAAGACGACGAACGGCCGCGCGTTGCCGATGTGGATGCGGCTGTAGACGGTCGGCCCGCACGCGTAGATCCCCACGCGCGCGGGCTCGCGCGGGCGCAGCGGCAGCAGCTCGCCGCTGCGCGTGTCGTGCAGGCGGATCTCGCGCATCGCGCGCCAACCCTAGCGGGCGCGGAGGCTTGCGATCGCCAAGGCGGCGACGCCCTCGCGGCGCCCGACGAAGCCGATGCCCTCGCCGGTGGTGGCCTTGACGTTGACGCGCTGCGGCGGCAGGCCGAGCGCCATCGCAAGGTTCGCGCGGATCGCGTCGCGGTGCGGGGCGAGCTTGGGTGTCTCCATGACGACGGTGCAGTCGACGTTCTCGACTTCGAGGCCGGTCGCGATCACGGAGGTGAGGACCTCGCCGAGCAACACGAGCGAGTCGGCGTCGCGGAAGCGCTCGTCGCTGTCGGGAAAGAGCTCGCCGATGTCGCCGAGGCCGGCGGCGCCGAGCAGGGCGTCGATCACGGCGTGCGTGAGGACGTCCGCGTCGGAGTGCCCCGCGAGGCCGCGCTCGTGCGGGATCTCGACGCCGCCGAGGATCAGGCGCCGCCCGGGCTGCAAGCGGTGGCTGTCGTAGCCGATGCCGCTGGGGCTCATCGCACACCCGCGCCGAGCGGCTCCAGGCGGCGCGTGCGACGCTCGAACACGCACAGCTCCTGCACGCCGGTGCGCTCGAGCAACGCGAGCGCGCGCTCGTAGTCGGCGCCGATGTCCTCGGGTCGGTGGGCGTCGCTGGAGAGCGCGATCGGCGCGCCGGCCTCGATGCACATCTCGAGCAGCTCCGGCGCGGGGTAGATCTCCTGCGCCGGCTTGCGCAGACCGGCGGTGGATACCTCCACCGCAATGCCCGATTCTGCGATCGCTTCGACCGCGGGCTCGTAGTAGCGGCGCAGGTCGCCCTCCGGCCGCGGCCGCTCGGGGTGGGCGGGTCCCCAAATCTTGACGAGGTCGGGGTGCGCGAGGATGTCGAAGAGGCCGCTGCGCGCCGCCTCGGCGAGCGTCTCGAAGTAGCGTCGCCAGATCTTCTCGGCGCTGCGGCCGGCTTTCCAGATCCCGTACTGCTCCATGTCGAGCGCCTCGTCGCGCAGGAAATGCACCGAGCCGACGACGTAGTCGAAGTCGTGCGCCTCCAACAGGTTCGCCATGCGGTCCTCCGTGCCCGGCACGAAGTCGGCCTCGACACCGAGGCGCAGGTCTGTCTCGGTGCGCACGAACTCGCAGTAGGACTCGAGATCGTCGCGCGCGAATTCCTGCCACAGCGGATGCCGCCATACCGAGAGGGCGTCGCGGAAGCGGTAGACGTGCTCGGAGACCCCCAACTCCTCGATGCCGCGCTCGCTCGCGACCTCGCGGTAGCGCTCGGCATTGGCCGCGGTGAAATGGGTTTCCGGTGTCGCGCTGCGCTCGTCGGGTCGCAGATGGAGGTGGTAGTCGGTGAGCATTGGATCGGTATCGAGCGGCGCGACTCGCGGACGGGGGGTCGGGGACCTGGCGGACCTGGGCGCGCGGCGCGGCGCGTGCAGCGCGATTCAATCAGGCGCGGCGCGCGAGCAGCAGCTCGGCGAGCGCGAGATCGAGGGCGGTCGTGATCTTGAGGTTCTCCACGAACGACTGCACCACGACGACGGATCCGCCGGCGCGCTCGAGCAACCACGCGTCATCGGTGGCCCGCGCGAGGATCTCGTCGGGCACATCGAGCGCGCGCTGCAGCGCGCCGCGGCGAAAGACCTGCGGGGTCTGCACGGCCCACAGCTCGGAGCGATCGAGCGTCTCGCGCACGAGGCCGTCGCTACCGGCGCGCTTGACGGTGTCGGTCACGGGCGTCGCCGCGATCGCCGCATCGACTCGCGCGCCCGGCTCCGCGAAGGCCGCCAGCACCCGTTCGACAAGCTCGGCCGTGAGCAGCGGCCGCGCGGCGTCGTGCACGAGGACCAGCTCGGAGTCGCGCCCCTCGCGCGCGGCGGACCTCTCCGCGGCCGCCAACGACTCCCCGGCGGCTGGTTTCTCCCCGACGGCGGGGTTCTCCCCGCCCGAGGCCCCGGCCGCGGTGGCGGCGAGCGCGAGACGCACGGACTCCGAGCGCACCGCGCCGCCGCGCACGCCGATCGTGCCCGCGGGCGCTTGCGTGCCCGCGGGCAGCGCGACCACGATGCGCTCGATCGCGGGGACGGCGCGCAGCGCGTCGACGCTCCATTGCAGCAGCGGGCGCCCCGCGAGCTCGACGAGCGCCTTGGGACCGGGGGCCCCGAGACGCTCGCCGCGGCCGGCGGCGACGATCAGCGCGACTGCCAAGCGCCGCTACTCGGCGAGCGCGAGTCTGCTGGAGGCCGAGTTCGCGAGCAGCTCGTCGAGATAGCTCTCGGCCTCGTCCTCGTCCTTGTCGAGCGCGTACATCAACTCGGAGGCGAGGATCTTCTTGGCGCGCGTGAACATCTGCTTCTCGCCGGTCGAGAGGCCCTTTTCGGTCTCGCGCAGCGCGAGGTTGCGCACGACCTCGGCGAGCTCGTAGATGTCACCGGTCTTGATCTTGTCGCGGTTGTGCTTGAAGCGGCGGTTCCAGTTCTTGGGCATCTCGGAGACTTCGTCCTGCAGCACCGCGAGGACCTTCTTGACGGTTTCTTCGTCGATCACGCGGCGCAGTCCGGCGATGCCGGCATTCTCGGTGGGAACCTTGACGGTCATGTCGTTGTGGAGGATCTTGATCGTGAGGTACTCGCGGCATTCGCCGAGGACCTCCATCTCCTCCTTCTTGAGGACCTTGCCGGCGCCGTGGTGGGGATAGACCACGTGGTCGCCCAACTCGAACTCGATGCACTCGATCTCGGTGACTACCTCGAGGTCCTCGATCAACTCGGCTTCAATTGTCTGGGGGGAAATGGTGGTCCTCCTTTGTTCTGGCCGGCCAGGGGGACGGCGTTGACTTCGGTTTTGCGGCTTGCGGGTTTCCGCTAGCGATTCATGTCTGCAGGTAGCGGTCCACGAGGTTGATCTCCTGTAGGCGGCGAAGGCCCTCGCGGATGTCCTTCGCGCGTATCTCTCCCACTCCCTCCACGGCCTCGAGATCGGGGTCGGTCGCGGCGAGCAGCTCGTCGAGCCCACCGAACTCCTTGACGATCTCGGCGACGACAAGTTTGGGCAGCCTGGGAATGCGCGCCAGGATGCGGTAGCCGCGCGGGGAGACCGGATAGTCGAGCGTGTTCAGCTTGCGGTCGTAGCCGAGCAGCTCCGCGAGGCGCCCGAAGTCGAGCAGGTCCTGGTGCGCGAGGCGCCCGACCTGATCGAGCGCGGACGCGAAGGCCTCGTCGGAGTAGGCCGCGAGATAGTCCTGTGCGAGCGCGGCCTTTTCGGCGGCGGTGCCGACCATCGTCTCCTCGAGCTGCATCTCGATCAGGCGCCCCTCGGTGCCGAGCTCGACGATGTAGCGCTCGATCTCGACGGCCATGCGCGTGACGAGCTCGGAGCGCTGCAGCACGGTGAGCACGTCGTGCAGCGTGACCCCGCCCTCGAACTCGAGCGCGGTGAGGCGCGTGGAGACCTGGTCGAGCCGCGTGCGGTACTTGTCGAGCGTCGCGAGCGCCTGGTTGGCCTTGGCGAGCACGACGGGGATCTCCTGCAGGATGCACTTGGTGCCGTCGACGTAGAGCGAGACGACCTCGCGCCGCTGGGAGATCGCGATCACGAGCGCGTCGGTCTGCTTGGAGACGCGCTCGGCGGTGCGGTGCCGGGTGCCGGTCTCGTGCGAGAGGATCGTCGGATCCGGCATCAGCTGGACGTTGGCCATCGCGATCTTCGTCGCGTTCGCGTTGAGAATGATCGCGCCGTCCATCTTCGCGACCTGGTAGAGGAAGGCGGGCGTGTAGTCGATGTCGAGCTTGATGCCGCCGGAGAACAGGAAGCTGATGTCCTCGGGCTCGCCGATCGCGATCAGCCCGCCGGTGCGGGCGTTGAGGATGTTCTCCATCCCGTCGCGCAGCGCGGTCCCGGGCGCGACCATCTCCAGCGCCTTCATCAACCCAGGCTCCGGGCGTGCTTCTGTATCGAAATCTTCCCCGGATCTTGGTGGCACTAATAGGCATTTTAGGGCATTTAGCCGCGCTTTAGCGCCTCCTCGACCGGGGCGGGCCACTCCTGCGGCGCCCGCGGCGCCCGCACCCGCCGCGCGCGGGCAAAGCGCTCAGGCAGCGACGCGCGCGCGGCGCTGCGGGGCCGCGGGCAAGACGTGCGCGAGCGCGTCCCTGAGGGTGCCCGCCTCGCACGCTTGCGCGCCGCTGCCGGTGGGCGCGAGCACCTCCCGCAGGCCGTGCCGCGCGGCCTCCTCCAGACGCCGCTCGGGGTGCCCGACCCAGCGCAGCTCGCCCGTCAGGCCGAGCTCGCCGAAGCACGCGCGTGGCGCTCCGCGCAGCGGCACGCCACGACTGGCGCTGGCAACGGCGAGCGCGACGGCGAGGTCGACGCCGGGCTCGTCGACGCGCACGCCGCCGACGACGTTGACGAAGACATCGGCGCCGCCGGTCCCGATGCGGCCGTGGCGGCCGAGGATCGCGAGCACGAGCGCGAGGCGGTTGCGGTCGAGCCCCGACGCGACGCGACGCGGCTGCTCAAGCTCGGAGGGCGCGACGAGCGCCTGCACCTCGACGAGCAGCGGCCGCGAGCCCTCCATCGCGGCGAGCATCACGCTGCCGGGCGCGCGCGTGGCCTCGGCGACGAAGCGCGCGGAGGCGTCGAGCACCTCGACGAGGCCGCCCTGGCGCATCTCGAACAGCCCGGCCTCGTTCGTCGAGCCGAAGCGGTTCTTGAGCGCGCGCAGCTCGCGGTAGGGTCGCTCGCGCTCGCCTTCGAACTGCAGCACGCAGTCGACGAGGTGCTCGAGCACGCGTGGCCCGGCGAGCGCGCCGTCCTTGGTGACGTGCCCGACGAGGATCGTCGCGATGCCGCGCGCCTTCGCGAGCTCCATGATGCGCCCGGCGACCTCGCGCACCTGCCCCACCGACCCGGGCGCGCCACCGAGCTCGGCCGAGCGCAGCGTCTGCACGGAGTCGATCACGCAGGCCTGCGGGGACTCCGCGGCGAGCACGTCGAGCACGACGTCGAGATCCGTCTCCGCGAGCACCGGCACGCTGAGCGCACCGGGACCGAGCCGCTCGGCGCGCAGGCGGACCTGCTCGGCGGACTCCTCGGCGCTGACGTAGAGCGCGCGCCGCCCGGCGCCGGCGAGGTGCCCGAGGACCATGTTGGTCAGCGTCGACTTGCCGATTCCGGGCGCGCCGCCGAGCAGCACGAGCGAGCCGGGCACGAGCCCTCCGCCGAGCACGCGGTCGAGCTCGCCGATGCCTGTCGCGAGGCGCGCGACGGGCGCCGCACCGACCTCGGCGAGCGGCGTCGAGGCCACGCGACCGCGACCGCGACCGCCGCGATCGCCACCGCCGCCGCGATCGCCGCCAACGGCCGGCCCCCGGCGAGCGGCGCCCCTCCCCGCACTCGCGGCGGCCGGCGCGCGCTCCTCGACGAGCGTGTTCCACGCGCCGCAGCCGGGGCATTGCCCGTGCCACTGCGCGGACTGCGCGCCGCAGTCGGAGCAGACGTAAATCGATTGAGCGCGGCTCACGTCCGCAGCCTACGGTGCGCTGGGGACGTAGCGGCGGGCGCTACTCGGCGTCGGTCGGCTCGTCGGGCTCGTCGACGTGAGCGTCCCCGCCCGCGCCATCGCCCTCGACCGCGGGGAGCCCCTCGTCCGCGGCCAGCTCACCGGCGGCCTGCGCGCCGACGCCGACCGGCGTCTTCTGCTTCTTGGGCTTGACGATCGTGAGTTTGACCTCGCCGTCTTCGCCCTCGTCGGCGGGGTTCACGACGACGGTCGCGCCGGGCACGACCTGCTCGCGCAGCACGAAGTCCGCGAGGGGATCCTCGATGTAGCGCTGGATCGCGCGGCGCAGCGGGCGGGCGCCCATCGCGGGGTCCCAGCCCTTCTCGACGAGCAGTTCCTTGGCGGGATCGGTCAGCTCGAGCTGCAGCTCGCGTTCGGCCATCGACTCGCGGATGCGCAGCAGCAGCAGCTCGACGATCTGGCGGATTTCCTCCTTCTGCAGCTTGTGGAAGACGATCACGTCGTCGATGCGGTTGAGGAACTCGGGCCGGAAGACCTTCTTGAGCTCACCCATGATGCGGTTCTTCATGTCGTCGTAAGTGATCCCGGTCTCGTCGTCGGAGACCGCGAAGCCCAGCGGCGTGTTGCGCGCGATCTCCGCGGCGCCGATGTTGGAGGTCATGATCACGATCGCGTGGCGGAAGTCCACGGTGCGACCCTGGGCGTCGGTGAGGCGGCCGTCCTCGAGGATCTGCAGCAGGATGTTGAAGACGTCGGGGTGGGCCTTCTCGATCTCGTCGAGCAGCAGCACGCAGTAGGGCTTGCGGCGCACCGCCTCGGTGAGCTGGCCGCCCTCGTCGTAGCCGATGTAGCCGGGCGGCGAGCCGACCAGGCGGGAGACGGCGTGCTTCTCCATGTACTCGGACATGTCGATGCGCACCATCGCGTCCTCGTCGCCGAACAGGAACTCGGCGAGCGTGCGCGCGAGCTCGGTCTTGCCGACGCCGGAGGGGCCGAGGAAGATGAACGAGCCGGTCGGACGCTTGGGGTCCTTCAGGCCCGCGCGCGAGCGGCGGATCGCCTTCGAGATCACCTCGACCGCGGGGTGCTGGCCGATCACGCGCTTGTGCAGTTCCTCCTCCATGCGCATCAGCTTCTGCGTCTCGGCCTCGGTCAGCTTGAAGACGGGGATGCCGGTCCACATCGAGACGATTTCCGCGATCTCCTCTTCGCCGATCGCGGGGCGGTCGCCGGACTCGCCGGCTTCCCACTCCTCCTCGAGCTCGCGCTTGCGGTGGGTGTACTTGCGCTCCTTGTCGCGCAGCGCCGCGGCCTTCTCGAACTCCTGGGCCTCGATCGCGGCCTCCTTCTCGCGCCGCGTGGTCTCGATCTGCTCCTCGAGCTCGCGGTTGGCCGGCGGCGAGGTCATCGACTTGATGCGCATCCGCGAGGCGGCCTCGTCGATCAGGTCGATCGCCTTGTCGGGCAGGAAGCGGTCGGAGATGTAGCGATCGGCCAGTTCGGCGGCGGCGCGCAGCGCCTCGTCGGTGATCTGCACCTTGTGGTGCTGCTCGTAGCGGTCGCGCAGGCCCTTGAGGATCTCGACGCTCTGGTCGATCGAGGGCTCCTCGACGCGGATCTGCTGGAAGCGACGCTCCAGGGCGGAGTCGCGCTCGAGGTACTTGCGGTACTCGTCGAGCGTCGTCGCGCCGATCGTCTGCAGCTCGCCGCGCGCGAGCGCGGGCTTGAGGATCGAGGCGGCGTCGATCGCGCCCTCCGCGGCACCGGCGCCGACGAGGTTGTGGAGCTCGTCGATGAACAGGATGATGTCCCCGCGCTGGGTGATCTCCTTCATCACCTTCTTCAGGCGCTCCTCGAACTCACCCCGGTACTTCGAGCCGGCGACGAGCGCCGCAAGGTCGAGCGTGTAGATTTGCTTGTTCTTGAGCAGCTCGGGCACGTCGGCGTTGGTGATGCGCTGCGCGAGGCCCTCGACGACGGCGGTCTTGCCGACGCCGGGCTCGCCGATCAGCACGGGGTTGTTCTTGGTGCGCCGCGAGAGGATCTGCATGATCCGCTCGATCTCGGTCTCGCGACCGACGACCGGGTCGAGCTTGCCTTCGGCGGCGAGCTTGGTCAGGTTGCGGCCGAACTGGTCGAGCAGCTTCGAGGACTTCTTGCCTTCGGAGGGGCTGCCGGAGCCCGCACCGGCGCCGGCGCCGGGCTGGCCCTGTCCCTGGCGGCGCCCGCTGGGACCGGAGAGCATGCGGATGACCTCGTTGCGGATCTTCTCGGAGTCGGCGTCGAAGTCGAGCAGGATGCGGGCCGCGACGCCCTCGTTCTCGCGCACGAGGCCGAGCAGGATGTGCTCGGTGCCGATGTAGTTGTGGCCGAGCGAGAGCGCCTCGCGCAGCGCGAGCTCGAGCACCTTCTTGGCGCGCGGCGTGAACGGGATCTGCCCCGAGGTGACCTCCTCGCCGGAGCCGACGATGCGCACGACCTGCGCGCGGACGCGCTCGACGGTGATGTCGAGGCTCTCGAGGACGCGCGCCGCGAGACCCTCCTCCTCGCGCAGCAGGCCGAGCAGGATGTGCTCGGTGCCGATGTAGTTGTGCTTGAGCGTGCGCGCCTCTTCTTGCGCGAGAACGACTACCTGGCGGGCCCGTTCTGTAAATCGCTCGAACATGATGCTGATTGGCCTCTCCGGTACGGGTGTCTCGGCTCGCGGGGGACGATCAGCCGCCTGGAAGGGTGGCTGTCTGGTTGGGCGGGAATCCTCGTACCCACCTCTTCGTCGGAATCTCCGAGAAAGATGAGTCGCGAGGTCCCATCGCCGCCATAGGACAGTCTACCAACGGCCCCCCAGAGCCTCTCGCGCTCAGCGCGTGCGACCGTCCGGGCGCCCGAACGCCGCCCCGCGCGCCTCCGCCGGCGCTCATCGCACCGCCCGCGCCCCGACGAGCGGCTGCTGCTCAGCGCGTCGCGGGAAACAGCACGACCTCGCGGATCGAGCTCTGGCCGGTGAGGAGCATCACGAGGCGGTCGATACCGAGGCCGACACCACCCGTGGGCGGCATCCCCTGCTCGAGCGCGCTCAGGAACAGCTCGTCGTGGGGCTGGGTTTCCTCCTCGCCTTGCGCGGCGAGCCGCTGCTGCGCCGCGAAGCGCTCGCGCTGGGCGTCGGGGTCGATCAGCTCGCTGAAGGCGTTCGCGATCTCCATACCGCCGACGAACGCCTCCCAGCGCTCGGCCAGGCCGGGCCGTGAGCGGTGCTCGCGCGCGAGCGGCGAGAGCGCGAGGGGATAGTCGAACACGAACGTAGGCTCGCGCAGCTCCGGCTCGACGTAGGCCGAGAGCAGGTCGTCGGCGATCTGCGGCCAGCTCGCGTCGGGCGGCGGCGCGGGCAGGCCGCGCGCGACCACGGCCGCGGCGAGCGCGGCGGCGTCGGGATGCTCGAGCACGTCGACCCCGGTCGCTTCGCGGACGGCCTGCACGAAGTCGATGCGCCGCCAGGGCTTGGCGAAGTCGATCGAGGCGGTCAGCGTGTCGCCGCCCTCACCGGCCTGCTCGAGATCCTCGCTTTCGCCGTCAGCGGGGCGCGCGACGGCCGCGGCGGCGGCGCGCACAAGAGCTTCCAGACGCGCGGCGGCATCGTTGTAGTCGGCGTAGGCCTCGTACCACTCGACGACCGTGAACTCGGGGTTGTGCTTGGTCGAGATGCCCTCGTTGCGGAAGTCCTTGCCGAGCTCGTAGACGCGCTCGAGACCGCCGACGATGCAGCGCTTGAGGTAGAGCTCGGTCGCGATCCGCAGGTAGAGGGTGCGGTCGAGCGCGTTGTGATGGGTCGTGAAGGGGCGCGCGAGCGCGCCCCCGTAGATCGGCTGCAAAACGGGAGTCTCGACCTCGACGAAGCCCTCGCCGTCGAGATAGGCGCGCACCGCGGAGACGATGCGCGCGCGGTCGCGAAAGCGGTCGCGAACCGCAGCGCTCGCGATCAGGTCGAGCTCGCGGCGGCGGTGGCGGGTCTCGATGTCGGTGAGACCGTGATGCTTATCGGGGGGCGGGCGCAGGGCCTTGGCGAGCACCGCGAAGCGCTCCACGCGCAGCGTCAGCTCGCCGTGGCGGCTGCGCAGGACGGCGCCGTCGACGCCGACGAGATCGCCGAGATCCAACGCGCGCAGCCGCTCGAAGGCCTCCTTGCCGAGCACGTCGAGGCGAGCGTGCAACTGGATCTTGCCGCTGCGGTCGACGAGGTCGAGGAACACCGCGCGCCCCTGGCCGCGCTTGCCGGCGAGGCGCCCCGCGACGCGGTGGACGTCCTCGGTCTCCTCGCCCGCGACGAGGTGCTCGTAGGCCGCGCGCACCGCGGCGATCGGCTCGGCGCCCGGATAGGAGTAGGGGAAATCGCTCTCCGCGGCGGTCTCGTGCAGCCGCTGGGCCTTCGCGCGACGCTCGGCGATCAGCTCCTCCAGGCCATGCTTGCCGCCGGCGTCGGGCTCATCGGTCCGACTCATGACCGAAAGCCTATTTGAGGCCGACGTCGATCTTGGTGATCTTGAGCTTGCGGGCGGGCCCGCGAGGAACCTGCACGGCGACCGTGTCGCCACGCTTGTGGCCAATCAGGGCGCGTCCGACGGGAGACTCGTTGGAGAGCTTGCTCTCCTCGGGGTTGGCCTCGGCGGAGCCGACGATCGTGTACTTGACCGACTTGCCGGTCTTCTCGTCTTTGACGTGCACCACCGAGCCGACCTGGACCTCATCGGTGGAGAGCTCCTTGGAGTCGATCACGGTCGCCATCCGCAGCTTGTCCTGCAGCTGGGCGATCCGGCTCTCGAGCATCGCCTGCTCGTTCTTGGCGTCGTCGTACTCGGAGTTCTCGGAGATGTCCCCGAACTCGCGGGCCTCCTTGATGCGCTCGGCGACCTCGCGGCGGCGCGCGGTCGAGAGCAGCTCGAGCTCGTCCTTGAGCTTCTCGAGTCCTTCGGGAGTGAGGATTACGTCCTTAGGCATGTGGCTTCGCGGTATCTCTCGCTCGCGGGTCGGGTCTTGGAGTTGCGCCGGAGACGCACGAAACCCGGCGAGTTTGGCGGCCCATCCGGACAAGGCGGGTACACGATTCCCGACCCGGCGGCGGCAGCGAGCGCAGCAGTATAGCGACGGCCGCGCGGCCGTCGGAGCCGGTCAGGCCACGAGCGCCGCGGGGGGGTTGGCGTCGGTGAGATCGTCCAGCACACGTCGCGCCTGCGCGAGGCTCGCGGCGGCTTGCAGGGACTCTTGCAGGGCCGCGGCCTGTGTCCGATCGAGCCCGAGGCGAGCCACATACCACGGGTAGAACTTGCGCAGATAGCGCGCGGCGCGCTCGACGCCGAGATGCTCGACGGCCCGCGCCATCGTCCACTCGAGCTCGGCCACGACCTCCGCGCGGCTCGGCCCGCCGGCGCGGCCGCACAGCAGCTCCTCGAAGAGCCAAGGATTGCCGAGGGACCCGCGCGCGAGCATCACCGCCGTGGCGCCCGTCTGCGCGAAGGCAGCGCGTACGCTCGCGGCGTCCTGCAGCCCCCCCGTGAGAATCAACGGCGCGGGCAGCTCCGCGACGAGGCGCGCCGCCAGCTCGTAGTCGGGCACGCCTTTGTGGTGCACCGCGGCCGAGCGCGGATGGAACGCGATCGCCGCGACGCCGGCGTCATGGACGAGGCGCTGCGCGAGCTCGAAGCCGGAGCTGTCGCCGGGGCGCCGACCGGAGCGTAGCTTGACGGTGATCGGTACCTCCCCCCCAGCTCGCTCAAGGGCCGCGCGGCGCGCCATATCCGCCGCGCTCCCCTCAACCCGTTCGGACGCCGCCGCGACTCCCTCCGCGGCTCCCTCGACCGCGGCTCGCGCCACCGCGACGGCGAGCGCGGGATCGTCGAGCAGCGCGGCGCCGGAGCCGGTCTTGCAGACCTTCGGGACGGGGCAGCCCATGTTGATGTCGATCGCGTCCGCTCCCGCGGCGACAGCGCTCGCGGCAGCCGAGCGCATGATCGCGGGGTCCTGCCCGAAGAGCTGGATCGAGGTCGGAGCGGCGATCCCACCCCCCGCGACGCGCTGCTCCTCGGGGTGGATACACAACAGCTCGCGCAGGGTGCGCTCGTTGCGGTAGTGGATCGCGTGGCTGGAGACCATCTCCGAGACCGCCATTCCGGCGCCGTGACGCTTGGCCTGCAGACGCACGAACCAGTTGCCGATCCCCGCGAGCGGAGCCAGCAGCACACGGTTGGGCACCGCTAGCGAGCCAAGCATCCACGGATCGGTGAGCTGGGAAGCCTGAACAGGGGTGGTAGTCGTCATTGGGTAGGGGTCGTGGTCGTCATTGGGTAGGGATGATGGTCGTCAACGGGTCCATTATGGATCGCGCCACGCTCGACTCGAGCGCGCGGATTAAGTTCATTTTTGAGAGATCTTTACAAGTTGTAAGGATCTCTCAATTTTGAACACAAAATCAACGCGGGGCACGAGTCAGCCCGCGCACCGACGCCCACGACGCGCCCCACGCGTCACGCACCCCGCGTGACGCACCACGCGCCCCGCGCGGAGCACCCCGCACCACGCGCCCCGCGCGGAGCCCCCCGCCCCACGCGCCCCGCGCGGAGCCCCCGCACCACGCGCCCCGCGCGGAGCACCCGCACCACGCGCCCCGCGCGGAGCACCCGCGCGAGGCACGCTGCGCGCTCAGCGATTGCGCTCGTAGATGAGCCGCAGCCCGGTCAGCGTGAGCAGATCGTCGACGGCTTCGATCGTCGTCGTGAACGGCACGATCGCGCTCGCGAGGCCGCCGGTGGCGATCGTCTTCGCCTCCGGTCCGAGCTCGGCGCGCAAACGGTGCACGATCGCGTCGACCTGGCCGGCCGTGCCGTAGACGATCCCGGAGCGGATCGCGTCGATCGTGGTCTTGCCGATCAGCGCGCGCGGCGCGGTGACGTCGACCCTGGGCAGCGCCGCGGCGCGCTCAGTGAGCGCCTCCAGCGAGATCTCGACGCCGGGCGAAATGATCCCGCCGAGGTACTCGCCGTCGGCGGAAACCGGGTCGTAGGTGATCGCGGTGCCGAAGTCGACGACGATGCACGGGCCGCCGAGACGCGCGTGCGCCGCGACTGCATTGACGAGCCGGTCGGGGCCGATCTCACGAGGATTGTCGTAGCGGATCGGCATGCCCGTCTTGACGCCGGGGCCGACGACGAGCATCTCGTGACCGAGGTAGCGCTTGGCCATCTCGCACCATTCCGGGCCGAGCACCGGCACGGTCGAGGAGACGATCGACGCGTCGATGTCGCCCATCGAGACATGCCGCAGCTCGAGCAGGTTGCGCAGCGCGGCGCCCAACTGATCGGAGGTCGACTGGCGCACCGTCGCAAAGCGCCAGTGCTCGCGCAACTCGCCCTCGCAGAAGGTCCCGAAGTGGG
The DNA here is from genome assembly GCA_035483545.1 of Solirubrobacteraceae bacterium. Classification (GTDB taxonomy): domain Bacteria; phylum Actinomycetota; class Thermoleophilia; order Solirubrobacterales; family Solirubrobacteraceae; genus Palsa-744. Next base: position 57,910 of record DATHPS010000008.1, on the reverse strand, counting down.
TCTGAGTGTTTCCGACGTCCACGGCCAGCAGCATCAATGCGCAGCCTATATGCTCGTCGCAACGATTCGAATGGGGGCGCTTAGATGAGTCAGATCAAGCTGTACGTGCTGTCGGGCTCGCACCCGTGCGCGGCGGTCGAAGTCGCGATGGAGCGCAAGGGCCTGCCGTTCAAGCGCGTGAACCTGATGCCGATGGCGCAGACGCTGATCGGCCCGCTGCGCTACGGCGGGGCGACCGTCCCGGGGATGCGCGTCGACGGCGAGCGGCTCGTCGGCTCGCGCGCGATCATGCGACGCATCGAAGAGCTCGCCCCGGGGGAGCCGCCGCTGCTGCCGGCGCCGGCCGATCCCGCGCGCGCACAGGTACTGGAGGCGGAGCGCTGGGGCGACGACGTCCTGCAGAGCGTCCCGCGGCGGATCCTCGATACCGCGTTCCTGCGCAACCCGGGGTCGATGGAGAGCTTTGCCGGCGATCTGCCGATCCCGCTGCCGTCCGCGCTACTGCGCCCCACCTTCCCGCTGTTCGCGCGCATGATGGCGCACAAAAACGAAGCGCGCGAGGAGACCGCGCGCGCCGACATCGCGGCGCTCCCGGGCCACCTCGACAAGATCGACGCCTGGATCGCCGCAGGCCTGCTCGGCGGCGAGGACCCCAACGCCGCCGACCTCCAGATCGGCTCCTCGATCGGCCTCCTGCAGACGATCGCCGACGTGCGGCCGCTGATCGAGGGACACCGCGCGGCGGAGCTCACGCGTTACTTCCCGCCGATGGTCGGCGAAGTCCCGCCCGGCACGCTGCCCGCCGAGTGGCTGCCCGCGCCCATCAGCTGATCGCCAGCGGCGGCGAGTCCCAGCGCACGCCCTCGCTCACCGGCAGCACCACGAGCGCGTCGGCGAGCGCGCGGCCGTCGGGGACGCGCAGCGCGAAGTCGAGCTCCAACAGCGGTATCAAGACGAAGCGGCGCGTGAGCACCTGCGCGTGCGGCAACGTCATGCGCGCCTCGCGCAGCTCCAGCTCGCCGAGCAGCAGGATGTCGATGTCGATCGCGCGCGGACCGTGGCGCGGGCCGTCCACCGCGCGGCCGAGCTCGCGCTCGAGGCCCTTGACGACGTCGAGCAGCGCCAGCGGCTCCAGCGCGGTGCGCACGCGCAGGCACGCGTTGAGGAAGCTCGGCTGGTCGAGAATCTCGCCGACGGGGTCGGTGTCGTAGACCGCGGAGGACGCGAGCACCTCGATGCCCGCGTCGGGTAGCGCTTCGACGGCGGCCTGCAGCTGCGCGCGGCGCTCGCCGACGTTCGAGCCGATACCTAGGTAGCCGATGCGCGGGGCATGCGCGCGGAACGCTACACGCGATGCCCGTGCGGTCAAGGCCGCTACTCCTCGGACTCGCGCCAGACCTCGACGGAGACTTCGTCGACGGGCAGCGCGATCGGGGGCTCGGGCTTGGTCGCCTTCACCCACACGCCTTCGAGCTCGTAGTCCGCGAGCAGGCGCTCGGCGATCGTCGAGCAGAGACGCTCGAGCGTGCGATGCGAGCGCTGCTGGGCGATCAGCGCGACGAGTTGGCAGACCTCGGCGTAGTCGACGGTGTCCTCGACGCGGTCGGTGACCGTCGCATCGGTCTCGCCGACCTCGAGGCGCAGGTCGAGCATCAGCCGCTGGCCGACCTCGCGCTCGGCGTCGCTGACGCCGTGGTGCGTGTAGAGCGAGAGGCCCGAGATCTCGATCGTGACGGTCTCGAGGCCTTCTTCGCGCTCCTCGTCGCCCTCGTCTGCCTCCTCGTCCTCATCGGGCTCGCGCGCGTGGGGGTCGTCAGAGCTCAGCTCGTCGTCGTCGTCCATCGGTCCCGGCTCAACTCGTCGTCGTCCCGGCTCAGCTCGTCGTCGTCGTCCATCGCGCGCCCAACGTAGCAGCCGCGGTTGCGAGCGCCGCGCCTGCCGGCGCGACGTCGTGCACACGGAATACGCGCGCGCCGCGCTCGTAGGCGAGCACGCAGGTCGCGAGCGTCGCGGCCAGTCGCTCGCCGGCATCGCTCGACGGTCGCGGGCTCGCGGCAGCGGCGAGGATGCGCCCGAGGAAGCTCTTGCGCGAGGTCCCCACGAGCAGCGGGCGCCCGAGCTCGAGCAGCTCGTCGAGGCGCCGCAGCAGCTCGAGGTTGTGCGCGAGGGTCTTGCCGAAGCCGATCCCGGGGTCGAGCAGGATGCGCTCCTCACCGATGCCGCGGGCGATCGCGAAGCGCAGACGCTCCTCCAGGAACGCCTTCACGTCGTCGACGACGTCGTCATACCAATCCCCACCTGCCCCGCGCTGCATCGTGCGCGGCTCACCGCGCATGTGCATGAGGCAGCATTCGGCGCCGCCGGCAGCCACCACCTCGACCATCCCGGGGTCTCCGCGCAGCGCGGTCACGTCGTTGACCAGGGTCGCCCCCGCGCGCAGCGCCGCGCGCGCAACCGCGGCCTTGGACGTATCGACGGAGATCCGCGCCCCGCGCGACTCCAGCTGCGGCGCGAGTCCCTCGATGACGGGGAGCACGCGTCTGAGCTCCTCGTCCTCCGCGACCGGCTCCGCGCCGGGCCGCGTGGATTCGCCGCCGACGTCGAGGATCTCGGCGCCCTGCCTCTCGAGCTCCAGCCCGTGTGCGATCGCGGCGCCCGCCTCGAAGAACAGGCCCCCGTCGGAGAACGAGTCCGGCGTCACGTTCACGACGCCCATCAGGCGGAACTCGCCCGGAGCGCCGCCGTCAGTCTTCAGGCCAGCTCCGGGCGCTCAGGGTCAGTGCCGCGGATGTCCGCCGTACCGCCGGCGAGCCCGGGACGCGGTAGCGGGCGCGGCGCTTCGCGGCCGGGACGATCGAGGGGCGCGGGCGGCGCCGCGGGCAGCTCGGGCGTGTGACCCTCGTCGGGCCCGAAGATCTCCTCTTCGCTCTTGCCGGCGAGTAGCCCGATGAACTCCTCCTTCTCGATCGTCTCGCGCTTGACGAGGATCTCGGAGATCGTCGTGAGGCGCTCGCGGTGCTCGGTGAGAATGTCCCGTGCGCGCTTGTGCGCGACCTCGACGATGCGCCTGACCTCGTCGTCGATCTCGCGCGCGATCTCGTCGGAGTAGTCGGGCTCGGTCGAGAACTCGCGGCCGAGGAACGGCTGGCCGTGGTCGTGGCCGAAGACGCGCGGGCCGAGCTTCTCGCTCATGCCGAAGCGCATCACCATCTGCTTCGCGGTCGCGGTGACCTTCTCGATATCGTTGGAGGCGCCGGTCGTGATCTCGTCGAAGACGATCTCCTCCGCGGCGCGCCCGCCGAGCGTCATTGCCATCGTGTCGTTGAGCTCCGCGCGCGTCGTCAGGAAGCGATCCTCCTGGGGCATCGAGATCGTGTAGCCGAGCGCCTGGCCGCGCGAGATCACGGAAATCTTGTGCACCGGGTCGGAGTGCTCGAGGTAGTGCCCGACGATCGCGTGCCCCATCTCGTGGTAGGCCGTGATCAGGCGCTCTTTTTCGCTCATCACGCGCGTCTTCTTCTCGGGGCCGGCGATCACGCGCATGATCCCCTCCTCGAGCTCGACCTGGCCGATTTCGCGCTTGCCGGTGCGCGCGGCGAGCAGCGCGGCCTCGTTGATCAGGTTCGAGAGGTCGGCGCCGGTGAAGCCGGTGGTCTGGCCGGCGAGCGCGTCGATGTCGATCTCCTTCGCCAGCGGCTTGCCGCGGGTGTGGACTTCGAGGATTTTCGCGCGGCCCTTGCGGTCGGGGCGGTCGACCGCGATCTGACGATCGAAGCGCCCGGGACGCAGCAGCGCGGGGTCGAGGATGTCAGGCCGGTTGGTAGCGGCGATCATGATGATGTTGTCCTTGGCCTCGAAGCCGTCCATCTCGACGAGCAGCTGGTTGAGGGTCTGCTCGCGCTCGTCGTGCCCGCCGCCGAGGCCGGCGCCGCGGTGGCGGCCGACGGCGTCGATCTCGTCCATGAAGATGATGCAGGGGGAGTTCTGCTTGGCCTGCTCGAAGAGGTCGCGCACGCGCGAGGCGCCGACACCGACGAACATCTCCACGAAGTCCGAGCCCGAGATCGAGAAGAACGGCACGCCGGCCTCGCCGGCGACCGCGCGCGCGAGCAGTGTCTTGCCGGTGCCCGGCGGTCCGTAGAGCAGCACCCCCGTCGGGATGCGCGCACCCAGCGCCTGGAACTTCTTCGGGTTCTCGAGGAACTCCTTGATCTCGTGCAGCTCCTCGACGGCCTCGTCGACCCCGGCGACGTCGCGGAAGGTGATCTTCGGCGAGTCCGCCGAGAGCCGCTTCGCGCGCGACTTGCCGAAGGACATCACCTTCGAGCCCCCGCCCTGGACCTGGTTGAGCAGGAAGATCCAGATCCCGAAGAAGATCAGGAACGGCAGCACGTAGGTCAGCAGCGAGAGAATGATGCTGCTCTTCGTGGCTTCCGTGTTGTAGACGACGCCGGCTTCGCGGAGCTCTTTCTTCAATTCAGGCGTCGTCTGGTCGATGTAGCCGATTTCGTACTTCTTACCGTCCTTGCGCGTCACTTCGAGGACGTTGCCCTTGGTCTTGAAGAGCACCGACCTGACTTCGTGTTGCGGGATTTCTTTCGTGACCAGCGTGTATTCGTTGCGCGCCGGACCGTTGCTCGAGCCGGGCGAGATCAGTTTGGAGGCGAAGAACGCGAGCACGACCACGATCAGAATCGGGAACGCAGCGCTCTTGAAGAAACGGCTCATAGCGTGATCTCAGTTATCCCGGGGACGGCTCGAATAAGCGCCCACCGGCCGTCCAGCGTACCACGGAGGGGCCGATTTTCCGGGGAAAGCGGGGTCGCGCGGCGCGCAGGGCGCGGGCAGGCGGCGAGGCCGACGCGAAGCGATCCGACGCACGCGCCAGCACGGGCGCGAGGCGATCGAACACGGGCGGCGGCGCTAGTCATGCCTAACCAACGCCGCCACGAAGGGAAGGTTGCGGTGGCGCTCGGCGTAGTCGAGGCCGTAGCCGATCACGAAGCGATCGGGGATCTCGAAGCCGACATAGCGCGTGGGCAGGTCGACCTTGCGCCGCTCGGGCTTGGTCAGCAGCGCGCACACCTCCAACGTGCGCGGATTGCGCGAGCCGAGGTTGCGCAGCAGGTACTGCAGCGTGAGGCCCGAGTCGACGATGTCCTCGACGATCAGCACGTCGCGGCCCTCGATCGCGGCGTCGAGATCCTTGAGGATCCGCACGACCCCCGAGGAGTCGGTCGCCGAGCCGTAGGACGCGACCGCCATGAAGTCGACCTCGACGGGAATATCGATCAGGCGCATCAGGTCGGAGAGGAAGAACATCGCGCCCTTCAGCACGCCGACGAGCAGCAGCGAGCGCGAGGCGTAGTCCGCGGAGATCCGCTCCGCGAGCTCCGCGACGCGGCGGCGCAGGTCCTCGGCGGCGACGAGCACCTCACCGACCTCGGAGGACGCGGCGCCGCCCAGCGTGGACGCAGCGCCACCGCCGAGCGTGGACGCGGCGCCACCGCCCGGCGTGGACGCGTCGCCACCGCCCGGCGTGGACGCGTCGCCGTCGCTTGCTGCGTCCGCGACTCGCTCCGGGGGCATGACGGCCACGCCGCGGAGTGTAGGGATCGCCGCGACGCAGGTCTCGCGCGCCCCGATCGCTGACCTGAGTTGCGCCCGGTCCTTGACCTAAGCTTCAGGGCGATCGGACCGCAAAAAGGAGGGGTTGCATTGCGAGCGCATCTGCTGATCGGCATCTCCGGTTGCCTGCTGCTGGCCGGTGCCTGTGCGCCGAGCGTGCGCGCATCCGCCGAGGACGTCGGTCGCTGCCCGACGGCACGCACCACAGACGCCGAAGTCATCCACTTCTCAGCCGAGCTCGGCTGCGGCACCGCACGCAGAGTCGCACTCGAGACCGTGGCCAGCGCAGACGGCTATTACAAGAGCGACGGCTGGTACTGCCGCTGGGGCGAGGGCGGGACGCGCCCATTGCGAGTCGGTGCGCATACCTACTCCGGCGGCTTCTGCTACCGCGCATCGACTCGGCGTGAAGCGACGTTCCTCGGGCGGCGACTCTGATGCGCGTCTCGATGCCGAGGATCGGACAGCTGACGATCGGATCGGGGCTGTGCGCGGCGACACTCGCGCTGGCCGCGCCGGCAGCGGCCGAGCGGACTGCGACTCGCGCCGAATTCGCTGCGATCAATCACTACTTCGTACGGACGGAGCGGACCCTGCAAGACCGGCTCGCCTGGGTGAAGGTCAGCACGCGCGGGCCCTTCGCGCTTGCTGACCTGAGCGGCCCCCAAGTCGCCGCCGTCGTGCTGCGCGGATCCGGACATCGTTGGCGCGCCATCGACACCATCTCCGACGAGGGGCTGAAATGCGGGCTCGTCCCCCACGCGGTGATCGCCGATCTGCACCTGGAGCGCTACAACGATGGGCCCAGGCCATGCGAGCAATAGCTCGGCCCAGCAGCGCCACGCACGTCAGGGCCGCCGCGGCGGCCCGCGCCGCGACGGCAGGCCACGTCAGCGTCGCGGCACCAGCACACGTCAGCGTCGCGGCGGCAGCGTGACCATGCGCAGACATCCGCGCTCGACGACCGCGGCGACCAGTCCCCCAACGTGCAGCTCGGCGCGCCCGCCGCGTTCGGCGAGCGCGAGGATCTCGGCGACCCGCGCGCCGGCCTGCGGCACGAATGTGCCGGCGACGTCCTCGGCGAGGCGCACCACGATCAGGCGCTGCAGCGCGCCCGGGAGCGTGCGCAGCCGCTCGACCGCGATCGTGCCCGTCCCGGTCTGCGCCGCCGCGCGCGCCAGCTCGGAGTCGATCAGCTCGTCCAGCAGCGCCGCCTCGGCGCGCAGCCGCTCGGCCGTGCGCAGCACATTGACCTCGGCCGCCGGGTGCACCGCGCGCAGCGCCGGAACGACGCCCTTGCGTACCCGCGCGCGGGCGTAGCGTTCGTCGTCGTTGCTCTCATCCTCACGCCAACTCAGGCCGCGCGCGCGGCAGTAGGCCGCGGTCTGCTCGCGCGTGAGCTCGAGCAGCGGACGCACGAGACGCCCCTCGCGCGGCGCCATCCCGAGCAGCGCGCGCCGGCCGGGAGACGCGGCGAGGCGGTAGAGAATCGTCTCGACCTGGTCGCTCGCGGTGTGGCCCGCGGCGATGAGGGTCCCCGGCGGGCGCTCGCGCCCGCCGGCGCGCGGTTGCTCTCGCGCGCGCTGCGCGCGCGCGACGTCGCCGCGGTGCCTAGGATCATCGCCGCCGTGCGTGCAGCCGCGACCACCGTCCTCCAGCGCCTGCGCGAGCCGCTCGGCTTCGCGGTAGCGCAGCTCGCGCGCCCACGCCTGCAGGTTGCCGGGCGCCGGCGGGCGCGCACGCACGACCTCCAGCTCGACCCCCAGCGCCACGCACAACGCGCGGCAGTGGCGCTCGTCCGCGTCGGCCGCGGGGCGCAGCCCGTAGTTGACATGCAGCGCCCGCACCGCGCCCGCCGGACAGAGCGCGACCGCGAGATCCAGCAGACAGACCGAGTCGCGCCCACCGGAGAGCATCGCGACGAGCCGGCCGTCGTGCGGCAGCAGGCCGCCGGCGGCGACCCACCCGCGGACCTCCTCGACGCTCAGCGACACCGGATCCGTCATCGGCGCGGTGCTCGCCGCGGCCGAGGTGACTGCCGCCGCGGAGGCGGTCGGTGGCGCGTGGCGATCATCCGCGCGCGGAGGCGAGGAACAGCTCGGTGGGCTCGGAGAAACCCTTGAGGCCGACCTCGCCGATCAGCTTGAACGCAAGCGCATCGACGCCGGCGGCGAGGTCGACGACGGCGCGTGTAACGAGCACCTCGCCACCGGCGGCGCGGGCGACCACGCGCGCGGCCTGGTTTACCGCGCGCCCGTAGTAGTCGCCGTCGCGATAGATCGCCTCGCCGTGGTGGATGCCGATGCGCGGCGGCGGCACCCCCGCGGGGGCCTGCGCCTGGAAGCCGACGGCCCACCGCGTGAGCGCGACGGGGTCCGCGCCGACGACCATCACCTCGTCGCCGAGCGTCTTCAGCACGCGCGCTTCGATCGGCAGCGTGCGCTCGACCTCTTCGACGAAGCGCTCCACCGCGCTCACCGCCTGCTCGTCGCCCTGTTCCTCGGTGAGCCGCGTGTAGCCGGCGAGGTCGGCGAACGCGATCGCGATCCGCAGGCGTCCGAGCTGGAGCCCCTGCTCGCCCATGTCGGCCTCCATGTGGCCGATCACGTCCTGCTCGACGAAGTGCGCGAGGAAGCGCCCGTGCAGCCAGTTCATGACGGGGGCCGTGAACGGCAGCAGCTCGCGCGCCATGCCGTCCATCTGCGCCGCGATCTCGCGGCCCGGGACGCCGTCGCGCATGAGCGGCTCGTGGATGTACATATGGAAGAGGCGCACCTCGGTTTCCGCGATCTGCGCGAGCGCCTGCCCCCAGACGCGGGAGATCTGCATGAACGCCTCCTCGGGCAGTCCCGCCTGGAGCATCGCGGCGGCGTACTTGAGCATCTCGAGATCCTCGTCGGAGATCGCGTCGACCGAGAGCGCGCTGAGGCCGAGCGTCACGATGATGCGCTCGATCAACTCCGGCGAGAGCCCCGTCGCGCGCGCGGACTGCCGCAGCGTGTGGCGGCCCTCGGGCGCGGCGAGGAAATCCTCGACGTCGCCGAGCGCCAGCTTGCCGCTCTCGCTGGCCTCGCGGATCTGCTCGACGGTGTATCCGCGCTCGCGTAGGCGCGCGACGATCCGCACCTGCGCGGCCGCCTGGGGCGTCCATTTGCCGTCGTGTTGGGGAATCAGCCCGGCCTTGACCCAGCGCCGCACCGTCCCCGGCGAGACGCCCGCGCGCGCGGCGGCCTGCGCGAGCGTCATACCCCCCTCGGCGCTCAAACCGCTCAAACTCCCAGGTGCGGGTACTCGGCGGCGACGATCTCGCGGTAGCGCGCGTAGACGGGCCGCGTGATCGGGATCAGGCGCAGCGCCGCCGCGACGTCGCCCCCGGCCTTGATCCGGCGGCGCGCGATCGCGAGCGGCACGTTCTCGCGCCCCTGGAAGTAGCGGTTGGCGGTCTGCGAGGACATCTTCATGCGCACGCGCGGCTGCCAGTCGACCTCGTCGGTCCACTCCCAGTGGAGGTTCTTGCGCTCGCGCCCGCGGCGCGCCCTGATGTTCACGACGAGATCGAAATCGTCGAACTCGAAGCGCTGCGGGACGTCGGCGTCGCGCAGCTGAGGACCCATCGCGGGATCGTCGCTCATGAGCGTGAAGAGACGGTCCATCACCTCGCGGAACTCGGTGCGCGAGCGGAAGGGGGTCTCCATGACGGTGAGTCTAGGGCCACGCGCCCAGCGCCCGCGAGCCCCTAGAGTCGGGCACAGCGATGAGCGCCCGCGCCCCGATCCACCTGCGCCCGACGACGGAGTTGGCCGCGCGGGTACTGCTGCCGGGAGACCCCGGCCGCGCGCTGGCGCTCGCGCAGGCGCTGCTCGAGAAGCCACTGATGTTCAACCACCACCGCGGCCTCTGGGGCTACACCGGCACGGCGAGCGACGGTGAGCCGCTGACGATCCAGAGCACCGGCATGGGCGGCCCCTCGGCGGCGATCGTGCTGCACGAGCTGATCGCGCTCGGCGTGCGCCGCGCGATCCGCGTCGGCACGTGCGGCGCGCTCGACGGCGAGCTACGGCTCGGCGATTTGCTTGTCGCACGCGAGGCGCTTGCCGCCGACGGCACGAGCCGCGCGCTGGGCGCCGACGGACGTGTCGCCGCCGACGAAAAGCTCACCTCGGCGCTTTCGCGCGCATCCTCCGGCGCAGTCGCGGCGACGGTTGTCAGCACCGACCTGTTCTACGAGCACGACCCCAAACGCGAGCACGCCTGGCGCGCGGCGGGGGCGGTCGCGGTCGAGATGGAGGCGGCAACGCTGTTCGCGGTCGGGGCGCGCCTCGGGGTTCCGGTGGCGTGCGTGCTCACCGTCACGGACATCGACGGGGGCCACGAGCGCATCGACGACGACTCGCTGTTGGACGCAGCGGGCGCGATGGGGCATGCGGCGCTCCGCGCGTTGGCGGTCTGAACGTCGCGGCACGCCACCTCGCTGCAAGAGCTCGGTGCTAGCGCCGAGCTCGGAGAGCTTGACATTCAATTTTCGGAGAATCTAACGCTTGAAAATAGTTTTGGGACGTAAAGAACTCCAAAAAAATATGTACAAGCTCGCGGCTGACCAAAAAGCGAATCGCGCTCGCCGCCCTCGCGAGGCCCCCGTCAGGATTGCCGGCGAGGACTCGTCGCGGACGCTGACTTCACGGACGCGGACTTCACGGACGCGGACCTCGCGGACGCGGACCTCGCGGACACCGACTTCGCGGACACCGACGGCGCGGACGCGGACTTCACGGACGCCGACTTCGTGGACCTGGATTTCGCGGGGACCGATTTCGTGGCGGCGCGAGTAGCGGCGGCGGAGCGCCCGCGGATCTCGCCGACGGTCTTGGAGATGCTGTTGAGCTGATCCTCGATCGCGCCGAGGCGGGAGTCGATCGACTGGCCGGGGAAGGTGCGACCGAGGCGGTGCACGCCGTCCTCGATCCCCTCGAGGCGCTGGGAGACGGAGCGCAGGCGGCGGGTGAGGCGTTCGATGTCGGCGGCGGAGGGGAGGTTGAGGGCGCCCATCGCGAGCTCCTGGGCCTGGGTGGCCTTCTCACGGGCGTCGGCGGCGCGGCCGAGGGCGCCGGTGAGGAGGGGGTTCTCGAAGAGGTCGATCAGGGCCTTGCCGAGTCGGTCCTCGGTGCTGTGGGTCAGGCGCTCGCGCAAGCCTTTGGCTGCGGGTTCGGACATCGCGGATGCTCCTCTTCTCGCTCGCTGCGGTCACGAGCAGGATACGGTGCGACGGTGGCTGAGCGTCTCTTCCTCTTCGTGCAGATGGAGTTCCCTTGGGAGCTGGGGCCTGCGGACGGCCGCTATCTGCTGCGTGGGTACGCGGACCGCGAGCCGGAGCGGGTCGTGGTCCTGGAAACGGTCGGCGCGGCGCGCGCGCACGGCCGGCTCGCGGCGCGGCGGCGGCCGCAGGCGCCCCCGGAGCCGGAGCCCGCGCCGGTGGCGAGCACGCGCGCGACAGTGATCGACCCGGTTTCGGTGTCGGCGGAGCGCCAGGCGCAGGCGTGGCTGGCGGAGTTGGATGCGGAGCGTGAGGCGGGCGCGGCGACGGCGGCGCTCAACCGGATGCTTGCGGCGCACCGCATCGCGACGGCGGACCCGCACGTGCACGAGCTGAGCCCGGCGCGGGCGCTGGCGGTGCGGGCGGGCTGGGGCGAGGGCGAGCAGGTGGCGCACGGCGACTGGCTGCATGCGCGCGAGCTGCGCTGGCGCGCGCCGCGCGGTCGCGAGCTGCGGCGGGGGCTGCGGGCGCAGGAGCATCTCGCGGCGCTGCTCGGGGCGCGCGAGGCGGCGCTGCTGTGCGAGGAGCTCGCGCTGCGCGCCCGTCACGACCTCGACGCGGGGCGCGCGCGGCACGCGGCGCTGGAGCTGGAGCACGCGTACGCGGCGGCGCTGACGGAGCTGGACGACGAGCGCCGGATCGATCTCGACGCACGGATCGCGGAGCTGAGGGAGTTGCACGCGGGCGTCGCGCGCGAAGCACGGGCGGCGCTCTCCGACAGAGCGGAGCAGCCGGACGCCGAGGTGGTCGAACACGCGCTCGTGCGGCTGGAGGCGGCGCTGCGGGCGCGCGCGGCGATCGGGTTCGCGTAGTGAGCCGCCGGCGCCGGCGGCTGGGAGCTGGAGGTGCGCCGCACCGGCACGACAATCGCCGGCCGAGCGCTCGAAGCACCGCGTAGAGTGAGGGCGATGGACCCGACGACGACAGCGCTGGGCACGTGGAGCGGGGGGCGCTTCATGCACTTCGGCGAGCCGCTGGAGGAGGAGCGGCTGAGGGCGCTGCTGCGCCCGGGCGCGGGGATCGAGACGGTGCTGAGCGCGGACGTCTATGGCGAGGGCGCCGCGGACAGCCTGCTGGGCGAGGCGCTGCGCGGCGTGGATCGCGAGCGCTACTGCCTGGTGGGCGCGATCGGCCACGACTTCTACACGGGCGAGCGCGAAGGCGCGAAAGGCTTTCCGCGCTTCACCGACGCGCGACTGCGCGGCGAGGAGGGCTACGCGGACTACATCCGGATGGCGAGCGAGCGCAGCCTGGAGCGAATCGGAGTGGAGCGCTTCGACGTGCTGCTGCTGCACAACCCCGACCGCATCGGCTACAGCAGCGCCGCGGTGTGGGACGGGATGCAGGCGGTGCGCGAGGCGGGCCTCACGCGGCTGCTCGGCGTGGCGCCGGGGCCGGCGAACGGCTTCACGCTCGACCTGATCGACTGCTTCGAGCGCTTCGGGGCGCTGATCGACTGGGCGATGATCATCCTCGGACCGCTGGAGCCGTGGCCGGGAGAGCTCGTGCTCAACGCGGCGGCGGCGTACGAGGTGAGCCTGATCACGCGCGTGGTGGACTACGGCGGGATGTTCCACGACGATGTGCTGCGGGGCCACGAGTTCCCGCAGTACGATCACCGTCGCTTCCGGCCAGCGGGCTGGGTGGAGGCGGGGAGGGAGAAGCTCGAGCGAATGCGCCCCTATGCGGAGCGCCACGGGCTGACGATGCTGCAGCTGGCGTGCCAGTGGAACCTGGCGCACGCGGCGGTGCGCTGCGTGGCGCCGACGCTGATTCAGGAGGGCGGAGCCAGCGCGCGCCCGGTCGAGGAGAAGCGCGCGGAGCTGGCAGCGCTGGACGCGCTGCGTGGGCGGCCGCAGGCGCGGCTCAGCGACGCGGAGGTCGCCGAGCTGCGCGCGATCGGCGACAACACGGGCTGCATGGCGCTGAAGGGCGCGAGCCTGCAGCACGAGGGCGAGCCGCTTGCGGATCGCTGGCCGCTCGGCGACGAGCTGGCGGAGCTAGCCGGGCGCTGGCGGATAGAGCCCGCACGCGATCTCAGCTGCTTGTCGTAGATCTCCGGCCGTCGGCAGCAGCAGCGCCCCCGGGTTGCAGCAGACCAACGTCTGCATCGAGTCGTCCGTCGCGTTGACTAAAAGTGGTCTAGCCATGGGTTCCGAGATACCACCGCCGGAGAACCAAAAGACACCGGCCTGGCAGACTGCCATCGGAGTAGCGGTCCTGATCGCCCTAGTCGTTGCGACTGCGCTGGCGACCATCCAGATCTATCCGCACAAGCTCCAGACCACGACGCACCCAAGCTTCGTAGATAACATCTTCGATAGTCGGATCGTCATTTTGGGCGTGCGTGTGGCGCTCATTTTTGCAGCAGGCTACATCGTCATCTCAGTCGTCGGACTGATCGTTGCTCGTCGCTGGCTCTCTCAGCTGGGGCCATTCAAGGCCTCGGATCCGATCGCCCGCCTCGACAACAACGCTCAGCTATTGGAAAGCGATCTTCAGGATGCCGTCGATACAATCCAGAACCTCGAACAGCGCCTTGTCGAGAGCGACGAGAGCCTCGCCAAGGCGCAAGCAGATATTGATGCTCTGGTTGCGCTTATCGATACGATAGAAGCCAAGAAAGAGGGGCACTAGTGCCGCCGAAGGACAGAGCGAGACTCCAAAGCGACCAGCAGAAAATCGAGCGTACGCTTGAGCGTAACCAGGCTGCTCTGCAGGCCTCGCGGCAGAAGGCGCGCAAATACACCCGCACTCTGACGAGTTCGGGTGCAGAAGTCCGAAGCGCGCGGAGCGACCTCCGCAAAGCTGGCTACCTCAAATAGCCCGATCGACCCACTCATGGTCGCTGGCGTCAGATCGATACAGCGACCACGAGCGCGACAGGTCTCTACTTCCCCTCGAACCGCGGCGCGCGTTTCCCAAGGAAAGCCCCGATCCCCTCCTTGGCGTCGGCGCTCTGGAAGACCGTCGCGAACGCGCGCTTCTCGGCCTCGATGCCTTCGTCGAGGTCGCCGGCGGCGGAGACCTGCTTGATCTGCGCGAGCGCGAGCGGCGCCTGGCCGGCGAGCTTGCGCGCCCAGGCGAGCGCGGTGTCGAGCAGTTCGTGGTCCTCGACGACGGCGCTGGCGAGCCCGTACTCGTAGGCCTCCTCGGCCTGCATCGGGTCGCCGACGAGGTTCATCTCCAGCGCCTTGCTCTGGCCGACGAGGCGCGGCAGGCGCTGGGTGCCGCCGAAGCCGGGGATGATGCCGAGCTTGATCTCCGGCTGGCCGAACAGCGCGGAGCGCGCGGCGATGCGCAGGTCGCAGGCCATCGCGAGCTCGCAGCCGCCGCCGAAGGCGAGGCCGTTGACGGCGGCGATCGTCGCGATCCCCTCGCGCCCGAGCTCGCGGAAGAGCCCGTGGGCCTCGTGGATGAGCTTCTCGCCGCCGGCCTCGTCCATCGCGGTGAACGCCTTGATGTCGGCGCCGGCGCTGTAGAGGAAGGGGTTGGATGAGGCGATCACGAGCGCGCGGATCGGCTGCTGCGGGGAGCCGGCGCCCCCCGATGCGGCGCCCTCAGAGCCCGCGGCCCCCGCCGCGGCCCCCGCCGCGGCGCCGGCCGATGCCTTGACCTTCTCCCAGACCTTGCGCAGGTCCTCGATCACGCTCGGCGCGATCGAGTTCATCTGACCGTTGGCGAGCCACGCGATCGCGACGCCGTCGGCGCGAGTCTCGAGCTTGACGACCTCGCCGGGCTGCTCCGCGTCGGCCTGGGGGTAGGCGTAGAAGCCCTGCCCGCGCTTCTGCCCGAGGCGCCCCTGCGCGACGAGGCGGCGCAGGATCGTGGGCGGCGCGAAGCGCTCGCCGTGGTGCTCGGCGGCGTTCTCGAGGCGCTCGAGGATCGTGTCGAGGCCTTCGATGTCGGCCTTCATGAACGGCGGCAGCAGCCCGCGGCGCGGGTCGAGGCCGGCACCGGCCATCAGCCCGAAGTCGATGTCGCGGTGCGTGGCGACGCCCTCCTCGAGCACGAGGCAGGCCTCGACGAAGGTCTTCAGCGTGAGCAGCTCGACTAGCTCCTGCACGTCGGGCTCGCCGTCGCCTGAGAGGTTGGGCTCGCCGGCGGGGCTGTAGAAGCCGTCGCCGCCGGTCTTCGCGCCGAGCTTCTTTTCAGAGACGAGCTTCTGCATGCCCTTCGGGATGTAGAAGCGCTCGTCGCCGTAGGACTCCGCGAGGTGCTCGGCGACGTGCAGCACGGTGTCGAGGCCGAGCAGGTTGACGAGGAAGTAGGGACCCATCGGGACGACGTTCGCGGCGCCGACGCCCTCGTCGATCAGCTTGATCGAGAGGCCGTGCTGCTCCTGCTCGCGCCAGATCTCCGAGATCCCGGAGTTGAGGATGCGGTTGACGACGAACCCGGGCACCTCGGCGCACGTGATCGGCTGCTTGCGGATCGCCTGCGCGAACGTGATCGCGGCGGTCACGGTCTCGGGGGCGGTGTCCTCGCCTTCGACGATCTCGATCAACGGCATGATCGAGGCGGGGTAGAAGTAGTGGAAGCCGACGACCTTCTCGGGGCGCAGCGTCGCTTCGCCGATCTCGGTGATCGACAGCGAGGAGGTGTTCGAGGCGAGGATCGCGTGGCCCGGCGTCGCGGCGTCGAGCTCCGCGAAAACGGCCTGCTTGATCTCCATCCGCTCGGGCACGGCCTCGATCACGAAGTCGACGTCGCCGAAGCCCGCGTAGGAGGTGCTGCCGTGGATGCGCCCGACGATCTCCGCGATCTGCGCGTCGCCCTGCTCCTGTGTGAGCTTGCCGCGCTCGACGAGCTTGCCGACCTGGCCCGCGGTCACGTTGCGGGCCTCTTCGAGCCCGGCCTGCACGAGCTCGTCATTGATGTCCTTGAGCTCCACCGCGATGCCCGCGGCGGCGATCGTCTGGGCGATCTGCCCGCCCATCGTTCCCGCACCCACGACCGCTGCCTTGAACACGAACATGCCGGCTTTCCTCGATTCTCTCGCTCGACTGGTTGATCTCTCGCGCGCTGCTCGACGCGGGAGCCTAACGGGACAGCGCACCTACAGGCGTCCACGCGGGTTTGAAGTCAAGGACGGACCGGGCAACCCGCTCGCAGGAGCCAAGTCAGGGCAAATCACGGACGTGACTGGGACGACAGTGAAAGGGTGAGCGATATGGGCAAGAGCGAGAGCGCAGGCACGAGGCGCCCCGCGCGAGCGGCGACGATGGTCGTCCTCGGACTGCTGACGTTGGCGCTACCGGCAATGGCGCTCGCGCTGCCGGCGGGCGCCCTGGCGGCTTCGACGCCGGCCGTCACGACCGGTGCGGCGCGCGCGGTCGGCTACGGCTCGGCGACGCTGACGGGGGCGATCGATCCGCGGGGAAGCAGCACGACCTACTACTTCCAGTACGGCCCGACCAAGGCGTTCGGCGCGCAGACTGCGCTGGCCAATGCGGGCGCGGGCACGACCAGCGCGACGGTGAGCGTGGCGGTGAGCGGCCTGCAGCCGCTGACGACCTACTACTACCGCTTGATCGCGGTCAACGCGGCGGGCGCGACGACGGGCGCCGACAGGGCCTTCGCGACGACGAAGGTCCCGCTCTCGCTGGCGATCCTCGTGGCTCCCAATCCGACCGTGTTCGGCTCGACCGCGACGGTTCAGGGCACGCTCTCGGGCACCGGCAACGCGGGGCGCGCGGTCGTGCTGCAGCAGAACCCATTCCCTTACACGGCGGGCTTCGCGGATGTCGGCAACCCCGAGCTCACGAACGCGACGGGCGGCTTCTCGTTCCCGGTGGTGGGCCTCGCACAGGCGACGCAGTTCCGGGTGATCACGACGACCAATCCGGCCGTCGTCAGCCCGATCGCAATCGAGGGTGTGGCGGTGCAGGTGAGCGCGCACGTCGGCCGCGCGCACCGGCGCCACTACGCGCGCATCTACGGCACCGTGACGCCCGCGGTGGAAGGCATGCAGGTCGCGATCATGCGCGTGATCGGCGGGCGCAACGTGCTCGTCTCGGGCACGATCGTGCGCCACATGAGCGCGACCAGCTCGAGCTTCAGCCGCACGATCCACGTCAAGCGCCACGCGCTGTATCGCATCTTCGTGAAGGTCACCAACGGCGCGCAGACCTCGAACTACAGCTCGCCGCTGTTCATCCGCTGATCTCCAGGATGATCGGCCGGCCGGAGGCCGGCCCCGCGGGGTCGCGAAGTGCGATCCCGCGGGCCGCGGTCTCTACGCGACGGCGGCCGCCGGCTCCTCCACACGCCGCGGCAGCAGCGTCTCGCGGGCGATCACGAGGCGCTGAATCTGCGAGGTGCCCTCGTAGAGCTGCATGATCTTCGCGTCGCGGAAGAGCTTCTCGACGGGGTAGTCCTTGATGAAGCCGTAGCCGCCGTAGACCTGCACGGCGTCGGTGGCGACCTTCATCGCGGTGTCGGCCGCGAAGCGCTTGGCGTGCGAGGAGACGAGCGTGTTGCGTTCGCCGTTATCCAGCATGCAGGCGGACTTCCACGTCAGTAGCCGCGCGGCTTCGATCTCGGTGGCCATGTCGGCGATCATGAACTGGATCGCCTGGTGCATCGCGATCGGCACGCCGAACTGGACGCGTTCCTTGGAGTAGGCGGTCGCGAACTCGAACGCGGCGCGCGCGATCCCCGTCGCCATCGCCGCGACACCGGGGCGCGTGCGGTCGAGCGTCATCATCGCCAGCTTGAAGCCCTTGTTTTCCTCGCCCAGCAGGTTCTCCGCGGGCACCTCCACGTCGTTGAAGGAGATCGTCGCGGTGTTCGACGCGCGCTGGCCGAGCTTGTCCTCCTTCTTGTCGACCTGCACCCCCCACTCGCGCTCGACCACGAACGCCGAGATGCCGCGGTGCCCGGCCTCCTTGTCGGTCTTCGCGTAGACCGTGAAGTAGTCCGCGTGCCCCCCGTTGGTGATGAAGCACTTCGAGCCGTTGAGGATGTACTTGTCGCCCTGCTTGACCGCCGAGGTGCGCATACCTGAGACGTCGGAGCCCGCGTCGGGCTCGGTCAGGCAGAACGAGACCAGTTTCAGCTCCTCGGTGATCGCACCCAGGTACCTCTTCTTGACCTCCTCCGAGCCGCCCAGCACGATCGGCGCGGTCGCCAGTCCGTTGCAGCCAAGCGACGTCTGGATGCCGGAGCAGCCCCACGAGAGCTCCTCCTCGATCAGGCACCCGTCGAGGTAGCCGAGGCCCGGGCCGCCGTACTCCTCGGGGATGTGGGTGTTCATCAGCCCCACCTCCCACGCCTTCTGCAGGATCTCCTGCGGCCACGTGCCCTCCTTGTCGTACTCCCACGCGACCGGGCGGATCTCCTTCTCCGCGAAGTCGTGGGCCAATTCGCGCAGGTTCTTCTGCTCGTCGGTCAGCGTGAAATCAACCATGTCTGTCGCAAATCTCCTCGGACTGGCGCCGGGGCGGACTGTCGCGTGCACCGAACACGGGTCGCGCGCCGCCCTGCGCGAAAAATAGATTGACTGGTCAGTCAATCCTTGCCGGGCCTCAGGGTAGCGGAGCGAGTGGCCCGCGACAAGCGCGGCGGCGTCGCGGCTCGCGCCAGACGGGAGGTGCACGGATCTTGATGACATTTTTTTGAGTTCCTTCCGCGCGGAATCATTCCGATTGGAACGAACGCGTTTTTTCATAACCGATGTTCGAGGAGCCGACACCGCGCGGCGCTGTCCGCGAGAATTTCCGCATGCAGAACGAGACGGTCCTGCCGCTCGTCCTCTACGGCACGACCGCCGTCTACGTCGTCGCGGGCGTCCTCTCGATGCTCATGCGCCCCAATCTCTACGACCAGATCGGGCAGGGCGGCCTCTGCGGCGGCAGCGAAGAGAGCCGCGACGGCGAGCTGCACGGGCACTCGCTCGCGCAGGCCACCAACCGCGCCGAGCGCGAGCGCGAGGTCCGCCAGATGCTGCAGGCCCGCAACGACCGCCTCGTGCGCGGCGGGCACGCGCCGCTCGACATCGACGCCGAGCTGAGCAGGCTCGAGCGCCTCGACGCCACCCGCGGCGACCCCCGCGACGAGGCCCTCGTCGAAGAGGTGCGCCAGCTCGTGATCGCGCGCAACGAGCGCCGCGTGCGCCAAGGGCTCGCCGCCTTGGACCTCGAGCCCGAGATCGAGCGCGCGCTGACCGAGCTCGATCCCGCCCAGTGCGCCACAATCACATCATGCAGGCCCTATTCCCGATCGTGATGTTTGGCGCTATCGCGCTGTTCGTCCTGCTGGGCGTGCTCTCGATGCTCACCCGCAGCAGCAACCTCTACGACCAGATCGGACAAGGCGGCCTCACGCTCGGCGAGGACCGATCCGCGGGCCACAGCGCCGGCGAACCCTACGCCGGCGCGGGGCTCGGCGGGGCCGCGGAGAGCCCTCCCCCCCGCCACGACGAGCGCGAGAGCGAGATCCGCCAGATGCTGCAGGCCCGCAGCGACCGCCTCGTGCGCCGCGGCGAGCACCCCCTCGACATCGACGCCGAGCTCGCGCGGCTCGAGCAAGCCGATCCATTCGGCTCCGGCGCAAGTGGCGCGGGCGGCGCCTCCCACGACAGCGGGCTCACGCTCGAGGTCCGCCAGCTCGTCGTGGCGCGCAACGAACGCCGCCGCCGCCAGGGCCAACCCGCGCTCGACGTCGACGCCGAGGTCGCCCGCACCCTCGCCGAGCTCAACCCCTGAGCGCGCAGTAGTCGCGAGCCCTCGCGGAGCGAATCAGTCCACGCGACGCAGCCGGGCGAGCGGCACAAAGACGATCCGCTCCGCGGAGTCGAGCGGAAGCGACGTGATCTCGACCATCGCCGTGTCATCGTCGCGCAACTCGAGCACACCTCCCCGAGCGCCGGCCGGTATTCCGTCGCTCGGCGCGGTCAGCTCGACCAGATCAAGAGTCGCAATCTCGCGTATGGCTGGCACAAAGCTCATGTTAGAGGGACGGGTAGGCGGTTACCAACCGCGGCGCGTGACCCCGCGCAGCGTAATGCCACGCTGTGGTCACGGTGGCCGCACGGCCGTCAAGCACAAGCTGAAAGGCTACGCCGCACACGGTGCCGTGCTCGCCCCGATCGATGACTCTAGAGATGGGCGCAGCGAGCGCGGCTTGCGCAATCGCGCTCCAAAGGCGCTCCGTATCCTCGACTCCGATGTGGAAGACCCGCGCCCATTCTCGCCCATGGCCATGCTCGGCCAGAATCCAGCTCAGCTTCTCGGGCGTCATATGGGCATCGGTAGCGCGTGGGAGTGGTAGTCCGACGACAGGAGTCGGTATAGCGGCAGGCATTGAGCGGCGAGGCTACCGGCCAACTGCGATGGAATTGCCGCAACCGTCGCTGCTCGCGCGGGTTTCCAAGGTGTGCCCCCGCTCCGGACACGCACGGCTGCAAGCGCTCCTGCAGCCCCCGCGAGGCCTGCCCGTAGCATCGGCGCGGTGCGCCCTCGAACTCTCGGCGCGCGCTCCCGGCTGCTGGTTGCGGGGGCGCTCGCGCTCACCTTGCTGCTCGTGCCTGCGTCGGCCGACGCCAAGCGCGCCGCCCCCGCCAAACGCGCGCCCGCCAAGCCGACGGTCGCGAGCGCTCTGCAAGGCCTGCAGCGCAGCGGCACGCTGAGCGCGACGCTCTACGCGCAGTACGCCTCCACGTACACCCGCGCCACGAGCACGCTCGCGAAGCTCAGCGGGACGCGCCGCGCCGAACTCGGGGCCGTGCTCGCGAACGTTCAGCAGATCGCGGCCGCCGGCGCGTTCATCCCCTCGCGCCTGCCCGCGCTGTTCCTCACGCTCGAACGCAACCTCCAGTGGTGGGCCAACCAACCGCTGCTCGGCGCCGACCAGCGCGTGAGCATCCCCGGGAGCCGCATCGTGTGGGAGTACTACCCCGGACAGGGCATCGAGATCCAGTGGCTCGCGACCTTCGGCGAGGCCAACGGCTATTACCTGCAGGGGCACGAGAACACGCAGCTGCAGGAAGTGCTGAACGAAGTCATTCCGCTCGCCACGCAGCGTGCCGGTGGGATCGCGTGGGAGTACATGTTCCACTTCGACGGCGGCGCGCCGCCGTGGACGAGCGGGCTCTCGCAGGGGACCGCGCTGCAGGCGCTCGCGCGCGCGTACTCGCGCCTGAAGACGCCTGCCTACCTCACCGCCGCCCAGCAGGCGCTCGGCCTGTTCCAGACCCCGCCGCCGGTCGGCGTACGCGTCGCGACCCCCGCCGGGGCGCGCTACGCCGAGTACACCTACGCCCCCAGCGACCGCATCCTCAACGGCTTCATCCAGTCGCTCAACGGACTCTACGACTACGCCAAGCTGACCGGCGACCCGCTCGGGCGACAGTTATTCGAAGCCGGCGACGCCGCCGCCCGCAGCGAAGTCCCCGCCTACGACACCGGCGCCTGGTCGAAGTACGACCAGTACACCGAATCGAACCTCAACTATCACGAGCTGCTTGCCGAATTCCTGCAGGACCTCTGCACGCGCACCGACGAAGGCCCGCCGGTCCCCGCGGCGCCGAAAGCGCCAGCTCCGCCACCGGCCGCGACCACGCCGACGGGCACCACGACCGCGCCGCCGACAACAACGACCACCACGACGGGCGCCACAGCCGCCACAGCCGCGCGGGTGGGAGCCACAGCCGGCGCGGCACAGGCGAGCGCCGCGATCCCCGGCGACGCGATCTACTGCTCGACGGCGCAGCGCTTCACGAGCGACCTGCACACACCGCCCGCGATCGCGCTGCTGACGCGCACGCTGCCCGCGGGCGCGCGCGGCGGGGTGCAGCTCTTGCTCTCGAAGGTCGCGACCGTCAGCCTCAGCGTCAGCCGCGGCGGGCATCTCGTGTGGAGCAACAGCGCGCTCGTCGAAGGCGGCAAGCCGCGCCTGCTGTGGATCACGCCGACCAAGGCCGGCGCCTACGCCGTCACGCTCCACGCCGTCGACCTCGCCGGTAACAGCGCGAGCACGACCGGGACGATCGTCCTGCGCGCGCACCGCGGCTGACAGCGCCGAGCATCCGCAGCGCTTCGAGCACGCGCGAGGCGCCCCGTACAATCGAGGGTGTGCCGAGCGAAGCCCGTCACCCGCGCGACGGCGCCGCATCGTCCCCGGAGGGGGAGCAGGGACCCCGCTCGACCGGGCCGCGGATCGTCCACGCCTGGAGCGTCCTCGACCGCGACCGGCGCCTGGCCGCAGGCGCGGCGCTGGCGCTGTTCGCGACGATGCTGCTGCCGTGGTACCAGCAGAACGCGGTCGTCAGCGCCGCCAAGAGCGAGCCGCTCGTCAGCCGCAACCTGAACGCGTTCGCGGTCTTCTCGTTCGTCGAGGCCGCCGTGCTGCTCGTCGCGATCGCCGTGCTCGTGCTGCTCTTTGTGCGCGCCGAGGGCCGCAGCTTCCAGCTCCCCGGGGGCGACGGCGCGGTCATCTTCGCCGCCGGCATCTGGACCGCGCTGCTGCTCGTGCTGCGCCTCTTCGACAAGCCCGGCATCGCCCAGCACGGCGTCGCCGCGAACGTCGGCATCCAGTGGGGCATCTTCTTCGCGCTCGCCGCCGCCGGGGTGCTGGCGTACGCCGGCTCACGCATACGCGCGGGCGCGCGGCCCGAGCCGCCAGTGGTGCGACACCGGCCACGCGGGGAGCGCCGCGAGTCGACCGCACCGCGCGCCGCCGCCACGCGCCGGGAGCCTGCGATGCCTCGCGACGAGCTTCCGCGGACGCTCCTCCCCGATGAGGACGCGACCGTCGCCCTGCCCGCGCCCACCCCACCCGCGAGCGCGGCGCCGGCGGCCGCGCGGGAGCGACCCGCGGATACCGCGCCCGATGTTGCCCGAGAGCGTCCTCGCTACCCGCCGTCACCTTCGTTGTCCGAACCGGACCAGCGCACCCCGATCCCCGCTCGCGCGGAGCAGCTTTCGTTCGACGATTCGCCTGATAGCGAGTAGCTGTGCAGGCGCGCGGTGGCCGGCGGCACCTACGCGCCGCCTTGAGTAGTCCGTTGCCTACTAGGCGCGGACCCACCACTGATGACATAGGCGCGCCGACGCCGGCAAGCGCCCCAGGAGACCGCGTGGGCTGCAGAGCCTCCGAATGGACCATAGGCGATGACCATGGTACGATTAGCGGAATGGATACGCTTCCCATCTCTCGGTTCAAGGTCACGTGCCTAGCAGCGATCGAGCGCGTTCGCCGCACAGGTCGGCCGCTACTCGTCACGAGGCGGGGGGTGCCGATCGCCCAAGTGGTTCCCCCACCGCCGCCCGAGACCGACGAGGACGCCTTCGGCGCGCTGCAGGGCATGGCCGTCGAGCTCGAGGACATCCTGGCGCCACTCCCCGAAAACGATTGGGAGGCACTGCGCTGAGCCCACCGCGCCCAGGCGATGGAGATCCATCAGACGCGCAGTACCTCCTAGATACCCATATCTGGTTCTGGTACCTCATCGGCTCCAAACGCCTACCACGGGGGCTGCGCACAACCATCCGCGCCGCATCCGGCAGGCTATGGATCTCCCCGATCTCGGTCTGGGAGATCGGCGTGCTGGCAAGCCGCGACCGCATCCAGCTCGACGGCGGTCTCCGACGATGGGCGCAGGAGGCCCGCAAGCACCTCCCCCTGCACGAGGCAGCGCTGACGTCTGAGGTCGCGGTCACCAGCTGCGAGCTCGAGCTCCCGCATCGCGACCCCGCCGACCGCTTCCTCGCAGCGACCGCGATCGTCTACGAGCTGACCCTACTGACGGTCGACGAACGGCTGCAAAGCGCTCCCTGGCTGCCCACACGTTCGGCCTGAGCGGCGTTTCTTCGCACCACTGCCGCAGCACGTACAGCACGCCAGGCAGACTGCCACACACAAGCGCCCCGCTTGCGGGCCTATCATCCCCCCGGCGATGCCCCCCACTCCGACACCTCCGCCGACCGGCGCCGCCCCGACACCGCTTCCGCTGACCGGCTCCGCCCCCCCGCCCCCCGCGAGCGCCGCCGACGTCGCCGACGGGCTGCGCGCCGCCGGCTACCTGCCCGGCGCGTCGACCGCACTCGTGGCCTTCCTCGCGACCAAGCTCGGCAAGCCGATCCTCGTCGAGGGGCCCGCCGGCGTCGGCAAGACCGAGCTCGCGAAGGCGCTCGCGCGCTACCTCGGGCGCGAGCTCGTGCGGCTGCAGTGCTACGAGGGCCTCGACGAGGCCAAGGCCCTCTACGAGTGGAACTACCGCAAGCAGCTCCTGCGCATCCAGGCCCAGGGCGGCGAGGCCGGCTGGAGCGAGGTCCAGGAGGACATCTTCGGCGAGGACTTCCTGCTCGCGCGCCCCCTGATGAGCGCGATCGCCTCCGAGCAGCCCGTCGTGCTGCTGATCGACGAGATCGACAAGACCGACCAGGAGTTCGAGGCGATGCTGCTCGAGGTCCTCTCCGACTTCCAGATCTCGATCCCCGAGCTCGGCCGCGTCGAGTCGCGCACCCACCCCGTCGTGCTGCTCACCTCCAACAACTCGCGCGAGCTCACCGAGGCGCTCAAGCGCCGCTGCCTCTACCTCTGGCTCGACTACCCCGAGCTCGAGCACGAGCTCGCGATCGTGCGCCTGCACGCGCCCGAGCTGCCCGCCACGATCGCCCGTTGCCTCGTCGAGATCGTCGGCATGGTCCGCGAGCTCGACCTCAAGAAGCCCCCCTCGATCGCCGAGTCGATCGACTGGGCCCGCGCGCTGCTGCTGCTCGGCGCCCAGGACATCGACGCCGACACCCTCACCGAGACCCTCTCCGTGATCGTCAAGCACCGCACCGACATGGACCTCGTCGCCGAGCGCGTCGGCGTCAAGCTCCGCGCGACCGCCGGCGATGCCGGCTGAGGGCCTCGCGCTCTATGCAGCCCACAGCGCCTCGATCGGCACAGCCCACATGCGCGCGCCGACGGGGATCGTCTGACGGGTCGTGCACAGCACCAAACCAGCTGCGAAGCGCTCGCCGGTGAGCTCACGGAACTGTCGGAGCCCCCTGAAATCGCCGTGCCCGGGCGACGCGCCGGCCTTGATCTCGATCGCGATCACGCGACCCCCACGGTCTTCGAGAACGACATCCACCTCCTCGCCGTGACGGCTACGCCAGTGCCGCATCGCCGGCGCGACCTCGGTGTGCGGCAGCAGGCGAGCCAGCTCCATCATCACCCACGACTCATACGCAAGGCCGGTGATCGTGTCGTCCGCCGCGATGCGCTCGGGATCGGCGTCCAGCAGGTGAGCCAGCAGCCCCGAGTCCTCGATCACTGTCCGCGGCGCCCTCACCGCCCGCGCTGCCAGGCCGGGCGTCCACGCAGGTACCCTGACGACGAGATGCAGCAGCTCCAACAGCCGCACGTAGGTGCGAACCGTCTTTTCGTCTACCGCCAATGCCTGGGCGATCGGGCGCAGCGCGACCAGCGATCCCGATCCGCTCGCGAGATGGCGCAACAGCACCGGCAGCAGGTCCGGCCGGCGGATATCCGCGAGATCGGGGACGTCCCGCGTCGCGAGCGCCGCGAGGTAGTCCTCCAGCCAGCGGTCGCCGCGCCGAGCACTGCGCGCAACAACCGGCGGGAACCCTCCCTTCACGATCCGCTCGGCATGTGCCGAGCGACCAACGGCCGCGGTCTCGATGTACGGTGGGCGCCCGCCCCGCCACAGCGCGTCAAGCCAAGCCGGCACACCGCTGCGCTCGAGCTCGGACTGCGCGAAGGGGCGCAAGGGGACGCGCTCCACCCGTCCCGCCAGCGAATCGCCGATCCTGGGAGCGAGCAGCAGATTGACCGATCCGCTGACCAAGTACCGTCCCGGCCGCGGATCGCGGTCCACCTCCGCCTTGAGCGCAAGCACGAGCTCCGGTGCGCGCTGCAACTCGTCGATGAACGCGCGCTCGCCGAGCCCGGCGAGAAATCCGGAAGGGTCGTCGTTCGCCGCGCGGCGTGCAGCCGCATCGTCGAGAGTCACCGCGCGCATTCCGTGCGCGGCTGCGATCGTCGCGCACAGCGTCGATTTACCCGCCTGACGGGGCCCTTCGACGGTCACAATCCGCGTATCCGCCAAGGCCTCGATGATTCTCGCCGAAGCGTGACGGGGAATCGGTGCAGCGCTGGCCATACCGAGATTCTAGCCGGGCAAACCGGAATTAGAAGCCGGGCAGACCGGAACGAAGATCCGGGCAGAACGGAATGAAATCCCGGGCAAACCGGAATAGAAAGCCGGGTAAACCGGAATGAAACCCCGGGCAAACCGGAATAGAAAGCCGGGTAAACCGGAATGAAACCCCGGCCAATCCGGAATACAAAGCGGGGTAAACCGGAATGAACAGCCGGGCAAACCGGAATGAGGGCGGCCTCGCGGCGCACCTGCTCGAGCTCGGCGAGGAGCTGCGCCGCGAGGGCGTCGCGGTCGGCACCTCCGAGCTGCTCGACGCGTTCGCGGTGCTGCGCGAGATCGCGTGGACCGAGCAGCGCGACTTCCGCGAGGCGCTTGCCGCGACGCTCGCCAAGAGCCAGGAGGACCGCCGCGTGTTCGAGCTCGTCTTCGACCGCTTCTTCTTCCGCGCCGTCGAGCTCGCCGCGGCCGGCGAGGGCATCCGCGAGTCGCTCGGCGAGGACGGCGGCGACGGCAGCGAGGGCGAGCTCGACCTGCAGGAGCTGACCGACGAACAGCTCGAGGCGCTGCGCCGCCAGATCGCCGCCGCGCTGCGCGACGGCTCGGAGGGCGCGATGCGCGACCTCGCACGCCTCGCGATCGCCGCGTTCGGGCGCCGCCAGGAGGGCTCGGGGGTCGTCGGCGTCGACGTCCAGCGCATCCGCCGCTCGCTCGGCCTGCGCGCCGAGCCCCAGCCCGAGCTGCCCCCCGAGGACCCGCGCCGCGAGGGCCTGCCGCGCGAGTCGCTGCGGCGCTTCGAGGCGCTGCTGCGCCGCGAGCTCGAGCGCGCACAGGTCCAGCGCACCGGCACGCTGCCGCCCGCGCGGCCGCTCGGCGAGCTCGACCGCGCGCTCCCCGCCGGGCCGCTGGCGGACCTCGCCGCGGTCCACCGCGTCGTCGCGCAGCTGCGCCGGCGCCTGGCCACGCGCGGGCACCAGACGCGCGGGCACCGCCACCACGCGCACGTCGACGTGCGCCGCACGATGCGCGCCTCGCTGCAGACCGGCGGCGTGCCGGTCGTGCTCAAGTACCGCCCGCGCCGCCCGCGCCGCCCCGAGATCTACGTGCTCTGCGACGTCTCCACCAGCGTCACCTCCGCCTCGGTCTTCTTCCTCTCCGTGCTGCACGCGCTGCACGACTCGTTTCGCAAGATGCGCTCGTTCGTGTTCATCGAGCGCATCAGCGAGATCACCGACATCTTCGAACGCGAGCGCGACTTCAAGGCCGTCAACGAACGCATCTCCAGCGACGCCGGCGTCGCCGACATCTCCGGCTACACCGACTACGGACGCGTCTGGTCGGAGCTGCTCGCGCAGATCGGCGACGAGCTGAGCCCGCGCGCGACCGTGATCGTCCTCGGCGACGCGCGCACCAACGGCCGCGACCCCCGCGCCGACCTGTTCGCCGCCGTCGCCGCGCGCGCCGGGCGCACCTTCTGGCTGAACCCCGAGCCGCGCCTCTACTGGAACTACGGCGACTCCGTGATCGCCGCCTACGAGCAGCACTGCACCGCGTTCGAGTGCTGGACCACCGCGCAGCTCGAGGACTTCGTGCGCGCCCTCGCGCGACCCGAGCTGTCTTTGCCAGCACAGAGCTGAGCGACCCGAGCTAGCATTGCTCGCACAGACGCAAGACACCAGGGGGGCTGGCGGGCAGGCCGGCTGAGATGGCGCACCGGAAGCGATTCCCCGGCGCCGACCCTTTGAACCTGTGGGGTAATGCCCGCGGAGGGAGCGACGTGAGTGTGAGCGTGAGCGCCGTTAGCCGGACCTACCAGGATCGCGGCGCCGTGCACGCGCTCGCGCGCGTTTCGCTGCGTGCCGCGCGCGGCGAGCTGGTCGCGGTCGTCGGCCCGAGCGGCTGCGGCAAGACGACGCTGCTCGAGCTGATCTGCGGCCTGCAGGCCCCTGACGTCGGCACCGTGCGCAGCGCGCCCGCCGCGCTGATGCCCCAGCGCGACCTGCTGCTGCCGTGGCTGAGCGCGCTCGAGAACGCCGCGCTCGCGCTGCGCATCGCGCGGCGACCCCGCGCGCAGGCCCGCGCCTGCGCGGCGGCGCTGTTCGCGGAGCTCGGCCTCGCCGGCTTCGAGGACGCGCGCCCGCACGAGCTCTCCGGCGGGATGCGCCAGCGCGTCGCGTTCCTGCGCACGCTGCTCTCGGAGAAGCCCGTGCTCTGTCTCGACGAGCCATTCGGCGCGCTCGACGCGATCACGCGCGCCGAGATGCAGAGCTGGCTCGCGCGAGCGCTCGCGCGCGAGCCGCGCACCGTCGTGCTCGTCACGCACGACGTCGAGGAGGCCGTGCTGCTCGCCGACCGCCTCGTCGTGCTCTGCGCGCGACCCGGCCGCGTCATCGCCGAGATCGAGGTCGCGCTGCCGCGCCCGCGTGCGCGGACGGACGCGCGGGTCGTGGCAATGCGCGAGCAGGCCCTGATCGCACTGGGGCTTGGGGATCGCGCGTGAGAGGCCGGATCGTGAGCGCGCTGCCGGCGCTGCTGCTCGTCGCGGCGCTGCTGGGGGCCTGGGAGCTCTACGCGGACCTCGGCGGAGTGGAACCGTCGCTGCTGCCCGCCCCCCACGCAATCGCGACGACGCTCGCGGGGAACACGGGGCTGCTGTGGAAGAACTTCGCGATCACCGCCAAGGAGGTCCTGCTGGGGCTGGGGCTCTCGCTGGTCAGCGGCTTTGCGATCGCGGTCGCGATCCACCTCTGGCGCCCGCTGCGCCGCGCGCTCTATCCGCCCGCGGTCGGCTCGCAGGCGGTGCCGATCGCGGTGCTCGCGCCGCTGCTCGTGTTCTGGTGGGGCTTTGGGATCTTCCCGAAGCTGATCGTGATCGCGCTGATCTGCTTCTTCCCGGTGCTCGTGACGACCGTTGACGGCCTCGCCGCGGTCGATCGCGACCAGGTCAAGCTGCTGCGCACGCTCGACGCCTCACGCTGGCAGGCATTCCGCTTCGCCGAGCTGCCCGCGGCGCTACCCGCCGCGCTCAGCGGCGCGCGGATCGCGGTCGCCGTGGGCGTGATCGCGGCCTTCATCGCCGAGGCCCAGACCGCGACGATCGGGCCCTACGGCGGGCTCGGGCGCGAGATCGTCACCGACGAGAGCGCGCTGCAGACCCCCCGCGCGTGGGCCGCCGCGGTCGTGTTGTGCCTATTCGCGATTGCCTGCTTCTACACCCTGACCTTCGCCGAGCGCAAGCTCGCGCCGTGGACCACCCAACCGACAGGAGACCGACCTTGACCGTGCCGCCCCGCTCGCCTCGCCCCGCCCCGCAGACCGACCGGCTCGGTGCCGCCCGGCACGGCGCGCCCTCCTCGCGTCGGGGGTGGCGCGGCCGCCGGCGCGCGACGGCGTTGACGGCGACTGTCCTCGTGCTGTGCGCCGCGCTGCTCTCCGCGTGCGGCGCCAAGCAGGACGTCACCGCGGCGCGGGGCACGAAGCCCTTCACGGTGATGCTCGACTGGTTTCCCAACGCCGACCACGCGGCGCTGTACTCCGCGATCGCGCACGGTGACTTCCGCGCGGTCGGCCTCGACGTGCAGCCGGTCGTGCCCTCCGAAACCGCCGAACCGCTGAAGCAGCTCGCGGCGGGCAAGGTCGATATGGCGATCTCCTACGAGCCCGAGCTCCTGCTCGCGCGCGACGAGGGTCTCAAGCTGGTCTCGATCGCGGCGCTCGTGCAGCGCCCGCTGACGTCGATCATCGCGCTGCCCGGCCAGCACGTGAGCAGCGTCAAGGATCTCGCGGGCAAGCGCGTGGGAACCGCGGGCATCGCCTACCAGGCGGCCGAGCTGCGCACGGCGCTGCAGAGCGCCGGAGTGAGTCCGTCGCGGGTCCAGGAAGTGAACGTCGGCTACAACCTCGTGCCGGCGATGCTCTCCGGGAAGGTCGCCGCGACACTCGGCGGTTTCTGGAACTACGAGGCCCTCCAGCTCCAGCTCCTGCACAAGCACCCCCTCGTGATCCCCGTCAACGAAGCGGGCGTGCCGAACTACAACGATCTCGTGCTGGTCGTGCGCGAAGGCGAGGCGCATACCGACGGCGTCGATCTGCGCGCCTTCCTCCAGGCCCTCACGCGCGGTGAGCACGCGGTGCGCGCCGACCCCGCGGCCGCTGCGAAGCTCGTGCAGGCCGCCAACCCCAGCCTCGAACCCAAGCTCCAGCTGGACTCGATTCAGCGCACGCTGCCCGCGGCGCTGCCGACCGAAACCGGCAAGCCCTACGGCTACCAGGACCCCACGCAGTGGGCGGCGTTCGGGCGCTGGATGCTCCAGCGCGGCCTGCTCCGCCAAGATCCCGACGTGACCGGGCTGCCGCCCTTCACGAACGAGTTCCTGCCGGGACAGGGAATCTGAGCGCGACCTACGCGGCGCCGTCGTGCACCTACGCGGCGCCGTCGTGCGCCTACGCGGCGCCGTCGTGCGCGCCGACGCGCTGCACCATCGTCAGCGCCAGCTCCAGCCCGAGCCGATCCTCCTCCAGCGGCCGGCCGACGAGCTCCTCGGCACGCTGAACGCGGTTGCGCACGGTGTTCTTGTGGGTCCGCAGGCATTCCGCGGCACGGCTGACGTTGCCACCCTCGCGCAGCCACACGAGCAGCGTCTCGCGCAGCCGCCGCGCGCCGGGGCTCCTCGCGGCGAGCGCGCCGAGCTTGCGCTCCACGAAGTCGGCCAGCAGCTCGGGATCCTCGCTCATCACGCACAGCGTCTCCACCTCGTCGAAGCGGATCACCCCACGCTCTGCCTGCGAGAGCTCCACGAAGCGTCGGGCCCGCAGCGCCTGGCGGTGGCCGCCGCGGAAGGCCTCGAGGCCACTGCCCGGAATGCCGAGCGCCAGGCACTGCCCTTCGCGTAGTTGCTCGCCGGCAACGCGCACGAGCGTGTCGAGGTCGAACCGTCGGTCGATCGCGAACCACGCCCACATGCAGCTCGCATCGGCCGGGACGATCAGCGTGCGCTCGATTCCGACGGCTCCCGCAATCGCACCGGCGGTCAGCTCGAGACGGCTCATCCGCCGCGCGGCCTGCGAGGGAGCCGCCGGTGGCGCCTCCCACAGAGCTCCCGCCACGAGCTCGCGCTCGAGCGAATAACCGAGGCTGCGCAGCGCCTTCTCCGACCCGGGGGCCTCCCCCTCGATCACCGTCCGCACCGCCTCGGCGCGCTGCACCGTCAGCCGGCCCGACCAGCGCTCGCGCTCGCGCTCCCACATTCGCACCTGCTCCGCGACCACCGCATCGACGTACGCGAACATCCGCTCCGAGGAGCGCTCGATCGCTTCGAGCAGCAGCTCGTGATCGGCGACTTCGCGCGCGAGATGCTCCATCCACCACGACCACGCGATGTTCTGGCCCACGCGATAGGCCTGGATCAACGCTGCGGTGTCGATCCCGTGGTGCTGCACGGAGATCGCAAAACCGAGCGCCTCGCCGGGCGCGCTGAGTGTCTCGTTGGAATCGCTCGCGACGACGCGCCCGAAGAATCGCCGCACGTTGGTCTCGATCGTGAGGCAAAGTTCGCGCTCCAACCCCGCGGTCTGGGCGAACTCGGGCCAGCTTTCCAGCAGACGCACGCGAATCTGCTCGGTCAGCGCCCCCAACGAGGGCAACGCACGCGTCGCCGCGGTGCCCAGCGCCGCGCGCGCCTCGCGGCTGACCTCGCGCGTCCGCGTGCCCGGGGCGACGCGTAAGGAGTCGACGTCCCCCAGCAGAGCGTCGAGGTCCGGCTGCGGAGCATTCATCCGTCGGTCACCAATCGCTTCGGTCGCGACGCGGCTCGAGCGGATCGGGCGCGCGTAGCGCATAGGAGTACTACATGCCGCTGCTCAGTCCAACTCAAGCCGTCCATCCGTCCAGAATCCGCCTACCCGGCATCCATTCAACCATCAACGAACGGCACGGCGCAAGCCGTGAAATGCAAAACCCATCCCCCCCCACTGCCATACCCTCGCGCTGACGAACCCAAACTCCAAATGGACAAAGTTCTAATTTCGATTGTACATACAGAACAACAGAATTCCGTAGCACGTTTACGGTTAAGTACGCATGCGCACAAGAGCGGAGGCCTGCATCATCTTTAGCGGATGCTCCGCGCACCGTCCGCTACTACGCGCGTCCCCACCGTGGCGACCAAGCTGCGAGTACCCCCCGCGCCCCGGCACCTGGTCCTGCGCAAGCGACTGCTCGAGATCCTCGACGGCGGAGTCGAAGAGCGCTTGGTGCTGCTCTGCGCGCCCGCGGGGTCCGGCAAGACCGTCCTGCTCTCCTCTTGGATTCAAACCCGCCGGCTGCCCGGCGCGCCCTGCTGGCTCTCGCTCGACGCCGACGACAACGACGCATCGCGGCTGATCGCCGACCTGCTCAGCGCGCTACGCGAGTCGGGCGTGAGCACGCCGGGCGATCTCCTGGCGGGACTGACGGCGCCGGTGGGCGCGCGCACGGAGCGCTTCATGCCGCTCCTCGTCAACGCCCTCGCGGAGCTGCGCAGCCCGGTGGTGGTGGTGCTCGACGAGATCCACGAGCTGACCAGCCCGCAGGCGACCGCGACGATCGACTTCCTCGTGCGCCACGCCCCCGAGCAGTTGCGTCTCGTGCTCGCGGGACGCGCCGACCCGACCCTTCCGATCGAGCGGCTGCGCGTCGGCGGGGGGCTCACCGAGCTGCGCATCGGCGATCTCGCCTTCGACCTGCAGGAGACCGCCGAGCTCTGCCGTCAGCTCGAGCTGACGCTCTCCGACGCCGACATCGAGCTGCTGTGGACGCGCACCGAGGGCTGGGCCGCCGCGCTGCGCCTGGCAGCGCTCTCGCTACACGGCCATCCCGCGCCCGCCCGCTTCCTGGCGGACCTTTCGGGCACCGACCGCGCGGTCGCCGACTATCTCGTATCGGAGGTGCTCACGCACCTCCCCGAGGACCGCCGCGAGTTCATGCTGCGCACCTGCGTGCCCGACGCCGTCAACCCCGAGCTCGCCGATGCCCTCACCGGCCTGGACAGCGGCGCCTCGGCGCTCGCGGCGCTCGAGCACAGCGGCGCGCCGGTGCACCCGGCGGACCTCGACGATCATGGGCGCTGGTATCGCTTTCACCCCCTCTTCCGGGAGCTCCTGCGCGCCCATCTGCACCACGCCCATCCCGAGGAGGAGCCCTTCCTGCATCGGCGCGCGGCGCGCTGGTACGCGGAGCAGGGACAGACGATGCCGGCCGTCCGCCACGCGCTCGCGGGCAAGGACTGGGAGCAGGCCGGTGACCTGATCGTCGAGAACTGGCTCGAGTTGTTCCTGCAGGGACGCTCCGCGGCGATGCGCGTCCCGATGGCGCAGGTCCCTTCCGAGATCGTCACCGCCGACCCGCGCCTTGCGGCCGCGTTCGCCGGCAGTCGCCTGCAGGACGGCGATCTGGAGAGCGCCGCGCAGCACCTCGCGATCGCCCGCAGCGCGCGCTCCGCGCTGGCGCCGCACGAGCGTGAGTTGCTCGACCTGAGCATCGCGGCGGTCGCGTTGCACGAAGCGCGCCTGCTGACGCGCAGCGCCGATGCGGAGCGTCTGAGCGAAGAGCTCGGCGAGGTCGCCCGCACCCGCGCCCGTCCCGACTGGGCCTCGCTGCGCAGCTTCGCCCTGGCGAATCTCGGCGCAGCACGTCTGTGGTCCGGCGCCGGCGATAGCGCGGCGGCGCCACTGCAGGAGGCGCTCGCGCTCGCTACCGAGCATCACCACGAGCAGATCGCCCTCGACTGCCTCGCGCAACTCGCGATCGTGCACCTCCTGCGCGGCGAGCTCACCCGCGCGAAGGAGCTCAGCACGCAGGCCGTCGCGGTCGCCGAGCGCCACGGCTGGGGCGAGGGCCCCGCGGCGGCCAGCGCCTACCTCGGCCGCGCCGCCGTCGCCTATCGCGGCGGCGAGTTCGAGCATGCCGAGGGCCTGTTGAGCCACGCCGCCGTCGCGGCGGAGACCGCCGAGGCGCCGGTGCGCCTCGCAACGGCGCTGCTGCAAGCCCTCACGCTGGCCGCGGCCGGACCCGGCTCGGCCGCCCGGGGCGCGCTGAAGCTGAGCGCGCTGCGCTCGGCCGCGGCCCAAGGAGCATCGGTACCGGTCCTTCCCGATTTTCTGCTGCTGGCGCTTGCGGACATCGAGCCGCGGGTACTGCTCGCGGCCGGCGAGATCGAGCAGGCGCGGGCGACGCTCGCGCAGGCCCGCGCGACGCTGCCGCCGAGCACCGAGTTGCTCGTCCGCCGCGCCGCGATCGAGCTGCACGCCGGCGAGACGGAGCGCGCCGCGGAGGCGCTCGCCAGCGCCCTCGACGGCGAGGCGCCGCTCGAGTTCGCACCGTCCGCGGGCCACCCCGGCGAGGACCTGCCGCGCGCGACCGCGGCCACCGCGCCGGCAGCGGGCTGCGAACCGCGCGCGGCGACGTTGCTCGAAGCGTGGTTGCTACGCGCGCTCTTAGAGCACGCCCGCGGCGAGCGGCGCGCGGCCGCGCAGGCGCTCGATCGCGCGCTCGCGCTGGCCGAGCGCGAGCCGCTGCGCGACGCCTTCCTCGTCAACGGCCCAGGCGTCGGCGAGCTGCTGGAGCTCCAAGCGCAGGAGGGGACCGCGCATCCCGCACTGCTCGAGGTGCTGCTCGAGGGCGCCTCTCGGCGCCGGCCGAGCGGCACCGTGCTTGCCGAGCCGCTGACCGAGCGCGAGCAGCGGATCCTGCGCTACCTGCCCACGATGCTCTCGAACGCCGAGATCGGCGCGGAGGTCTTCGTATCGCTCAACACCGTCAAGACCCATCTGCGCAGCATCTACCGCAAGCTCGGCGCCAACGGCCGCGCCGACGCGGTCGAGAAGGCGCGCGCACTCGGGCTGCTGCCCTCCGGCATCAAGCGCCCGCGCGTAGTGCAGCGCACTTGAGCCGCGCCGAGCCCTGCCGTCCGGCGCCTTTGAGCCGCAGCACACCGAGCCCTACCCCTTCGGCGCATCCGCGGAGACGCGCCGCACCTCGATCAGCTCGAGGCCGAGCGACTGGATGCGATCGAGCAGGCCATGCAGCGCGGCCTGGTCGACGACCGGCCCACGCAGCACGGTCTCCACGGACTGCTCGGAGGCTTCCATGCCCTCGAAGACGGAGAGGAGCTGCGCGCTGACGCGACCCTTGATGCGGATCTCGTACGCCACCGAGCCGCCCGGCTCGTGCCCTGCGGGCATCCGCGCCATCGGCGCGACCTCCTGAACTCGGGGGATAGGAGGCCCATCCTCGCGGTGGACCGGGTGAGCGCTCATCACCCAGCGCGAACGAACGGCGAGCGTTTTGGGCTAGAGCGCCTGCTCGGCCTCGGCGGCGGCGAGCAGCCCGACCTCGACGAGATCGCGGGGGTGCACCCAGGTGTCGAGGATCGGGAAGCCGCCGGCCGCGATGATCGACTCGCGCAGCGGGATCGCCCAGCGGTGCTCGAGCAACGCGATCGCGACCGCCGTGTCCGGCGGGATCTCGGCGAGCACGTCCACGAGATCGTCCTCGGTGAGGCCGTCCTCGGCCGACCACAGCCGCGCGGCGCCCTCCGCGTCTCCCCCGGCCGCCGCGCCGAGGCCGATCAGCGCCGCGGCGACCGCGCCGAGCTCCTGCGCCTCGCCCGCGGAGAGATCGCTGATCTGGCGGGTCTCGAGCACGCCCTCGGGGTCCTTGTAGACGAGCAGGATGTCGATCACGCGCACCAGGTCGTGCTCGCGCAGACGCTGCAGATGGTCGAGCACCTCGCCCTTGAAGTCGGGCTGCTCGAAGCCGACGACGAGCAGCTGCACCGGACCGATCACCGCCATCACGCCCCACCTCCCAGCAGCTTCTGCTTCTCGCGCTCGAACTCCGCGGGCGTCAGCACGCCGCCGTCGCGCAGTTCGCCGAGCTGCTTGAGCTGTTCGATCGTGCTGGGAGCCGCGGCGGCCGCCGGCGGCGCAGCGGCGGGGGCTGCCGCTGCCGGCGGAGCCGTGGCGGCCGGCGGGCCTTCGAGGCTCTCGATGCGCTGTTCCTGGGAGGCCTCCTGCGCGGCGCGGTTCGCGCCCGCCTTGCCGGCCATGTAGCCGACGCCGCCGACCATCGCGCCGCGCAGCAGCGGCCTGCGCCGGCGCATCATCGTGCGTATTGCTCCGTCTGCCAGCGCGCGGTGAGCTGGTAGAGGATCACGATGTCGAGCGCGATGATCATGATCGACCACAGCGGGAACAGCCCGAACGTGCCGAACTGAATGAGCACGTCGAGCGAGACGAAGAACACGCCGAACCAGCGCGCCCAGCTCTGCCCCGCGAGCAGCCCCAGGCCGGTCAGCGCGACGATCGTGCCGAGGATCAGGTGTCCCCAGCCCCACGCGCTGATGTCCCACACGACCACCCCGCCGCGACCGCCGACGGTGACCACTTCGTTGTTGATGACCGCCGCGAGGCCCCACATCGCGTCGAGGAATCCCTCGACGAGCATGATGACCCCCGCGAAGACGATCCACCCGCTCACCCCGCCGGTGGCTTCGTAGCTTCCGGGCACGGCGCCGGGATCGGGAACGGTGCTGGACATGAGCTCCTCCTAGCGACGACGATTCGCCGCCCGCGGGCGGCATTGCTCCGACTGTGGGCGTCGAGCGCCCCCCTACTGCTGCCGGCAGCATCCCGGCGGCGCGGGTGAGGATTCATCACCCCCGCGGGATGAGCGCCTACCCCAGCGCCGCGACGCCTTTGGCGATCAGGTACAGCCCGAGTACCGCGAGCACGATCGTGAGCAGCAGGTGCGAGTGCGCGCGCAGCCACGCGTCGAGGCGCGTCATGAACGCCCGCGTGCCCTCGGGGCGGAACACGAGGAACGCGAGCGGGACGATCGCGGGGGAGAGCATCAGCACGTTGAAGAGCAGGATCGCGAGCACCTGCTCGTGGATCGCGACGTTCGCGACGACGATTTCCTTCATCGCCTCGATGTACCGGACGCTTGGGAAGTTGAGGACGACGCCGGCGACGAACGCGAGCCAGATCGGTCCCGAGAGCAGCCGCTCCGCGAGCGGCTTCTTCGCGGCCTCCTCGACCACCGCCGCGTGGCCCGCGGCCGACGAGACCGCCCCCACTGCGATCGCACTCTCGGTTGCGGCGGCCTTCGTGGCGAGCCGGCGCTCCTTACGCCGCGCGGCGCGCCCGCTCCCATAGAACGCGGCGCCGGCGAGCAGCGCGACACCGGCCACGAGGTCGAAGATCGGCCGCGACGGAGAGGATTTCCCACCGAAGGCTTCGAGCCCGCTCGCGACCCGCACGACCCCGATGCCGATTCCGACGCTCCACGTGAACGCGCCCGCGGTGTACGCGCCGAGCATCCGCTTCGGGCGCTCGGAGGCGAGCGTCAGCAGCACGACCCCCAGCAACACCGGGTTCAGCGCGCAGCTCAGCCCGAGCAGCGCGACGTTCTCGATCACCAGCTCACCATGTGAGCTTCTAGTGTCCGCCGAGGTGAGCGGGCTTCACCCCCCTCGAATGATTGACTGCACGCGACGCCCACCACGGCAACCGCGAAGGAGCATCGATGAGCGCATCCAGCACGACAGGCACCACCCCCCTGCGAGCGCGGCCCGCGTGGGCGGCGCTCACCGCGCATCACGAGACGATCCGCGAGCGGCATCTGCGGGAGCTGTTCGCCGAGGACCCGCACCGCGGCGAGCGCTTGGTGGCCGAGGGCGCGGGCCTCTACCTCGACTACTCCAAGAACCGCGTCCGCGACGAGACCCTCCAGCTACTGATCGCGCTGGCCGAGCAGTGCGGACTCGCCGCGCGGACCGAGGCGATGTTCGCGGGCGCGCGCATCAACGTCTCCGAGGACCGCTCCGTGCTGCACGTCGCGCTGCGCATGCCGCGCGAGTCCTCGCTGGTCGTGGACGGCGTCGACGTCGTCGCGGAGGTCCACGCGGTGCTCGATCGCATGGCCGCGTTCGCGGGGCAGGTGCGCGCCGGCGAGTGGCGGGGCCACACCGGGCGAGCGATCCGCAACGTGCTCAACATCGGCATCGGCGGCTCGGATCTCGGCCCCGTGATGGCCTACGAGGCGCTGCGCCACTACTCCGAGCGCGAGCTCACGTTCCGCTTCGTCTCGAACGTGGACGCCACCGACTTCGTCGAGGCGACGCGCGACCTGGACCCGCAGGAGACGCTGTTCATCGTCTCCTCGAAGACCTTCACGACGCTCGAGACGATGACCAACGCGCGCTCCGCGCGCGCCTGGACGCTGGCGGCGCTGAGCGATGAGGCGGCGATCGCCAAGCACTTCGTAGCCGTCTCGACCAACGCCGCGGAGGTGCAGAAATTCGGGATCGACACCGCCAACATGTTCGGCTTCTGGGACTGGGTCGGCGGGCGCTACTCGATGGACTCCGCGATCGGACTCTCGACGATGCTCGCGATCGGCCCCGCGCGCTTCGCCGAGCTGCTCGCCGGCTTTCACGCGATGGACGAGCACTTCCGGCACACGCCCTTCGCTCGCAATCTGCCGGTGCTGATGGGCCTGCTCGCGGTCTGGTACGGCGATTTTTTCGGGGCGCAGTCGTTTGGCGTGATGCCATACGAGCAATACCTGGGGCGCTTCCCCGCGTACCTGCAGCAGCTCACGATGGAGTCGAGCGGCAAGCACGTCACGCTCGACGGTCGCGAGGTCGACTACGAGACCGGCGGCGTCTACTGGGGCGAGCCCGGCACCAACGGCCAGCACAGCTTCTACCAGCTCATCCACCAGGGCACGAAGCTGATCCCGGTCGACCTGATCGGCTTCGCGCAGCCGCTGAACCCGCTCGGCTCCCACCACGACATCCTGATGTCGAACGTCTTCGCGCAGGCGCAGGCGCTCGCGTTCGGCAAGACCGCGCAGGAGGTGCGCGCGGAGGGAACGCCCGAGGCGCTCGTCGCGCATCGCGTGATGCAGGGCAACCGCCCCACGAACACGATCCTCGCCGAGCGACTCACGCCACACTCGCTCGGCGCGCTGATCGCGCTCTACGAGCACAGCGTCTTCACGCAAGGCACGATCTGGGGGATCGACTCCTTCGACCAGTGGGGCGTCGAGCTCGGCAAGGCGCTCGCGAAGCGCATCATCCCCGAGCTCGACCCCGGCGCCGAGCCGCAGCTCGCGCACGACAGCTCGACCAACGCGCTGATCCGCCGCTACCGCGCGCTGCGCTAATCACCCCGGCCGGGCGAGGCGCGCCACCCCCGCGCGCGGCTACGGTCGGGGGGATCGCGGGGACGACGACAGATCACTCGAGCACGCCGGCCGCGAGGCCGGCCGATTCGTCGAGCGCGGAATCCTCGCGCGCGCCCGCGCGCGGCGGGCTGGTGCTGGTCGCGCTGATCCTGGTCGCGTCGGTCGCGAACCTGAACCTGTCGGTCGCGAACGTCGCGCTGCCATCGATCGGCAAGGCCTTCGACTCGACGCAGACCGCGCTCGACCTGATCGCGGTCGGCTACTCGCTGGGGCTCGCGGCGTCGGTGCTGTGGCTGGGCGCGCTCGGCGACCACTACGGGCGCAAGCTGATGCTGGTGTTGGGCGTATCGCTCTCGATTCCGGCGAGCCTGCTCGCGGCGTTCGCGCCGAGCGACGGCGTGCTGGTCGCGGCGCGCATCTTCGGTGGCGTCGCGGCGGGCATGGCCTACCCGACGACGCTCGCGCTGATCACGGCGCTGTGGTCGGGGCCGGCGCGGACGCGCTCGATCGCGCTGTGGTCGGGCCTCGGCGGCGCGACCGCGGCGCTCGGCCCGCTCGTCGCGGGCTTCCTGCTGGAGCATTTCGCGTGGGGCTCGGTGTTCCTGATCACGCTGCCGCTCGCGGTGATCGCGCTGGCGATGGCGCTGCGCTTCGTGCCGGCGCACGTCAACGAGACGAGCGAGCGCGTCGACAACCTCGGCGGCATCCTCTCGCTGGTGTGCGTCGCGGCGCTGATCCTCACGATCAACTTCGCGCCGGTCCCCAACCGCGGCACTTTGATCCTCGCGCTCGCGATCGTCGCGGTGCTCGCGGGCGCGGCGTTCTTCCTGCGTCAGCGCCGCGTGCGCAACCCGCTGTACGACCTGCACGTCGCGGCGCGCCGCGTCTTCTGGGTCGCGGCGTGCGCGGGGATCATCGTGTTCGGCTCGCTGATGGGCGCGATGTTCGTGGGCCAGCAGTTCCTGCAGAACGTGCTGGGCTACTCGACGCTGCAGGCGGGCGCCTCGATCCTGCCGGCGGCGGCGCTGATGGTGATCGTGGCGCCGCGCTCGGCGAAGCTCGTGAGCGCGCGCGGCGCGCGCTTCACGCTGCTCGTCGGCTACGGCTTCTGCCTGCTCGGCTTCCTCACGATGCTGCTGCTCTGGAAGGACGGTAGCGCCTACTGGAAGGTCGGCCTCGGCTACGCCTTCATCGGGATCGGCGTCGGCTTCGCGGGCACCCCGGCCTCGCACTCGCTGACCGGCTCGGTGCCGGTCAAGCGCGCCGGCATGGCCTCCGGGACGGCCGATCTGCAGCGCGACCTCGGCGGCGCGATCATGCAGTCGATCTTCGGCGCGCTGCTCACCGCGGGCTACGCCGCGGCCGTCACGAGCGCGATCGCTACGGCGCCCAACAAGGCGCGGATCACGAGCAGCGTCGAAAACCAGCTCACGAAGTCGTTCGCGGGCGCGATCGACACCGCGAAGGAATACCCGCACTACTCCAGCCAGATCACGGCCGCCGCGAAGACCTCGTTCCTGCAGGGCGACCAGTGGGCCTACGGCGCGGGCGCGATCGCGATCGCGCTCGGCGCGCTGCTCGTGTTCCTGCGTTTCCCCGACAAGCAGCGCGAGGACGAACTGCTCGCGCGATACCACGAAGAGGACTCGAAATGAACAAGACGACTGCCACCCCCCCGAGGCGCCGGAGCGTCGCGGCCGGCGAGGGACCGCGCGTGCCGCATCTGACACCCGCGGAGCGCCGCGCGCGCGGTCGCGCGGCGCGCGAGGAGGCGCCGCGCGCGCGCCACGAGCAGTGGGAGCCGTGGGCGGAGCGCCCCGACCCGATCGCGCTACTCGAAGAGCAGGCGGCCTCACGCGTACCGGAGCTCGTCCCGATCCGCTACGGGCGAATGATGGCCTCCGCGTTCGCGTTCTTCCGCGGCGCGGCGTACGTGATGGCCTCCGATCTCGCGGGCACGCCGCGCTCGGGCCTGAACGCACAGCTCTGCGGCGACGCGCACCTCTCGAACTTCGGCGGCTTCGCCTCGCCCGAGCGCGACCTGATCTTCGACGTCAACGACTTCGACGAGACCCTGCCGGGGCCGTGGGAGTGGGACCTCAAGCGCCTCGCGGCGAGCATCGCGATCGCGGGGCGCGAGCGCGGCTTCGGGGGCAAGGAGCGCCGCCAGACGGTGCGCGCGGCGGTCGCGCAGTACCGCGAAGCGATGCACCGCGTCGCCGCGCAGGGCGATCTCGCGATCTGGTACAGCCGCATCGACCGCGAGGAGCTGCTCGCGCGCTTCGAAGGCGAGGCGAGCGCGCAACAGCTGAAGACGTTCCGCAAGACCACCGAAAAGGCGAAGAAGAAGGACAACACGCGCGCCTTCGAGCGCCTCGCGCACGTCGTCGACGGCGAGCCGCAGATCATCAGCGACCCGCCGCTGATCGTGCGCGTCGAGGATCTGCTCCCGCAGGAGCGCGCGCAGGAATTCCAGGACGGCA
Source organism: Solirubrobacteraceae bacterium (assembly GCA_035483545.1). Lineage (GTDB taxonomy): Bacteria > Actinomycetota > Thermoleophilia > Solirubrobacterales > Solirubrobacteraceae > Palsa-744. The sequence goes on along the minus strand of DATHPS010000008.1, from coordinate 16,145 downwards.
TGCACGAGCTGCTGCGCGCGTACCGCGCGAGCCTCCCCAACGACCGCCGCCACCTGCTTGAGCGCTTCCGCTACGTCGACCTCGCGCGCAAGGTCGTCGGCGTCGGCAGCGTCGGCACGCGCGCGTGGGTGGTGCTGATGCTGGGCCGCGACAACGAGGATCCGCTGTTCCTGCAGTGCAAGGAGGCGCAGGCCTCGGTGCTCGAGCCGTTCCTCGGCAAGAGCGAGTTCGCCCACCACGGGCGCCGCGTAGTGGAGGGCCAGCGGCTGATGCAGTCCTCGAGCGACATCATGCTCGGCTGGCTGCGCACGACGGGGATCGACGGCGAGAGCCGCGATTTCTACGTGCGCCAGCTCTGGGACTGGAAGAGCTCGGCGGACGTCGGCGTGATGGACCCGTCGGGGATGTCGATCTACGGGCGCATGTGCGGCGCGACGCTCGCGCGCGGGCACGCGCGCTCGGGCGACTGCATCGCGATCGCGAGCTACCTCGGCAAAGGCGACACCTTCGACCGCGCGCTCGCGGAGTTCGCCGAGACCTACGCCGACCAGAACGAACGCGACCACCGCGCGCTGGTGGAAGCCGTCGAAAGCGGCCGCGTGACGGCGGAGCAGGGAATCTAGGCTTCGGGCCCGAGCCGCCCGCGCGCGGCGGCGCGCCCGCCGGAGTCGCCCCCGGGCCCGCGCAGGATGTGCGCGCAGGCGACCGCGATCAGCCCGCCGGCGAGGGGCCCGACGAGGTAGACCCAGTAGTTGCCGAAGTTGCCGAGCACGAGGTCGGGCGCGAAGGAGCGCGCGGGGTTCATCGAGGCGCCGCTGATCGGGCTCGACCAGAGGCCGGCGAGCACGATGTAGCCGCCGACGCCGACCGCGGCGAGCGTGCCGACGTTCTGCGCCTTGGAGGCCGTCCCGAGGATCGTGCTGACCAAGCCGGCGGTGAGCACGAGCTCGATCAGCATCGCCTGCCAGGCGTGGACTCCGGGACCGGGCTCGGTCGCGCCGAGCATCCCGACCTTGCCGAAGACCGCCGCGAGGAACAGGCACGCGAGCGTCGCGCCGAGCAGCTGCGCGACGATGTAGCCGGGGACGCGCCGCCACGGAAAGTCGCCGCGCAGCGAGAACATGATGCTGACGACGGGATTGAGATGCGCGCCACCGACTGCACCCATGAAGAGGATCACCGCCAAGACGGTGAGCCCGGGCGCGGTCACGGCCGCGCCGCGCGAGATCGCGCCGTGGCTGACCGCGTTCACGACGCCGCCGCCGGCGCCGGCGAGCACGAGCAGGAAGGTGCCGAGGATCTCCGAGAACAGCCGCCGCCACTCCTGCGCGGGGTCGTCGAAGTCGAACGCGGCGGGGCTCTCGAGCTCGAGCAGACGGCGCCGCGCGCTCACCGCGGCGGCGTGTCTGGCGCCGGGATTGAGGTCGTCGGGAACGAGCCCGGCGGGCGAGGGCGAGCCGTCGGGCTCGGCTCCAGCCGGCTCCTCGGGGGTCATCTCGGCCCCCATCGTGTCACGTGACGGCCTCGTGCGCGAGACGCTCGGCGGTGACCTGACGACGCAGCGCGAGCACGCCGATGACGACGAGGACGAGCTCGACGAGCAGCGGGATCAGCTGGCCCGGGGTGCGCTCGGGGCCGAGCGTCGCGATCAGCAGCACGAGCCCGACGGCGCCGCCGACGAACCACGCGGGGTGATGCTCGAGCGGGGCGGCGATGAGGTCGCGCAGGCGGCGCGCGATCCGCATCGGCCCGGCGAGCCAGCCGGCGAAGATCACGATCGCGCCGGTGATCAGCAGCCACAGCGCGCGCGAGCGCCAGCCGGCGGTCGCGATGCTGAGCACTTCGCGGATCGCGGGGCGCGCGCCTTCGTTGAGCACGAGCGTGTTGACGACGTAGGACTCGACCCAGCGGCGCAGCAGCAGCGTGATCAGCGAGCCGACGATGATCCCGACGCCGATGTCCAGCAGCACGCGCCGGCGCGCGCCGGCGGCGAGCCCGAGCGCGCCGGCGTAGAGCAGCACGACGAGCGCGGGCAGCACGAAGCTGAGGTCGCGCAGGCCTTTGACGACGTCCTGCGCGGCGCGCAGCTGCTTGGAGCGGAAGAGCACGATGCGGCGCTGTTCGGCGGGTAGTTTCGCGCCGATTTCCGAGCCCACGCCGAGCCGCGCCCCGAGCCGGTCGAGCAGCGCTTCGAGATTGAGCGTGACGGCGCCGCCGGTGGTGCTCAGCCGCGATCCGCCGCCGTTCAGCACCTGCATCACGCGCGCGTGCGCGAGCCGGTTCGCGCGGCCCCACAGTTCCTGCACCTTGGGCACCTCGAGCGCGCGTTCGATCGCCTTCGGCACGAGCTGCGCGGCGGCCGTCGCAAGCGCGGGCGCGAGCGGCGCCAGCGAGGACGGGAGCTTGTTGGCGGCGATGTTCTGGACGTCGACGACCTGGAGCAGGCGTTCGGAGAGGTTGCTCGCGACGTATTCGCGCACCTTTTCGTTTTCGAGCAACTTGACGCTGGTCTGCGTCCAGCCGTTGGTGTCGATGATCTGCGCGCGGATCCACGTCGCCATGATCGCGACGACGAGTACGGCGCTCGCGATCACCACCAGCGCGCGCGCCCGGCGCAAGCCGCGCGGACGCTCGCTGCGAGTGGATGCGGCGCCCGGAGGCCCGGCGCCCGAGCGCTCACCGGCCGCGCCGGCCCCAGCGGAGCGCTCCGCGCTGGTGCTCCCGGGCGCGTCAGCCACGGTGTTCGGCCGGTGCTCGCGTCGCGGCTCGCCGGGGTCGGGACGCGCGCTTGGCGAGCACAAAGCCGAACAGCGCGCCGACGAGCAGCGAAACGAGGATCACGACGATCAGCGGCGTGCTGAACGTGCCGAAGATCCAGTTGACCGCGACGTCACTTGTGTTGAGCAGCGCAAAGGCGACCGTCAGCCCGCCCAGCACTGCGGCGAGCACGAGGCGCACCTGCTCCGACCGCGAGCGCCCGCCCCGTTGGGGACGGGACGGGCTGGACTCGGCGGTTCCCGACGCGCTCGTCACGGCGTGATTCTCCCGCCCGCGAAGGTGAGCCGCCCTCGCCCGCGGCGGGTGGTCGGTCCCCCGCGGTCGGCGCCCAACGCCCTAACCTGTGGCGCGTGGCGCGCATCGGCCTGCTCACCGGCGGTGGGGACTGCCCCGGCCTCAACGCCGTGATCCGCGCGGTGGTGCGCAGTGGGCTCCCGGGCGGGCATACCTTCCTCGGCTTCCGCCACGGCTGGGCGGGCGTGCTGAGCGACGATGCGTTCGAGCTGACGCTGGAGCGCACGGTGGGCATCCTGCCGCGGGGCGGCACGATCCTCGGGACCTCGCGCACCAACCCCTTCGCGGAGGGTCGCGACGGCATGGCCGCGATCCGCGCGACGCTGCAGGCGCGCGGCGTGGACGCGCTGATCCCGATCGGCGGCGAGGACACGCTCGGAGTGGCGCTGGCGCTGCACGAGGCGCGCGTCCCGCTGGTCGGGGTGCCGAAGACGATCGACAACGACCTCGGCGGTACCGACGTGACGTTCGGCTTTCAGACCGCGGTGCAGATCGTGACGGACGCGATCGACCGCCTGCACACGACGGCGGAGTCCCACAACCGCGTGATGGTCGTCGAGGTGATGGGCCGCCACGCGGGCTGGATCGCGACGCACGCGGGCCTCGCGGGCGGCGCGGACGCGATCCTCGTGCCGGAGCGGCCGTTCGACATCGAGGAGGTCTGCGCGCACCTGCGCCGCCGCCACGAGCGCGGGCGCGACTTCTCGATCGTGGTCGTCGCGGAGGGCGCGACGCCGCGTGCGGGGACGACGGCGCCGATCGCGCGCGCCGCGACGAGCGACGCGTTCGGTCACGCGCGGCTCGGCGGGATCGGCGTGCTGCTGGAGGGCGAGATCGAGGCGCGAACCGGCTTTGAGACGCGCGTGACGATCCTCGGACACGTGCAGCGCGGCGGCACCCCGGTGGCGTTCGATCGCGTGCTCGCGACGCGCTTCGGCGTCGCCGCACTGGATGCGGTCGCGGGCGGGCGCTTCGGGGCGATGGTCGCGCTGCGCGGCACGGAGATCGTCGAGGTTCCGCTCGCCGCGGCGCTCGCGGAGCCGAAGCTGCTCGATCCGGGCCTCTACGAGACGGCCGCGCTGTTCTTCGGGTGATGCGCGCGATGACCTTCGAGCAGGTCGGCGAGCCGCTGCGCGCGGTGGGGCTGCCGATCCCGGAGCCCGGCCCCGGACAGCTCCTGCTGAAGGTGCATGCCTGCGGGATCTGCCGCACCGACCTGCACCTGCTCGACGGCGAGGTCGAGATCGCCGCTCCCCCGCGCGTGCTCGGCCACCAGATCGTCGCCACCGCGCAGGACGATGGACGCCGTGTCGGCGTCCCTTGGCTGGCGTGGACGTGCGGGGAATGTGCCTATTGCACGAGCGGACGCGAGAACCTCTGCGCGCGGGCGCGCTTCACGGGGCGCGACGTCGACGGTGGGATGGCCGAGTACACGGTCGCGGACGAGCGCTTCTGCTTCGAGATCCCCGCAGGCTATCCGGACGAGCAGGCCGCGCCGCTGCTATGCGCGGGCTTGATCGGCTACCGCGCGCTGCGCATGTGCGGCGACGCGCAGCGACTCGGCCTGTACGGCTTCGGCGCGGCGGCGCACATCCTCGCGCAGGTCGCGGCGTGGCAGGGCCGCGAGGTCTTCGCCTTCACCCGCGCCGGCGACGATAAAGCCCAGCGCTTCGCGCGTGAGCTCGGCGCGACCTGGGCTGGGGCTTCCGATGAGCAGCCACCAGAGGAGCTCGACGCGGCGATCGTGTTCGCACCCGACGGCGCGCTCGTGCCACTCGCCCTGCGCGCGCTAGCACGTGGTGGAACGGTCGTGTGTGGCGGCATCCACATGAGCGACGTCCCATCGTTCCCCTACGCGGACCTCTGGGAGGAGCGCAGCGTGCGCTCGGTCGCGAACCTCACGCGCCGCGACGCCGAGGAGTTCCTCGCGCTGGCCCCGCGCGTGCCGGTGAGGACGCGCGTCACGACGTACCCGCTGGAGGAGGCCAACGAGGGGTTGGCGGACCTGCGCGCGGGGCGGTTCAGCGGGGCGGGGGTGCTGCGGGTGTAGGAGGCAAGCTCCCCGGCCCCACCCTTCACAGCCCCGTCCCCATCGCGTGCACCGCGGCCAACCCTGCCCACTCGCCGTAGGGCGCGAAGAACGCGCGCACCTCGCCTTCATCGGCGCGCGCATAGGGGTCTCCCCCACTGAGCCGGCGCCCGACGAGCTTGAGCAGGCCGACGTCGCCGGCCGGAACCTGGTCGTAGCGCCCCTGGCCGTGCAGCGCGAGCATCTCGCAGGTCCACGGGCCGATGCCTGGAATCGCGCGGAGCCGGCGCCACGCGCGCTCGTGCTCGTCGCCGTGCAAGTCGATGCGCCCCCGCGCGACCTCGCGCGCGGCGCGGACGAGCGTGCACGCCCGCGCGCCGCCGAGATCGAAGGACTGCAGCAGCGCCGGCGCGACCCCGGCAAGCGCCGCCGGCGTCGGGGCGTCACGCAGCGCGTGCTCCAACCGATGCTCCTCGCGCGAAGTCCGCGCGGGTGCGCGCTCGCGATGTGCGTCCGCGCCGTTCCACGTACTCCAGCGCCGCCCCAAGCGCGCGACGACGCGCCGCTCGATCGCGGCGGCGCGCTCGTACTCGATCAGCTGCTCGCAGATCGCCCACGCGAGCGCCTCGAAGGGCTCGGGCCGGCGCGTGACGCGCAGCCAGGGACGCGCGCGCACCGACGCACCGATCAGCGGGTCGCGCAGGAAGCGCCGGCGGAAGGCATCGAGATCGTCGTCGACGCCGAGCGCGAAGCGCATGCGCGCGATCCCGTGAGCGGCCGCCGCGCGTGTGCGGCTGCGCGCGCCGAACAGAACGTAATCCGGCGCGGTCTGCGCGACGCGCACGACGACGGGCTCGTCATCGTGATGCAGCAGCCGTTCCAGCACGCGGCCGCGGCGGAGCAGGACCCCATCCATTCCGCCCCTCAGCGGCAGCCGGAAGGCGCCGCGCGGGCGCACCTCCACGCGCACTTCCAACGGCGGCTCAGCGGTCGCGGCCGGGGACACCGAGCAGGTGCACGTCTACGAGCAGCGAGCGGCTGCCCACGATCTGAATCAGCTCCCCCGCCCCGCCGCGCCCGCCGCGGCCACGCCGTGCGGCGACCATCCGCCGCCGCGAGCCGGCGCGGACCAAATCGCGGCGATGGCGCCGGCGGCGCACGAGGCCCGCTGCGGCGGCACCGGCCACGAAGCCGGTCGCGGCTACGGCGGCGGCCTGCACGGTGGGCACGATCGCGCGGGTCTGACGCGTCGCTGAGAGCACGGGCTGCTCGGGGACGACGACGACCGCGTCGACTTCCTCGGTGTCGCCGCCGTTCTCCTGTGGGTCCTGCGGCTGGAGCGGATCGCTCACCGCGCGAAGTGTAGAGGTCGGCCCAGACCGCTAGTGGCGGCCCGCGGCCGACGGGCCCGCTGGGGGCCTCAGGCTCCCGCGTGCTGCGCGCTGACAGTGGCCGCCGAGTCCCCGCCGGCACCCTCGAGCACCTGCTCGTACACGCGGTAGCGCTTGACGACGGTCCCCCCCATCGCTTCCATGCCGCGGTTCATCGCGGTGTTGGTCTCGAGGATCCAGCCCATCTCACCGCCCCGCTGCGGTCGGGCTTCGGCGGCGTCGAAGTGCATCTGGTAGAGCTTCGCGGCGATGCCGGTGTGCTGGTACTCGGGCTTGACGCCGAGGAAGCCAACGCGCACGCGCTTGATGATGCGGCCCTTGTTGAGGAAGTGCCACCAGCCGAGTGGCAGCAGGCGGCCTTTCATCTTGGCGAGCACTTCGTTGATGTCGGGGATCGTGATCGCCATGCCGACGACCTCGCCCGTGTCCTCGCGCTCGGCGATCATGAACCAGTTGCGGTCGTAGACGAGCTGCATGTCCATCGCGTAGGCGTCGAGGTCCTTCTTGGAGTACGGCACGAAGTCCCAGTTGTTAGCCCACGCGGAGTTGTAGACCTCGGCAAACGCGTCCATCTCCTTGCGCAGGCGCCGGCGCTCCATCGGGCGCACGCGGATGCCGTGCTCGCTCTCGGCCTTCGCGGCGAGCTCCCAGATCACCGGCAGCACCTTGCCGCGGTTGACGACCTCGAGGTTCCACATCAGGAGGTCCATCGCCTTGGCCATGCCGGCCTCCTCGAAGAGGCGCTGGTAGTAGGGCGGGTGCCACGGCTGGCGGATCATCGGGTGCAGCTCGAAGCCCTCGATCAGGATGCCGCTCTCCTCGTTCATCGTGAGGTCCGCCGGTCCGACCATGCGCTCGCAGCCGCGCGCGCGCAACCAGTCGGCGGCGGCGTCGAGCAGCGCGCGCAGCACCTCGGCGTCGTCCTGCAGCTCGATGAAGCCGAACCAGCCCCAGCGGGTCTCGTGCTGGTCGTTGAAGGCCCGGTTGACCTGGGCGCTGATGCGTCCCACGACGCGCCCGTCGCGGCGCGCCAGGAAGTATTCGCCCTCGCCGTGCGTGAAGAACGGGTTCATGCGCCGGCTCAGGTACATGTAGCGCTCGAGCTTCAGCGGGGGCACCCACTGGGGGTGGTTAGCATGCAGGCGGAACGGCAGGTCGACGAAGCGCTTGTAGTCGCGCGCACCGGATACCGCTCTCACCTCGACGCTCACAGCCACGGCACCCTACACCTAGACGCCCACGGAGGACGCATGGCGATCACTACCGATGCAGCGCAGGACCCCGGCGAGGACGCGCCGCGCGCGCGGGACCTCTTCGCGAAGGTTCGCGACCACGAGCGCAAGGAGCTGCTCGCGGCGGCGCGCGCGGCGGACGTGCTGCCCTATTTTCACGTCCTCACCTCGCCGGCGATGCCGGTCGTCGAGATGGAGGGCGCGCAGCGGATCATGCTGGGCTCCAACAACTACCTCGGCCTCACCGGCGACGAGCGCGTACTCGGCGGCGCGCGGGACGCGCTGCACCGCTACGGCACGGGCCTGACGGGCTCGCGCTTCTTGAACGGCACGATCCCGCTGCACCTCGAACTGGAGCAGGAGATCGCGGAGTGGATCGGGACCGAGGACGCGCTCGTCTTCACGACCGGCCACCAGGCCAACATCGGCACGCTCGGGACGATTCTCGCGCCGGGCGACACGGTGATCGCGGACTCCGCGGACCACGCGTCGGTCTTCGACGGCTGCGTGCTCTCGCGCGCGAAGCTGCGCCCGTTCCGCCACAACCGCCTCGACAAGCTCGAGAAGATGCTCGCGCGCGCCCAGAGCGATGGCGGCGGGGTCCTGGTCGTCGTCGACGGCGTCTTCTCGATGGAGGGCGACATCGCGCCGCTGCCACAGATCTGCGACCTCTGCGAGCGCTACGGCGCGCGATTGATGGTCGACGAGGCGCACGGCGCGGGCGTGCTCGGCGCGCGCGGCGCGGGCACCGCGGAGCTGCTCAGCGTCGAGCATCGCGTCGACCTGCGGATGGGCACGTTCTCGAAGTCGCTCGCGTCCTGCGGCGGCTTCATCGCGGGACCGGCGGAGGTGATCGAGTACCTGCGCATCTACTCGCGCCCGTTCCTCTTCACGGCCTCCGCGGTCCCCGCCGCACTCGGCGCCGCGCTCGGCGCGCTGCGCGTGCTGCGCTCAGCCGATGGACAGGCGCTGCTGGCGCGGGTGCTGGAGAACGCGTGGCGCCTGCGCGACGGCCTGCACGCGCTCGGCTTCGCCGTCGTCGCGCCCCAGCCGCTGCCCGCGGTGGCGAGCGTGAGCGCCGCGCCGGGCGTCCGGCTCGACGCGGGGGGTAGTCCGACGATCGTCACCCCGATCGTGCCCGTCCTCGTCGGCGACGACTGGAAGGCCGCGCTGCTCTGGCGCGCGCTCTACGACGCGGGGATCTTCGTGAACACCGCGCTGCACCCCGCGGTGCCGCCCGGCGGCGCGCTGCTGCGCACGAGCGTGATGGCGACCCACGACGAGGCGACCCTCGAGCGCGCGCTCGAGACCTTCGCGCGGGTCAAGCGCGCGTTCGAGGCCGAGCACGGACCGCTGCCCGGCCCCGACGAGCTCCACTGACGCCAGACCACAGATATCCGCCCTTTCGATTGCGCATCTGTCCTGTGAGGAAATAAAAAGGTCGCTTCTAGCGCACGATCTACCTCGCGAGCTGTTGACCGGACCCCCCTCGCTGAGTAGCTTCTGGGGGCGCTCTGCACAAACGCTCGGGACCTGCCCCTGAGCCGCCGGACGAGGGGTACCGGAGGCCGGACGGGACATCCGGAGGGCGGACGACCGGGCATCCACTGCGGACGCGCGCTACTCATCAAACAAGCAAGAATGTCGCGCGCCGTGGATGACCCCCGCGGCGGCGACGGGGAGTGAGCAAACCATGAACGCCACGGCGACGATTGCCCCTGCCGGCCCTCAATACATGCGCGCGCTGGAGCGCGCGAACAAGGTGCGCCTCGCGCGCGCCGAGCTCAAGCGGAGGATCGCGACCGGCGAGCTCAGCGTCGCGCAGGTGATCCTCGACTGCCCCTGGGAGTCCGAGAGCATGGCGGTCTGCGATCTGTTAACCAGCCAGCGCCGCTGGGGCGAGAGCCGCGCGCGCAAATTCCTCGCGCTGGTCCCGATGTCGGAGACCAAGACCGTCGGCTCGATGACCGAGCGCCAGCGCCGTACGCTCGCCGCGATGCTCTCCGTCGGGCGCCGCGAGCGCGAGCCCGCGCTGGTCTGAGGGGCGCCGGGAGCGGGGCCGCGCGCACGCGCGGCCCCCCGGCTAACGGACAGCCGGAGGAGAGCTTCAGCTGCCACCAGCCGGCCAGCATCCCGAGCAGGCCGAGGCGCGGTCGCACGTGCCACGCGCCGCAGCCACGTTCGCCGAGCTCGACCACGGGCAGGCGCACGAACTTGTAGTGCGAGGGCTCGGCCTTCATTCGCTCGAGCAGCTCGCGCGCGCGGCGCTCGGACTCGTCGCGCTCGCGCCGCAGTCCCTGCGCTTCGCGCACGCGCGCGGCGAGCGCGTCGCGCAGGCGCTCGAGCTCGGCGAGCGTCAGCAGATGCGGGCCGCGCGGGTCCTCGCCGCGAGTCTCGCCGCGTTGCCCGCGCACACCGGAGCGAGGCGCCGGGGAGATGTGGGGGAAGCCCGCGGCGACGATCACGGAGAGCTCGTGCTCGAGCTTGGCGACCTGCGCCTTGAGCGCCGCGCGCGCGGCGCGTTCGGCCGCGGCGCCGGGCGGGGCCCACGGATCGCGGGCGATCTCATCGTTGCGACGACCGGCGGTGAGCTGCTCGGAGGTGACCATCAGCGCATCTACTCCCACTCGCCCTCTTCCTGTGCGTTTGCCAGGCAGCGCGGTCGCGGCGCGACCGACTCCCGCGATTCTACAGTGCCCGCCAAGCCATTACCAGAGGTATTACATCGGGGCGTCACCAGGGCCCCTTCAGCATCGAGCCGCACATCCAGAGCGCCTCCTCGACGTGCAGCGACGGCACGCCGGGAACCTGCAGCGAGAACAGGATCGCCTCCCCCGTGACCGCGCGCGCGGCGTGGCCGGGGGCGATCTCGCCGAACAGGACGGCGAGCGCGGCGGAGCTGTCGGCGACGACGAGCCGTCCGCCGGGCAGCGCGGGCGCGGCGCGGTCGCGCCCGAGGGTCTCGCCGGCGCGACTCGCGCGGATGCCGAGCGACCCGTCGACCGCCGCGGCGGCGAGCGCCCACACGGGCACGCCGGTATCGACGAGCGCGATCAGCAGCGCGTCGGCGAGCAGGTTGCTCGAGATGAAGCCGCCCTGCAGCATCCGTCCGAGCATCGCCTCCTCGATCGGCGTCGGCGCGACGTCGGGGTCGAGGCCGATGTGCCTAAAGAACACGCGGTACGCGGCGGGCACCGGCCGCTGGCGGAGGTTGATCGCATGCGGTCCGGCCCAGCGGCTGGAGAGCTCGTGCAGGCGCCGTCGCAGCGCGGGCGGCGAGGAGCGCCCGACGCTTGCGAGGGTCGCGCGGGCGTGCACGAGCGAGAGGCCGGGGAGCTCCGCGCGGACCTCGTCCTCGCACCACCCGCGCTGGGGCTCGAAGGGCCGGTCCGCGCCCGTGGCGGGCGTCGCGGCGCGTTTGGCGCTCACGCGCCCGGACTCCAGCCGCGCGCGCGGGAGCCCGCGACGAGCTCCTCGACGCGCGCGCGCAGCGTGGCGAGCGGGGGGCGCAGCAGGAGCGCCTTGCCCTGCGTGACGCCGCCGGGATAGGCGAATGTCACCTGCGGACAGCTCGCGGTTTTGTAGAGCGCGACGAGCGTGCCTTCTTCGTCGATACCGACCGGGAAGCTCAGGCCCTGCTTGTGCACGAGCGCGCGCAGTGCGCCGCGATCGCCTTTGATCGAGACCGCGGCGAAGCGGACGCCGGGGAACTGCGGGACGAGCGTCTGCATGTCGGTGAGGATGCGCGCGCAGCCGCTCGCGTCGATGAACAGCGCGAGCACTAGGGGACCGCTTTCGTAGAGGGCACAGATATTGAGTATGCGCGGTCCGCGCACCGCGCAAGCGCGACTTTTTGCGCCGCCGCGGCCGCTGACCCCCGTGGAGACGTTGGCGGCGCCCCGGAGGTCGCCGCTGGCGAGCGGCACCGCGAATGGCGGCAGCGCCGCACCGGGTGCGAGCCCGGCGGCGCCGTTGGGCTTCGTGAGCACCGTGTTGAGCGTGATCAGCGCCAGGATCACGATCGCGAGCGCGCCGACCCAGCGACCGTAGCGCCGTTCGATCGCGCGATCGAACTGACCCGGTCGGTCAGGCTGGCTCATCGCGGGGCGCGCAGCAGCGCTGCTCAGGCGGGCTCATCATGCGGGCTCATCACGCGGGCGCACCGCCGCGCCGCGCCGGCGCGTGGCGCGACGCGGCAGACGTGCGGCGAGCCCTCCGGGCTCGGCGAGCAGCAGCGCGGCGGGCAGCGCGACGAGCACGCCGAGGAGCGAGGCGCTGAGATCGATCAGGGTCACGAGTCCGAAGTCGCGAAGCATCGTGATGTCCGAGAGCACGAGCACCCCGAAGCCCATGATCGCGGTGACTGCGGAGGCGGCGACGGCGGCGCCGGTGTGGTTGTAGGCGCGGCGCAGCGCCTCGAGCATGCCGTAGCCGGCGATCCGCTCTTGGCGGTGGCGCTCGGAGAGCAGGACGCTGAACTCGGTGGAGATCGCGATCACGAGCGCGCTGAGCGTGACCGACATCGGGTTCAGCGGTACGCGGATCGCGAACACGATCAGCGCCGACCAGCCCGTCGCGAGCGCGACGGGCACGAGCGGCGCGAGCGCGCGGCGGCGGTCGCCGCGGAAGGCCGCGAGCAGCACGAGCGCGGCCGCGGCGAGTCCCGCGAGCAGCGTCAGCACGCGCCGCCACGGCGAGGCGACGATCGCGCCGGACTGCGCGGCGAGCACGGGCAGCCCGACGAGCTGCACGCTGACGCCGCGCGGCGGATGCAGGCTGGCGCGCATCGCGTCGATCACCTGCTGCTGGCGGTCGAGCGGCATCAGGCGAATGCCGAACGCGAGCGTCGCGACGCGTCGATTTGACGTGATCACGTCCTGCGAGAAGTACGACGGGATCGCACCCAGCAGCGAGCGGACCGCCGCGCTGGTGAGCTTGGGCGCCGCGGCCTTGCCCGTGCCGGAGCGGCCGCCGCCCGCGCCGGAGCCGCCGGCGCCTTCACCGGCGCTCCCGGTGAGGGCGCTGCCGGCGAAGAGATCGGGCAGCGAGAAGGCGGGGCACAGCTGCGCCTTGCCGCAGCCGCGCGTCGCGGAGTAGCCGAAGCGACGCAGGAGAGCGGCCTCGTAGTGGCTCATCCATTCGAGCGTGGCGGGCGTCGCGATGATTTGATTGGAGAGGGGCCCGGCTCGCCGGCCTCCGGCCGGCTGCGCCACCCTCTTGGCGCCGGAGACCATGAGGTCGATTTCGCCGCCGATGCCGGAGGTGCGCTCGAGCGTGTTCAGATTGCGCAGCGAGGAGAGGTTCTGGGGCACCAGCTTTTCGAGGTTGGTTTCGACGTGGGTCTGCGTGTCGAGCGCCCAGCCGAGCGCGGCGAGTGCGAGACCGACGCCGAGCACGCGACCGGGGTGGCGCACGGCGTGTACGAGCGCGGCGCGCGAGACCGCGCGCGTGAGCGCGTTATCGCGCAGCAGCTCGCGGGCGCCGCGCAGCGAGGGGACGAGACGCGCGGCGACGGCGTCCGCGGCTCGGCGTGTAGACGACATTGCGGGGCGCATAGGCAACGTTGCGCGGCCCGCAGACGACATAGCTCTGCGCAGAGCCGGCGCACGAGTGGATATGGAAAAAGCGTGTTCCTTCCGATCGGAACTATTCCGCATGGAAGGAACTCCAAAAAGGGAGTCGTCCCCGACGACTGCGCCCCCGCTCGGCGCCGCGGCGCTACCCCCGCGCCGCGCGGCGAGCGCCAGCGCGGCGGAGCCGACGGTGAGTGCGCAGAGGAAGGCGATGGCGATGCCGAGCGCGAGCAGGAAGCCGAAGCCGCGCACGGTCGGAACGGGGGAGAGCGCGAGGACGAGCAGGGCGGCGGCGCCGGCGGCCGCGGCGGCGGCGATCGTCGGTCCGGCGAGCGCGGCGGCCTGGCGCAGGGCGTCCTCGACGCGCGCGCCGGCGCGGCGGAGCTCGTGAAAGCGGGACTGGAACTGGATGGCGTAGTCGACGGCGAGGCCGACGAGCACGGGCAGGACGGCGACCTGGGCGACGGTTAGCGACGCGCCGACCGCGGCGAGCGCGCCGAAGGTGAGCGCGGTCGCGAGCGCGGCGAGCGCGAGCGGTAGCAGCCGCGGACGACCCCGAAAGACGAGCGTGAGGGTGATCGCCATCACGAGCAGCACGGCGACGAGCAGCAGCTCGATCGAGCGCGCGATCGAGCTCGTGAGATCGGAGACGATCACGGGCTCGCCGGTGATGAGGTAGCGCTCGCCGTGCTGGAGCTGCCACTCTGGCATCGCGACGGCGCGGCGGATCAGCGCGATCGTGTGGTTGCGCTGCGCTTCGTCGAGACCGGCGCGCATGCGCACGGAGATCAGCGCGGCTTCGCGACTCGGAAAGAGGTAGGCGAAGCGCTGCTTGGGGGTACCGGGGAGCTTGGCGGTGTTGTCGAAGACGACGCGCTCGATGAAAGCGGGATCGTTCACTTCGGGCGGCGCGGTGAGTCCGTACTCGGCGCCGATCAGCTCGAGCTGCTGCGCGTAGCGTTCGAGCGTGAGCTTGCTGGCTTCGGCGCCGAGCTTGTGCGCTTCGCTCGCGCTGCGACCTTGCGCGAGCGCGGCGCGGTAGATGGCCTGCTGGGCCGCGCGCGCCTGGCGCTCGGCCTGAGCGCTCTGGGTGGACAGCTGCTGGTCGATCTGTTCGGCGGCCTCCTGGAGGAACGTGCCGGGGCCGATCACGACCTTCACGGTGTGCAGCGCGCCGAGCTGTCCGCAGGGTCCCTCGGGACCGCCCTCGTGGGCGAGCCCGGCGGCGGGGACGTTGCCCGAGAGACAGCCCTCGAGCCCGGTCAGGCGCTCGAGATCGGAGCTCAAGAGGAGCTGCTGGAGGCTCCCTTTGACCATCACCTCGACGGGCTCTTCGCCGAACGCGCGATAGAAGCGCTGGGTCGCGCGATAGGTGGCGCTGGAGCGACCGACGAAGGTGTCGCTCGCGGCGCTCGTGTGCAGGCTCAGCGCGAGCGCGGCGCCCCCCGCGCCGAGGATCGCGGCGAGCGCGAGCACGAGCAGCGGTCGCCGCGCGGCGCGGCCGGCGAGCGCGGAGAGCAGCCGAGCGGTACTCACTCCATCCCGAGCGGCCCGGCGGACTCGCCGGAGAGGAACTGCCGCACGAACGGGTTCTCGGAGTCGAAGAGCTCTTCGGCGGGGCCGGATTCGACGATGCGTCCGCGCCAGAGGATCGCGATGTACTCGGCGACGCGCCGCGCGCTGAGGATGTCGTGGGTGATGACGACGTAGGAGCCGCCGTTCTCGGCGTGGATTTCCTTGATCAGCTCACACAGCAGCGCGGTGCGCACGGGGTCGAGGCCGGAGTCGGGCTCGTCGAAGAGCACGATCGCGGGGTCGAGGACGAGCGAGCGCGCGAAGCCGGCGCGCTTGCGCATGCCGCCGGAGAGCTCGTTGGGCATCTTCTCGTTGGCATTGCCGAGGCCGACCTCGCGCAGGCGGCGGTTGACGATCTCGGCGATCTCGTCCTCGCCCTTCTCGGTGTGCTGGCGCAGCGGGAAGGCGACGTTGTCGTAGAGGTTGAGCGAGCCGAAGAGCGCGCCGTCCTGGAAGAGGACGCCGAACTTCTTGCGCGTCTCGAAGAGGTCGTCGTCGGAGAGCGAGGGGATCGACTGCCCGTCGACGATCACGTCGCCCTCGTCGGGGTAGAGGAGGCCGACGATGTGCTTGATGCACACCGACTTGCCGGTGCCGGAGGGGCCGAGGATCATCGAGACCTGGCCTTCGGGCAGACCGAGGTTCAGCCCGCGCAGGACGCGGTTGGAGCCGAACGCCTTGTGGACGTCGACGAACTCGATCGCGTCGGGGACGCTCGTGGGTCGGTTGGCGCCGGTGTGGAACTGGAAGAGCTCCTCTTCCTCGGCGGGATCCCCGGGGTTCTCCTTGACGGCCATCTGCCTACCCTCCGATTGGGGCGCGCGGGTTCGCGCCCCAGAAGACTTGTGTGCCGAGCATGCCGATGAGGTGTACGAGGATCAGGTTGAGGACCATCGACTTGGCGGTTGCGGTGCCGACGCCGACGGGGCCGCCGCTGGCGTTGTAGCCGTAATAGCAGCCGACGAGCACGATCGCGGTCGCCATGAACATCGCCTTGATGAGACTGAAGAGGAAGTCGGGTGGGTTCTGGAACTGCCAGAAGATCAAGAAGTACCCGCCGGAGGAGACGACGCCGACCTGCTGGACGACGGCGATGTAGGAGGCGATGAACGCACCGCCGATGCCGGCGAGATACATGAAGGGCAGCACGAGCCACGCGGCGAGCAGGCGGGTGGCGCAGAGGAAGGTGACGGAGTCGATGCCCATGACCTCGAGCGCGTCGATCTCGTCGGAGATCCGCATCGCGCCGAGCTCGGCGACGATCCCGGTCCCG